>DAMCTP010000007.1:0-80867 GCA_032113595.1 Pseudogracilibacillus sp.
TACCGAAGGACATTTAAAGAGAGGCATACCGTTAGAAAGAATTGCAGATATTACCTCTTATCAAGTTGCTGAATCATTTAATTTAGACTCAAAAGGTCGAATTGAAATTGGGGCTGATGCTGATTTTGCGATTGTAGATCTTCATGAATCAAAACTTATTACACCGGGACAAATGGAATCAGCATCTGATTATACAGTCTATGAAGGAATCGAAGCAAGTGGATGGCCAGTTTACACAGTTAATCGCGGGGAGGTGATTGTGAAGGACGGTAAAACGATAAAAGAAAATGGCAGGGGTAAGTTTATTAGAAGGAAAGCTTGAATAAATAACCTCTTAGTATATGGAAGATAGGTGTAGTAACAAATGATAAGGTGGCGAGGAACCGGATGCTTGAATAAGTATGGACTTGCTAACTGTATTATTTATTAATAGCCAAATCAAAAACATTTCATTTGTAGCTGGAGAGATTGGAGAAAAAGGTTGATCTTCTTTTATTGGAGAGGGATGTATAATTTATAAAAGTTAAAGGATAGTAAAAGGTTAGTTGGAACGACAGATAAATTTTAACTGGGAACTAGATGAGTCAATTAAAAGAAGATAAACATAATGTGTCTTGGGGAGAGTGTTTTTATGGAAGAGGTCATCATCGTAGGCGCAGGTCCAGTAGGACTTGCTGCAGCGATAGGGCTGGTGAACAAAGGAGTTTCGGTTAAAGTTATAGAGGCAGAAACTCAATTTGCCGAACAACCAAAAGCATCGACGATTCATCCACCTACCTTAGAAGTGTTTGATGAGTGGGGAATCATTGATAAGGTAAGAAACTTAAGTTTAGAGGTTGATTCCCTTCAATATTGGGATCGTTCAACCAGTGAATTAATTGTGGAATTTAAATTAGATGTTCTTAAAGGTGAAACAAATTACCCTTTTAGGTTTCAAATTGAACAATATCGACTAATGAAAATATTTTATGAATATCTAACGAACACCGATAAGGCAAAGATATACTTTAACTCAAAGTTAGTTGATTTAAAAGTTCCAGAAGATTCAGTTGTGTTATATATTGAAACGCCAAAAGGGGTAGAGGAATTATCTTGTAAATTTTTGATTGGAGCCGATGGAGCATCGAGCATTGTTAGACAAAAGATGGATATTCCTTTCGAAAAGGGATCGAACTCTCAAAATCATTTACTTATTTGTACTACCAATGACTTTTCAAGTTATTACTCTGGAATATCTTCCGTCAGTTACTTCTATGACCCAAAAGAATGGATAGCCTCAATTCGAAATCCGGATTTTTGGAAATTCTCACTTCCTTTAGGACTTAATGTAAATAGGGAGGATTTGGATGATGAATTCATACAAAACAAAATAAGAGAATTTACTAAAACTAAAGAATCTTTTAATGTTTATCATTGGGCGCCTCATAGAGTCCACCAAAGAGTAGCAAAGTATTTTATTGATGGAAGAGTAGCTATTATTGGGGATGCTGCACATTTAAATACTACATTAGGTGGAATGGGAATGAATAGTGGTATACATGATGCGTATTTTTTAATTAAGGATTTAGTTAAAGTTATTAATGGTGAGGGTGACCTTGATATTTTAGAAGAATTCGACACAAAACGTCAGTTAATTACTAGAGAAATTATTCAAAAACATACTATCAAAAACGAAAAAGAAGCTAATCAAATAGGTGATTATGAAAAACAAAAAGAAAATCTTAGGAAAACGTTAGCAAGTAATGAATTAACAAAAAGTTACTTGATGAGAACATCTATGATTGAAAGTTTTAATTTAATGAATACTGACATACAAAGTATTAGAAATTATATGAAGGTTACCTAATAGAATAAAACATACCATACTTATTTATGAAACATTAGATTGAACAAATGAAAGAAGGATATTATTTTGGAGGTTATTATTTTAAGGTAAATCTAAATTGCAGAGGGAGGAATTAAAATGGTTGATGCTCTTGGATACAGGTTAAAAGTGGGGGTGTTGGCACCTTCAACCAATACAATTGTAGAACCAGATTATTATAGTATGAGTCCACGGGGAGTTACATTTCATATGGGAAGAGTTTATATTGGAGATCAAACAATTGATGTCAATACAGGAGATAATATTTCTAAGCAAATAAATAACTCAATAGAAGATGCGATTAAGAATGTATTGACATGCGAACCCGATGTTCTTCTTATGGGAATGTCACTTGAAACTTTTCGAGGGGGGAAAAAAAGGAATCAAGAACTTGAAAAAAGATTTACAGAAATGACTGGGCTTAAAGTGTACCTACCAGCTAATGCTTGCATTAACGCATTAGAACAACTTAATGTAAAACGTTTAGGCATTTTAACGCCATACCAACCAGCAGGAGATCAAGAGGTTCGTCGATTTTTTAATGAATGGGGCTATGATGTAGTGCAAATAAAAGGATTGAAATGTCCAACGGCGACCTCTATAGCACATGTATCCGAAAATGAACTTCAGAATGCAATTTTGGAAATAGATGAACCTGAAATTGATGTAATCCTCCAACTTGGAACAAATTTATCAATGGTTAAACTTGGACATGAAGCAGAACGTTGGTTAAACAAACCTATAATTACAATTAACTCAGCTTCAGTTTGGCATGTTCTTCGTTCAGAAGGTATTAAAGATAAAATATATGGATATGGAAGTCTATTAAGCAATTACTAAATATTTTAATAGTGGGGACCTTGTTTAGAAATTGTAATAAACATAGCCTGTTGGTGAACATCTCTATAAAAACGTAATATTTACTTTAAGGCTTTTAATATGATTTAAGTTTCCTTTCTCCCCAAGCATCTACATGTTTACGCATGCTTATGATATATGTACGAATATTCCAATAACAGGAACTTCGTCCATTGAGTCTTCTAGATAGTAATCAAATTTTTTGCTGATTGAGATTAGAAGTGTACAGCGATAGTAGCGAAGAGCGTAACATTTGCGTCATTCTTCGCGGTTATGTTTCACACGGAGAATACCTAGTAGCCTACATCAAATTTATCCAAAGGGGAGTGATAACTAGCAAACAATTTTAGAAAACAGACAGATAATGGATATTACGGAAGATATAGTTTAAGAATACAACTGAGAAATGCAACGATTTGGTTCTATACACAGTATTGGGTAAACCTTTTATATTGTTTCCCGAAAGGAAATAGTGTTCATTAATCTGAATGTTTATTTAGTTCTTGTTTTTGATCATAAAATCCTACCTATTCATATAATCGTTATGATCTATAGTAGGTAGATTAGATCAAATGGAAATGCGGAAAACTTAGATAAGATTTATAAGAATCGATGTCTTGGATCATGAAGAATCTCTTCCGAAAATACGCTATTAAAAAGGAGGTAATTTATTTGTTTTTAAGTGGTAGATTGACAAGATCTAAAACCGCGGTAATTGTTATCGATATGCAAAATGATTTTTGTCATGAAGAAGGAGCTCTTGTAAAAAAAGGTAAAGATGTAACTCTTTTCAGAAAGATAATTCCGTGTTTACAAAATTTCATTAACAGCGCCAAAGAGTATAAAGTTCCTATAATTTATGTGAAAACAATTCATCATGAATATACTAACTCGGAGGTATGGACGTCAAGGAGTAATAAAACAGGGGAAGCTACTTGCAAACCTTATACATGGGGAACTGAATTTTATGGAGTTGTTCCAGAAGAAAAGGATATTGTAATTGAGAAACATCGCTATAATGCTTTCTTTAATACTCCTTTGGATTCAGCTCTTAGTACATTAAATATTAAAAATCTAATTATTACGGGAGTAAGTACTAGTGTATGTGTTGACACAACTGCGAGAGAAGCATTTATGCGAGACTATCAAGTTATTGTACCCACTGATACTACGGCAGCCTTTACAAATGAAGAACATAGTTTCTCTTTAAAACTCATTAGTCAATATTTTGGTGTAACATGCTTATCAAAAGAAATATTAGATGAATGGGGAGAATAATAAAGAGTGAACACGTGAGTCCTTGTGCTAGGACTTCCCAGAAAAGGGCTTGGTATACCAACAAATAAGGAAAGTAACTTAAAATATGTGGGTAGTAAACTGAATAATTTTTCTACAAACTCTACAAAAAGACTGTTAAAAGGATGATAAACTGTTCTGTTTAAGAAGTTATTTTAAAAATTAGGAGAGGTGTAATGATGAAAAAAGTATTGTTTTTTATGGGATTTGTATTAATTGTAATTTTAGTTGCCTGTAGTGGGGGTCAAGAAAGTTCAGGAGTTAAAGATACGATTGATGAAGATAGTCAAGGAAATGAAAAAGTTGAATTTCGTTTAGGTGCACTTATGCCAGTAGGTGATTTGAGTCCCGGTCATGTAATAGTTGATTACTTTATAGATCAGGTTCAGAAAAACTCAGATGGAATAATACAAATAAAGGAAATTCCTGACGGTCAATTAGGTAATGGAATTCAAATGTTTGAAAGTGTTGCAGATGGTACACTAGATATGGCACATATAGCTGTTGCGTCTTTAGACTCTTTTACATCAGATCTTAGTGGTCTAACATTACCTTTTTTGATAACAGATACAGATGTTGAATATAAAATGTATAATAGTGAAGTTATACTGGAAGGGATTGAAAATCTAGAAGAATTTGGTGTAAAGGGATTCGCGCTTGCACCATCAGGTATGAAACATTATGGTGTTAAAGGTGAACCAATAAAAACTTTGGCTGATTTTGAAGGAAGAAAAATGCGTGGCCCTGAAAGTCCGATAATGAACGAAGCTTTGGCATATATGGGGATGGATGTAACACCTACACCTTTAGCTGAGGTTTATACTGCTCTTGATACAGGAGTAATTGATGGAATGGACCAACCTCTTGCAACTTGGTGGACTAATAACTTTTACGAGGTAGTTGACAGTATATCTTTGACACATTCTTATGCATGGCCAATGTTAATTATCATGAACCTTGAAACATTTAATAATTTATCGGATGATCAAAGAAGCCAAATACTAGATGCGGGAGAAAGTACACAGAAATTTATGGTTGAAGAAGGGCTGCCGGATATAGAGGAAGAGATTTTAAAAATGTTAAAAGAGGAGGTTAATGTTATAGAGGATGTTAATATAGAATCTTTCAAGGAGAAGATGAAACCTTTTTATAAACAAAAAGCGGAAGATGATCCGTATATAAAGAGAGTAATTGAAGCTGTAAATGATATTGAATCAAATAAGTAAATCAAAGCAAAATGCCCCAGGCTATGCCTGGGGGGCTAAGATAGTAGGGTTAAACATGTTGAAAAGCAGTTCTGCTTTACTATATTAATAATTAATCCCACTAGCTGAGTGCTATAGCACTTGAATATAATTCATTAAATACTCGATGGAATCTTAGGACGAAGACATCACGCTAATCATTTGTAGTTAAAAATAGTCCTAAACAAATTTGTAATTCGGTTCGTGTTTTCTTCTTTTTGGTTCCCATTGGGAAGTTTTTATTGAAGGTCAATTCTCGAGAATGTGTTTGATAAACTAGTTGTGGGCACAACATAGATACTAGTAGCCTTTAAGATATATCATTGTAAATAAAAGGTCATTGTAAGTTTTTTATACTATACCACTTATTAAACTGTCTATACTTATATTCATTTTTTTTCACTACACTCGTTCCAGAATATTGTTGTGTTTAATTAATACACTCATATGCTCTAATGGAGGGCATTCTTAGCAGGAGGAGTGCTCAAGTTTTATCATAGCAGTTATTTGAAAATGGAAAGAAAGAATTACTTTCATTACATTTTTGTGCCTTGAGCATAGCGAAAGGAATGATACTTATTATGGAACTAATTAACCGGTTTGCGAAATTAATTACCATTATTACATTTTCGGCAATGTTTATAATCATCGCTTTTCAAATACTAACGAGAAGTGTATTTAATTTTTCATTCTTTTGGACAGACGAGTTAAGTCGATTTTTATTTATTTGTGCATCTTTGATAGGAGCCACCGTTGCATATAGAAATAATGAATTTATTGCTATAGATAGATTAGAAAATCTACTAGTTGGTAATTCACTAAGGATACTTAAATTCATAATAGAACTTCTAACTTTTATATTTTTTCTTATTGTATCTTTTTATGCAATACAATACATTTTCAGCGATAGGGTATTTAGTCAAGTTTCACCAAGTTTGCAAGTTCCAATGTTCATACCATATTCATTAATATTAGTGAACTCATTACTATTGAATGTTTACTCTGCAATTAAAATGATAAAATTGTTAAGACCAAAATGAAGGCGCAACCATACCCGAAATACAAAGAAGGGTACTGGAGTTGTTTTTTTTGGTGTATGTTGCGTATGAAGTAGGATTCCTTTACAATTCTGAAAATGGTGGTGATTTTATGGAGTTATTAATAATGATAATTATATTTTTAATAACGGTTATTATTGGTGTGCCAATTGTTGTATCGTTAGGGCTTGCTTCAGTTTCTTATGTATTATTAACTGGTGAATTCTCACTAATGTCAAATTTACCGCAAAGAATGTTTGCAGGATTAAACAGTTCTGTTTTACTAGCTATTCCATTCTATATATTTCTTGGAGAAATAATGAATAGTAGTGGAATCACATCTCGATTGATTAGATTTTCCCAATCTATCCTTGGTCATTTTAAAGGAGGATTAGCTTATGTTACTATTGCTGCTAGCGGCTTTTTGGCAGCAATTATTGGATCTTCAAATGCCGTGGCGGCTATTACAAGCAGATCAATAGTTCCTGAAATGATTAAAGAAGGTTACGATGATGAATACGCAGCAAGTGTATCAACTGCATCTTCAACAGTGGGACCGATTATTCCCCCAAGTCTGGGCTTTATACTTTTTGGATCAGTTACAGGAGTCTCTGTTTCTGCTTTATTCCTAGGAGGAATTTTACCGGGAATTATTTTATTACTCTCATTTTTTATTGTCGCTTATATAGGGGCTAGAGTAAAACAAAATCCGTCTAAAGAAAGGGCTGGGGCAAAAATCATGTTAAAGAGCTTATTAAAGGCTTTATTACCCTTAATGCTCCCTGCTCTTATATTAGGAGGTATTTTTAGTGGTGTTTTTACAGCTACTGAAGCTGGTGCGGCGGCATGTTTTATAGCATTAATAATAGGAATGTATATATATAGGGAAATTGGATGGAAGCATCTTCCTGATATAATATTTAAGGCTGCAAACCTCACATCCATAATTTTAATCATTGCTGCAACTGCAAATTATTTTTCCTGGCTATTGTCTATGCAAGGCATTGGTGAACTTTTGACTGATACGTTCTTATCTATTTCAAACAACCCGATAATTATTTTACTAATGATTAATGTTCTATTACTAATTATTGGTTGTTTCATGGATCCTCTGCCATCGATCTTAATTTTTGGTCCTCTACTTTTACCAGTGGCTGTAGAAATTGGACTTGATCCCGTACATTTTGGAGTTCTATTTTGTTTAAATTTGGCAGTTGGTGTAATCACCCCCCCTGTTGGTATGACTTTGTTTGTCGTTACAGCGATTACAAAAGTACCAGTTAATAGATTGATAAAAGGCATCCTGCCATATATCGCTGTGATGATAGCTGTTGTTTTACTTATAGCATACTTCCCAACATTAACTATGCTTATACCCAACCTATTTTCAAAATAATTCCATTCAGGATTAGATTTGTCTATATTTTGTATTTGAACAGAATTATCAAATTATAGTTCTAAATACGAAGGATTACGCCATTTATGACGGTTCCATCGTAGATAGTAGAATGGCAATAGGGTTGGAAATAAAAACGGAGATGATCACATACCTGAAAACCTTGGGCGCGATAATACAGGGACTGACCAAGTAGCTTAAGACTGTCAATAGCAGTTTCCATTCCTAACTAAATTATCACCAAGTAGTTCGTGTTTTTCCAAAAACAATAGAAGATTAGATTGGAATAAATCAAATAGTTAATAATGAGATTGTGGTTTGGTAGATTAAATGATTTGTTGTAGATTTAACTAATAAAATTTGAGGGTTAGTTTGCAAACTTGTTAAAGTGAACGTTATCAGAAATGCAAGTTGCAAACAATGAAAATAGTGGTAGTAATTTAAGAGACAATTAATGGATTACGACCTTTAGACTCTGTTGAATATGAATTTGTAGCGCTTCATCATTTAATGAAAGCTAGTGGCGCCGGTAATAATCATGCAAATGAGAGCAGGGTTCGGGAAGAGGGTTTATATTTGTATATTAGAGGTAACGGTTATTGTAAAAATGGAACAGTAGTAAATAGTTTTGATACGACGATCATTATTGAAAGACTATAAAGGAAATTAAAAAACGCACAAAGTCATGAATAGCCTTTCTAGTGAAAAACGCAGCGGAAAGGATTATATCTTAACAAATGAAGGTATGTAGTTATGGAATGTTATTATCGAAAGAGTTTCTATATTATATTAAATGGGGTGAAATTAAGAGATGGAAATTAATCAAAAAGAACTTGACGCCGTTGTCGTAGGTGCCGGATTTTGTGGAATGTACATGCTTCATATTTTGAGTAAGAATGGCTATGTTACACGTGCATATGAGGCAGGGAGTAGTGTTGGAGGCACCTGGTATTGGAATCGTTACCCAGGTGCAGGATGTGATGTTTCTACATTGTATTATTGTTATACATTTTCAGAAGAAATTTATAAAGAATGGACTTGGTCCTCAAAATATGCGGGTCAGGAAGAGATTCTTAAGTATTTAAATTTTGTTGCGGATAAATTGAATCTTTGGCCTAACATTCAATTCAATACGAGAATTGTTTCCGCACATTTTGATGAAGAAATTAATAGATGGCGAATCCAAACCAATGATGGTGAGGTTGTTCTTGCGAAATACTTTTTAACTGCACTTGGTCCAATGGGCTCTAAAACTCATTTACCAAATATAAAAGGTTTGAAGGATTTTAAAGGGGAACTGTATCATACTGGCAATTGGCCATATGAAGATGTGGATTTCAATGGAAAACGAGTTGGCGTGATTGGTACTGGATCTAGTGGTGCTCAAGCTATTCCGATAATTGCAGAAGAAGCAGAGGAGTTAACTGTTTTTCAACGAACGCCACAGTGGGTTTTTCCTAAAAATAATACTTCACCCGAGCATGAATATGTTCAAGAGTTGAAAAAAGATGTTATGGATTTACGACATCAACTGGAAAGGTCATGGTCAGGTTCCCTAGTTGACAATACGAAGAAAAAGCCGTATCCGGCATTTAATGACACAGTAGAAGAACGTCAAAAACAATATGAAAAATTATGGCGTTCCAGTGGGCTTAACGATCCAGCAATCACCCAAGCATATGATGATGTTTTAACAAACGATTCTGTTAATGAAGAAGTAGCATGCTTTATACGATCAAAAATTAGAGAAATAGTTAAAGATTCTGAAATTGCTAAAAAATTACTTCCTTACGAACCCGTGGGCGCTAGAAGGCGTGTCTTTGGCGAAGGATATTATGAGACTTTCAACCGAAACAATGTTTCTTTGGTTGATTTAAGGGACTCACCTATTGTTGAAATAACTCCAAGGGGATTGAGGACAAAGAATGCTGAACATGAACTCGATATCATTGTTTTTGCAACGGGTTTTGATGCCGCGACAGGGGGATTATTGAAAATGGACATTAGAGGTAGAAGTGGTTTGACGTTAAAGGATAAATGGAGTGGGTTAAAAAACTTTAAAACAAACTTAGGAGTTGCGAATTCAAAATTTCCAAATATGTTTACACTTTTCGGTCCCCATAGTTCAGTAACATTCAACTGTGTTAGAGGAATTGAATTACATGTTGAATGGGTTTTCAAATTTATTGAATATCTTGAAAATAATGGTTTCGAAACCTTTGAGACAACTGTCGAAGCTGAAGATAAATGGACTAATTTTATTAAGGATACAAATGACCAGTCAATCCGAACAAAAGTAGATAGCTGGTATTTTGGAACAAATGTCGAAGGCAAACCTAGGAACTATTTATTGTATTTAGGAGATTATCCAAGCTATAAAAATAAGTTTGATGAAGTTGTTAGGAAACGGTATGAAGGGTTTATAATGACACCACTATCGACCTAGTAATCTAATTGACAAACACTACTCAAGAAATAATGCTTCAAGGTCATCAATAGGTAGATGTAAACAGAGGTGTCCAGTGTGAGAAATAAAGGGTCAATTTGGAGAATGATCGAAATAAACTTTAACACGAAACGAATTCATCCAATGTATCTGGTAAGAAAATTATAAAATCATAGAAATTATACGGAAGGGAGATTAAGAAATGTTCTATAGTCGATATATTATGGTTAATAACATTAAAACCCATTACTTGGAAGCAGGTAGTGGTTATCCTGTTATAATGTTACACAGTGGTGAATATGGTGCAAACGCTAGAAATAGTTGGGAGTATAATATCGATGCGCTTGCTCAATATTTTCGTGTATATGCAATTGATATGTTAGGTTATGGGTTTACTGATAAATTATTCAGTTTTGACAATATGAACTTAATGAGAATCAATCATATTAAGAACTTTTTAAAAGTTTTATGTATTAAGGAGGCATCATTCATAGGTAATTCATTGGGTGGAGGATTAATATTAAATGTCGCTGCTCAAAAAGACCCTCAATGGCCAATTAAAAAAATTATTACGATTAGTGGTGGAGGGCCTAATAATCCTGATTCCCATGAAATAATGAATAATTATGATTGTAGCTTTGATTATATGGAAAAAATACATGATACTATTTTCTATAATAAGCAGTTTAAAACTAGTGATTATATTAACAAACGATATAAGTCAAGTTTTATTTCCGGACATTGGGAAGCCTTAAGTGCTGCACGCCTAAAATCACCGGTAGCTAAAAAAGGAAAACTCCGGATCCCTGATTATTCAATAATAGAGCGTCCAGTACTAGTCGTTGCCGGTAAACAAGATACATTGAAGTATCCAGATTATGCAAAAACATTAAATAAACAGCTTAAATATTCACAATTAGAAATGTTTGATAATTGTGGACACTGTGCTCATATCGAATATGCAGATCAATTTAATGATATTGCTATTAATTTTTTATTAGAAGATTAGAAAGTTATTTTTAACTTTCGTATTCTAGTTAAGCAGACATACCTTAGTGGGCAACCCCATCTTCAATGTTGGAGATTCAATAAGCAGATAATGTGCAAAGATAATAGAAGAAATTGTTGGAAAACCCTTGCACATGTAGGCGCTAAAGTGTATGAACATTACAAAAACCAATTAATCATTCCAGATGAATTTTTCTTCCTTTTGGCGGTAAATTAAACCCGAATAATCGATGATTCAAATTTAGTCAGTTAAGTATCTAACAGCCTAGGTGACACAAACCAAGGTGAAGAAACGGTTGAACAGATCACAGAAAATCCATATCTGCAATACTTTATTGGTTTACCTGCTTTTAAAGATGAGGCCCCTTTTCATGCCTCTTCCTTGACGCACTTTCGTAAACGAATCGGAGTAGATGCCATCAAGCAAGTCAACGAATTTAGTTGAATCCCATGTTAAAACAACTACCTCTCAAGATGACAATGATGACGATGATGAAGAGGGTGGATCAAAACCATAAAATTTATCCAATCAACAAGATACGTCAACCCATTCGGAACTACCAAAAAAATCAAGGGAAATTACTCGTTGATGCCACTGTGCTCCAGATGATATTGCTTATCCAACAGACCTTGGTTTATTGAATCATGCACGTGAAAAACTGGAAGATATCATTGATACATTGCATGTGCCATATCGTGGTCAACAAAAGAAGCCACGCACGTATCGAAGCGAAGCCCGTAAGGCTTACTTGTCCGTTGCTAAGCAAAGAAACCCAAGAAAGAAGGTATTGAAAAAAGCGGTTCGACAACAACTAAACTTTGTCCAACGGAATTTGAACCATATCGAAAGGCTAGTCAACTAAGGTGACCTGTCACTCCTGAGCAAACAACAGTACCGTGGACTTATTGGTCATTAAAGAATTGTCCATCAACAACGTCTCATGTATGGGTCAAAAAGCCACCGAATTGGTGACCGTTTTGTGAGTATCCATGTTAGGATAGATACTTTAGTAATTGTAGGTGTTTCTAACTAGATTTCCTAAAATGATTATGTACTAAATACATTTAGACTTTTTATAAAAGCAAAAAGCAGTGAAAGATATTCGTTATTTGTCACATTGTTGATTTCATAGAAAACATCTGCAAGTGTCTATGATTAACTTAATAATATATTATTTGACAATGACACATTAATTAATACTAATAATAAATAATATTCAAATATTCTGTATTACCCTTTTATCTAAGAAAAATTTCTTAACAAAGAATATACTAATGGTTTCCTGTCCAAATTCACTATAAAGGAAAAACAATCATGGACAAGAATACACTAAAGACATGTTTGATAAATGGATATCCCCTATCAATCAGAAAAAATTTTAAACAGGTGGATATTCTCAGACAAGAATAAAAAGAAACTAAAGGCCGAAGCTTTTCTTAAGCTGATGCTCTTTGCGCAATTATGTGAAACAGAGGGACTGCTTGCCATAAACGATGCATTACTTGATGATTATTTTCAAAAAAACATAGTTTTCATTCCATTAATGCTTCGCAGTTATCACGTAGAAATAATGAATTAGATCCATCCGTTCTTGCGACAATCTTCTTGAACTTAGTTCATTAAATTCATGCGGACACCATCAATGCATGAAAATTCATGACTTTGAAAATCATTGATGCGACAACGTTATCGCTCAACCCCACTTATTATAAATGGGCAACGTTCAAACAAAGACAGGCGTTAAGCTCAATTTACGACTTGTGTTTATAGACAAAGATAACGTTTATCCAGACAAAGCAATCATGACAACGCCAGATAAGCATAATCATAACCACCTTAAAGTGCTTGTGATGATCAGGAAGTCATGTATATGTTTGACCGTGGTTTTATCTATTATAAACGGTTTGGTCGAATGACTATAAATTACAGATGAAGCCTATTTCTTCGTCTCAAGGCTAAAGAAAAATGATGTGACTAGAACAAATTACTCATTTGAATTATCAAAAAATTCAGCTGTGATTCAAGATCACATGATCTACATTGAAACAACTCAAAATTGTGCTAAGAATGTATTTTTGATTGTTGAAGTCGATGGTACAAAAGGGAACTCTTAGACTCATCTCAATCGATTTGATTTATATAAGCCGATGAGATTAGCGATATTTAACGTGCACTGATTACGTACTGTCCCCGTGTACTGATACGTTTTAAAGCAAATAGCAAAAAGTCATTATTGCGTATTAGTCGTTGAATCTAAAGCGACTTTGTGTATTCATTTAGAAACATGATGTTTACAGAAAATTCAAACTATCAACGTTAGTGATTATTTACTATGTTATTTTTTAACAAATAGAACACATTTTATGTATGTTAAACTTCAATAATGGATCAAATATACAGACTTAAACATAAGGAAAGGACGATTCGTATGTATTCCAGCATTAGGAAAAAGCTGAAGAATCAAATTTCCCAGGATGGAATAATAAAGGCACCTGGGGTTTATGATTCCCTCACTGCTCTTATCGCCGAAAAGGTAGGTTTTAATGCTTTATACTTAACAGGGGCTGGTGTGTCATATACTACTTTGGGAGCCCCGGACTTAGGATTTATTACGGCAAGTGAAATGGTAAGTAAGGCATCATATATTTGTGAAACGGTGAATATACCAGTCATCGCAGATGGTGATACAGGATATGGCAATGCACTTAATGTAAGAAGAACGATTAAAGACTATGAAAAAGCTGGAGTTGCCGCCATTCAATTGGAAGATCAGCAATTCCCGAAAAAATGTGGCCATATGTCTGATAAGAGAATAATTCCCGCTCAAGAAATGGAAGGGAAAATTAAGGCAGCAGTCGATGCAAGGACAGACGAAAATTTTCAAATTATTGCTCGTACAGATGCTAGGGAGACTGACAGCCTAGAAGAGGCAATAGAACGCGCTCACGGATATGCCGATGCTGGGGCAGATATTATTTTTATTGAAGCGCCGAGAACACAAGCAGAAATGATTCAAATAGCAGAATCTCTAAATAGTCCACTTGTTGCGAATATGGTGGAAGGTGGCAAAACTCCATTACTACCTGCGGAGATATTAATGGACATAGGTTTTAAACTAGTCATATATCCAAACAGTGTGACAAGAATGGTCGCAAAATCAGCAGAAAAGGTATATTCAGAAATTAAACATAAAGGGACGACAAATGAATTACAAGATGAAATGTTTCAATTTAACGAATTAAATCAAATTCTAAATATCGATTATTATAAGAAACTGGAAACAAAGTATAGCGGTTCTTAAAAATATCAAAGGTTAAAGCGCTAAAATGAGCTTTTAAGAGAATCATTTTAATGCGTTAACGAACTATTCCTTTGTCACATTTAACTCTGTGTGATTGATAGAAATAGATAAAAGGGGAGATTGTAATGTCATATAACGTCGCTCAAAAATTAATTAAAAAACATCTTGTTGCCGGTATCATGGAACCGGGATCAGAAATAGGTTTAAAAATTGATCAATCATTAACCCAGGATGCCTCCGGACAAAATGCAATGCTTTATTTAGAAGCGATGAACCTTGATCGAATAAAAACTGAAGTTTCAGCCCAATATATTGATCATAATCTGACTCAAGAAGATAACAAGAATCCCGATGATCACATATTTTTACATAGTGCTTCCCAACGATATGGTTCATATTTTAGTCGGGCTGGGGGAGGAGTAAGTCACCCTGTTCATATGCAACGTTTTGGAATACCCGGAAAGACTTTACTGGGAACAGATAGTCATACTTGTGCAGCAGGGTCATTAGGAATGCTTGCAATGGGAGCGGGTGCTATCAGTGTGGCAATTGCTATGGCAGGTCATCCATTTTATGTGAAAATGCCACATATTTGGGGTGTGCGATTGTCAGGGAAGATGCCAGACTGGGTTAGTGCAAAAGACATCATTTTGGAAATGCTTAGACGCCATAGTGTTAAAGGAGCGGTGGGAAGAATTATAGAATATTATGGACCAGGTCTAAAGGGTTTAAGTGCGATGGACCGTCATGTCATAGCTAATATGGGGGCAGAACTTGGTGCGACAACAACCGTATTTCCATCAGATGGAGAGACGCAATTGTTTTTAAAAAGACAACAACGGGAGTATGATTGGATTGAATTAAAAGCTGATGAAAATGCAACTTATGATTTTCATGAGGAAATAGATTTATCAAAGTTAGAACCACTTATTGCATTACCTTCAAGTCCAGATAATGTAGTCCCTGTAAGAGAAGTGGAAGGAAGGGAAATATATCAGTCATATATCGGATCATCAGCAAATCCCGGATATCGGGATTTTTCCATACCAGCGATGGTTATAGAAGGGGAAAAAGTATTTGATAATGTATCGCTTGATATTAATCCAACGAGCAGACAAATGCTAGCAGATCTAGCAAAAGAAGGACATATAGGCAGCTTCATACAAGCAGGTGCACGATTACATCAGGCAGGGTGTAATGGTTGCATCGGGATGGGGCAAGCCCCCGCAACAGGGAAAAATAGTTTACGAACAACTCCAAGAAACTTCCCTGGACGCTCAGGTACAAAAGAAGATGCTGTGTTTCTTTGTAGCCCGGAAACGGCCATAGCTTCAGCCATTTATGGTAAAATTACTGATCCACGAAATTTGACAATGAAATATCCCAAATTTACACCGGTTGAAAATCCAACAATTGATACGAATTTATTAGAGGTACCACTTCCCATTGAGGAGGCAAAAAAAGTCAAATTGGAAAAAGGCCCTAATATTGTTTCCATCCCAGAAATGAAATCGTTAAGGGATCAATTTGAGAATGAAACATTATTAAAGCTCGGGGATAATATTTCAACAGATGAAATCCATGCAGGAGGATCAAAAGTACTTCCGTTTCGAAGTAATATACCTGAATCTAGTAAATTTGCTTTTGAAATAGTTGATGACACTTATTATTCACGGGCTATGACTCAAAAAGAAAAAGGTCATGTCATAATTGCTGGTTTTAATTATGGACAAGGTTCAAGTAGGGAACATGCTGCATTAACACCAAGGTATTTAGGATTAAATATTGTTATTGCCAAGAGCTTCGCCCGAATTCATTGGGAAAACTTAGTGAATGTAGGGGTCTTGCCATTAACATTTGTGAATAGCGATGATTATGACAAAATTGAAAAAGGCGATATACTGTCATTTACAAATTTAAGAGAGGCTATTATGGAAGAGAGTACGATTCAATTGAACATAAAGAATAAAAATATAAACATCGAAGGAAAACATGACCTTTCCCCACGTCAAATAAAAGTTTTACTCAAAGGTGGACTTCTCAATTGGGCAAAGGAACAACAATTAGATTGATTGGAAGTTAAACTTTTGTAGACAATAAGATATAAAACTTCGTTTTTTGTCTGTTGGTGATAGTGAAAAGCAAAAACGTTAGTGAAAATAAGGGGATTTCCAAAATGGAAAGTTGGAAGGTTTCAATTCACTAACGTTATAATTATTTTACCGACTGAAAGAAGATTAGTCGATTGAATAAGCCTTATGTTTTTTTAAATAATTTTCGAGTCCTTGCTCATTCAATATATTGACCATGACCTGTGGCATTTCTGTCCCTTTAAACTTTTTGCCAATTGTTTTGTTATGAACTGTTCCAGATTTCAAATCTACTTCTATCTCATCTCCTGGATGAATCTCATATTCACTTAATTCAATTACTGGTAAGCCAATATTAATCGCATTTCTAAAAAATATCCGTGCAAAATAGTGAGCGATAACGACCGATACCCCGGCTGTTTTTAAAGCAAGTGGTGCCTGTTCACGTGAGGAACCACAACCAAAGTTATCACCAGCAACTAGAATATCCCCTTTTTTAACTTTTTTATGGAACTCAGGGTCCAAATCTTCTAATACATGATCAGCCAACTTTTGCATTTCTAATGTTTTTGTATATTTACCAGGAATAATGCGATCAGTGTCAATATGATCTCCATATACATGTGCCATACCTTTTAATTCCATAATTAATGAGCAACCTCCTTCTTCATTAATGTGATTGGATTTGTAATTTCGCCTGTAAGTGCACAAGCAGCAACGAAAGAGGGTGAGCCCAAATAGACTGAAGAATTCGGATTACCCATTCTTCCTTGAAAGTTTCTATTCGTAGAAGAAGCAACATTTTCTCCGTCACCCGGGATACCTTGATGGGTTCCGACACATGGCCCACATCCTGAAGGTAAGAAAGATGCCCCGGCATTCGCTAATATTTCGGCTGTACCATCAGCTAAAGCATCTAAATATACTTTTCTTGATGATGGGGCAATAATAAACCGAACATTTTCATGGATTTTTTTCCCCTTAACAATTTTCGCTGCTTCTTGTAAGTCTTCTAATCTACCATTTGTACAGCTACCAATAAATGCTTGATGTATTGGTGTACCTTCATACTCAGAAATGGGTCTTATATTATCAGGGGAATGGGGAACGGCAATTCTCGGTTCAATCTCAGAAACATCAATCGTTAATACTTGGGAATATTTAGCTCCTTCATCCGGTCTTATTTCTTCATACTCATAAGGTAACTCTAACCCTTCCATATCGACGAGTCCCGCTTTAGCCCCCATTTCTATTACCATATTAGCAAGGGTCATACGGCTATCTAGCGACATTGCCTTCACAGCATTACCTGAAAATTCAATCGCTTGGTATGTAGCCCCTTCAATTCCTAGCATACCAACAAGATGTAAAATAATGTCCTTTGCAAAAACACCTTCAGGTAATTGGCCATTCAGTTCAATTTTTATTGTTTCCGGTACTTTTACCCAAGTATGGCCAGTTAACATAGCACCCGCTAGGTCTGTTGACCCAACCCCCGTTGAGAAAGCCCCAACTGCCCCGTAGGTACACGTATGTGAGTCTGCGCCTAAAACAATTTGTCCAGGTCGAGCGTGATGATGATCAATCATCACTTGATGGCAAATGCCTTCTCCAACATCATATAATTTTATACCTTGTTCTTTTGCAAATTCACGGAGTAAATCATGTAATACTGCAACAGCTTGATTGGGTGCTGGGGATGCATGATCAATGATTAGGACCATTTTGTCTTTATCCCAAATTTGCTCTCCACCCATTTTTTTAAAAGCCTGAATGGTAAGTGGCCCAGTAGCATCTGTCGCCATAACCATATCGACATCAACGATGGCAATATCGCCTTGAGAAACTTTTTTAGACGAATGATTGGAGATGATTTTTTCAATAATTGTTTGAGGCAAACCAATCCATCCTTTCTTAATATAATGAAGTTAATGTTGGTAAAAGTGGAATGCATTCTATTTTATACTTTAATCATATTTTAAAGAAAAGTAAGAGTAAAGTCAAATGTGTAAGAGAGAATAATTTATTGTAAGTTAATGTTATGAAAAGTAGACTTTAAAGCACCAGTAAACTTATTCCTAGGGAAAACGGTTATACTTTCAGTAAGTGAAGTGAAATATTTGTGAATTTCAGAACTATAGGTTGACAGCCGATGGGAAACTATATAAAGTATAGTATATAGAACATGTTCCATGAAAATTTGTAACATTGGTTTTAAGTAAAGAAGATAATTATTAAACTGGGTTTCTTGCAGAATATGGTAATATATCGTAAAGGTATGTAGAATTTAATATAATATACTGATATTGTATAAAATGGAAATGGAAAGGTTGAGTAATATCATGATAAAGTCATTTGAAAGAATGTTTTCTATTTTAGGTATGTTTACAATGGATACACCAAGTCTATCTATTAGTGAAATAGAAAGAGAGCTAAACTATCCTAAAAGTACTATTTTTAGGATTTTAAATACATTAATTAAAGCAGATTATATTGTGCAAAATCCTGATACGCATCGTTATTCATTAGGGATGCAGTTTTTTAGATTGGGTAGTATCTTTCAAAGCCAATTAGATTTAAGAAATATATCGTTACCCGTAATGAAGCAACTAGCCAAAGACTCTCTTGAAACAGTAGAGCTAAATATTATTGATGAAACAAGTAGATTTTGTATAGAAAAAATAGATAGCCCCCTTACAGTAAGAAACTTTGTCCAAATTGGTGACCGTCACCCTTTACATTTAGGGGCATCCGGAAAATGTTTATTAGCATTTTTGAATCTAGATATACAGAATCATTTATTGATGAGATTGGGTGAACAATATGATGTTAAAATACAAGGGTTAAAAGAGGATTTAAAAAGGATTCGCAACAAAGGATATGCATTTACAAAGGGTGAAAGAGTGGTGGGTAGTTTTGCGGTGTCAGCCCCACTTTATGATGAGGGGGGGGGATTAATAGCAAGTATTACCCTATCTGGTCCTATTCAACGTTTGAATGGAGAGCGAGAAAATGAGTTAATCAATTTATTAACAAACTCTGCAACAATTATATCACAAAGTTTCGGAAATTTCTCCATTAAAAGTTAACTACTAAAATTTGACGAGCTAGATGCTGTGGAACGGGTAGGGGATGTCAGATCACCTATTTGAATTAGATAGGTTAGATTGGCGTCATAAAACAGTATAAAGCAGAGAGGTAATGACAGGGAAATGGATATAAATAGTAACCAAGGTCCATTAAAAGGGATTAGAATACTAGACTTATCAACAATGATTGCTGCACCTTTTGGCGCGACGTTATTGGCCGATTTTGGTGCAGAAGTAATTAAGATTGAAATCCCCAAAAGAGGTGATTCTTTACGTGATATGGGACCTTTTAAAGGGGATGAACCACTAAGATGGCCGACAATGGCAAGGAATAAAAAATCACTCACATTGGACTTGCGTAAAGAAGAAGGTAAAAGTGTTTTACGGAAACTTGTCCAAAAATCTGATGTCGTTATTGAAAATTTCAGAACGGGTACATTGGAAAAGTGGGGAATCGGTTATGAAGATTTAAAAAAGATAAATAACGATTTAATCATGATTCGTGTGACAGGCTATGGTCAAACAGGCCCATATGCTTCAAAAGCAGGCTTTGGCACTCCTGCCACTGCATTTAGTGGCTTTACATATTTACATGGATATACCGATCGGCCCCCGATAAGTCCTGCATTTTCATTATTGGATTATATTACAGGTGTTTACGTTGCCTTTGCTACTTCCACAGCATTATACTATCGTGATGCAAAGGAAGATGGTAAAGGGCAATTTGTTGATTTAGGTTTATATGAGTCTGTATTTCGGATGATGGAGTTTTTAGTAACAGATTATGACCAAAATGGAATTATTAAAGAAAGGACACCTGGATTAAGTGGACATTCAAGTCCAGCAGGGACTTTCCAAACGAAAGATGGGCATTGGGTCGTTTTAGTAACTAGTTCAGATCGTACTTTCGAAAGATTGGCAGAAGCAATGAATCGTAAGGATATGTTAGAAGATGACCGTTTTTATACCAATTCAGTCCGTTTGCAAAATTTTGATTTAACAAATGGTATCGTTGCAGATTGGGTAAAGACGAAAAATAGGGATGAATTACAAATACATTTAGACGAATTTGGTGTGCCGGTTAGTCCTATTTATAGCATTGAGGACATTTATAAAAATGAACAATACAAAGTAAGAGAAAATATTGTAGAAGTAGACCATCCAAGACTAGGAAAAATGAAAATGCCTGGAATCGTACCTAAGTTCTCAGAGACACCTGGTTCCATTCGTAATATTGGCCCGGATATTGGGGAAAATAACGAAGACATATTAAAAGATATTTTGGAAATGTCAGATGAGCAAATAAAAGAATTGGAAAAAAACAACGTCATTTAAATGGGGTGAAATAGTGGTTTTTCCATTGGAAGCAAATATTACAGAGGTTTGTCCAAGGGATGGATTTCAAACTTTGCCTGAAAATATGGCAACTGAAACAAAAGTAGACATCATAAATAAAATTTTTGAATGCGGATTTAAGCAGGTTGAAGTAACATCTTTTGTTCATCCCAAAGCAGTGCCACAAATGAAAGATGCGGATGAAGTGCTTCAAAAAATTAACCGACCATCAAATGTCATCCTTCGGGCGCTAGTCCCTAATTTAAGGGGATTAGAAAGGGCAATTAAGGCCGATGTGAATAAAGTGAAATTAATGCTCTCAGCAACTGACTCGCATAGTCTTAATAATGCAAATGCAAAAACATACGATGCGATGAAGGATTTTGAAAATATTGTCAAGGAAGCGGAAGGAACTAAGGTGAAAGTGGGGGCATCAATTTCGGTTGCATTCGGTTGTCCTTATGAAGGGGAGGTCCCTATTGAAAGACATATAGAAATTTGTAAACGATATGAGCAAATAGGAATTAAAGAAATTTCACTAGCGGATACAACTGGAATGGCTCATCCAGTTAGTATTAAAAATATAGTGAGTCAGTTAAAAGGGAGGTTCCCGGACTTCCATTTTTCCCTTCATCTTCATAATACACGTGGCATGGCATTTGCTAATGCTGTGGCTGGTTTAGAAGAAGGTATTATTGATTTTGACAGTTCCGTTGCTGGTGTTGGGGGTTGTCCTTACGCACCAAATGCAAGTGGAAATATTGCCACGGAAGATATTGTTCATGGTTTTGGAGAAATGGGAATTCAAACAAATGTGAATTTGGATAAAGTGATTGAAACAGCAAAGTACATCCAAAAGTTGTATCCAAACAATGTAGATAGTTTTCTATTAAAAGCTGGTAAGAGTTCCGAATTGCACATTGCTCCTAAAGGGCAAACTAAATTAAAGGATTAAAGAAACAAGGGCATGATACTATTAACAGCCAAATAACTAAGTTAATGGGCAATTTGTTAATTTGTTTTGTTTCCCCTAATAATATCATAAACCCTTCTCTGAATGGATAGAGAAGGGCTTATAATTGTGGTGATTCCTCCTCCCATTTTTTTCTGATATACATTCTTTCTTTTCCTTATCTCACTTAAAAGCTACCTGTTTTTTGATTGAATAGTAAACTAGGATACCTCACTTCATCTTTCCAGGTGGGGTTAGTTCAATATGATAACATTCGGGCTTGCCCATTTTACTCTCCTACTAAATCCAAAAGAATTAATGTAACAACAATATGGTGTTTTTCATTTTAAATAAATACTTCCTGAATATTAACCAGATATTAACCTTGGTATTGTAACATAAGTTTATCAGGTGATTACTCGAGTAGAAAAGGCCATAAAAGCACTTGGATTCAGTAATTTAAATGGTACCCACTTTGAATGGTGAATTTCCAATTAGGATTAAGAAGCAAAAATGGAAAGGAGCGAAGTACCATGATATATGTAACAAAAATATTATTGATGAATAGGGGGCGACAAGGATGATTAAAAAGTTAAAGTTATTTCTTATTGCGATAGTTTCACTCGCCATTTTAACATCGTGTTCAAATTTTGACATTGATGTTGATTTCGGTTCTACCTTGGATAAGTTTACTAGTATATTTTCATCTGATAATGATACTGAAAACACGGGGGATGGTAGTAGTGTTGACAATGGCAGAAAGCAAGGAGAAACAACCCGAAATTTTGAAAAAGTTAAAAATGATAATTTAGAAAGGATTTTCCACAATATGGCTGAAGCTATTAGGCCTGTTGAAAGTATTTCAAGTGTGATTATTTCAGAACAAATGGATGATGATGAGGAATCCCCAATGAAAACAACAACGAGGATGAAAACTATTCTTGACCCACTAGTGTTTCATGTAGATTTTGATGGTCCAGTTGAGATGATGGAGATGTATGCTAATGAACACGATGTTTATGCTAATGTACCGGGGCAAGGGTGGGTAAGGGCACCAGATGATGGGGCCTATTTAAAACACGTTAGTCAACAAATTAATGAAGACCATATTTTGCATTTTAATAACTATCTGGAACATTTTGAGGCGGAATCTGATGGTACACATTATATCATTACTTATATTGGTCCAGATGAAATGTTTAATGAGATCTTTTTCAATGAAGATTTGTTGGCAGAAGTATTTGGTGGGCTATTTACGAGTTTGGAAGGTTTTATTGACCTGGAATATTCGGGTGATGTAACGATGAAAGTGTCCAAGGAGACATTTTTATTAGATGAACAATTGATGAAGACACACTCGGTAACATCCATTTTAGGTTTCAAGTTAGAATCTGTAGAGCATACTAAACAAACGTTCACATATGATGATGTCGAACCATTTAGTATTCCTAAGGAAGTAATACAAAGTGCGCAGAGTAATTAATAAATACAATTCGCGGAAGGTAAAAAAAGGTTCTGCTTATCAAAAAGATAAACAGAACCTCTTAAGTTCATTTAAAATCAAATTTTCATCTATCCTCAATGATTGTTATTTTCTGGTTCTTTACAATCTAAATTAAGTTCAAAGGATTTCATACGTTTTTTCTCTTTCGCTATTTTTTCTACTGTATAATTTTTAAAACCTTTCACGTCTTCATTTGATAAAAAAAAGAGATAACGCTCTTTATCATCCTTTTCAATGACGAAAGGTGGAATACCACTTTTTACTAACAAAAAATTCATTAATAATCTTCCGGTTCTGCCGTTGCCATCGGCAAATGGATGGATTCTTTCAAACTGTATGTGAGACTCACATACTAATTCAATGATTTCATGGTCCAAATAAGCTGACTTTATACGTAAATTAAGATTATCAATCCACTGTTTCATTTCTAGATAAACATGACTTGGGTGTGTCGTATTAAAATCTGCTCCTTTGATATAATTAACTTCTGTTTTAAACATTCCCCGTTCATGATGTAACTTATCCATTAAAATTTGATGGGTTTTAAATATAATGTCAAAATCGAACCCTTTAGCAAGTGTATGATTAGAAAACAAATACTCCATCGCATATCGATGATTATCAATTTCATAAACTTCTCTTAATGATAATTTGTTGGGTATCGTATGATGAAGGATGATTGATACCGTTTCAGGTAAAGTAATACTATTGTTTTCAATGGCGTTTGAATGGTGTGACATACGAACAAGTAAATCATCCAAATATTCACCCGTTAAATTCATTTGAAACTCACCTCACATCGATCTATACCAGCTTGATATAATGATATCATAATTATAAGCAAAAATTAATGATTTTTGTAAAAATATAACAGGGATATTCATTTTTGCTACTACCATTTAAACAGCTTTATTCCCTTTTAGCAATGTCCGTGAATACACTAGTCCAATAACCCCTACAACGATAAACAGTATAGCCCGAATAACGATAGAGATATTTACTAGGTCAATAAAGAATAATTTTAACAGGCAAATACCAATTAGGATAATACCGAGATACCGTACAATTTTCCAACTATAGCGAATCCCAAGACTAATCGATAAGAATGCAAATAGGAACATCCATATCGTGTGGCCGATATAAACATAATCGTGCTCCCACATATAAACGTTAACAAAGGCAAAATACCATTTATTAAAGAAGAAAAAATAAACAATTTGTGAGATAACCGCTAATACAGGCGTAGATTGTTGTAAATTATTCGTCTTTGGGAATTTCCCTTTAGCCATCATGATAAACAATAATGTGAAAATGATAAGATAAAATACTTCAGTAAATACGTTAAATAAAAAGATAGGTTTACCTGAAGTGTATATTGTTAATGATGATATGCTGAAAAATAGTCCTATAAAAATAAACTCAATCACTGCAATATATGAGACGTAAATTCCGTGTTTCCATTTGTATGCGAAAAATGACATGATGATGGCAACCAACATAACGAACAAGAAAGCATGGTCATATAGGCTCCAGTCTGATATGGCAACTTTTATATTTAAAACCATATCGGTTAACTTAAATTCATAAATAAGACTTACTAATTGTGCAACTACTAAACTAATGTCAATGCTTTTAGTTTTTATATCAAATCGAGTTTTTCCATATAAATATATTACATAATAAATGAAAATCATTGTAACAATAAATCCAATCCAGGTTAAATGTTGTAGCGATATCCAGGATTGAATGTTAACTGCTGCAATAACTGATAATCCGGTTAAAACATAGATGAAACTACTAATAATAATCGTTCGAATTGTTTTAAAGTAAAGACCAACCCACATCCCAATGGCCCCGTTTAGAAGCAAAAGTAATAATTTACTTTCACCATTTTCAACATTAAAAGATAAGATAAATGCACTGATGGCAAAAACCGCCACGGCAGAGAAAATACTTTGGAGTTTAATGTCTTTACGTGAGTATCCGTAGATTGAGAACAACACATATAGTGTTGCTAGAAATCCGTAAACATACACTTCTTGATGATTTTCTAATAATTTTATCCAACCAACCATAAAGATAACATTTGAATAAATGATTGATTCTGTAAAAATAGATCTTGCAATCAAGCCTTTTACATAAAACAAAAGTAACAGTAAATGTTGAATAAGGGCAGTGAATACGATATACATTTCATTACCCGGTGATAGACCGAAAAATGTATAAACTAATAGGGTTAAGTGGAAAAGAATAAACGTAATATAATAGCTTAATTTATGCTTTCCACTTAGGGCAATGTAAAACAAGGTTAAAAATAACAGTAAAACGTATAGGCAAAATGTCCATGTTTCAACTGTTGTGCCTTTAATGAGAAAAGGTAAAAGGAATCCAGCAATCCCGGAAAGGATTGTTAACGTTTCTGATTTAATCTTCTTAGACATGATGAGCCCTAAAATAATGTACACGAGACTAATCATCATGGCGACAGGATAATTGAGTAAACCATATAAATAATAAGCGGCAGCAGTCACCAATATTCCAATGGCAATCGTTCCACCAATTAATGTAACACCAAATAACTTGTGTCCTTTGGCAATGTTTTTCATGCCAATATAAAAAATTAGTACTGACGCTATATAACCTAATGCAATCCGTACCCCATAGGATATCCAGCCCTTATCCATTCCTACTTTTAATCCCCAAAGTACTCCGAGAATTAACACGACCATAAATACCCGTGGGAGCCAAATGCCAAGTAATTGTTCAAATGAATCATGGCTCTTGGCGGATTTATCTGTTTCTTTAGTAAATTGTTGAATTGGATTCTCAGTCTCCGGCAATATATCAGTATCTGCCTGTTTAGACTTAGTTGCGCTTATCTGCTTGTCATCAGCTATTTGTTCGCTTTTTTGTTCATGTAATTCTATAGGATGTTTTTCCATTTTTATGGTTGTATGGTGTTGTTTTTCTACGAATCTCGTTTGATCTATCATTCCATCTTCCTGAAAATCAGATTGCTCGTTTAATTGTTTTTCCAATGAAATAATTTGTTGTTTTAAGTTTAACAATTCATTTTCTAATCGTTCTACACGTTTTGGTAAATTTTTATTAGAGTCTAACATTATGAACCCCTTTCTTGACGCTTCCTTGAATTATATCATATAAATGTTGAAATATATCCAATCTACAGATAGAAAATCTTCTATGATTTTAAAATTCGCGAAATTTTTAGATTAGTATGGTTTAATAGTTATAATAAGCATTTTTAAAGCAAGATAATATTTGCGGGCCTTATAAAGTGTGATTTTCAATTAACAATGGAAGGAGAAAGTAAGGGAACATTTTCTATAAAACACAGCAAAATATGAAAGCGATAACAAAGAATTTAATAGAGAAAATGGGGGAAGACATCATGAAAAAATTAAAGAAAATTTTAAAAATAGTAACTATTACTCTTGCTTCAATCATCGCATTACTTTTCATCATTTATCTTATTCTTCCAAAGGGACCTAAAGATCTCATGGAATTTGATGACCCATATCAGGTAAGTCGTTCATCAGTGACAGGGGATGAGTATATGGCATCAACCGGGACACCATGGGCAACTGATACGGCAATGGATGTCATGGATTCAGGGGGAAATGCATATGATGCGATGGCTGCATCGTTACTCACATTGAATGTCACTCATGGTGAAGCGGCTAGTTTTCCATCGGTTGTACCGCTTATTATTCACGATGCGGAAACGAAGGAAATTATGACATATAACGGGGTTGGGGTAGCCCCAGCAAAGGCGACAATTGCGGAATTTGGAGAAAGAGGACATGATACAGTTCCTAATTTAAATATATTATCACAGCTAATCCCGTCATCACCCGATATGCTCATAAAGATTTTACAAGAAAAAGGGACGATGAGTTTTTCAGAAATTGCTGCTCCAGCAATTGAAATAGCAAGGGAAGGATTTCCTGTTCACTCTGTGATGGCACATAATCTTGATCTATCATTAATTGAGCGTTTTGGAATGAATTTGATTTTGCCATATAACGGTAAGGTTTATTTGGATGGTGAATGGTGGCGATCTCTCCATCATTCAGATCGATTTACAAGACCTGAATTAGCAACTACCTTTGAAAAAATGGCGCAAATAGAACAAGAAGCAGTTGCATCCGGAAAAAACCGCGAAGAAGCATTACAAGCTGTACGTGATTATTTTTATAAAGGTGAAATTGCTGATAAAATCATAGCACTTCATGAAGATAAAGACGGACTTTTCACTTATGAAGACTTGGCTAATTATGAAGGGGACTGGGAGAAACCAGTTGAAGGTTCATATGAGGATTACTCAATTTTCACAAATGGGACTTGGACACAAGGTCCTGTCATGCCAATTATTTTGCAAATCCTTGAAGGTGTTGACCTGAAATCAATGGGGCATAATTCACCGCAATACATGCACACGGTTTTACAGGCGATAGAATTGGCTATGGCAGATAGGGAGGTATATTTTGGTGACCCCGATTTTGTTAATGTTCCGATAGAAGGATTGACGAGTAAGGAATATGCTGCTGAACGCCGTAGTGAATTGACTGATAAAGCATTTGGTGAGCTGCCTGCATGGGGGAATCCATATGACTTCCAAGAGACTATTGGGGAACCATTCGAACCTGTTGTTGAATTGGAAAAATATAAACAGAAGAAAAAGTTGGGAATGAAATTTGGCAAAGATACGAGTTCAATTGCAATTGTAGATCGAGAAGGAAATTCAATATCTTTAACAGTTAGTGATTTTCCCGAATCACCCATGGTACCTGGAACAGGATTAACATTGGGCACCCGTATGACCCAATTTAGACTAGATGAAGGGAACGTCAATGCCTTAGAGCCCGGTAAACGGCCGAGAATTACACCTAATCCAATGATGATTAAAAAAGATGATGAATTTTATATGACGATTACAACCCCTGGTGGCGATATGCAATCCCAAGCAATGGTTCAAGTCTTTTTAAATCATGTTGTTTTTGGCATGGATATTCAAGAAGCGATTGAAGCACCCCGTTTTGGATCGATGAATTTTCCAGATTCATTTTCCCCACATGACTACCATCCAGGGACTATTAAGTTAGAAGAATCATTGTATGATGAGCATGCGGAAGCAATGGAAAAATTGAGGTATATTGTTGATGAAAACGGTCATTTTGCTATCGATATGGGTGCGGTTGTTGCCATTATAAAAGATCCAGAAACTAGCAAGCTAATCGGTGGTGCCGACCCACGCGCAGAATCATGGGCAGAGGGGAAATGAAGAATGGAAGAATAAAAGTAAGTGTTTTTATGTGAATAATCTGATGTTAAAGTACATTGAAAGTAGATTGTTCTGTTCAGCACAATGGCTATAGAATTATTTACGAGTCTATAAAATGAAATGACATAATTTTTTCTTAGGATGTGCACATTAAAAAGTGACTGAACCTTGTTCCGTTCTATTTGGGAATAAGTTTCAGGCACTTTTTTACTAGAGAGTAATTATTTAATTATCTGATTGGAGACCTATTCATGAGGTTACAAATTCTGAATCAAATTTATTAGTAAATATTCAATATTGATGTAAAGGGTAATTTCTTTATTGACTTAATAAAAACTAAATCAATGATTTTATTGAAAATAGTTTCCGTTAGTTAATTTACGTAATATATGATTTAACAATTTTTATAAACTCTTTTGAGATATTTGAGAAATGTTCATCTTTTAATATTAAATAGCCATAGTTTAGCCCTAAATCAGTGTCAGATAAAGGGATAGCTTTTAATTTGTCGAATGTGAAATATGGATCATTTTTAATTGTGATACTAGAACAAAATCCTACCCCAAACCCTTCTACTAATATTTGTTTTCCAGCTGAAGAATTACCTGAGTAAAAAAAGACGTCAGGATTTCCATATTCCTTAAGTGAATCCATAATGGTATCATACATCTGGTATCCTGGTTTAAGGGAAATTAAAGGATGTTTTATAATTTCCTGCATTGACAACGAAGTTTTATTTGCTAAAGGAGACTTTTGTCCCACACAAGCCATAATATTGCCAGTTGTTAATGGTTTAAAAATGAGTTTACTATTATTTTTAAAATACTCCTCATTATCAACTGCAACAAAACCTAAGTCTACAGTTTTTGCTAAAATATCTTTTTCGATTTCCAAAGATCCCCCTTCAAACAGCTTTAATGTGATACCGGGAAACTTTTTCTTGAAGGAAACTAGTGCAGATGATAGTAAGCTTGTGTAAAAACCGGGAACCCCTTTAATAGAAATACTTCCACTTAGTAATTTAAAATTGCTTACAGATGATTCTTTAATATCATCGACAATGAAAAGAATTTCCTTTGCCTTTTCAATAATCTCTAAGCCATATTCAGTAGGTATTGTCCCAGAGCGAGATCGGTTAAATAGTTTTTTTCCTAATTCTATTTCTAATGCGTTGACGGCTTGGCTAACTGTTGGTTGTGAAACATATAGTTTTTCAGCTGCTAATGAAATTGATTTAAATCGATCAATTTCTACTAAATAATTTAATTGGTCTAGACGCATCTGTAATCCTCCCACACTTCTTTTATATTAGAAATAGTAATATTATCATTGAAAATTCCTATTTTACATTATACTACATAATATGATTAAATGAAAATAAGCAAAAGTCTATGAAGTGGAATCATTAAAGGAGATGTTTATATGCGTTTTGATGACAAGGTTGTTATTATAACCGGTTCAGGAAGAGGAATTGGTAAATTAACTGCACAGACATTTGCACAGAATGGAGCAAATGTCGTAATAAATGATGTAAATGAAGAAAATATAAATAAAACTGTAGTTAAGATAAAAGAAAAAGGTGGTAAAGCCTTAGGAATTACAGCGGATATTTCTGATGAATCAGCAGTAAAGGAAATGGTAAATAAAGCAATAGAAGAGTTTGGGAAGATTGATGTATTGGTTAATAATGCTGGCTTTTCAAGAGACTATTTGATTGGGAAAATGACAATAGACCACTGGGATGCTGTTATTAATACAGTATTAAAAGGGAGTTTTTTATGTACCAAATATGTATCCCCTTACATGATTGAGCAAAATGCAGGGAAAATTATCAATATTTCATCAAGAGCTTATTTGGGAAATCCAGGTCAAGGTAATTATTCAGCAGCTAAGTCAGGAATTATTGGTTTTACAAAAGCAATGGCAAAGGAATTGGGTAGATTCTCAATTAACGTTAATGCTGTAGCACCAGGACTAACTGAAACAGAAGGACTTCGAAATCATGCAAAATACGAAATGATCAAAGAACGTGCATTAAAGGAAACGCCTTTAAAAAGAATTGGAGAACCAAAAGATGTTGTCAATGTTATTTCATTTTTAGCATCAGAGTATTCTTCTTATGTAACTGGTGATGTCATCCATGTAACTGGTGGGAGATTTGGATAAATTTGATTTAACAAATATAACTTTTGGGGGGAATAATTGTTGTCAGAAAATTTATATTACGAAGATCTTGAAGTTGGTACGAATTTCTACTCTGCAAGAAGAACCATTACAGAGGCTGATGTCGTAAACTTTGCTGGTCTTTCTGGGGATTATAATCCACTGCATACTGATGCTGTACAAGCAAGAGATTCTGTTTTTGGTGAGAGAGTAGCACACGGGCTTTTAGGGCTAGTTATTTCATCAGGATTGTTTACAAGAACAGAATTAAATAGTAAATTACGAAAATCATCAATTGCATTATTAGGCGTAAACTGGAAGTTTATGAAACCACTTAGATTCGGGGATACGATTCATTTAGAGATTGAAGTTTTAAGCAAAAGGAAAACGAGCAAGCCAGGTAGAGGTGTGGTTGTCTTCCAGCGTAATGTAATGAATCAAAATAATGAAATTGTACAGCAAGGGGAAGTACCAATGCTTATCAAAATGAAAGAAGGCGAATAAAGGTAATTTTCTAAGTAGGAAAATTTGGTTAGTTCTAAATAAAGAAAAAAATGTAATCACTTTCAAAGTTAGCGAAAAGCAAAAAAAGGGACGTCGATGGAGAAGGGTGAAAATTGTGAATTTCGAATTATCGATGGAACAGAAAATGATTAAAGAAAATGTAAGGAAATACTTATACAAAGAGATTGCTCCATTAGTAAACGAATATGAACATAATCATAAGTATGTGCCAAAAGAGGTCATTCACAAACTATTGCCATTTGGTTTTATAGGTGGATTATTACCTGAAGAGGCAAATGGGTTTGGATTAGACCATGTCACTTATTTCATTATGATTGAGGAACTATCTCGCGTATGGCCTTCTTTGAGGGCAATCATAAGTGGTGCCAACCAACTGGTTACACGAATTTATCAGTATGGAACAGAAGTACAAAAAGGAAAATATTTAAATCCATTACTTCAAGGTGAGAAAACCGCATTTTTTGCATTAACAGAACCAAACGTAGGCTCAGATGCTTCTAGTATTGAAACAACTGCAAAATGGAAAAATGGAAAATGGATTTTGAATGGGTCAAAAATGTGGATTACAAATGGAATAGATGGAGATATCGGTATTGTTTTTGCGCAAACTGATAAAAGTAAAGGGATAGATGGTATAGGTGCATTTATCGTTGAAAGAGGTATAGCAGACTACACAACTAAGAAAATAGAAAAGATGGGAATGCATAGTTGTCCGACTGCTGAACTTTACTTTGAAGAATGCGAGATCCCTGCGGAAAATTTAATTGGTGAAATAGGTGATGGACTGAGAATGGGGTTGAAATCCCTAAACAGAGCACGGGTGATGGTTTCCTTTATTTGCACTGGGGTAGCGCAGGCAAGTTTAGATGCAGCTATTAAATATGCGAAGGAAAGAAATCAATTTGGGAAACCGATTGGAAGTTTCCAATTAATTCAGGCTAAAATTGCAGACATGGTTACTAAAATTAATGCGATGAGACTATTAGGATTTAATGCAGCTAATAAATTGGATAAAGGTGAAGACTGTCGAATGGAAGCTTCGATAGCAAAATTGTTCGCTACAGAATCAGCGTTGGAAATAGCTGATAGTGCTATCCAAATCCATGGCGGCTATGGGTATAGTCAGGAATTCCCAGTCGAACGATATTACCGAGATATTCGCCATTTCACATTTGCGGAAGGAACAAGTGAAATACAACGACTTTTAATCGCAAGAGAAGTACTCGGAATGTCAGCAATGAAATAATTTTGGAATATGAGCAATGAAATAATATCTGAATAATGAAATACTGAATGAAGAAATGCTAAAATAAACGAGGTTAACAGTAAATTAATGGGGTGAAAATGTGATTTCATTTAAGGATAAAGTAGTGTGGGTAACGGGAAATATAACAGGTATTGGCAGAGAAACAACTTTAATGTTTGCAGAATTAGGCGCTAAGGTAATCGTACATGGATTTAATAATGAAGAGCAATCAAACGAACTGTTTGAAAAATTAAGTAATTCAGGTGCTGATGTGATACAGGTAGAAGGAGACGTCACTAAAAAACAAGATATTGAACAAATTGTTGAGGAAATTAAGAATCAGTATGGCAGAATTGACATTTTAGTAAATAATGTTGGTGGTTTTGTTAAGAAGGGTTCTCTAGAAACGATTGAAGAAAATGATTGGGACCAGATTATGGATGTAAATTTGAAATCTGTATTCCTCGTAACTCAATCTGCACTACCATTAATGAAATTAAATGGGGGTAAAATTGTCAATTTTGTCTCGGGTGTAGCCCGGAATGGCGGCAATAAAGATAATTTTGCTTATACAGCAGCTAAAGGTGGTGTAGCATCATTAACTAGAGCATTAGCAAAACAATTAATTGATTATAATATCATTGTAAATGCTGTTGCCCCAGGATTAGTAGACACTCCATTCCATACTGCTGAAGGAAATGGTGGAAATAATTACGATACAATTTTGAGCAAGATCCCGATGAAGCGAGTAGGAGAGGCCAAAGACCTTGCAAATGTAGTCATATTTTTAGCATCTCATTTGTCCGATTACATGCTAGGAGAAATTATTGAAGTAAGTGGTGGCAGAAGGTTAACTTGATATAGCTCAAACCCCAAATCGGATAAAAATAAATAAAGTGAGGGATAAAATGACTTTAATAGAAAATCAATCGATTGAAGTAAGGAATCCTCGAACTGGTAAAGTTGATTATTTTATGAATCTCATTAGTCAAAATGGAATAATACAAGAATCAGAAAAATTGCGAAAAGGCCAAATTGAATGGGAAAGAATGGGTGTTCAAAAAAGGATAGAAGTACTGCAAAATTGGAATAAAGTCTTACTGGAAGAAAAAGAGGAAATAATAAATAAACTGACCGTTGATACTGGGCGTTTAAAAGAATCAATTGGAGAAGTCGAGGGGGCAATCAAACTAATTAACAAACTAAGTGAAGTTGCTCCAGAGATTTTGTCAACTAACGACCAGATAGATACATCAATTTCTTTTATAAAAGTTGGAAATGACTTTACGCCTTATCAGTTAGTCGGAGTTATTAGTCCTTGGAATTTCCCTTTCTCTATCACAATGATGGACACTGTACCTGCTTTACTTGCCGGTGCCTCAGTTATTGTAAAACCTAGTGAAGTAACCCCACGTTTCGTGGAAACGATACAAAATACGATTAAGAAAGTTCCAATACTATCTGATGTACTTAGTTTTGTTGTTGGAGATGGTGAAACAGGCTCATCAATTGTGAATAATGTAGATCTAATCTGTTTTACCGGTAGTGTAGCTACTGGGAGAAAAGTAGCTGAAATGGCTGCTAGCCGTTTCATACCAGCAATACTTGAATTGGGTGGAAAAGATCCAGTTATTGTAACAGAAACGGCTGACTTAGATCGAGCAGCTTCGGCGATATTGTTTGGGTCAATCCGAAATGCCGGCCAATTATGTGTTTCTGTTGAAAGAATTTACGTGTCTGAAAAGATATGTGAGAAGTTCACAGCGAAATTAATCGAAAAAGCTAAACAAATAGAATTAGCTTATCCAAATGTTGATGATGGTCATATTGGGCCACTAATATTTTTAAATCAAGCCGATATTATCACCGAACAATTAGAAGATGCAGTGAAAAAAGGAGCAACAATTAGAACAGGTGGTAAGATTGAAAATCATGGGGGAGGAGTGTGGTGCAAACCAACTGTAGTAACTGGAGTTAATCATCATATGAAATTGATGACAGAGGAAACTTTTGGGCCAATCATGCCAATTATGTCATTTTCTACTATAGAGGAAGCGATTAACTTGGCGAATGATTCTGAATTTGGTTTAACTGGATCAGTCTTTTCAGGGACAAATGAAGAAGCAATAGCAATTGCAAAACAAGTCAATTCTGGTGGAATAAATATTAATGATTGTGGCCTAACACCATTTTTAATAGGAGAGGGGGCTGAAAGGACCTCTTTTAATTTCTCAGGATTGGGTGGTTCTCGATCAGGAAAAGCATCTATATTAAGATTTACACAAAAGAAAGCGTTGTTTTCGAATAATTTATTAGAAGACTCACCATGGTGGTATAACGTTTAAAAAAAGTTAGAAATGGTTTCATTTAAAAAAGGAGATGAAGATATGAAAAAGTTAATTAGTTTTAAACAAGTTATTATTCTAGCAATGATGTTGTTGGTGATTGGATTATTGGCTGCTTGTGGAGGTCAATCGTCGGATAATACGAATGATAATGGAAATCAATCATCAGATAATACAAACTCAACGGAAAATAAATCAGAGGACGAAGATGATGGAAAAACATACACATTAAAGATGACGAGTGCATTTACACCACCAGCAGATGAAAATGCAAGAGATGGAAAGAATTTAGGTACAAAGTATTTTGCTGAAGAAATAGAAAAAAGAACTGATGGAAGAGTTAAAGTTGAAGTATATTTTAGTAACCAGTTAGTTCCACAAGACCAGATCTTAGATGCAGTTAAAAATGGTACAGTTGATATGGCGAATACTTCAGCATACTGGGGAGATATTTTACCAACACAAGATTTTATTTGGATGCCATTCGGATTTAAAAATCCTGACCATTACTTACATGTGATGAGAGAAACAGAAGCAGGAGAATTATTTGAGCAAGAAATGGAAGATTATGGAGCAAAGTTACTTATGCACTGGTCTAGTGGTTATCAAGGAATCATTAGTACAAAACCAATTGATAGCATTGATGATGTAGAAGGTATGACAATGCGTCTTCCAACTGGAGTTTGGGAACCATGGTATAAGGAAATGGGTGTAGCTGCAGCAAATGTTGCCGCAAGTGAACAGTATGAAGCTTTGAGTAGAGGTTTAATTGATGCGACAGTGTTCCCTTACTATACGATTGACTTATATAAATTTAATGAAGTTGCTAAACATACGGTCACACCGGCTATTGTTAACCCAATGATGGCAATGAACATTATAAACGTAGATAAGTGGAATGAATTTCCAGAAGACATACAACAAATTATTATGGATGTGTCCCTAGAATTAGAAAAAGAAGGAATGGAGTATGTTCAATCGGTCTTTGATAACTCTATGAAATTCGCTGAAGAAAATGGTGTCGAAATTCATGAATTATCACCAGATGAGCTAGAAAGATTTATGGATTCAGCACAAGTTGTTTATGATACTTTTGCTTCTAAAAATGAGAACACTAAAAAAATGGTTGATATCTTATTAGAGACACAAAAGGATTTTGAATAAATGTATAGTACTTTTGTGCCAGAATCAAACAGTATTTCTTTATAGTGAATAGTATGTAGGGCTTGTTACATAAAGTTTAAATATAAACTTGTGTAATAAGCCTTCCTACATTTACTATATATAATTATGAAAATATTGGAGGGTTGAGTGATGAAGTTATTTATGAAGTCAGTCAATAACATTAATAAAAGTATGATGTGGGTAGTTGGAGTAACGATACTTTTTATGGGGTTGGCATTGTTTTATGCTGTTGTCATGAGATACTTTTTTAATACTCCACAGAGTTGGGCGTTTGATTTACTTGGCTGGCTAACCGGAATATCTGCTTTACTCTCAGGGGGATATGCAACATTACAACGCGCACATGTCCGTGTGGATATTTTTTACGATAAATTTTCTGATCGTAAAAAAAGTGTGATTGATATACTTACATCATTTTTATGGATTATTATGTCAATCATTCTTATGTGGAAAGGTTGGGAACAGGTTGCACACTACTATAATCTTCAAGTAATCGCTAGCTCTGGTTTAAAAGTTTATCTCTGGATTAAATGGCTGATGGTACCAATTGGCGGTGTTCTTTTATTCCTCCAAGGAATAGTAGATTTAATTAACGATATCTCTACCGTTTTAACAGGTAAAAAGTATTATGAGGAGGAGATAGAACAATGAATGTAGGATTAATTGCTTTATTATTATTTGGCTTATTAATTTTATTTTTAGCAATAGGCGTACCCGTAGCTTATGTAATGGGCGGTATATCTATCATTTTTGCTTTCATTTTTTGGGACGGACTCTCTAGTATAGATGCATTTACATTAGGTACTTTTGGGAAAGTAACCGGATTTACATTGTCGGCGATTCCATTATATGTATTTATGGCGGCAATCTTACAACATAGTGATTTAGCAGAAGATATGTACGAAGCAGTTTATCGATGGCTAGGTGGTTTACGTGGTGGCCTGGCAGTAGGGACGACTGTCATTTCAGCTATCTTTGCAGCAATGGTAGGTATTGCAACTGTTGCTACAGCAACCTTAGGTCTTACTGCTCGCCCTTCCATGTTAAAGAGAGGGTATGATGATAAATTAACTTCTGGAGCAATTATGGCCGGTGGTGCATTAGGGATATTAATTCCACCAAGTGTATTAATGATTATTTATGCAACTGAATCGAATGTATCGGCAGGCGCCATGTTTATGGGTGGGTTAATTCCTGGAATTATCGCAGCAATATTATTTATTTCCTATGTTCTATTCTTATCATGGAAGTATCCTGAAAAAGGACCAGCACTGAGTAAAGAAGAAAGATTTTCATTTAAAGAGAAAATAGAGTCTTTAAAAGGTGTTATTCTGCCAATTTTAGTAATTATTGTTGTATTAGGTTCTATTTATTTAGGAATAGCTACACCAACAGAGGCAGCGGCAGTCGGGGTAGTAGGTGCTTTAATTAGTTCCGCTGTTAAACGAAAATTAACTTTTAGTAATTTGAGAAAAATGTTTATGATGACAGTCCGACTAAATGCATTAGTATTTTGGATTTTAATCGGCGCTGTAGCTTATTCTAGAATTGTTACCGTGACAGGTGTGGGTGGCTGGTTTGCAAGCTTTGTTACTAGTTTTGATGTTTCATCATGGGTAATGATTTTATCGATGCAAGCAGTTATTTTCTTATTGGGAATGTTTATTGATCCCGCGGGAATTGTCTTTATTACTGGTCCACTATTTTTACCAGTCATTTTACAATTAGGATATGATCCTGTTTGGTACGGTGTTATTTTTATCATTAATATGTGTATGGCTTATTTGACTCCTCCTTTTGGATTTAACCTATTCGTCATGAGGGGTGTCGCTACGGATTTAGATATTAAAACAATCTATTCTGCGGTATGGCCGTTTGTGGGATTATATGCGGTAGTTATCATTTTAACGATTATATTTCCTCAATTAATTTTATGGTTACCAAGCATCATGATTCAATAATAGTCATAAATAAATAGTTTGAGATAAATAAGCAATACTACATTATATTGATGTATTCTGTTATTTACTTTTAATTTTTAAAAGATGAAGGACAATCTTTCCGTAATGTAAATAATAATAGAATGGTAATGTATTATCCTTATTGAAATTGAGGTGGAAAAATGGAGATTGATACAAAGCAATGTTCGGCTAGGGAACTATATAAACTGTTAACTGGTAGTGTTGTCCCGAGACCAATTGCTCTAGTTTCAACTAAAGATTCTCAAGGTGTTTACAATGTTGCACCTTATAGTTTTTTTAATGTTGTTACAAATTCGCCACCAATTGTATATTTCTCAATAGGTGAGAGAAAAATTAACAAAAAAGATACATTGGACAACATTGAAATGAATCGACAGTTCGTTATAAATATAACGCATCAAGAAATGGCTAAAGAAGTGAATAATGCGGCGGCATTATATAAGAAAGATATCAGTGAGTTTGATGAAGTAGGATTTACTCCTGTAAAAACAAAAAAGATTGATAGTGTCGCCGTCAAGGAGTCTTTAATTCACTTGGAATGTGAATTAGAAGAAATTATTAAGGTCGGAAGAGGCTTTATGGTTTTGGGTAGAGTAGTTCATTTTTATGTATCTGATGAAATTTATTTAGGTAATTATAAAATTGATTTCGAGAAATTAAACCCACTTGCAAGATTTGCAGGCAATAAATATGGCGAAATAGATCGATATTTTACAAAGAAAAGAGTTTTTGATGTTGACAAAACTATAAAGCTATAAAAGAAAATACAATAAAAAATTAAAATTTTATTAGAAAATATTAAGTGAATTAAACAATAGATGAATGAAACGTAAATGAGGGTAAAAAGATGAGCTTACCATTAGAAGATATAAGAGTTTTAGATTTTTCAAATTTATTAACTGGTCCTTTTTGTACATTAATGTTAGCTGAGCTTGGGGCAGACGTGATAAAGGTTGAACATCCTACCTCAGGAGACCCGACTAGAAGTGTCAAATGTTTTTTTAATTCAATTAATAGAAATAAAAAAAGTATCACAATGAATTTAAAGGACAAAGAGAGTGTTAGTCAAATTAAAAAATATTTAAAAAATTGTGATGTGATAGTAGAGGGTTTTAGACCCGGAACAATGAAGAAATTCGGTTTAGAATATGAGGATGTAAAAGAAATAAATGAGAAAATTATATATTGTTCTATTTCAAATTATGGTCAAACAGGTCCAATGGTACGGGAAACGGGACATGACATAAACTTCTTAGCACTATCAGGTGTTTTAAGTTTAAGTGGAAACCCGGATGGCCCACCGGAAGCAACAGGAGGAGTACCAATTTCTGATCAAGCCTCTTCTATGTATTCAGTGATTTCCATACTCGCTGCACTTAGAAATAGGGAAAAAACCGGTAAAGGCGACTATATTGATGTATCTATAGCTGACTCAACTTTAGCATGGATGACCCCGAGAATAGGACAATATTATGATAAAGGTAAACCAACAAAGAAAGAATTTTTAGGTAGAGGGGCGTATGGGACCTTTCAAACTAAGAATGGCCAATTTATTGCTTTAGGTAGTTTAGAAAATCATTTATTTGAAGGTACGTGTCAAGCTATTGGAAAACCTGAATTAATTAATAATGAGAAATATAGTTCACGAAACTCTCGTTCCAAATATGCGACCGAACTAAATGGGATGATTCAACAGGAAATAGAAAAAAGAACCACTAAAGAATGGCTTAAAATATTCGATGAATATCAAGTGCCTTGTACAAAGGTAATGAATATAGATGAATTAACTCAGGTGGAATTGTTTAAGGAAAGAAATTTAATTAAATATTTTGAGGCTGATAACAAGCATGAAGATGAATATGCCATCAAATTTCCGGTTCAATTTCAAAATAGTCATGTCAATTCAATTAAAAAAGCTCCTAAATTAGGGGAGTATAATGAAAAGTTCTTTAAACAAATAAAGGAATAGTCAACATCCTTACTTCTCAATTAATTAATGAAAGGGAGGAACGAAATAAAATGACATCGAAAATACTTTTAAAGCCAAATGCCTATACAGAGCAAGGTACCTCAGATTTACCAGATCATCCGGCATTAAAGGGTAGTAATTGCCAATGTGGTCATGTGTATTTTCCAAGACAACATTTTGGTTGTGAATCTTGTGGGAACACTGGTGAAGTAGTCGAAAATGTTCTTATGTCGGGAAAAGGAACATTACATTCTTTTGCAAAAGTGCATAGAAGTGCGATAAAAAAATATCCTGCACCTTATTTTATTGGTTCAGTTTTACTTGATAGTGGGTGTGTTATCCGAGCAATTCTGAATGTAAAAGACGAATCGCAATTAAAGATAGGACAAACTGTATATTCAGAACTTGTCAAAATCGATAAAAATGAAAATAACAAGGAAGTTTTTGATCTAAGATTTACAATCTAAATATATGTAGGTTAGAAAAGGAAGTTGATGAGAGTGGGAAAAACAATTTTAGACCAACGACCTGTATATGTTGTCGGTATTGGACTACACCGATACCAACGTAAAAGTGAATTGTCCTATGTCGATCTAGGACTGACAGCAATACGTGAAGCACTAGAGGATGCAAATATTGAATGGCCTGCAGTGGAATCAACATATGTTGGTACTGCTAGGTTAGGAATGGCTTCAGGTCGGGCAATGTTAAGACATTTAGGAACTACCGGGACTTCTATTACTCACATAGAAAATGCCTCAGCTACTGGTTCCAGTGCATTTAGACAAGCGATTATGGAAGTATCAAGTGGTTTTAATGATGTGGCATTAGCTATAGGTGTTGATAAACCTAAAAATGTTGAAAGAGCCTTTCAACATACAGGTATTGAGGATTTAGCAAGTGATGCCATCGTACCATTCACACATTTTGCCTTGTTAGCTGAAGAATATATGAATAAATACGGTGTTACTGAGGAACAAATCGCAAAAGTAGCAGTGAAAAATCACAAAAATGGTTCAATGAATCCTTATGCACACCGCCAAAAGGAACGAACTCTAGAAGAAATTTTAGCTGATTATCCAATTTCAGGATCACTTACTCGATTACAGTGTTGCCCGATTGGAGAAGGGGCTTCTGCTGTCATCGTTGCTTCTGAAGAGGGGATTAAACGTTATGGAATTGACTCAAGTAGGGCAATAAGGGTTACTGCATCATCATCAAGGAGTGAAAGGGTATATGAAGCTGGTGTTGGTAAAGATGCTGCGTTAACAAAAGAAACTACATCAGTAGCATTAAAAGAGGCAGGTATTTCTGTACATGATTTAGATTTAATTGAATTTCATGATGCATTTTCTATAGAGGAATTGCTTTATGTCGAAGCATTAGGCTTATGCAAAGAAGGTGAAGCAGCCCACTATTTAGAAGAAGGGGCAATGGATATTGGTGGAAAATGTGCAGTCAGTGCTTCAGGTGGCTTAATAGCGATGGGTCACCCAACAGGTCCGACAGGTCTAGGGCAAATTGCTGAAATTACTAGACAATTAAGACATGAAGCGGGAGTAAGGCAACAACCAAATGCGAAAAAAGGAATGGCACACATGGTTGGTTTAGGAAGCGTTTGTGTTGTTCATGTATTAGAAAGACCGTAAAAGTAGTGCTTTGTAAAAATATTAATAAATGTTTAAGAAGGAGATAACAATGGATAGTAAATCAAGTAAAAACAAACCAGAATTTGGACCATTAAACGGGCTTAAAGTGCTAGATTTAGGGATGTTAATAGCTGGTCCTTTTGGAGCATCTTTATTAGCTGATTTTGGAGCGGATGTCATAAAAATAGAGCAACCTAAGACTGGGGATCCTTCTAGACAGGCAGGAAAAGGAACGAAAGATGGAAGATCAATGGTTTGGATTAATGTTGGGAGGAACAAACGATCAATAACTTTGGATTTGCGTAAGAGAGAAGGACAGGAAATATTTAAAAAATTAGCTGAATGGGCAGATGTTATTATTGAGAATTTTAAACCAAAAACATTAGAGTCATGGAATATTGGCTATGATACGTTGTCAAAAATAAATCCTAAATTAATCATGGTAAGGGTATCTGGTTATGGACAAACTGGTCCATATTCACATAAACCAGGATTAGATAGACTGGCACTAGGTTTTAGTGGGTTAAAATATATTACAGGCTACCCAGATCAACCACCCGTTAAGATGGGAGTTAGTATAGCTGACTATTTAACAGGGGCTTTTAATGCACTTTCGGCAATAATGGCAGTTTATTATCGGGACGTAGTCGGGAATGGAAAGGGACAAGAAATTGACTTAGCATTATATGAACCGTCTCTACGTATTCAAGAAGATATTATTACATCTTTCGGTGAATTTGGTGAAGTTAGGGAGAGATTGGGAAATCGTCACCCATCATATGCACCTGCTGAAATATTTAAAACAAAAGATGGTAAGTGGCTTACGATACATGCAAGTTTAGATAGTAAATTTAATTCACTCATGAAAATAATGGGTAAAGAGGAATTGATTCATGAAGAACGTTTTAATACGATGCGTAAAAGAAGTTCAACGGAATCGGCCAATGTACTGCATGAATTCATTCAAGGTTGGATTATCAATTTAACTGCGAAGGAAGCGACAAGTTTGTTAGAAGAAGCAGATATACCTGTAGGGCCAGTAAATAACGTGAAAGATGTTTTTGAAGATGACCACATAGCATCTAGGGAAAATATTGTGAAATTAGACGATAATGTTTTAGGGAATGTATCGGTTCCTAATGTAGTTCCTAAATTCTCACAGTCACCCGGTCAAGTATGGCGCCCAGGCACATTACTTGGGTCAGATAATGATGAAGTTTATTTAAATATACTAAATTTAAATGAAAATGAGTATGAAGATCTTAAAGCAAAAGATATTATATAGTTTTTTAATTGTATTGTTAATACTGATGATTTTGCTTTGTTAAAAAATAAGGGAGGATTATTAAGTGGATAAAGAAAAGTTATGGACTAAAATGTTTGTATCAACTTCTATTGTCCATTTTTCCCTGTTTTTATCTATGTACTTACTTATTGTTACAATGGCATCATATGCAATTAATGTATATGATGCCAATACAGGTATGGCTGGATTGGTTTCTAGTATATTTATCATAGGGGTATTGCTCGGGAGACTATATGGAGGTAATAAAATTGAAATAATAGGTAAAAAGAAATTATTGTTGATAGGAAATACAGTCTATGTCATCATGGCCTTTTTTTACTTTTTACCGTTAGATATTTACACATTGATGTTCATTAGAATTTTACAAGGGGTGGGGACTGGTCTTGCAACGACAGCAACTGCTACAATTGTATCCCAAATCATCCCTGATTCTCGAAAAGGAGAAGGAATTGGATACTTCAGTATCAGTGTTATATTATCTGCAGCAATTGGTCCCTTAATTGGGGTATTTCTTATTAATCAATTTAATTTTGAAAGTATCTTTATATTTTCATTAGTTGTTGGTGTTATCGCTATTTTCTTATCTAATACTATTGAAGAACCGTCATTTGAAAAAGTAGAAATTACATTGGATTTTAAAAATAAGAAAAATAATACATTTCGATTTTCTAATTATTTTGAATCGAATGCAATCCCAATTTCTATGATTGTTTTAATAGTGGCATTTTCGTATTCCGGATTATTATCATTTGTTACTACATACTCATCAGAAATACAAATAGTTGAAGCAGGGGGTTATTACTTTCTTGTTTATGCGTTCGCTGTTTTATTAACGAGACCTTTCTCAGGTAAATTATTTGATTTGAAAGGGACAAATAGTGTTGTTTATCCTTCCCTTATATTTTTTACAATTGGAATGTTAGTTATTAGCCAAGCAACAACAAGCTTTATTTTTCTATTGGGGGCAGTATTTATAGGTATTGGTTATGGAAATTTCCAATCGAGTACTCAGGCATTAGCAATAAAGGTGACACCAATAGAAAGAATAGGATTAGCGAATTCAACTTATTTTATATTTCTAGATTTAGCCCTAGGAATAGGTCCACTGATCATTGGGGTATTTATTCCAATTATCGGATTTAGAGGTTTATATTTATGTTTGTCGATTATTATTTTATTAGGTCTTACAATATATTATTTTATGCATGGCAGAAGAGATAGGAAAATACTAGGATTAGTAAATAAAGGTGAATTTAATTCCCTATATAAATAACTTATCCGGATTAATGGACACTATAAAAGTGGTAACAAAAACAAATTAAATTTATTTATTAAGAAAAAAATTACTGTTATATCTTGTCCTTAATATAAGATACTATTAAATCCAGCAATTTCATACGAAGGAACGGGGTGAATTGTACTATAAAGTTTAATGTTGATAATCAGGATTTCTACTAAATAGGATTCCTGTTGATTAATATAGCTTTATTCTCCAAATTTCGTTTGATTAGGAATTTCCCTAAATTGTCAAATAAAGCAATTAGTTATTAAAATAAATATTTGACAGCGGAAATCGTTCAAAGCATTGGTTTTATCAAGCTTTGGCGATTTTTTATTGGCTGAAAACAGCGTACTATTTCCCCTTTAGTATTTACCTCCCTCCAATAATACGATAATGGTATTATCAAAACTGTACATTCTTATGTAATCGTTTTTGTACATTATTATTTTATCATCTTTTTTTCCTCTAACAGTCAATAGTAAACTGATACTGTTTCATTTTAACTTTTCAAAAATAACATCCCTCTATTCAACGTGAATTTAACCTTTATCATTTATAATTTATAAGAGTTTAGTTTAATGAGAACTTAGCTGAACCGCATGAAGCGGTCGTTAAAGGGAAGGTAGAAGGACTAATAGAGGTTGGATATTCAAAAGGGGATTATATAAATATGCATAAGAATATTGCTTCAACTTATGTTTATTCTGAGGAATTAAACATGCAATTAGCCATTAACTTTGAAGGACACTTTGTTAACCCACTTCCAGTGGAAATAAGAATGGATCTAATAAGGAGAGATGATATGTCATATGAAGAAGGACTTACAGAGCCATCAAAAAGGGCTAGTAGAATGATTGCGTGCGATGATGAGAAAAAATAATGGCGTAGAATGATTGGTGTGATGAAGGAAAGACAACAGAGTAGATGATTTTGCTCTGTTCTTTCCAAAGAATCCCATGTCAACTAATTTCCAACTTTCCCCAACCTCACAGTAAATACTTGAAACAATATTAATGCAAATAGGGATAATGCAATCCCCGATATATACGGGAGCTCAATCATTTGTGTATATAGATATCCCCCTATTACAGGACCTAATACTCTTCCTAAAGAATCAAACGACGCTAAATTTCCTGTCACTGCCCCATGTCCACCCTTAGTCATCTTCGTTAAAAAAGCTAAAACACTTGGTCGAATGACCCCATTTCCAATTCCGAAAACCGCTAGGAAAATCGTTGCCGTCATAAAGTCTTTAATGAGTAGAATAAGTGCAAAGCCAATGGCGGATACAATGATTCCTGCCCTTATAATGGTTGTTTCTTTAAATATTTTTGTTAATTTCCCCATGGACCCTTGTACAAACGCACTTGCTAGTCCCATCACCATAAAGGCATAACCTAATGATTGGGCACTAATGTCAGCCCTCTCAGCGGCAAAATAAGCAAATGTTGCCTCTAATCCAGCCAATGATAATGAAATAAAAAAGTATAAAAAATACAAAACAGAAGTAGAACTGAGGCCGAACTTTTCCGATAACTGTTGTTTTGCTTGTTCATTTTGTTCAGCTACATGTTGTTTTGATTCTTTTAAAATAAAAATAACAAGTAAAAATGTGATGAAAGAAACGATTCCTGCTAAATAGAATGGAGCGTTTAAGCCTATTTTTGAAAAAACTCCACCAATTGCTGGACCAAAAATAAACCCAATCCCTGTCGCCGCTCCTATCATCCCCATTCCTTTGCTTCGATCTTCTTCTGAAGTAATATCTGCAACATATGCTGTTACTGTAGGCATGTTTGCTGCTGATAAAATTCCGCCGAAAATTCGGGCAACGAATAACATCCATAATTGGGTAGCAATAGCCATCATAAAAAATGATAATGATAAACCTAATATCCCGACTAAAATGATTGGTTTCCTACCAACTTTATCAGAAATTTTACCCCACATCGGTGAAAAAATAAATTGCATCAGAGAATAGACTGCCATTAGCAATCCTAATTGTGTTGGGGTGGCACCGAGTTCTTCAGCGTAAAAAGGCAACACTGGTATAATGATGCCAAATCCTGCCATGACTAGAAACATAATCATAAATAATGTAAATAGTACCCGTTTTTGCTGCATATGAATGTCGTCCTTCTTGTGCAATGATGATGAAATTTTGTAACGTTATTGTTTAACCAATATAAATCTTGTCATTACCATTCTAAACGACGATGTTTTGCTTTTCCATTATGGCACTATACTTTAGCAAACTAGTAAAGTCATTTATCTCCCTCCACTTGATTGCTGACGAATTTGAAAGGGGATTCGAGCTACAAAAAACCGCCCAATCACAATGAATGTGATAGCGACGGTTTATGTTTTTCTGAATTAAATTAATTTATTTCAAAACTGCGCAGCTTCTGTTGATCCTGCTAAAGCTACAGTTGAAGATTGACCTCCTGAAATCACTTGAGCAACTTCATCAAAGTAACCTGTTCCAACTTCACGCTGGTGACGTGTCGCGCTATAGCCAAATTCTTCACTACTAAATTCAGCTTGCTGTAAACGAGAGTAGGCTCCCATTCCCTCTTCCTTATACTGTCTAGCCAAATCAAACATGCTGTGATTTAATGTATGGAAACCAGCCAACGTGACAAACTGGAATTTATAACCCATTTCCGCAATCTCTTTTTGGAAATCTTCAGCTTCTTTATCTGTCATATGTTTTTTCCAATTGAAAGAAGGGGAACAATTATAAGCTAATAATTGGTCAGGATATTTTTCATGGATTGCTTCTGCGAAACGACGGGCTTCATCTAAGTTTGGTTCAGCTGTTTCGCACCATACTAAATCAGCATAAGGAGCGTAGGCTAACCCTCTGGCAATCGCTTGATCCAATCCCGCTTTTGTACGATAAAATCCTTCCTGAGTTCTTTCTCCCGTAATAAATGGATGGTCGTATGTGTCGACATCACTCGTAATTAAATCGGCAGCATTGGCGTCTGTACGTGCCATTATAATTGTCGGAGTTCCCATCACGTCCGCAGCAAATCGAGCTGTTATTAAATTTTTCACTGCTTGTTGTGTTGGGATTAAAACTTTCCCACCTAAGTGACCACATTTTTTCTCTGAGGCTAGTTGATCCTCGAAATGAACCCCTGAGGCACCATTTTCAATCATTTGCTTCATTAATTCGAAAACATTTAAATGTCCACCAAAACCTGCTTCCGCATCAGCTATAATTGGCGCAAACCAATCTCTTGTGACACTTCCTTCAGAATATTCAACCTCATCTGCCCGTTTTAATGCATTGTTGATGCCTTTAACTACTTTGGGTACACTGTTAATAGGATACAGGCTTTGGTCGGGATACATTTCCCCCGATTGGTTTGCATCTGCTGCCACCTGCCAACCACTTAAATAAATCGCTTTTAAGCCAGCCTTTACTTGCTGTACTGCTTGATTTCCTGTTAGTGCCCCTAGTGAATTGATGTAATCTTCGCTATGTAATAGCTGCCATAATTTCTCTGAACCATTTTTTGCTATTGTGTGTTCAATATCGATCGATCCCCTTAAACGAATGACGTCCTCGGCTTTGTAAGGCCTTTCGGTACCATGCCAACGCTCGTTTGAATCCCAATCTTGTTGTAACTTGCCTGTTCTTTCTTCATACATAAAATATTCCCCCTAATTATATTGTTATATAACAAGCTTAACTATTTGATGATGTCATAACACAAAGTAATGTTATAATTTAATCTTCAGTTTTAGATAAACAATGTTCACAAGTTGATGAAAAGTGGATATCAGTTAAGTTAGTACCACATTCCGAACAAGTTGCTTGTTGATTTCTCATCATGATCCACACCTCCTATTATGTAACAGATTAACTTTATTAATTACTGTTATAATACAGTATAAGTGTTTTATAAAAAAATGCAAGTATTTTTTGAAAAAAGTTTTAATTTTTTTAAATAAATTAAAATTTGTGCGCTCTTAACAGCTAAAAACCCTTTCTATCAGGAATGGTTTCATCCCGCCATAGAAAGGGTTTCAATTCTTTGGCTTAGTATTATACCGTCAAAACACTTCTTTTAAATTGTAATCTTTTTTTATGAAGAATTGGTTCTGTATATCCGTTAGGTTGCTCCTTTGCTTGAAACACCAATTCAATAGCTGTTTGAAAAGCAATGGATTCATCAAAATTTGGAGCCATCTTTTTATAAAATGGATCCCCAACATTTTGTTCGTCGACAATGATGGCAATTCGATGGAATGCTTGATTGACTTGCTCTTGAGAAACTATCCCATGATGTAGCCAGTTGGCAACAAGCTGACTGGAAATCCTTAGTGTGGCCCGATCTTCCATCATGCCAATATCGTGTATGTTAGGCACCTTTGAGCAACCAATTCCCTGTTCTACCCAACGGACAACATAACCAAGTATTTTTTGAAGATGATTATCTATTTCTTCTTTAATCTCTTCTTCTATCCAATTAGCATCAGGATTAGTAGGAATTTGCAAAATTTGATCCAAATAGTCATTGTTTAATCCCTTGTCAATCAGTTGCTGTTGGATGTCATCGACGAAAACTTCATGATAATGTAAGGCATGAATTGTCGCTGCTGTTGGGGAAGGGACCCAAGCTGTGTTGGCACCTGCTTTAACGTGATTTATTTTATCTTCTGACATTTCTTTTATTTCATCGGGTTTTGCCCACATTCCCTTTCCAATTTGTGCTTGTTTTTGAAGACCTGATTTCAGCCCGATTTCTACATTGTTTAATTCATAATTGTTATACCAAGCGACGCCTTTCATGTCATCTGTTCGGTGCATCGGTCCAACAACCATTGATGTATGTATTTCATCACCGGTTCGGTCCAAATATCCTGTATTAATAAAAATGACCCGATGTTTTGCATTGGCAATACAATTTTTTAAATTAATTGATGTTCTTCGTTCTTCATCCATGATTCCCATTTTCAATGTGTATCGTTCTAATTCCAGTAAATTCTCTATGGATGCAAATAAATCATTCGTAAAAGCAACTTCTTCAGAACCGTGCATTTTCGGCTTTACAATATAAATTGATCCTTTTTTTGAATTGATAAATCGCCCTTTACCAAGTAAATTATGCTTTGCAATGGCACTTGTCACAATTCCATCCAAAATGCCTTCATAAATTTCAGTGCCATCAGGAAGAAGTACAGCTTCACTCGTCATTAACAATCCAACATTACGCACGAGCATTAACACACGACCGGGAATGGTAAATGATTCCCCATTAGGGGCTTTATACGGACGGTCTTCATGAAATCTTCTTTCAATTGTTTGATCACCTTTTTGGAACGTCGTACTTAACTCACCACGAATGAGCCCTTTCCAATTTTGATAGACATCGATTTTATCGGCAGCGTCAACGGCAGTAATCGAATCTTCACAATCCATGATACTCGTAATAGCGGATTCAATGATCACGTCCTTCATGCTCGCTGGGTCAAATTTTCCGATAGGATCTAATTCATCTATCTGAATTTCAATGTGAAGTCGATGATTTTTAAATAAGATGGCCGTCGGATTAATTGCATCACCGTTAAACCCAACAAATTGGTCTTCATTATTTAATGTTGTTTCAGACCCATCAATGAACGTCACCACAAGTTTTTCGTTCTTAATAGAAAATTTGATAATATCTTTATAATAGCCATTTTTTAAAGGGACGCTTTTATCTAAAAAAGCCTTACTCTTCTCTATGACTCTTTTACCCCGAATGGGATTATAAGTAGCCCCTTTTTCCGCACCTTCATCTTCTGGTATGATGTCCGTACCATAAAAGGCATCGTATAATGAACCCCAGCGGGCATTGGCTGCGTTAATGGCATACCGTGGGTTGTTAATCGGCACGACGAGCTGTGGTCCAGCAATTTCAGTGATCTCCTTATCGACATTCGTAACATTCACTGTTACTTCATTTACTTCTTCTTCGATATAACCAATTTCTTGTAAAAAATGCTTGTAGTCCGGAAAGTCTGCCTTAGGATTGTTCATATGCCAATGGGTAATTTGTTTCTGTAGTTTAGCCCTTTTTTCCAATAGGGCCTTGTTACGTGGTGAAAACTCAAGAACCAGTTGTTCAAATTGTTGCCAAAATGTTGTTGGACTTAAGTCTGCGTCTGGTAACACTTCCTCATTTAGAAACTCATAAAAGCTTTCCTTTACTTGCAAACTTCCAACGGAAATATATTGACCCATAAAACTCCCTCTTTTCTGTTATATAATAGGATGGTATTTTACTAACTATACTATAACAGGTTATAATAATAATCAAGTATAAATTTATTTAATAATTTTGCCTACAACAAAGTAAAACAGTGAATTATTTGCATTTTGGGAACGTCCGTTCTACAATAAATTAAAATAAAGAAATGTGGTAAATATGTTATAATAATTGATAAAGGAGAAATCACTATGGTTAAAAAAAGGAAAATCATTAGTTTATTTTCTGGAGTTGGTGGAATTGAATTAGGTTTTATAAATTCAGGAAAATATGATGTTGTTTATGCGAATGAATTTGATAAACATGCCCGGATTACATATGAAGCAAATTTTGACTTAAAAGTAGAAGATAAAGACATTCGGGATGTAAATATAAGTGATATTCCCAATGCTGAGATTTTATTGGCTGGTTTTCCTTGCCAACCATTTAGTGTTGCAGGTTACCGGAAAGGTTTCGAGGATGAACGTGGCGATTTATTTTTTGATACCTTAAATATTATTATAAATAAGGAACCACAAGTAGTTTTTTTAGAAAATGTTAAAAACATGGTGACTCATGATGGTGGTAATACATTTAAAGTGATAAGAGAATCTCTCGAACTTAATGGTTATTATTTAAAGTGGGCTGTATTAAATGCAAAGGACTATGGAAATATACCTCAAAATAGAGAAAGAATTTATATTATTGGCTTTCGTTCAAAAGATGCTTTTAAAAAGTTTCAATTTCCAAAAAAAATTAAATTGACCAAATCTATTAAAAATTATATCGATTTTAAAGGTGTTGCTGATGATCGATATTATTATAATGAACAAAAAAACCCTTCCTTTTATAAAGAATTAAAAGAATCAATTGTTAACCAGGATTCAGTATATCAATGGCGAAGACAATATGTGAGAGAAAATAAAAGTGGGGTAGTACCTACACTAACTGCTAATATGGGTACTGGCGGGCATAATGTTCCTATAATTTTGTCGGATTATGGTATTAGAAAACTTACCCCCCGTGAAACTTTTAACATACAAGGGTATCCAACCGATTTTGTTTTGCCAAAAGAAGTATCTGATGCCCAATTATATAAGCAGGCAGGTAACAGTGTTGCGATTCCTGTTATACAACGAATTGCTAAGAATATAGACTTTGCTTTAGAAGGGTCCTCTGGAGAATACAAAATACCGGAAGAGGGAAGGTATGCATTAACATATACTAAAATGAATGGAAATGAAAGTGGAGAATCCTTCCATGTTAGGAATTTTTACTCCAAAGAGCTACTTTATGACTATTTGCAATTTAGAACATATCAAATTATTAATGACAAAGAATATTCACTTTTAGTAAAGAAAAAACAACAACTTGAATTTTTTATGGTGAATGACACAAAGAAATCTTCATTTGCCTATGCATAAAAGGACTTAAAAAAGTTTGTTAATAATGATTACGTTGGCTAGATTTTTTTGTCAAATGGTAAAAGGAATATGGTGAAAACATGGTATCTGTTTGGAATAAGTTTGACAAGACAAGAAGGAACCAATATATTGATTATTTAAAGATATTCGGGGCAATATCAGGGTTGTTTAAAGATATTCAAACTGGAACTAATGCCAATAAACCTTATTTATATTATCGAAACCATGAACAATTGTTTGCTAAAGTATTTGAAGTAGAGGATCTGACTCGAAAAGATTCCGCTTTTGATGCAATTGCCACAATCGACGAACAAAAAATAGGTATTGGTCTTAAGACTTGGGTTCATTTAAGGGATTTTACATACCAAAAGATTGCTGAATTTAATAAACTTGCCCCAACTGAATTTGTACCATTAATTGAGGAAAATGAATTTGAACAATTAATTTATAAAATTTCCTTATACCGTAATGAACGAATTAAGTTGGACCAAAGGCAATACAACACATCATCATCTATATATCATAACGTTACTAGGGATAACTATGTTATGAATATATTGGAAACCAATTATGATCTTATACAATTAGACTCATTAAAATTGCTTAATCAAAATGGTAAAACTTATACATTTACCGATAAATTAAATAAATACAAATTTTACTCTAGTAAAAGTGTTCTATTAAAAGAATTTGATGCTTCAAAGGAGAATATTTTAGAAAGTATACCAATAAAACAATATAAAGACCCATTTGAATTACTGAAAATGATTGATTTACCTTCAACCGAAAAGGAAAGAAGGAAATTAAAGGTTATCTATTTACCGTTATACTCAGATAAGTTGATGAAAGTATATGAAAAATCGGGATTTAATGCTTGGAATGCAGCGCCTAAAGTGAAAGGTAGTAATTTACCTCGACCTGACTTCGAGGCGTATATTCCTATACCACATTGGATTCATGAAACGTTTCCATTCTTTTTTGGCTTTGATGCGTTAGATGATGAAATAAGAAATTCTGCTAGTCCTTTCTTACTTCACCTGCCAGACGGCAGAAAAATAAATGCAATCATTACTCAAGATGGGGGTAAAAGTTTGCAAACTAATCCCCAAAGTATATTAGGGAAATGGATATTACATGATGTATTTAATTTACAAGCTAGAGAGCTATTAACGATGGAATATTTAATTCAGTTAGGTGTAGACTCTTTTAAAGTAACAAAAATAGATGATAATAATTTCAAAATAGAGTTAGCGGAAACCTATGCTTTTGAAAGATGGAAATTTGAGATAAGAGATGAGATATCTAAAAGCGGGGCAAGAATGCCAGAATTAAGGGAAGATTTATTTGATTCATTTTAATATATAGTTATATAAAGAGAAGGGAAGTACAGAAATCAACCTCCCTTATTAAATGTCACTTATTTTTTATCCTCAAATTCAACCTTGATACCTTTTTCGAATGTGAATTCTGCATCGAATTTTTCATAATTCCTATCTAATTCGAACACATCTAATACCTGATTAATCACTTCTTGTTTGTCCATTCCTTGTTCAACAGTTAACATTTTCACAAGAGGGAATAAGTGATTAAAGGCTGCTAAGTCTTCATCAATATCAATGCCATTAATTTCATCTTCCACTTCCGCTTCAATATCTCCATTACTATGATGTTCGATTTTGAATTCATATTCCTTATTTTTCCCATAAGAAACTTCAATTTCAATTTCGGAAAAATTGAGTTGTTTCATCATTTCCTTCATGTCATCTTGATTTTTTGCTTCTGTCATATTATCAGAATTTCCTTCTGGGTTATTCCCTGCTTGATTATCGCCATTGTTTTTGATAGCATTCGCATCCTCGCTACTGTTACTGTTACCTTCTTCGATAACATCGCTTTGTTCAGCATTGGCATTATTTTTCTCAGGTTTTGCTGAATCGTTTGTTTCGTTACAAGCCGTAAAAAAAGTCATGACAAAAATCATACTAATCATCATCAATATTTTCTTCATTTAAATTCCTCCATTTCGAATATATCATACCCATCCTTTAATTGAATTAAACGATGGCTTGTAGCGACAAGCCGAAAAATCCCGCTTCAATCACCCTGTTAAGGTAATAAGAGTGATGGTTAGTTCACAACTAACAAATTAAATAGGCGATAAATTATTCAAAACAAAAAAACATGGCATGTGTACTCTACCATGTTTCGTTATTTTAAAATAAAGTGTTTATTTATTCTTCATTCGCCCATTGATCCAGTTTTTCCATGACAAGATCGAACGTTTTATGTGATATCTCTGGCAACTCTCCACCAAGGATATCAGCCGCGGCTTGGAACCCATCTTTGATTGCTTTAGTTAGCGTGTCTATTTTACTTTTATCGCCATTGGCTAATGCCTTTGCAAAATTTACAATTCGATCACTAACATTTTCGGGGCTTAATGGTCCGTCATCACTTATTGCCTTTTGTGCTTCAGCCCTCGTCTTTTCATCGACCTTTACGACCACATCTGCGGATTTTAAATCGCTAAATGTCATCCCTTGTCTTTCCAAGAGTTGTCTTACTAATTCCTTTAATTGACGATAATGTTGTTCACTTTCTGCTTTTAGTTTATCTATCATGCCTTGATCGACTTTATGTTCAGGTTTTTTGTAAGTAATACTTTTCTCTTCTTTTGATGGGGTATATTTGTCTGTTGGTGTTTCAATAGCTTGATCTTTAGTTTTCTGGCTATCTTTTTCTAATGAAGGGCTTTGATTTACTTTTTGAGTATCAGTAGTTCGTGTAATAGATGTTATATTCATGACTAGTTTCCAACCTCCTTCCGTTACTATAAGTTAAATATTATATCGGTTAAAAATGTCATTTTATGTATAGTATTTTTGTTGAATAAGCAATATACAAGAATATTGGACGTTTTTCATATAAAATGATAGTCATGATAGTGATATGAAAGTTAAATGAATGGTACCATTCATTTAATTAAAATTGATTAAAATGCCAGCTATATAAATATTAACAAGAGGTGAGTACAGATGAAATTAAGTATATTAGATCAGGCGCCAGTAACGGCCGGAAATTCAGCAAAAGATGCCATAAAGAAAGCTGTTGAACTTGCGAAACTAGGGGATGAGTTAGGATTTCAACGAATGTGGATGGCGGAACATCATAATACAAAGAGATATGCTAGTTCAGCACCAGAAATTACAGTAGCTCATATTGCCGCAAAAACGAAGAACATTAGAGTTGGAACAGGTGGTGTCATGATGATGCATTATTCACCGCTGAAATTAGCTGAAGTGTTTAAAACTTTAGGTGCGTTAACTCCCGGGAGAATTGATTTCGGAGTTGGTAGAGCACCAGGTGGTGATCATAATTCGATTTATGCATTGTCAGAAGGAAGACAACCAATGGTTCACGATATGTACGCCAAATTTGATACTGCATTACAATTAATCAATGATGAACGGGCATCAGATGAATTGTACGCGCGTACGGTGGCAACTCCTGTGGGGATTGATTTACCAGAAGCATGGTTATTAGGTTCGACAGGTAACAGTGCCATGCAAGCAGGAGTGAGGGGTGTCGGTTACTCTTTCGCGCAATTTTTTAATGGGGAATTATCAAAGGAAATAGTCGATATTTATCACGCAAATTTTAAACCATCTGTTTTTATGGAAAAACCAAATGTTAAAGTGTCATATATGGTCACGACTGCTGAAACGAAAGAGGAGGCTGAATACGAAGCAAAGCCACAAGATATTTGGCGCATGCAGTTTTTAAGAGGCAAGGTAGGTCCATTGTTAACGCCGGAAGATGCGAAAGACTATCCATTATCTGAAATCGATAAAATGGAAATTAAAGAAAATCGGAGGCTACATTTGGTAGGGGATGTGAAGGCGGTTTCTAAACAGTTACAGGAAGAACAAACACATTATGGTTTTGATGAGGCGATGATTGTTAGCATCCCACATTCTCAGGAAACAAGATTGAATGTTTATCGGCTGCTAGCAAAAGAATTGTTGCCATAATATTTTGGGAAAAGGCAGTGCATGCACTTTGGAAACCTTCTGATTCATTTTTTAAGACTAATAGTCCCATTTTCTAAAGATAGATTCGGTAAAATTTTCATGCTTTATAGGTAAGAACCCTCTGGAAATAGGTTTCATAAGGGTTAATCTCTCTTATATGCTCCCCATAATGCTCCCTTAGATTAATAAAGTCCAAAAATAAATCGAGAAGTGGAATGTTATCCAGCTTCTCGTATTCCTTTTTAACTATTTATATATCATTAGTTTTTCATTTTCGGATCCATTGCATCACGTAATCCATCGCCCATTAAGTTAAACCCAAGTACTGTTAACATAATAGCCAGACCAGGAAAAATCATCGTCCATGGGGCTGATTGTAAATAGTTTTTAGAGTCCGCTAGCATTTTCCCCCACTCGGGAGTAGGAGGCTGTGCACCAAGACCTAAGAAACCTAATGCTGCTGCTTCCAAAATTGCTGTTGCAATTGCTAATGTACCTTGCACAATAACGGGTGCCATCGAGTTCGGTAAGATGTGAGAGAAGAGAATTCGTACATCCCGCAAACCAACAGCCTTTGCAGATGTGATGTATTCTTCCTCTTTAACACTTAGTACCTTCGATCGTATGAGTCGTCCAAAATTAGGAACATTAATAATAGCAATAGCAATTAATGCATTTCTTAATGATGGTCCCAACACGGCCACAATGGCAATAGCTAATAAGATAGAAGGGAAGGCTAACATGATATCAAAAAATCGTGATATTATCGTATCTACCCAACGACCATAGTAACCTGCAATGATTCCGAGTAAACAACCAACAACGATGGAGCCTACAACTGAAGAAAAACCTACCCATAATGATACCCTAGCTCCATAAATTACTCTGGAAAATATATCACGACCAAAATCGTCCGTCCCTAGCCAATGTTCACCAGAAGGAGGTTGAAGTCGATTGACAATGTCCTGTTCATTGATACCTTCCTTCGTAATTAGTGGCGCAAAAATTGCTAGTAGAATAAATAGCAAAACAATCGCCATACCGGCTACAGCTAATTTATTCTTCCGAAATGAGCGCCATGTTTCAATCCATGGGCCATCATTTTTTGGTTTTTGTTCATTCGTCACTTGTTCGACGTCTTCTACAGGTTTTGACATGTTAACAATCCTCCTCCTTAATCATATTTTATTCTAGGATCGATAAAACTATATAACAAGTCAACAATTAAGTTAATTATTACGAAGAAGAATGCAACAATTAAAATACCTGATTGTATAACCGGATAGTCTCGATAGCCAATAGCATCATAAATATAACGACCAATTCCAGGCCAAGCAAAAATTGTTTCAGTTAATATCGCACCACCTAATAGGATTCCTGTTTGTAATCCAATAACAGTTAAAACAGGGATAATGGCATTTTTAAGTGAATGCTTATAAACAACGATAAACATTTTTTGCCCCTTCGCTCTCGCTGTACGAACAAAGTCAGAACGCATGACTTCTAACATACTTGAACGAGTCATCCGGGCGATAATAGCCATTGGGATTGTTGCTAACGCAAAACCAGGTAAAATCAGATGACGAACAACTTGGATAAATTGATCAAATCTTCCTTGTATAAGTGTATCGATTAAATAAAAATGGGTGATAGAATCTACTGGATTCCTACTTGATATTCTTCCCGTCGTTGGCAACCACTTTAATTCTAATGCGAATGCCCATTGTTCCATTAAACCAAGCCAAAAGATTGGCATTGAAACACCGACTAATGCCAATATCATAGCCGTATAATCAAACCAAGAATTTTGAAACCATGCTGAAATAATCCCGGCATTAATACCAATAATAATAGCAACTATAATTGCGAAAAAAGCTAACTCCATTGTTGCGGCTAAGTAAGGCCAAACTTCTTGTGCAACAGGTGCCTTCGTACGAAATGATTCACCAAGATCGCCAGTTAGAATTCCTTTTAAATAATCAATATATTGAATATACCATGGTTTATCTAGCCCTAGCTTTTCATTTAATGCAGCGACTGCTTCTTTTGTCGCTTGCTGGCCTAAAATAACTTGAGCAGGGTTACCTGGGATGGCACGGATTAACATGGAAACGATAAAAGTCATTCCGAGCAGGACAGGAATTAGCTGCAGCAATCGTTTACTTATATAGCTGAGCATTCAATCCACCTCTTCATAATTTGTATACAAAAAAATAAAACTTATTAAAAATATGTAAGGAATACTTATTTTAATAGTTAAATATTAAAAGAAAAGAAAAGGGGAGGTAATCTCCCCCCTTCAGATTTAGTTACTAAAGTGTACCTCAGCAAGCAAGTCAGAACCTGTTGGGTGTGGAATTAAACCTGCTAAATCTTTTGTTGCGGCTAGCAACGGTGTTGAGTGTGCAAGTGGCACCCAAGGCGCTTCCTCATGAATGATTTCTTGTGCTTCACGATATAGCTTGTTACGGACTTCTTGATCAACTTCTGTTTGGGCTTCGATAAATAAGTCGTGCATCGCATCATTTTTGAAGAATGTGTAGTTGTTACTTCCAATATTATCTTCATCTAAGAGGACATATAGGAAGTTATCAGGGTCACCATTGTCACCTGTCCAACCTAACATAAATGCATCTGCCTCACCCTTTTCAGCTAAGTCAAGGTAAGTAGCCCACTCATGTGAAACAATTTCAGCTGTGATACCGATATCAGCCAAGTTTGCTTGCATTACTTCAGCAACTTTTTGGCCGTCTGGCATGTATGGACGTGGAACAGGCATTGCCCATAATTCCATTTCAAAACCATCAGCATAACCAGCTTCAGCTAAAAGTTCTTTTGCTTTTTCTGGATCATATTCGTAACCAGGAATATCTTCGTTATATCCTTCAATTGAAGGAGGCATTGGGTTAACAGCAATTTCAGCTCTTCCTTCAAAGAAGGCATCGATGATAGATTGCTTGTCAATTGCGTGGTTCATCGCTTGACGAACTAGTTTATTATCAAATGGTTCACGAGTAACCGTTAGACCTAAATAACCAACGTTCATTGATGGACGTTCGATTAATTGTAATTCATCATTTTCCTCTATTGCAGCACCATCAGATGGATTGATACCATCTGCTAGATCAATTTCGCCAGCAAGTAGGGCATTTAATCTTGCATCGTTGTCAGGAATAGAAAGGAAGACAACTGAATCTAATTTTGGTAAACCTTCCTGCCAGTAATCATCAAACTTTTCAATGGTAATTGAATCATTTGGTTTCCACTCAACAAATTTGAATGGTCCTGTACCAACTGGGTTTCTTTCAAAGTCATCATCGCCAGCTTCCTCAAATGCTGTAGGGCTTGCGATTGCAAACATGTCCATCGCTAAGTTTTTCAAAAATGGCGCTTGTGGACGTTTTAATTTAAAGACTACTGTACTGTCACCTTCAGCTGTAACAGATTCGATAACATGACTTTCGTCGTCACCAAATCCACCAAACATTGAAGCATAGTATGGGAACATAGATTCATCCCCAGCCGCCCAACGTTCAAAGTTGGCAACTACAGCGTCAGCATTGAAGTCTGTTCCGTCATGGAATTTAACTCCTTCTTCTAATTGGAATGTATAAGTAAGAGCATCATCAGAAACATCCCAATCATGTGCTAACCCTTCAACTATTTCTGTACCACCATCTTCAAAGTCAACGATTGTTTCGAATAGATTTTTCGTTACTTTGAATGTTTCTCCTTCTGTAGTACGTGAAGGATCAAGTGAAGTAGAGTCTCCACCACGGCCAAATACTAACATGCCGCCATCCTCTCCATCATCATTATTATTAACATTTTCTGATGATGAATTGTCATCGTTATTACTAGCGTTTCCGTCGGCATCATTGTTGCCTCCAGAACAAGCTACTAGTAATGCTGCCATTGCTAGTAAAAGCACAATAGCAAAGGACTTAAATTTGCTTAGATTCATGCAATTTTCCCCCTTAAAAATTATTTTTTGCAGTAAAGAAAGCATGATTTTCCCACTGCTAAGATTGCAAATGGTGTAAAGACCTATGAAACAGGTACCTCACTCGATTTGCGTATATCATTGTCGCTAGTCATTTCATATAAATGACAAGCAACAGAATGACCGTTTTTGTCTTCCAAAAGGGGTGGTACCACTTGAGTACAAATATCCATTTTATAAGGACATCTTGTATGGAAAATACAACCTTTTGGAGGGTTTGCTGGACTAGGCATATCCCCTTGAAGTATAATTTCTTCTTTTTCAAACTTGGGATCTGGCACAGGTACAGCAGATAATAAAGCCTGGGTGTACGGATGCAATGGATTGTTGTTTAAACTTTCACTTTCGGATATCTCAACAATTTTCCCCAAATACATCACAATTATTCTATCACTAATGTGACGGACAACACCTAAATCATGTGCAATAAAAATATAAGTTAAGTTAAATTCATTTTGTAGATCTTGCATTAAATTTAAAACTTGGGCTTGAATAGATACATCAAGTGCTGATACTGGTTCATCAGCGACAATCAATTTTGGATTTGTCATCAGTGCCTTTGCAATACCAATTCGTTGTCTTTGACCACCACTGAATTGATGTGGATATCGTTTGGCATGAAATGCGTTCAAACCAACGACTTCTAAAAAATCATGCACTTTTTGTTTTCGTTTTTTAGGATCTTTCATACCATGGACGATAAGAGGCTCTTCGAGAATTTTCTCAACTGTATGTCTTGGGTTTAAAGACGCATATGGGTCTTGGAAGACCATTTGAATGTCTCCTCTAATTTTTCTCATGGCGTTATTTGATAAGGAAAGTAAATCTTTACCATCGAATTCAATCGTCCCATCAGTAGGTTCGGTTAAACGCATAATCGTTCTTCCAGTTGTAGATTTTCCACAACCAGATTCACCGACAATTCCTAAAGTTTCACCTTCATTAACATAAAAAGAAATATCATTAACTGCTTTTACTTCCCCAACTGTTCGTCCTAGTAAACCTTGTTTGATTGGAAAGTACTTTTTTAAACCGTCAACTTTTAACAGTGGTTTTGACATCGGTGTCCACTCCTTCTTTATCAAATAAGAAGCAACGTGCACTTTGTGTTTCCGAAGTAGCATAGAGCTCAGGATCTTCTTCGAGACACCGATCAAATCGGAATTTACAACGTGCAGCAAAGCGACATCCTTTTTCTATACTTCCTGGTAAAGGAACATTTCCAGCAATAGAGTGGAGTCGATCCTCCTTTGAACGGACATCTGGCACCGATTGAATAAGTCCTTGTGTATATGGATGTTTCGGTTCCTTAAACAACTGCTCAACAGGGGCTTCTTCAATAATTTGTCCAGAATACATGACAATAACACGTTCACACGATTCGGCAACTACCCCTAAATCATGTGTAATTAATAAAACTGCAGTATTTAATTTTGTATTTAATTCTTTCATTAATTTTAAAATTTGTGCCTGTGTTGTGACATCTAGTGCTGTTGTCGGTTCATCCGCAATTAATACTTGAGGATTACAGACAAGTGCCATCGCAATCATCACTCTTTGACGCATTCCACCTGACAATTGATGAGGGTATTCCTTCATTAATTCACTTGCCCGTGGTAACCCGACTAATTTTAACATTTCGATTGATTTTTGTTCCGCCTCTTTTTTGGAAATCTTTTCATGGATTAAGACGGCCTCAACCATTTGACTTCCAATTGTAAAAAGGGGATTGAGAGATGTCATTGGTTCTTGGAAAATCATCGCAATTTCTTTTCCACGTACCTTTCTCATTTGACGCTCAGATAAGTTTAGTAAATTTTTATCATATAAATTTATTTTTCCACCGACAATTTTCCCCGGGGGTTTTGGCACTAAACCCATAATGGACAGGGAAGTAACACTTTTTCCACAGCCAGATTCCCCAACAATGCCAAGTACCTCGCCTTCTTTAACATCGAAGCTAACGTGGTCGACAGCAGGGATCTCTCCATTGTCAGTAAAAAAAGTAGTTTGTAAGTCTTCAACTTTTAAAATGGTCTCTTTATCCATCTAATCCCCCTTAAAATGTTTCAAAAATATTACTTCAATTATACACCATTTTTTTATGATTTCAACTAAATGTTTTAATTGCCCAAATGTAAATAAATGGTACCTAATTAGATAACGGTCATGATACGGGTGAATTACATTGTGTATCTATCTATGCCTTCCGGTTAATTGGTATGAAACATTAGATATGTGTGATTGAAATGCAGAGATTTGGAAAATATGATATTGGGAGCGTCACTAAGTGAATTTTTGTTTGTAATAGTGATAAAAGAAGGAATATACGAAGAGTGATAGTTTTAGCTAATCATCGAATCAAATGATTGATTTATTAAGATTACTAGATTTTTTCATCTCATTAAACTTCGTGAGCAAAAAAGTAATAAAAAATGCCGGTGTAATGTATGGTAAATATAAATGATGTTAAAGGAGAGGTTCTTAAATGCCTAAATGGAATGTTGATGTTTCACACACTAATGTTGGCTTTCAAGTGAAACATATGATGGTTTCTAAAGTAAGGGGCCATTTTACTGATTTTGAAGGCACGATAGAGGGAAACCCAGAAAACTTAGCAAATAGTAGTGTTAAGTTTCAAGTGAATTTGGATTCAATAAATACTTCAAATGAAGATCGTGACAACCATTTACGATCCCCGGATTTCTTTGAAGTGGAAGAACATCCTCATATGATTTTTAAATCAACCAAAATTACAGATAAAGGCAACAATGAATTTGACTTAACTGGTGACTTAACTATCAAAGGTGTAACAAAGGAAATCACCTTTGATACAGTTTTTGAAGGGAAGGCAGTGAATCCATGGGGGCAAGAGGTGGTTGGGTTTACAGCAAGCGGAAAATTGGATCGCAAAGAATTTGGTCTAACTTGGAACCAAGCATTAGAGGCCGGTGGATTTTTAGTAGGAGATACAATTGATATTTCAATTGAACTAGAAGCAAATCCAGCATAATTAGAAAAGGTAACTAGGGGAATGTTTCATACAAACTAGTTACCTTTTTTAAAGAATACATAAGGCATTCCCAAATGCTTCATTAATAGTATGTTTCTAGAATTCCTCATAAATGGCAGGATCTTGATTTTTTTGTCTTCCGTCTTCGCGAGTTAGTTGATTGATTATTTCCATATCCTCGGTATCTAAGGAAAAATCAAATATCGACATGTTTTCAAGTTGACGTTCAGGTGATGATGATCTCGGAATCGGGATAGAACCTAATTGAAAATGCCATCGTAAAACAATTTGAGCGATTGATTTCCCATGTTTTTCGGAAAGTAATTGCAATGGGCGACTATTACTAATTCTTTTCATTCGGGATAAGGGGCTCCATGACTCAGTCTGTATATTATGTTGCTTGTGCCACTGTAGTAATGATTTTTGATTGAATAATGGATGCAGTTCAACTTGGTTGATACTCGGTAAAATACCAGTTTCATCCCGAAGTCTTTCTAAATGTTCGGGTAAAAAATTGCACACTCCAATCGATCGGACATAACCTCTTTTTTTAGCCTCAATTAATGCTTCCCATGCTTCAACATAGTGGTTTGTTTTCGGATTTGGCCAGTGAATGAGGTAAAGATCATAATAATCAATACTTGCACGAAACAACGATTCCTCCACAGCCATGATTGCTTTATCATATAATTGGAAACGACCAGGTAGTTTTGACGTAATGATTAATTGTTCCCTTGGCACTGATGTTCTTCTAATAGCTTCTCCTACCGCCCCCTCATTTTCATAATTAAAGGCACTATCGATTAATCGATACCCGTTTTCTATTGCACTTTCTATTGATTTTACCCCAGCCTCTCCCCGGATCGCAGCTGTTCCATATCCTATCATGGGGATTTTCAATCCATCATTTAAGGTTGTATTTGGTACAAATTGATCCATTTCCATCCTCCTATTAATCGCTATATTGACCACATCTGTCTAATTTAATCATAAACGTAATAGGGTGGTTTGTGAACCTCATTTTGATTTTTATATAACCTTATGTATAGTACCTTGCATTATATAATAGCATATGATATATTACTATATACACTACTAAGTAATATGTAATAGTGATCAAAAAAAGGATGTGATCATTTGAATGTACAATTCAAAAAGGGGGTATTAGAGTTATGTGTGTTAGTACTCCTCAACAAAAAAGATTATTATGGTTATGAACTCGTTAAAAGGATTTCTCACCAAATAGCGATTTCTGAAGGGACGGTTTATCCATTATTAAGGCGACTCACCAAGGAAGGATACTTTACTACCTACTTAAAAGAGTCGACAGAAGGGCCATCAAGGAAATATTATCAATTGACAGATGTAGGTGAAAAGTATTTAAATACATTATTACTAGAGTGGGAACAATTTACACAATCTGTGAATGAATTGATTAAAGAAGGTGATGTAAATGAATAAAACACAATTTTTAAAAACATTAAGTATGCATTTAACTAGGCTTCCAGGTGATGAAAGGGAAGATGTGATTCGGGATTTTGAAGAACATTTTTCAGTTGGTTATGAGGAAGGAAAGTCTGATGAAGAGATAACAAAAGGATTAGGGTCCCCACAAAAAATTGCCAAAGAACTTGTTGCAACTTATCATCTTGATCAAATGGAAACAAACATGTCTGCTGCGAATATTATTCGGGCTATTTGGGCCGTCATCGGTTTGAGCTTTTTTAATCTTATCATTGTACTCGGTCCATTTATCGCTGTCGTCGCCATCATATTTTCCGGTTGGGTAAGTAGCCTTGCATTTATTGCTTCGCCACTGTTATTGTTGTTAAATTTAATTATCCTTCCAGGGAAATTTGAGGTTTTTGATTTTTTCTTTTCAATTACATTATGCGGCCTAGGTATTTTTATTGCCGTTGTGATGTTTTATTTAACTAAGTGGATGACTCAGTTGACAATCAGATATTTGAAATTTAATGTAAACCTTGCGAAAGGTGGTTTAAAATAATGGTAAAAAGACTTATCATATTAGCGTCAATTTTAGTGTTCATAGGAATTATTGGTAGTGTATTTACCTTTAAAGGGAAAATGACCCATGTAGAAACAATTGAAAAATATGTAAATATGGAAGATATTCAACAAATAGAAGTCATTTTATCCAATGGGGCGGTTGAAATAGTGCCGACTGATTCAGAAGAGGCGAAAATAGAATTCAAGGGTGACACATCTATTTATGATTTTTCTGAGAAGGTAGATAATCAAACATTATACATTTTTGCTAAAGAAAGAGGGATAAGGTTTTTTACAGTCGATTTCTTTTCCTTTGGTCAAACATTACGAATAGAGGTGCCAAAGAAACATTATGATTCTATTAAGGTTAATACTGATAATGGAAGAATTAATGTTGAAAATCTCCAAGTAAAAATGATAGAAACCGAGACAGATAATGGAAGGGTAAAATTTGAAAATATTACTTCAGAAGGCATTATAGCTAATACATCGAATGGAAGAATATCACTTGTAAATAGTGAAGGGGAAATAAATGCCCACACGGAAAATGGAAAAATAGATGTAGCACTGAAATCGATAGACCAGTCAATGGACTTATCAACAAGTAATGGGGCTATTCATATTACTACAGAAATAAAACCTGAGAATATGACAATTGATGCTTATACAGATAATGGTTCCATTCGTATTTTTGGGAAAAAGGATTGGGATATCGTTACAGGAACAGGTGAACATTTAGTGAAGTTAAGTACAAATAATGGAAGCATTAAAATGGAAGAAAAGTGATATGTTCAGATTTATAAAGTGAATTAATTGAGGGAATATTTGCTGAATGTAAATAGATGTTAGTGGTTTTTACTATCATACAACTATTTTACTGATGCAAAATTCCCTTTTTACGTTATCTTAGTAAAAAATCCACAAAAAATTCACAAATATTTTCGTCAAATTTCTATAATATTTTATCATTTTAAGTTATGATTGTTACGTAAGAAGATTTCAAACATTAATTACGGGGTGAATGACGGCATGATTTTTAAAAAGGAAGATCAATTTTCTACACATTTACGAAAGATGTCTTCATATTTAGTTGATAGTATGAAATATTTCGCAACGTATAAAATTTCTAATATTGAGGAATTGAAAGAATTCTCGATACAAATGAAATTTTACGAAACGGAGGCTGATAAATTAGTCCATCAAATTATCCATGATTTAAACAAAGTATTTATTACTCCGATTGAACGGGAAGATATTTTGGCATTGGCAACAAATATGGATGATGTTCTCGATGGCTTGGAAAGTACCGCCGCCCTATTCGATATGTTTAGCATTACGGGTACAGATGAATACGTGCAGCAATTCATTGACAATATCGAAAAATGTGTTTTTGAAATAGATAAAGCGATTGACTTACTAGCTGACAAAAAATTGCTAGATATGAGAGAACATGTTATTAAAATAAAAGATTATGAATCAAAATGTGACGAAATAAGACGTGTTTCCATTAAACATTTATTTGAGAATGAAAAGGACCCCGTTCAAATTATTCAATATAAAGAAATATATGAGGAACTTGAAGAAGTAGCCGATTATTGTGAAGAAGTTGCCAACACATTTGATGCCATCATTATGAAAAACGCGTAAGGAGTAGCGAATGAATACAATTTTTATCATCACATTAACGATCGTATTACTAGCGGTAATATTTGATTTTATTAATGGTTTTCATGATACAGCAAATGCGATTGCCACTTCTGTATCAACGAAGGCGTTAAAACCACGACATGCTATTATACTTGCATCAGTCATGAACTTTGTTGGAGCAATGACCTTTACAGGAGTTGCGAAAACGATAACGAAAGATATTGTGGATCCTTTTGTATTGGAAAATGGCTCCTTTATTATTATTGCTGCCTTAATCGCGGCCATTACTTGGAATTTAATTACATGGTATTACGGTATTCCGAGTAGTTCGTCCCATGCATTAATTGGGTCTATTGCAGGAGCAGCTATAGCATCTGCTGGATTCAAGATTTTAAATTATTCTGGTTTCATTAATATTTTAAAGGCCCTATTGTTATCACCTATTATTGCGTTTGTGATTGGCTTTATCATTTATAGTATTTTTAAAATAGTTTTTAAAAACAATAATTTATCAAAAACAAATCAACGTTTTCGTCGATTTCAAATTGTGACAGCTGCCATGCAAGCATATTCCCACGGAACAAATGATGCGCAAAAGGCGATGGGTATTATTACGATGGCATTGATAGTTAACAATTACCAATCAACAGGAGACGTACAGGCTTGGGTTCAATTCATTTGTGCATTAGCCATGGCGTTAGGAACAGCGGTCGGTGGTTGGAGAATTATTAAAACCGTTGGTGGTAAAATAATGAAAATTCGCCCAGTCAACGGGGTGGCTGCAGATGTCACTGGGGCTCTTGTCATATTTGGTGCGACATTTTTACATTTACCAGTAAGTACTACCCATGTTATTTCATCCTCCATTCTAGGGGTTGGTTCATCACACCGGGTAAAAGGTGTTAAATGGGGAACTGCACAAAGAATGATTATCACTTGGGTCATTACCTTACCGATATCAGCAACGTTAGCAGGGCTGTGTTACTTTTTACTTGAAGCCATTTTTTAATGGAAAATTTTTTAGTCAACTACATATTGAAATAATTAAAAGCGAATGTGTCACGAAGATGCATTCTTTTTTATTGGCTGTTTTTTATGATTATATAGGCGTTTTCAATTGTTTAATAATTTTGAAATAGTTTGCTAGTGTAATGCAAGGGGAAACTTAATCAGCGATAGTTGTGTTTTGGAGTCATCGAACATTGGGGGTGAATAACTCAATGCTAGAAACCCCCATTCCCTCTGATTTTTTTACGCTACAATAACCTCCTTTCCCTAGTTTCCGTAAATTTTAACAGAATTAAATAATCATTTGTTTAAATTTTTTTCAAAAACTCGGATTTTAATTGCATATTTCCATGTCCAGGAACACGGCAATTAATATCATGGTCCCCATCAATAATTTGAATATTTTTGACCGTCGTTCCTTGTTTCACTACGATTGAAGAACCTTTTACTTTCAAATCTTTCACAACAGTTACTGAATCCCCATCAACAAGTATATTGCCGAATGCATCACGCGTCACTTCAGCAGGGGCAATATTTTCCAAGTTATCCCCAGACCATTCATGGCCACATTCAGGACAAACATAGAAAAGGCCATCCTCATAAGATAATGTTGATTCACATTGTGGGCAATTTGGTAATGCTCCCATCTACATCATCACTCCTCGTATAATTTAAATTCACTTCATACTAAAGGCATTGTACCACATTTATCGATTTAAAATTATAATTGAAAAAAATTCAAACTAGGGACAGCTATCATGTTAGCACGGAAAAAATCGTTTAGAATTGTTCTCGTAGGCTAAATTTCCCTAAGGCATTTATTTTATCTGTCAAACAAATTAGGCTTACATAACAATTTTGATAAAATAATCATAATTTTCTCATGCAAAATAGGCTTGCTTGCTAATTTTTATTTAAAAAGTGTAATTCTGTCTAGCAAATCGTACTTGCTTGCCAAATTTGATTAAAAAGGTGTAATTCTGTCTAGCAAATTGTACTTGCTTGCCAAATTTGATTAAAAACACATAATTTTTGGCAAGCAAACTACTACTGCGCCAAATATGGGCGAAAATAGAAATTCACATATACGAAGTTTCCCAAAAAGTCCGTCTTTTTTTAAAATATAACGATATGTTTACGATTTGTTAATAATTTATTCATAATTTTTGGCTATGATAAGAATGAACGTAATAAAGGAGGTAATGTTGATGGGTCATGATGAGGAAAAAAACAAGCTCAATTCTAATGAGCCAAATGATCAGGGCCAAATCGAAAATAATGAGGAAATAGACGAGAAAACAGAGCACAATACCACACTAGAAAACACAGACTCACTCGGAGTAAATCAAGACAAAAGGGAAAGAACCCCGAAGTCACGAACATCACAACGGGTTAAATCAAATCTTTTAACTGCTATTTTGGTAGGAATAATCAGTAGTTTATTAACGTTGTCGCTTGTTCTCTATACCCCCTTATTTCAAGGAAAAATGGGAAATACCCAGAAAGATAACGAGCAAACTGAAGTGGCGGATAGGGATCTTTCGCAAACAGAGCAAGTGACGGAAGGAGTCTCAACGAAAAGTTCACTCGTAAATATGATTGAGGGTGCCTCAAAAGGGATCGTCGGTGTTGTAAAACATACAAATGGAGAAAGTTCACTACCATTTCCATTCCAATCGCCTGACAAAAGTCAACAAGGGGTCGGCTCAGGGGTCATATTTAAAAAGGATGGAGATAATGCTTACGTTGTGACAAATAATCATGTGATTGAGGATGCGGAGAAAATTGAAGTATCTTTAGAAAATGGTGAACATACAGAGGCAACCCTTGTCGGTACAGATGCACTGAGTGACTTAGCGGTGTTGAAAATTGATGGAAGTCTTGTCGATCATGTTCTTGAGTTTGGAGATTCGGATAAATTGCACGTAGGAGAACAAGTCATTGCCATTGGTAATCCACTTGGATTAGATTTTTCTCGGACAGTGACTCAAGGGATTGTTAGTGCACTTGATCGTACAGTAAACGTGAATACTTCCGAAGGTCAATGGGAATTAAATGTTATTCAAACAGATGCGGCGATTAATCCAGGAAATAGTGGTGGTGCCCTTCTTAATGAGCAAGGAAAAGTTGTTGGAATTAATAGTTTAAAAATTGCTACTTACGGTGTCGAGGGTTTGGGATTTGCTATACCTAGTAATGAAGTAATTCCGACAATCGAACAGTTGATGGAGCACGGCAAAGTGGAACGTCCGGTAATGGGAATTACAATGGTTGATTTAGACCAAGTTCCACGTATGTATTTAAAAGATCTCCCTAATGAAGTATCAGAAGGAGTCATTATTTCAGAAGTGATGGAAAATTCTGCAGCGGACAAGGCAGGCATAAAATCGAAGGATGTTATTGTTGAGATAGATGAAGAAAAAATTAAAAATGGCCAGCAATTAAGAAAATGGTTATATAGTAATGCTAAAGTAGGTGATCAAGTAACAGTAAAACTTTACCGTGACCAAGAACAAAAATCAGTAAAATTAACATTAACAGGTAAATAATCCTAATGTTTTTTAAGAAGTAAAAATTTAAATCATCCCATGTTTCCACCTCTTCTATGGTAAAATAAATATGAATCATTGAAGAGGTGTTGTTTTATGAAAGTCCTAGTCATTGAAGATAATGAAAGTGTCTTGTCTATGCTGAAGATGTTTTTTGTTAAGGAAAACATTGAGGGAACCTTTGTGACTGATGGTTTAGAAGGATATCATCAGGCGGAAAAAGAATCGTGGGATTGCCTTATTATTGATTGGATGTTACCAAACATGGACGGGATAACGATTTGCCAAAAATTGAGGGAACAAGAAAATGATGTTCCTATTATAATGTTAACGGCGAAGGATACGGAATCTGATCAAGTATTAGGATTAGAATTAGGGGCAGACGATTATGTGACGAAACCGTTCAGTCCATTAACATTAATGGCCCGAATTAAGGCCGTAACAAGGCGTGCAAAAACAAACGAATTAGTAAACAACGAAGAACATGTCGTTACATCAGCTCGGTTAACCATTAATCCACATACCCGAGAAGTATTCAAAGACGGAAATCCCATCACCAATTTAACCCCGAAAGAATTCGATCTTTTATGTTTATTTGTGAAACATCCTAAACAAGTTTTTACAAGGGAACAATTACTGGAACAAATATGGGGCTATCAATTTTACGGTGACGATAGAACGGTGGACGTTCATATTAAACGTCTTCGATCAAAAATAGGCGATAAGGAAAATGAATTTTTTCAGACAATATGGGGGGTAGGCTATCAATTTGCTGAACAACATTTGTCTGAAAAGGATGATCAAAAATGAAAGTAAAGTATTTTTATCAACAATTCGGAAGTCATATGAGTGTGATCATTGTTGCGATGATTGTGTTAAGTATACTATTCACCCATTATTTAGAAAAATTCATTTATGAAAACAAAATAGAGGAATTAACCTCGTATGGTGAAAGTATTTTAACGGAATTAGAAACGAGTCGCCAAGGTACTAAGCAAATTTTGCAAAACTATGGAAATGTTCTAGTGGACCAAGACATTTATTTTAGTCTATTCGATGAAAATTCTAGAATCATTTATGCAATGGAGGGCAAACGTCCGAATATCACCCTGGATGATAAGGAATGGGTCAACATTACCCGGGGGGAGAAAGTGACGGTTAAAAAAGACTTTACCCGTTTTTCTGAAGGAACTTCCTATGTACTTTTACCGTACATGCATAATGAATATTTTATCGGTGGAATTTTATTAGCGGCCCCGATAAAAGGGATGAATAAAGTCATTTCAACCATGAACAAATATATGTTTTTAACTGTCTTAGTGACGCTTATTGTCGCTCTGGTTCTAAGCTGGATATTGGCAAAAATTTATGTGACACGCATTAATCGTATTAAAAATGCGACATCTAAAGTTGCTGCTGGTGACTATGATATACGAATCCCGTCATCACATTTTGATGAAATTGGGGAACTTTCACATGATTTTAATGATATGGTGGAGAAATTACAATTATCAATGGTGCAAATTGAACAACTAGAAACACGAAGACGACAGTTTATGGCTGATGTTTCCCATGAACTTCGTACCCCGTTGACGACGATTTATGGGATATTAGAAGGAATTGAAAATGATATGATTCCAGAATCGGAGAAAAAACAAGGTCTCGAACTTGCAAGTAAGGAGGCGAAAAGATTAATTCGCCTTGTTATTGAAAATTTGGATTATGAAAAAATTAAATCAAATCAAGTGACATTACACCAAACATCAGTTAGAGTACGGGATGTATTCGAAACAATTCAGGATCAATTAGAACCATTTGCAAAGGAAAAACATAATATAATTCAAATAGATGCATCAAATCAGGCAGTTGTGTATGCTGATTATGATAGGTTAATGCAAATTTTAATTAATATTGTAAAAAACAGTATTCAATTCACAGAAAATGGAACCATTGAAATGCAGGCAAAGGAAATAGATGATGCAACAATCATTACAATTGTTGATACAGGAGTTGGAATGCAAGCAGATGATGTGGAAAAGATTTGGCAACGATTTTATAAATCGGGCACATCGCGTTCGAATAATGTATATGGGGAATTTGGTTTGGGCTTATCAATTGTAAAGCAATTAGTGACTTTGCATGGCGGATCGATTGAAGTGAAAAGTGAAGTGGATCAAGGAACGACATTTACGATTTCTTTACCGAAAAAGGATACACAGTGACATCGTTGATGAAGATTTTTATGGAAACCTATAGTTGGATGACAAATAGTAGAGGTGATTAAATGAGGCCAATTTTGATTGGGACATTAGGGGCTTTGTTTTTTTCTGCAGCATTTATTTTTAATCGTTCCATGGAATTAGATGGTGGAAGCTGGGCTTGGAGTGCATCACTCCGGTTCTTTTTTATGTTACCCATGTTATTACTTATCGTTGGATTCAATAAAAATATAAAACCCGTTCTCCATCATATACGTCAGCGTCCTATCCCATGGATTTTATGGAGCACTGTCGGTTTCGGTCTTTTTTATGCCCCTTTAGCATTTGGGACGGTATATGCACCCGGATGGCTCGTTGCGGCAACTTTTCAATTGAATATTGTTGCCGGGTCACTTCTCGTTCCCTTTATCAATAAGGAAAATAAACGAATTCCATTTCAAAGTATTATTATTTCTGTCATTATTTTAATTGGTGTCTTTACGATGCAATTGGAACATGCAACCGTTGTTCCAGTGATAGGGGTAGTGTTAACGGTTATCCCATTAATTGTCTCCTCAATTGCTTACCCACTTGGTAACAGGAAAATGATGCAAATTGTTGAATCAGATTTAAATACTTTTCAACGTATATTAGGCATGACGATTGCCTCGATGCCATTTTGGATGTTGATAGCCATTTATGCCCTCGTTTCACACGGGCTACCAAGTCCAAGTCAAATGGGGCAAACTTTTATCGTAGCCATTTCTTCAGGAATTATTGGAACAGTACTATTTTTCTATGCGACTGAAATGGTGCGAAATGATAACCATAAGCTAGCTGGTGTAGAAGCGACATCCTCGGGGGAAGTCGTCTTTGCCTTATTAGGCGAGATGGCGTTGTTAGGAATTTTTTTACCAAGTTTTACTTCCCTACTTGGCATGGCTTTAGTTATTATAGGGATCATTTTACATAGCCTTCTATCATCCGTAAAACGTCCTCAAAAAGTGATGGAACAGAGAAAAATGGCAAATTAGTAAGAATGTCATTGTTGGAGGGATTTATAAGTGGAAGCCTTTCTGAATGGGTCTTTTGATGTTTTTATCTAAAATAATACATTTTGTTTTTTGAGATGAGAATCTATCATTTCACTCAATTTTTCCATTTTCTAGAATATACTAAAAAACAAGGATTGCTATAATATTTTTATTTTGGAGGGAACTGATTATGTCAAATAAAATAAAAGTACCGTGGCATCTTTGGCTAATTGCATTATTTTTTATATTTATTTATGCTAATGGCGTATATGACTATTTTATGATGCTAGGACACGATATTGATTATTACGAGTCAAAGGGTTTTACCGAAGAAACCCATCAATATTTTAAAAATTACCCTATACTCCTTTTAGTGTTTTGGACGATTAATATTCTATGTGGAATAATTTCTCCTATTTTGCTCCTATTCCGCATAAAGTTAGTTGTCTTGGTGGCTTTCCTTTCAGCTATTGCAATGCTGTTTTTGGAGGCAATAGGATTTCTGTTTTTTAATCGGTGGGAAGCCCTTGGAACTTTCGATTTGTTAGGATTACTCAAAAGGAGTGCGATTGTGTGGTAGAAGACAATAAAATAGTAAAATAAAAGGGGCTTAGACTAGCCTCTTTTTGCCTGTTAAAATTAATGTTAACCCTGATACGGGTCCAAATAAAAATATCTGGATAATTAGGTTGATATTTCAAAAGTATTTTTGCGTTTTGTATTTGAATACCAAAGCCATTTCTTTTTGGCTACTAGGGTACTTTCCTTTGAAAAGGTTCAGTTAATTTCTAGGTATTTTTTCTATCGAGGTCGTCTATGATAGATTTATATATTCGATATTTCACACATTGTTCAAGTATTTGTAAAATATATGACACAACAATCACGTCTTGACATGATATACTATGTTTGAATATGTTCCACTTTATCAAACTATAACTATAGGGAGAAGTAAAAATGTTGCCAGTTGAACGGCGGGCATATATAAAGGCCTGTATTACTGAAGAGGAAAACATGAAAATTTCCGAATTAAGTAAAAAGCTAAATGTGTCAGAAATGACCATTCATCGGGATATTAAACCGCTCATTGATGAAGGGTATATTGTAAAATCATTTGGTGGCATCAGTTTGGCTAAGACGAAAAGTACCGTTTGTTCCTTTTGTCGAAAATCATTAAATGATAAAGTTTCGTGTCAATTAATATTGGAGAATGGCAAAACAGAGGTGGCTTGCTGTCCTCATTGTGGGCTTCTCAGATTTGAGCAATTAGGGAAAAAAGTTAAACAGGTAATTTGTTATGATTTTTTCAGACAGACTACGTTAAACGCGAAAACGGCACATTTTGTTATCAATACTTCTGTTGACCTTGGATGTTGTCAACCACAATTAATCACTTTTGAAAGGGAAAAACATGCTGAACAATTCGTAAAAGGATTTGGTGGTGAAGTGTGCACCTTCCCACAAGCATTAGAAAAGGTTGTTGACACAATGAAATAAATATTTTCGGGAATTGTCCCTAGCTATTGTCAAACGGTACATATTATTTTTACTATATGAATGAAACAATAGAGGTGAATGAATTGATAAACAAAAGGATATTCATAGTGATTGGATTATTACTTTTATTTACGGCATGTAGCAATCAACTCAATATCGAAACGAACATGTCAAAAGATGTTGCTGATTTTGAATTTACGAATCAGGATAATGAATCGGTAAGTCTAGATGATTTAAAAGGCCAATGGTGGGTCGCTGATTTTATTTTTACAAATTGTACTACGATATGTTTGCCGATGACGAGTAATATGTCAAAACTCCAAGACAAAGTTAATGGGGCTGAACTAGAAGGAGTTAAATTTATATCCTTTAGTGTCGAGCCTGATTATGATACACCTGAGATACTCACAGAGTACGCGAATGATTATGAAGCGGATTTAAGTACGTGGAATTTTCTGACGGGTTATGACTTTAAAACCATCCAAGAGCTGTCAATCAAATCATTTCAATCTGCATTACAAGAGCCACCTCCCGGAGAGGACCAGGTTATTCACGGAACGAGCTTCTTTTTAGTCGATCCTGAAGGGAAGGTTGTGAAGCGATACGATGGAGTTAAAGCGAGCTCCATGGACAATATATTGGAAGATTTAAAAAAGGTTTTATAAATACAAAAGAGGGCTGGAGTGAATTCATATGAAAAAATGGATGTTATCGCTTTTTGTATTCATATTAATAGGTAGTTTGCTCATCGCATGCAATAAAGAAAATGAAAATAGTAGCGACAATGATGAAGAACTCTTTATGTTAGAAGTAGACTTTGAGGTACCTGAACATGCCGACGTTGGGGAAACGTTTGAAATAAAAGCAACTGTCACATATGGTGATGAAATGGTAAAAGATGCCCATGAAGTAGTATTTGAAGTGTGGGAAAAAAATGATAAAGAGAATAGTGAAATGATTGATGCAATTAATCATGAAGATGGCACTTATACGACAGAATTAACTTTTGACAGCGATGGTATTTATGAAATGTTCGCCCATACAACCGCTAAGGACCAACATACAATGCCAAAAAGGGAAGTTGTCATTGGTGAAGGTGGAGAATATGATGATAGTTCCGAGGACCATGATGGTCACTTCCATACAGAAGGTTTTGATATGCACTTTGAGGAACCAAAAGAAATAAAATCTGGAGAATTAATCGAATTTCAGGTACATTTAATGTTAGATAATGATGCCTTACAAGAGGCTAATGTTCGTTATGAAATATGGAGCGACGATGAATCTGAACATGAGTGGGTAGATGCTGATGAAGTAACGGCAGGAAATTATGCAGGTGAATATGAATTTTCATCACCGGGAAAATATCACATACAAATTCATGTTCGGGATGATGATGATTTACACGAACATAGCGAGTATGAATTAGATGTAAAATAACCTTACCTAAGGAAAATGTGTAGGTTGAATCAAGATAGAAGCTTAGGACAAAACGAACCCAACATTAACAAAATACAGGCGCATGGAATCAGTTATAAACCTTGACTTCATGCGTTTTTCCTTATGAAAAATACGCATGTTTTTAATGGTTTCCATTTTATGTCCCTACCTCTTATGCAAATTTATAACAGTTTATCCTTTTTCAAACATTAGGTATTTTTGATAAATCTGGCAAAATGTCTCCCCACTTTACTTTATAAATCCGAAACAGTAAAATACATATAATTAGGTAAAATAAGGGAATATCGTAAAAGTTGATAAATAACCTATATGATCATTAAAAAATAACTTCTAGGAGCCTTTCTGATGGTAAAAATGAATTTGTTTGTTGGGCGACAACCGATATTAAACAAAAATGGTAATATTTATGGCTATGAATTGTTATATCGAAATAGCGAAAATAATTTCTTTCCGGATATTGAACCAGAAAAAGCGACCATCAACCTTTTAATGAATACTTTTTTATCATTAGGTATTGAAAGGGTCACAGAAGGAAATCGCATGTTCATTAATTTTTCAGAAAAGTTAATAAATGATGTTGATTTTTTTCACTTACTAGATCATAGAAAGGTAGTTATTGAAGTATTAGAAACGGTTGAAATAAACCCATCCATTTTAAAAAGACTACGGGAGTTAAAAAGGCAAGGATTTATGATTGCTTTAGATGATTTGGAAATGGATTTATCCAAACTAAATAATGAGCAATCATTATTTGAAATCGTTGACATTATCAAAATAGATTTTATGGTTACAACAACCCTTGAACAAGCCCGATTTATAAGTTTAAAAAAGGAATACCCTCATCTTATTTTATTAGCGGAAAAAATTGAAACGAAACAACAAAGAGATACGGCGGTAAAACTGGGGTATGAATTATTCCAAGGGTATTTTTATGCGCGACCAGAAATTTTAAAAGGGATTGATATTTCCCCTAATTTCACGCTACATTCATTAATTTTAAATCAACTGTATTCCGAATCACTAGATTTAGACAAGGTTTCTAGCATTATGATGAAAGACATGTCACTAACGTATAAACTTTTACGATATATAAATACGTTAGAAGTAAATTTACATGAAAAGGTTAGTTCCATTAAACAAGCGCTTGTATTATTAGGGACAGAAAAAGTCCGCAACTGGATGAAGATTTTAATGTTTCATGAGATGGGTCAAGGCGAAAATAGAGGGAGCATAAAAATATTAGTTGAGCGCTCTTTAGTTAGGGCAAAGCTATGTGAAATCCTTGCTCGAAAAAAGTCATGTCAACATGTACAGGAGTTTTTCCTTGCTGGAATGTTTTCTAGTATTCATTTGATCATGGCCCGTAAAAAGGAAGAAATTTTGCCTACATTACATTTATCAGATCATGTAACCGATACATTGGTAGGGAAAAGGACCTCGATCACTCCTTTTCTTGAACTAGCTTCTGCAGTCGAAAATGTTAATTTTAATTTAATAAAAGTTTATGCAAATCAATTGGGTTTTACGGAAAAAGAATTAAGTGAGGATTTGCAGGAGGCATATCGATGGGCGAATGTGTTGGATAATTAACTGAATTTCCATTTTCAAAGATAAAATGAGCCTCACTTATATATGAAGCTCATTTTTATTTTATTTCCATATTATATTGTTTTTGCAACGGAATCTTTTATATCTTTTCTTCTCTCATATATATTTGTTACAATCGTCTTTCCAACTGCATAAGCGGGTACTGCAAGTAAAATCCCAAAAAACCCGGCAATTTTTCCAGCGGATATTAATACAGTAATAATCGTCAAAGGATGGATGTTCAATGTTTTACCCATGACATTAGGGGTAATTAATTGTGCATCTGTTTGTTGTGCGACTAAAGTGACAACTGATACCCAAATGACTAATGTTGGATCCTGAAACACTGCAATGATTAGTGCTGGAATGAAGGCAATCCAGGGTCCAATAAATGGAATGATATTCATAAATAAAGCGAAAACTGAGAGTAATAAGGCGAACTTTAATCCAATTAAACTGTAGCCTATATAGAGCATGATAGCTAAGATAACACTAATTAACACTTGTCCTCGTATGTATAGACTTAACACATTATCAATATCACGTAATGTTTTTTCTAACCATATTTTCGTTTTACCAGAAAAAAAGTGAATCACAAAAGGAACAAATCTTTCATGATCCTTTAACATGAAAAATAAGAAGAATGGGACAAGTATGATTATGATAGCCCCTTGGATTGTTCCTTGGACAATTGATTGGAAAAATTGCAGGAACCAATTACCAAAGTTGACAGGGGAAAACTTTTCTACCCATTCATTTGTTTTTTTCGTTATTTTTTCGACATCAATCCATTCTGGCAAATAATCAATTTGGCTGGAAATATCAACAGCAAATTCATTAACTGAATTAATTATTTCAGGCGAATTCTCTACTAAATTATCTATTTGATCCCCTACGGGTGGACCAATAACAGCAAAGGCCGCCCAAAGCAAACCAATTAATATAAGGAATGTGACAGCAATACTGCTCCATCTGGGAAATTTATATTTTTCTAAAAATGCTTGCAAAGGCAGGCTAACATAATAGATCACACCACCAATTAATAAAGGGATGAAAATGGATTTCACAACGACCCCAACTGGCGAAAAGATCCACATTACTTCTACTAAAAATTTTATAATGATTAAACTAATGATAATACCAATTCCAACTTGAAACCATAATCTCTTTGTCAAAATGACATCCTCTCCCACCAGCAGCATCTATTTTTATTGATTTCTATTATATCATAAATAGTTAAATAATATATGAACTTCTTTATTTAAATACTTTGAATATCTACATGTTTTTCCCCATAAAATGAATTAATAGTAATTGGAGGGGAAAAAGTGAAAACGCCATTAAAAATATTGTTATGGATGTCTGGTGCTCTACTATTAATTATATTATTACGTGTTCCTATTTATGAGACAAACACAGCTTGGAAGGGATTACCACTCCCGTTATCGGGACAGACTGTTGTTATTGATCCAGGGCACGGTGGTGTGGATGGTGGCGCAGTTGGTAAAGATAAAACTTCGGAAAAGGATATTGCTTTACGTGTGGCAAAAATGACAAGAGATTTTTTGCAAGAGGCTGGTGCTGTCGTCTATATGACAAGGGAAAGTGATCATGATTTAGCAGATGAAGGGGTGAAAGGATATTCACGTCGTAAATCAATCGATATACGTAATCGTTTAAAGTTTATCCATGAAAGTGAAGCAGATTTATTTATTACAATCCATTTAAATTCCTTACCTTCGAGCCGGTGGTACGGTGCGCAAACATTTTATTATCCATCATTTCCGGAAAATAAGTGGTTAGCAGAGACAATCCAGGCTGAAATTATTCGAAACCTTGAAAATACTTCAAGGGTCCCATTGGAGGTTAATGGTATTTACTTATTAAAGCATGCTAAAGTCCCAGGAGCCCTTGTTGAAATTGGATTTTTGTCAAATGCAGAGGAGCTAGAAAAGCTGAAAAATGAAAACTATCAGAATCAAATGGCAGCTAGTATTTATCAAGGAATCATCCGTTATATAACTGAAGAGAAGAAGGAACCGGATACATAAGTATTACATGGGGGAAGGTGTCTCGCTCGTTTTAAAATGGTGAAAATGAAAAAACAAATGAGGGAAGGCGTCTCGCTCATTTAGAAATGGCAAAAATGGAAAAATTAAATGAGGGAAGGCATTTCGCTCATTTAGAAATGGCGAAAATGGAAAAATCAAATGAGGGAAGGCGTCTCGCTCATTTAGAAATGGCAAAAATGGAAAAATTAAATGAGGGGAAAGCGTCTCGCTCATTTAGAAATGGCAAAAATGGAAAAATCAAATGAGAGAAGGCATCTCTCTCATTCAGAAATGGCAAAAATGGAAAAGTCAAATGAGGGAAAGCGTCTCTCTCATTTAGAAATGGCGAAAATGAAAAAATTAAATGAGGGAAAGTATTTATGTGTCGGAATAATAAGATTGGTACACGACACGCGGAAATCCCTAGTTTATACAAAAGAATATCAAACCGAAATCAACCCAAAATCAAAGTGGATATCCCACATAGTCACCATGATGTATATCACTTATCAATTTTACTAGATATGTTATACTTACTTACGATGAATAGTTGTAAGGGAAGGTGTTATCATTGCTAACAAAGGAAGAAGTAATTGAGCTTTTACAAGATGTAAAAGATCCATTTTTACATACAACTTTTAAAGACACGGATGGGATTGTTAATGTATCTATTCGTGAGGAAAAGAAACATGTCAGTGTCAAAATTGCTATTGGGAAGCCAAATACCGCTGAAC
>DAMCTP010000008.1:0-80107 GCA_032113595.1 Pseudogracilibacillus sp.
CTCTTCGATTTTAATTATAACAGATGATTGTGTAGCGAAATTTTATTTACAAGGGGTTAAACAGGCCTTACAAAATAATACTGTATTTCAGTCGGTTATTCCACATGGGGAATCCTCTAAATCAATCGAAACCTATTACGACTTACAGTCGGAAGCGATAAAATATGGTTTAGATCGACAATCACTTATTATTGCCTTAGGAGGCGGTGTTGTTGGTGATTTGGCAGGGTTTGTTGCCGCCACATATATGCGCAGTATTGATTATATTCAAGTACCGACAACGATTTTAGCACATGATAGTAGTGTTGGTGGTAAAGTTGCGATTAATCATGAATTAGGCAAAAATATGATAGGTAATTTTTATGCTCCACGTGCTGTCATTTACGATGTAACTACATTAAACACTTTACCTATCCATGAAGTTCGTTCAGGTTATGCCGAAATAATGAAGGAAGCATTAATTGCTAATGAGGATTTATATCACCAATTGTTAAAAGTAAATGTTGCCAGTCTATCAAAAAGTGAATTACAGAATCATTTATTTGCAGCAATTAATATAAAGGCTACGATAGTCGAACGTGACGAGCGGGAGTCCTCCGTTAGGAAGTTTTTAAATTTAGGTCATACATTTGCCCACGCATTAGAAGCCGAATTAGGTTACGGGAAAATAACCCATGGGGAGGCAGTAGCCATAGGCTTATTGTTTGCTTTAAAAGTAAGTGAACAACAGTTAAATGTTCGGCTTCCTTATCGGGAATTGAAACAATGGCTAGTGCAAAATGATTACCCATTACGATGGGATGTTCCAATTCAGTCAATTATTAACCTAATGAAATTAGATAAAAAAGCACAAAAAAGTCACATTCAAATGGTGTTAATGTTTCGTATCGGGCGATTGACGACAATAGAAATAGATGATGATGATATATTCATGTTATTAGAACAATTTAAAAAGGAGTTGGAACTTGATGATGCGGGGGTTTAGAGGGGCAACAACGGTTTTAAAAAATGATGAAAAAGAAATTGTCCAAGAAACAAAAGAATTAGTCGAGGAAATGATCCTAGTAAATCAAATAGAATCGTCAGCTATTTCACATGTACTTTTTTCCGTGACGAACGATTTAAATGCAACATTTCCCGCAAAAGTTTCCCGTTTAATTGATGGATGGAAATATGTCCCTGTCATGTGTATGAGAGAAATAGATGTGCCAAATAGTTTGAAAAAATGTATTCGGGTAATGCTTTTAGCTGAGACGGAGTTATCGCAAAATGAAGTCCAACATATTTTTTTAAATAAAGCTGTTCAATTAAGACCAGATTTAAATTCTTAATGGGGATGAAGTCGATGTATGGTAAAAAAATATTACAATCATTGTTTGCTTATAAACAAGGAATGCAAATTGAAGATGTAAAAAAGGAATATGGATTAAGTGAAATAGTGAAATTATCATCCAATGAAAACCCTTATGGCCATTCAGAACTTGTTGATGAGATTTTTGCTAAAAAGGACTTTGAAATATATCCGGATGGATATGGTTATTATTTAAGGAAATCGATGGCAAATAAATTACAAGTTCACCCGGATCAACTAGTATTTGGGGCAGGTTCAGATGAATTGATTACATGCATTTGTCGTGCATTTTTACATGAAGGTACTAATACAGTTATGGCAACCCCAACTTTTTCACAATATCGTCACCATTCATTAGTAGAGGGTGCGGATTTAATAGAAATTCCAACAATTAATGGGGAGCACTCATTAAAAGAAATGGCTCAATCGATTGATGGACAAACAAAAGTAGTTTGGTTATGTCGACCAGATAATCCAACTGGCACAATATTTTCCGAAGATGCATTTGCACAATTTATGAATGGATGTCCCGAAGAAGTTATCGTTGTTCTTGATGAGGCTTATTATGAATATATGGATAAAACTGATCAATTCGATTTAGACAAGTTATTAAAAAGATACCCTAATATCATTATTTTAAGGACATTTTCTAAAATATATGGTTTAGCTGGTTTGCGAATTGGCTATGGTGTGATGAGTGAGGGGCTTGCCCATTTACTAAATGTTGTTAGGGGACCATTTAATACATCCACGATTGCTCAAAGGGCAGCCATGGCTGCAATGGAAGATGATGCCTTTATTGAACGATGTCAAATTAAAAACCGTAAAGTATTAAAATCTTTTCAACAATTTTTACAATCGATCGGTTGGGAATATTATGATACACATACGAACTTTCTATTAGTTACCACTCCAATTAAGGCAGATGATTTTACGAAGTATTTATTAAGTAAAGGATTTATTGTTCGATCTGGTGATGCTTTAGGATATCCGAATACCGTTCGGATTACAATTGGAAAAGAAAAAGAGATGGAATTATTAAAAGAAATCATTAAGCAATTTCAACAAGATATGGTAGATGAGGGGAATATATGAAAAAAACAGTATTAATAGCCGGTTTAGGACTAATAGGAGGTTCCATAGCAAAGGCTATTATTTCAACAAACCAGTATCATGTTGTAGGTTATGATATTGATCAAGGCACATTGGATTATGCATTAAATGAACACATTATTGATGAAGCGGCGAAAGATTTTTCTAATGCCGTAAAAGGGTCATCGATAGTGTTTTTGGCTACCCCTATTTCAGACACTATTTCCTTATTGGAGAAAATGAATCATATTTCACTTTCTCGTGATGTCATCGTTTCAGATGTTAGTTCTGTCAAAGGTTCGATTATGGAAGTGGCTAAAAATATGACGAATGACCGAATTGTTTTTATTGGTGGCCATCCAATGGCAGGGTCACATAAAACAGGCATTGAAGCTTCCCGTAGTCATTTATTTGAAAATGCGATGTATATTTTAATGCCAACCGAAAACTGCCAAGATGAATATGTTGCAATGTTAAAAGAAGCATTAAAAGTAACTAAATGTACTTTCTTAATATTAGCACCTGATGAACATGATGAGATGACGAGTGTTGTCTCGCATTTTCCCCATTTAATTGCCGCCTCACTTGTCCACCAAGCAAAAAAATGGGAACAAGTTCATCACTACTTACCTGAGTTAGCGGCGGGTGGTTTCCGTGATATTACTAGAATAGCATCAAGCAACCCTAAAATGTGGCAAGATATTTTTGCACATAATGGTAATAAATTATCACAATTGCTCCAAGACTGGATTTACGAAATGGTGACATTAAAAGAATTTTTAGACAAAGATAATCGAGAGGCAATGAATCAATATTTAGAACAAGCGAAACATTATCGGGATGGATTAGGTGATAAAAAGGTTGGTGGTGCTTTACCCGCCTTTTATGATTTATTTGTTGATATTAAAGACCAACCAGGGGCTATTGCCTCTGTCGCACAATTATTAGCAGATGAGTCGATTAGTTTACGAAATATTCGGATTTTGGAAATTAGAGATGGGATTAGTGGTGCATTACGATTAAGTGTGACAAATAAGTCCGATCAGGAAAAAGCATATCAATTATTAACCTCCAAAGAATATGAAGTTACAATATCAAAATAATTATAATGGTCAAAGGACTGACGATAATGAATAACACAACCTTTAAACCAACCAAAAAGGGTTTGCAAGGAAAACTTATGATACCTGGGGATAAATCTATATCTCACCGGTCCATTATGCTTGGGGCACTTGCTGAAGGGAAGATGGCAATACAAAATTTTTTACCCGGTGAAGACTGTTTACATACAATTAACATATTCCGTCAATTTGGTGTTTCGATTGAACAGGAAGGTACAGATGTGACGATTACTAGCCCTGGTGTCCATTCATTTAAGGAACCAACAGTGCCATTATACTTTGGTAATTCCGGAACGACTGCTAGGCTAATGCTTGGCATTTTGTCAGCATTACCATTTCACACTCTTATTTATGGTGATCCACATTTAACAATTAGACCGATGGACCGTGTTGTGACACCATTATCATCTATGGGAGCTAAAATTGATGGACGTGAAGAAGGAAAGTTTTTACCGATTGCAGTAAGAGGGAGTACTTTACAAGGGATAACCTATGAAATGCCTGTAAAAAGTGCACAAGTAAAATCCGCCATATTGTTGGCGGGATTATTTGCCAACGGGAAAACGACAGTGATTGAACAAACGAAAACGAGAAACCATACGGAAAATATGTTGGCTGCTTTTGGCGCACATATTTCAGTTAATGGAAATGAAATAACGATTACAAATCAACATCAATTAAAACAGAAAAATATTACCGTCCCGGGTGACATTTCATCTGCGGCATTTTTTCTCGTAGCGGCGGCAATTGTACCTGGTAGTATTTTAACATTAAAAAATGTAGGTCTTAATGATACAAGAACCGGTATTATTGATGTTTTGCAAAAAATGAATGCCAATATATCGATTGAAAATATTGAAATAAGTGGTGGGGAAAAATTAGGGGATATTACTGTATCTTATTCTCACTTAACGTCAACAATGATTGAAGGGGATAGTATTCCACGGCTTATTGATGAAATTCCTATTATTGCGTTACTAGCAACGCAAGCAAATGGTACAACAATTATTAAGGATGCAGAAGAATTAAGGGTGAAGGAAACAGACCGAATTAATGCGGTAGTGACAAATTTGAAAATGTTAGGTGCAAATATTGAAGAAACTAAAGATGGCATGGTAATTCAGGGAAAAACGGATTTAAAGGGTGGAAAATTGTTAAGTTATAGTGATCATCGAATGGCAATGATGGCCGTTATCGCTACATTTATTTGTACTGAAAAAGTTATGATAGATGACGTATCGTCCATTGCTGTTTCTTATCCTAATTTTTTTAATGATGTAAGGGTTGTATTAGGGATTGACTAATGTTTAATAGAAAGGTATTGTCACATGGATATGTTAACTGATGCAATGCGAATGTTTGAACAAGGTCGTACAAACGATGCGATTAAGTTGTTGCAAAAATGTCAAAATAATGCAAATGATGAAGAGATGTATACAATTGCTACATTATATCGTGACTATGGTTTTTTTGAAGAAGCGATTAAATTGTTAGAATTGCTGTTAAAAAAATACCCTACTGAAGGGCAAATTATTGTAACTTTAGCAGCATTATACATTGAATTAGAACAAGATGATTTAGCTGTTCATTTACTAGACCAAATAGTGGATACAGATGATTTTTATGGTCAATCATTGTTATTGTTGGCAGATATTTATCAATCACAAGGGCTTTTTGAGGTGTCAGAGCATAAATTATTAGAAGCGAAAGAAAAAATGCCTAATGAAGTAATAGTTGACTTTGCTTTAGGTGAATTGCTTTTTTCAATTGGTCAATATCAACGTGCAATCCCATTTTACGAAAAGGCTGTGAAAGAAGAAAAAGAAATTAATGGAGTGCTGATCCATGAGCGTCTTGCTGAAAGTTATGCCTCATTAGGCCATTATGAACAATCATATGCTTTGTATGAGGAGTTGAAATCTGAACAACCCGATATTTTGTTTAAGCATGGTATTGTTGCTAGACAAATAAAAAGAAATGACATTGCAATAAGAGTTTGGGAAAAATTAAAAGAAATTGATCCACATTACTATACCGTTTATGAAGAATTATCACAAACGATGTTAGATGAAGGTATGATCAAAGAGGCTTATGACGTTGTCCAAGAGGGTCTTTCTTATGATGAGTTTAATAAGGCAATCTTTTTGTTAGGGGGAAAATTAGCCATTCAATTAGATAAGGTTGATGAGGCTATCACATTATTAACCGAAGCTATTGCATTGGATAACGATTATAAAGAGGCAATTATTATGTTGTTAACACTATTTAAAGCCGAAAATCACCATGATAAAATAATCCAATTACTAACAGATTTAAAACAATCAGGTAGTGAGGACCCCCAATATGATTGGGAATTAGCAAAGGCATATGAGGAAGAAGAGCAATATGGTGCTGCATTAAAGGCGTATGAGGAGGCACATATGTTTCTAGCCCATGATAGTGAATTCCTACGTAGCTATGGCTATTTTCTCTTAGAGGATGGGCAAATTGAAAAAGCATCAGCTATTTTTAAAAAGTATCAAAATATTGAACCCTATGATGAAGAAATTAATGATTTGATAGAACGTATTAATCTTTCGAATGAATCTTAAAAATATGTTATGATAAACGCATATCTTGTTACTATTATCTTCATAATATATTGTACGTTACGAAAGGACGACATGAATGAAGTGGCAAAAAGATGACGTTAAAAAATATATAGATGCAAAAGAGTTTGTTGATACCATTCTTATCCCATTATTCCCTTTTCAACTTTCTAATGATAAACAATTAACTAAAGATGCATTTTTACGTCAAGCATTACTTATTTATGCAAATGAAACAGAAAAAGAATTGAGTGGGCGTGTTTTTTTAATCCCTGAATATAGCTATTTGAAATCAGAAATGTTAAAAGACGAGGTTTCTCGTTTAAATAAATGGGTAGAAGATATAAAACAACAACCATTTCAGAAAATCTTTTTTCTCACTTTTGATATGAATTGGAAAAAAGTTGAATCAACGTTGGAAGGACATTTAATTTGGTTACCAGGGGTAAGTAGTGGTGATTTACAAGCTAAAGAAGTGGTATCGATGGTTCAAAATCAAGTGATACAGATTAGTGAATTAATAAAGTCATATTGGTAAAATTATAACAGTGTATTTTAATATTAATTAATTTCAAAATCTTTGTTACAAAACATATTATTAATTGACCCACTCATCAGTTTAAGCTATTATTGAAGTGTCTTAGTATTATTTTAATGTAAAATTTTTTGTATAAGCGTGTTCAAGAGAGGGGGAAAACAATGAGCGAAAAAGATCAAGTTTCACGTCGTCAATTTTTAAACTATTCCTTAATGGGTTTAGGTGGATTTATGGCGGCTGGAATGCTCATGCCGATGGCTAGAATGGCAGTTGATCCTGTTTTAGCACAAAAGGATCGATTAGGGGATTTAACGAATGTTAGTCTTTCTGTCGATGATATAACAGACGAGCCACAACGTGTTGACTGGGAAGTTGATCAAGTGGACGGCTGGGTAGAAAGTAAAGTAAAAAGAACGGCATGGGTATTTAAAGATGATGAAGGAAATATACAAGCATTTTCCCCAAAATGTAAACATTTAGGGTGTTTCGTTTCATGGGAAGGTAGTTCCGATTATCCAAATGAATTTTTCTGTCCATGTCATAATGGTCGTTATTACAAAGATGGTACAAATGTTCCACATACACCACCTTTAGCACCATTAGATGTGTATGAACATAAAGTTGATAATGGTATGTTATATCTTGGTGATGCTGTACCAAGAGGGGGGGCATAAATAGGATATGATTCAAAAAATTTACGATTGGATTGATGAACGAGTAGATGTGACCCCGATTTGGCGTGACATTGCGGATCATGAAGTTCCCGAACATGTGAATCCTGCATATCATTTTTCTGCCTTTGTTTATTGTTTTGGAGGGTTAACATTTTTCGTCGTTGTCATTCAAGTGTTATCAGGAATGTTTCTATCGATGTATTATGTAGGTGACATAGAAAATGCATGGCGTTCTGTTTATTATTTACAGAGTCAAGTAGCCCATGGTCAAATTGTACGGGGAATGCACCATTGGGGAGCAAGTGTTGTCATCGTGATGTTATTGTTACATACGATGCGGGTGTTTTTCCAAGGGGCGTATAAGAAACCGCGTGAATTAAACTGGATGGTTGGAGTATTAATTTTCTTTGTCATGCTCGGGCTAGGGTTTACAGGTTACTTATTACCTTGGGATAACAAAGCATTTTTTGCTACACAAGTAGGTCTGGAAATTGCTGAGCAAGTACCATTCATTGGTGTCCAATTGAAAACATTATTAGCTGGTGATCCTACAATAGTTGGAGCACAAACATTAACGCGATTTTTCGCAATTCATGTGTTCTTTTTACCAGCTGCATTATTTGCATTACTTGGGGTACACTTTATTTTAATCCGGAGACAAGGTATTGCAGGACCACTATAAAAAGGAGGGTAAGCTGTGAAAAGAGGTAAAGGTATGCGTTTTGTAGGTGATTCTCGTATCAATTTAGAAAGATCACCTAATATACCAAAAGATTATTCCGAATATCCTGGAAGAACAGAAGCATTTTGGCCTAACTTTTTATTAAAAGAGTGGTTAGTAGGATCTGTGTTTTTAATCGGTTTCCTTACTGTCACTGTTGTATCTCCACCACCTTTAGAAGGTTTAGCAGATCCAACAAATGCAGCCTATCTTCCATTACCAGATTGGTATTTCTTGTTTTTATACCAATTATTAAAGTATGATTTTGCTAGTCAGCAATATATTCTATTTGGAATTTTAATTATTCCTGGATTGGCTTTTGGTGGACTATTTTTAGCACCATTTCTTGATAATGGGCCGGGAAGAAGACCCCCACAACGTCCAATAGCTGTTGCAATGATGATTTTAGGGCTAGCTTCAGTTATGTGGCTAACTTACGAATCAGCAGCAAATGTTAATTGGGAAGAGCTAGCTGAGGAAAATCAACCGATTCATCCTGACCATGCTCCATTTGATATGAGTGATCCAGGGTATGAAATTTATGAAAATAGTTGTTTATCATGTCACGGTGAAACGTTAGAAGGTAATTCAGCCCCAGCATTAATAGGTATTGATTATGATGCGGATGAATTAGCAGAAATTGCAGTAGATGGTATTGGTGACATGCCTCCAAATTTGTTTAATGGTTCAGATGAGGAATTGGAACAACTAGTTGATTTTATTTTATCAGTTAATGAAGACGCTGATTAATAGTAATGTGAATTTTAAAGACATCTTTACCAGTTTGTAGGTAAAGGTGTCTTTTTTCGTAAAGGGGGATATGCCTTTGAAGATCCGGTATATCTTAATTCATAAACATTTCTTGCTATTATTATTCATTATTAATTTGTTTGGAACTATTTATGGGTATTATTGGTATAAAAGCCAATTGGTCATTACACCAGTTCAATTTATCCCTTTTGTTCCGGATAGTCCTACAGCAAGTTTGTTTTTTACAATCTTTTTAGGTTTTTTTATTTTTGGTCGACATGTCCCATATATAGAGGCTTTAGCAATCACCTCTTTATTTAAGTATGGTACCTGGGCAGTTGCGATGAACTTGTTAACGCTTTTCATTGATGGATCACTTCGTTGGGAGGGATATATGTTAATGGCTTCTCATGGGGGGATGGCAATTCAAGGATTGTTATATGCACCCCATTATAAAATAAAATTACGGCATTTAACTGTTGCTAGTATATTTTTGTTGCATAATGAAATCATCGATTATGTGTTTGAAATGATGCCAATATACTCTTCCCTATCATATTATATGAAGGAAATTGGTTATTTTACTTTTTGGTTATCTATTTTAACGATTATTATTTGTTATCAATTAACCATTAAAAATACTAAACATCATTGATAGTAATATTCTAGTCTTTCACGTATTTTTTTAATACGGGGACCTGATGAATGCATAGACTATTTTTCAAATCATATATATACATTATATGATAGATGTCATTGGAGTGGTTTTTATGCAATTTCTATATATAGGTCATCTTTTTTTTATATTTTTATATCAATCATATGCCTTCTTTCAGACAATTTATGAAATGACATTAGGCATTTCCTTTATTTCATTAGTACTGTTAATAAGTGGAATTATTGTTATTACATTAAGTTACGTGGCGTGGAGAAAGTATAAGGGACAGCAAAAACTAAAAAAAGTGTCTAATCAAATCAAAAAGCGTTCAGGTAGTTAAAATTGACTTTTGAATGAAATTTGACTATTATTGACTATAGGTAAAAAAATTACATTTGTCGGAGGAAAGATGTAAATGAGTTTAGGAGCCTACTTAATTTATTTTGCAATATTATTGATTGTTCCGCTTTGGGCGCAATCTAGAGTGAAAAGTACGTACAATAAATATTCACGTATACCTACTTCAACTCAGCTGACAGGGGCACAGGTAGCCCGGCAAATTTTAGATGAAAATGGTTTATCCGATGTAACTATCGAAGAGGTAAAAGGTGTTTTATCTGATCATTATGATCCGCGAAAAAGAGTTGTTCGTTTGTCAAGTGGCAATTTTCATGGACGTTCAATGGCTGCCACAGCAGTAGCGGCTCATGAGGTAGGACATGCCATTCAACATGCTGAAAAATATTTATATTTAAATTTTAGAACGACATTGCTTCCGGCAGCTAGTTTCGGATCGGGAAGTGCCTTTTATATCATTTTTGCAGGACTAATATTTGATATGTCTGGTTTATTGTTACTTGGGATTATTTTTATGTCCTTTGCCGTATTATTTCAACTTGTTACATTACCAGTTGAATTTAATGCTTCAAGTCGAGCAATGACGCAATTAGTTTCTATCGGAATTATACAAAATAATGAAGAGAGAGAAACGAAAAAAGTATTGGATGCAGCAGCATTAACTTATGTTGCAGCAGCGTTGGTGGCTGTCGCTGAATTGTTAAGATTCGTTCTTATATTTTTAGGTAGGGATTAAAATTGTAAAATTATAAAAGGATTGATTGCTGTATGAAATTCAATACATGCTAATCAATCCTTTTTTCACTTTTGTAGGTCACGAAATTATTCAAAATTTACTATCAAATACATTAGCATTTAATCATAACACTACCATTCGAGAGTGTTTTCTTCCAAAGTAAGAGTTAACTTTTTATTCAAGGGAAACAACCTTACAACAGGGTTTTTACATATGTAAGGGTTGTTTATTTCTATCTAGCGTAAAACCTTCGCCTAAAACTTCATGTACAGTACTTACAGCAGCAAATGCGTATGGATCAATGTCATTTATTATATTTTTTAAGCGAATAATTTCATTTTTAGCAACGATACAGTAAATGACATGTTGATCCTCACCCGTAAAATTACCTTTACCATTTAAAATCGTTACACCACGATCCATTTTTTCATTTATATCATTGGCAATTTGTTTATGCTGTTTTGAAATGATAGTAATCCCTCGAGCAGAATAGGCACCTTCTTGGATAAAATCAATCACTCTTGCCCCGATATAGACAACGACAAGTGTATACATTCCTTCTACGATTTTTAAATAGGCAATAATCGATGTTGCAATGACGAGGAAATCAAACATAAATAGTGTCTTTCCCATACTCCAACCAACATATTTGTTGACGATACGGGCGATAATGTCTACACCACCAGTTGTTCCACCGTATCGAAAGGTAATACCTAAACCTACACCAACTAAAACACCGGCATATAGTGCTGCTAATGTCATATCTGATTGTAGAGCTAATTCAATCGGTCTAATTTGAAATAAATATAAAAAGATAGAAATACCAACTGTACCGACAATTGTATAATAAAATGTAGTTCTACTTAAAAATTTCCAACCTACAAAGAAAATAGGAATGTTAATAATTAAATTCGTTATTGCCGGGTCCCAGTCCCATAAGAAATATAGTAGTAATGTGATTCCGGTGACTCCACCTTCACCAAGATTATTTTGCATGTTGAAATGAACAATTCCAAATGAGGCAATAGCACTACCTAGTAAAATAAAAATAATATTTTTCACCTTTAATTGTTTCACAATAGTCCCTCCTTATAAATCACCTAAATGATTATAGTATACACGATTATACAATACAATTTATTCATTTTAATAACCGACAAATAGGCGATAATATTTGTCAAATCTATGTCTTTTAGCTAACATTAAAGGGAAAGACGTAAGTGAGGCGTTTAAATGAATAATCAAAAAAATTATACAACAAAAGAAATTGAACAAAAAGTTGATCAATATATTTCTCAGTTTAAAGAAGGTTATTTTCCCCCTTTAGCTTTAATTGCAAGATTAGCAGAGGAAGTGGGAGAACTATCAAGAGAAGTCAATCATTTATATGGTGTAAAACCAAAAAAACCAACTGAAGTCGAAAAAACGATAGAAGAGGAAATTGGTGATATTGTTTTTGTTTTAGCCTGTTTAACAAATTCTTTAAATTTAGATTTATCCAGTGCCTTTCAAACGACAATGACAAAATTTGAAACGAGAGATAAAGATCGTTGGACACGAAAGGAATAAATATGGAGGGTGTATGTCCATGACAATTAAAATTGTTTTAGGTGGTCCCCGTGGCAACATGGGAAAAGAAGCAATAAAAATGATTGAACAAGAATCACAATTTTCACTAGTGGGATGTCTCGTCCGTACGTTAAATGATCAAAAAGCAATTGAAGAGATTCAATCCCTTTTCAATGATAAAATAAATATATATGATGATGCAAATACATGTTTTCAAAACGAAAAGCCCGACGTATATATTGATTTGACAGTTGCAGATTCTGCCTTTCGCCATTCTGAAATAGCACTACATCAACAAATAAGAGTTGTTATAGGAACATCTGGTTTATCAGCTGATCAAGTAGGGAAACTATCGACAATTTCTGAAAAAGAAAAAGTTGGTTGTATTATTGCCCCCAATTTTGCATTAGGATCAATATTAATGATGTTGTTTTCACAAAAGGCAGCCAAGTTTTTCCCGGATGTTGAAATAATTGAAAAACATCATGATGGTAAAATTGATGCTCCATCGGGTACAGCGATGAAAACTGTTGAAATGATGAAAGAAACGCGGAAAAACAAGCAACAAGGCCATCCTAATGAGCATGAAATTTTACAAGGCGCTCGTGGTGCTGATTTTGATGGGATGAAAATTCATAGTATGCGATTACCGGGTCTTGTTGCACATCAGGAAGTTGTATTTGGAAGTGAAAGCCAATTATTATCAATCAAACATGATGCTTTTGATCGCAAGGCATACATGGAAGGATTGCGGTTTTCTGTATTTGAAGTAATGAAGATTGAAAAACTTATTTACGGTTTAGAACATGTTATTGAATTTGATTAACTATTTATAATATTAGGGTCGGTAAAAAATTATGTTGTAAAGGATGAAATGAATGATTAATGGTATAGGGTGCCTAAAAACAGTCACAACCTAGGACTGTGCGTAAATACTCATCCTACCGAAAAAAACATTTATAGCCAATTCCAACCTTGGAACCGTCGTGTTTGACGTGGGGCTTGCACCAATGATCTAGGGTAGCTGAATTAAGCCCCTAGTTATATGAGTACCAAAGGGCATTATAGTTGGTGAAAATTATTTGGAGCGAAGAAAGTAGAGGGAATTCTTGCATGAAGAAAATTGGCATTACTTGCTATCCAACGATTGGTGGTTCGGGAATTATAGCCACGGAATTAGGAAAGATGTTGGCCACAAAAGGCTTTGAAGTTCATTTTATATCATCGAATTTTCCGGTAAGACTTGAATGTACTGATACGAATATATTTTATCATGAAGTAGAAATAACGGATTATCCAGTATTTCAATATCCACCATATGATTTATCATTAGCGGCAAAAATGGCAGAAGTTATCGATCGTGAAGGGTTAGATATTTTACATGTCCATTATGCGATGCCACATGCAATAAGTGCGATTTTAGCAAAGCAAATTGCCGTGAACGATGTTAAAATAGTAACGACTTTACACGGTACAGATATCACTGTCTTAGGCTATGATAAAGTGTTTAAACGAATGATTGCTTTTGGCATAGAAAATTCAGATGCAGTAACAGCTGTTTCCCAATCATTAGTTAATCGTACGAAAGAATTACTTCATGTTAAAAAGGATATAAACGTTATTTATAATTTTGTTAATGAAAAAGAGTATTTTAAAAAAGAAGTATCTGATTTAAAATTAAAGTATAACGTACAATCTGATGAAAAGGTTATTATTCATATTTCTAACTTTAGAAAAGTGAAACGTATTGAGGATGTTATTAAAACTTTTGTGAAAATTCATCAAAAAATAAAAAGTAAATTATTCTTAGTCGGTGATGGTCCTGAATTATCGACGGTAATTGATTTAGTTTCCTCATTTGGGATAAACGAAGATGTCATATTTTTAGGCAAACAAAAAAGCATTAGTGAATTATTATCGATTTCGGATATTAAATTGCTTATGTCGGAACAGGAAAGCTTTGGATTAGTGTTGTTAGAAGCAATGGCATGTGAAGTTGCAACGATTGGGACAAATGTCGGCGGTATTCCTGAAGTAATTAAACACGGGGAAACTGGTTATATTGTTGAACTAGGAGATATTAACCAAGCAGCAACATGTGCGATTAACTTGTTGACAAATGAATCATTATTAAAAAACTTATCCTTAAATGCATATAACCGGGCTAAAAATATCTTTCATTCCCAAGTAATTGTCGACGAATATGTCCAACTATATGAAAAAGTGTTAAATGAAAAGTAGGAGTTATTATGTTAAGTGACCCTTTTATAAAAGCAATGCCAATTATTCATACTTTGGAAAATGCAGGATATGAAGCCTATTTTGTAGGTGGATGTGTGCGTGATTGTTTGCTTCAACGGAAAATAAAAGATATTGATATTGCAACATCAGCATGCCCGCAAATTGTGCAAACTCTTTTTCATAAAGTCATTCCTACAGGTATTAGACATGGAACTGTGACAGTTAGACATGAAAATGAATCATACGAAATAACAACTTATCGTATAGAGCAAAGGTATACGAATCAGCGGCATCCAGATGGGGTAGAATTTATTCGCAATATAGAGGAAGATTTAAAGCGAAGGGATTTTACAATCAATGCCTTTGCAATGGATAAGGATGGTCAGATCATCGATTTATTTCATGGTAAAGAAGATATTAGGCAACGAATCATTAGAACAGTCGGTAATGCAAGAGACCGATTTATGGAAGATCCATTAAGAATGATTAGGGCACTTCGGTTTACAAGCCAGTTAGGATTTTTTATTGAAGAACGAACTGAATCCGAGATGAAGTTGTTAAATGAAGAAATTGAATCAATAGCAATAGAGAGAATTAAAGATGAAATGGAACAGTTTTTTAAAGGGGAGTATGTGGATAAAGGCCTTCAGTATTTAATAAAAACAGACATATTTAAACATTTACCAGTTTTTAAAAGTCACTTTCATCTGATTGATCATATTCCTAAGCCATTATCAGCCTTCCATTCATTTTCGGAATTTATTGCCATGATGCATTATCTTGATCGGAATATTTCTATTGAATCGTGGTCAACACAGTGGAAATGTTCAAATAAAGCAAAAAACATAGCAAGAAATATATATCATGCATTAATTGAATTTGAAGAAAACGGAATAAACCCATGGCTTGTATATGGTTTAGATAAGAGTAATTTCGAAGATTTTATTCATTTAACTAAATTATTAAATATGAAAATTATAACATCGAAAGAAGAATTAACGAATCTACATCACCAATTATTAGTGAAAAGTAGATCCGAAATTGAGATAAAAGGTGATGATTTACTTGCATTATTTCCTAATTATAAAAAAGGCCCCTGGATTCAACAAACATTGTTAAAAATAGAAAGAAAAATCGTCCTGGGTAAGTTATCCAACAATAAAAATCAACTAAAGGAATGGGTTTTATGTCATCCACCCGCAGTAAATTAATTGAATTATTATCAAAGAATCAACACCAATACATTTCTGGACAACACTTATCAAATAGTTTGAAAATTTCAAGAAGTGCTATATGGAAACATATGAATGAATTAAAAAAAGATGGTTATGACATTGAAGGTGTAACTAGAAAAGGTTATCGTATCGTATCATTTCCGGAAAAGGTTAGTGAAAACACAATTCAGTGGGGTTTAAACACTTTTTGGGCAGGAAAAAAAGTATATTATAAAGAAACGATTGATTCAACCCAACGGCTAGCCCATCAATTAGCATTAGATGGAGCGGAACATGGAACAATTGTTATTGCAGATGAACAAGTAAAAGGAAAAGGTCGGACAGGCCGTCATTGGCAATCCCATAAGTCGTTAGGAGTTTGGATGAGTATTATTTTAAGGCCTAATATTTTACCTTACGCAGCCCCACAATTAACATTAGTCACTGCTACAGTTATTGCTAATCTGATAGAGGAATTAACCGGGATTCGACCACATATTAAATGGCCAAATGATATTTTAGTAAATGATAAAAAAATTGCGGGCATTTTAACTGAAATGCAGGCAGAACAAGATAAGGTTAATTATGTTATTATTGGTATTGGTTTGAATGTCAATCAATTATCAACTGATTTTGACCATGCCTCATCTTACCCAATTACATCATTACGAATGGAAACAAACGAAACATGGTCATTAATCAAAATTATTCAACAAATGTTGCAAATTTTTGAATCGAAATTTGATCATTTTATGACAAATGGATTTCAGGAAGTAAAGAAAGAATGGGAACATTATGGTTTCAAAATGAACGAGCAAATTCAAATAAAAAGTGGTCAAAATAATAGATACGGAACTTTTCTCGGTATTGCAGAAGATGGGGCACTATTAATAAAAAATGAAGAAGAAACAATTGAAAAAATTTATTCAGCCGAAATAATGTGGTTTTAGGAGGGTGCAATGTGTTAACAACTTTAGATTTACAAAAAATGAAGCAATCTGGTGAAAAAATTTCAATGATTACAGCTTATGACTATCCATCAGCAAAGCAAGTTGAAGCGGCTAATGCCGACATGATTCTCGTAGGAGATTCTCTTGGTATGGTCGTATTAGGGTATGATTCAACAACTGAGGTCACGTTAAATGATATGATTCACCACGCAAAGGCTGTCAGACGAGGGGCTAAAAAATCGTTTATTGTAGTTGATATGCCATTTATGTCATATTATGTTTCTGTTGAAAAGGCAATGGAAAATGCGACAAAACTTTTTCAAAAGACGAATGCTCAGGCCCTAAAGCTAGAAGGTGGTTCACAAGAGGTGGTTGACGTAACGAAGCGATTAGTTACAGGTGGAATACCTGTTGTATCCCATTTAGGTTTAACGCCACAAATGGTAAATGTTTTAGGTGGTTTTAAAGTACAGGCTAATAATAAACAGGCAATTGACCAAATTATAAATGATGCTTTAAAATTAGAAGAAGCAGGGGCCAGTGCACTTGTTTTAGAATGTATACCAAGGGAAATCGGTAAAATTGTAACAGATAGTATATCGATTCCAACAATAGGGATTGGGGCAGGTTCAGATTGTGATGGTCAAGTACTAGTATATCATGATATACTACATTATGGTCAAAATAGTTTTCCGAAATTTGTCAAAAATTTTGCTAATTTCGATGAAATAGGAGTAAGTGCACTAGCAAAATATGTAGAAGAAGTTAAATCGATTAGTTTTCCACAGGAAGAACATACGTACAAAATTAAAGATAATAAATTACTTCCGAAATAGGGGTTCTAAATGAAGGTTATAAAAACGATTGAAGAAATGAGCCAATTTAACAGAAGAAATACTACAGCAACAATCGGTTTTGTACCGACAATGGGTTTTTTACATGAAGGTCATTTATCGCTAGCAAGAGAGGCAAAAAATAAAAATGATGTATTAGTAATGAGTATTTTTGTTAATCCTTTGCAATTTGGACCTAACGAGGACTTTAAACGATACCCACGAAATGAGGAGCGTGATGTTCGACTGGCGGAAAAGGTGGGAGTCGACGTCTTGTTTATGCCATCTTTAGAGGAGATGTATCCCGTTAAATCCATTATCCAAATGGAAATGATTGGTAGGGTAGATGTCCTATGTGGAGCATCAAGACCAGGACATTTTGACGGTGTCATTACAGTATTGACTAAGTTTTTTCATATTGTTAAGCCTACAAATGTTTATTTTGGGTTAAAGGATGCCCAGCAAATTGCAGTGGTTGATGCATTAATAACAGACTTGAATTTCCCAATTACCTTAATTGGCTTACCAACAAAAAGGGAAGTAGATGGTCTTGCAATGAGTAGTCGCAATGTGTATTTAAGCAATTCGGAAAGAAAAGAAGCTACTGTACTGTACAAGTCACTACAAAAGGCAAAATCACTGATTGAAAAGGGAATAGTGGAGAAAAAATTAATAATTGATGAAATAAGGCAAATGATTAATGACAACACATCAGGTAAAATAGACTATGTGTCAATTTTTAGTTATCCAAATTTAGAAGAAGTGCAACAAATAGACGAACAGGTAATTATTGCTGTGGCAGTTTATTTTAAACAAGCCCGTCTGATCGATAATATTATTATTAGTAATAATGGCAATCAAATGGAAATATTTACTAGAGGTGAAGCATAATGTATCGAACAATGATGAATGCAAAAATCCATCGTGCAAGAGTAACAGAAGCAAATTTAAATTATGTCGGTAGCATTACAATTGACGAGGAAATTTTAGAAAAGGTTAATATTTTACCAAATGAAAAAGTTCAAATTGTCAATAATTATAATGGTGCTCGATTAGAAACTTACGTTATACCTGGAGAAAAAGGTTCAGGAGTTATTTGTTTGAATGGTGCGGCAGCAAGACTTGTTCAAAAGGACGATATTGTCATTATTATTTCGTATGCTTCTATTCATGAAAATGATTTAAAAAATCATCGACCAAAGATTGCTATTTTAAATGAAAAAAATGAAATTGAACAATTTATTGAAAAGGAACCACCACATACGATTTTGTAACAAAAATTTTAATGTTTTTATTTTAAGTCTATAGAGGAAGAATTGGTTGGTAGATATCATATGAAAAAAAGTAAGGCAAACGATTCAAATTTGAAAATGATTTTTATAAGTATATGCATCGTATGTTTACTCATCATTGGTGGATTGATGGTGTATAGTTTTCATTTATATGGGCAAATCGAGGCGTCGCAAACAAATGAATTAAATAAAACAAAAGAAAATATTCTAAAGAATGAAACTTTAACAAACGTAACGGAAATGTACGAGTTTAATGATGATTCATCATTCCATATTATGGTTGGAAAGAATCAAGAAGGAAAAAATCAATATGTTTTTGTTCCGATTGATGAGAATGATGGAAAGTTAATGACCATTTACAGTGATGAAATTATTTCAAAGGAACAGGCGATTAACTATGGGACAAGTGATTGTGTACATTGTCGTGTTGTAAAAGCAAGTCCGGCCATGATTAATCATCAATTTCTTTGGGAAGTAATTTATTATGATGAAAAAACACGTTATGTCATTGACTATATTTCAATGAAAGACGGTGAACGGATCGAACAGCTCCGATTAGCTTCTAAGTATAGAAAATAGGACACTTGACCTCTAAACAATATTTGAAGGTGGTGGTTATTCTAATGATAGAAAAGTTTTCATTTCAACAATTGTTTAATCAGCAAACAGTGATTCCTAATAAATTATTAATGTTGTATAGTAAATTAGGGTTAAATGAACAAGATGTAATCGTTGTTTTGCAAATTTTTCGTGAATTACAAAAAGGCAATGAATTTCCAACCCCAACAGAAATTTCTCAACATTTAACTTTTGGTGACGATAAATGTATTCAAATTTTGCAAAAGTTAATTCAAAAAAATTTATTAATCATTGAAGAGTCCAACAATGAAAAAAATCAATTAAGTGAAGTCTATAATTTTAATCCTTTATGGGAAAAGTTATTAATTACCGATAAAGACAAGGAGGCTAAAGAAAATGAAGGGACGATTTTTATTTTATTTGAACAAGAATTTGGTCGCCCTTTATCCCCATTTGAAATTGAAACAATAAATGCCTGGTTAGATGAAGATCGTATTATTCCCGCCTTAATTAAAGCTGCTCTTCGTGAATCAGTTTTAATGGGGAAATTAAATTTTAAATATATTGATCGAATTTTACGTGAATGGAAGCGAAAGGGCATTAAAACAGTGGAACAAGCCCGAAATGAAGGGAAATCATTTCGCTCTAACCAAGTAAAAAAACAGTATGAACCGGAAAAGAGAGATAGTTCTGTTTATTTTAACTGGCTTGATGGGGGAAACTAAATGTTAACGAAAAAAGAAATAAGAGTTTGTTTGGATACGATGGGAGAAATGTTTCCAGATGCACATTGTGAATTAAATCACCAAAATCCTTTTGATTTACTTATCGCAGTTTTATTATCAGCACAAACAACGGATGTTAACGTGAATCGGGTAACTAGTAAATTATTTCAAAAATATCGCACACCTGAAGATTATTTAGCCGTTGATGTGAGTGAGCTCGAGCAGGATATTAAATCAATTGGACTGTATCGAACAAAAGCGAAAAACATTCAAAAATTGTGTCAATCATTAATTGATGATTACGATGGGAAGGTTCCAAAGTTAAGGGATGAATTAATCAAGTTTGCAGGCGTGGGACGTAAAACTGCAAATGTCGTTGTTTCTGTAGCTTTTAATGAACCAGCGATAGCAGTTGATACACATGTGGAACGGGTCGCAAAACGATTAGCATTCTGTCGTTGGAAAGATTCGGTTCTCCAGGTAGAAAATACATTAATGAAAAAGATCCCAAAAGACGAGTGGAGTGTAAGTCATCATCGATTTATATTTTTTGGAAGATACCATTGTAAGGCAGCAAATCCTAATTGTGGAGCATGCCCGTTGCTCACCTTATGTCGTGAAGGTAAAAAGCGGATGAAAAAGTTAAACATAAATTAATTCATTTGTTTTTGTGGATAAACCAAAAAAGGACTACCGATTAACGGTAGTCCTTTAAAATAACCTACCCTTCATTGTTGTTCCCATTATCACCATCATTATTAGGGGCTTCTCCTACATTGACTGTCACACTCTCGGGCTTACCCCGTATAGAGAGTTCACTATTTATCGGCGTCACAGTAATTGTGTATGTTGTATGTGGTGTTAAGGTACCAATTTGGATACTTGTTGATTGAAAGATGCGTTTTTCACCATCAAATTCAACTTCAAATACTGATGGTGGTCCATCGTAATTCCATTTAACATCAATAACAAATTGATTTTCATTAACTGTTGCCGATAAATTTGTTACAGGTGGTAATTCAGTCACATCATCATCAATATTTTCTTCCGGGGTTTTTAATGATGTTGTGATAGGTTCACTTTTCCTATCTGTTTCTTTATCAATAGCAATAACTTGGAATGTATATGATGTATCATATTCTACTTGGTCTAATGTCACATTTAGATCTTCTGTTTCAGTTAGTTTTTTATAATCACCATCATCAATTTTATAGTTAACCTCAAAAGTTATTTCTTCAATTTCCTCATATTCCCATGATATTTCTATCTCTTGATTTTCTTCTTCATACCTAGCGCGTAAATTTGTGATGGCTGCCACTTCATCAAATTTTTCCGAAGTCTCAGTTGGTTCAGTACCTTTGACAAACAGTTCAGTTACGATATTGTCCTTCGGTGTATGTTCACTAGGTAATTGTGGGGGATTTGTATCTTTTTCCACCTCAACGGAAATAACAGAACTAGGCTTTACAAAGTTAGCTGTCTCAATATCCTTTGAAATTTCAGTCATCGTATGTTTAAACAATTGTCTAGCAACAGTCGTATTTTTTATTTCGCGATTATTTTCCTTATATCCCGTCCAAATACCGATGGAATAGTTGGTAGTATACCCACCAAACCATGAATTGTTTGCACCGCCACCTTCCATATTTGTCGTTCCAGTTTTACCGGCGACAGACAAATTTGGAATATTTGCCAACGTACCAGTTCCCTTTTGCATGACAGATTTCAACATATCAGTAATCATATATGCAGTATAATCAGACATAACTGCTTCAGATTCAGGTTTTAAATCTAGGGTAGTACCATCCGGGAACTCTACTTTTCTTACGACATATGGTGTTGTGTAAATTCCTTCATTACCAAAGGCACTTAATGCTCCTGCAAGCTGTAAAGGACTAATTCCTGTGCTTGTTCCACCAATGGCATCACGGGGATCCAAAACCTCATCAGCAAATTCAATACCGAGATTTTCAGCGAATTCCTTCGCCCTTTCCGAGCCTATTTCTTGCAAGGTTTTTGCAGCAGGGACGTTATGTGAATGTGTTAGTGCCTCTCTCATCGAAACCCAGCCGTGATATTTACGATTGACATTTCTTATCGGGTTAGAACCTTCAGGGGCAAACTCTTCATCTAAAATTTGATGATAAGTTGACCATTTTTCATACTCGACGGCCGGTCCATAAGCAACTATTGGCTTAATAGCGGAACCGGGTTGCCTTTCTAAGTCAATAGCATAATTTGTTCCATCAACATTTTCACGGTTTCTACTTCCTCCAATAGCTCTAATTGCGCCAGTAGATGTGTCTTGAACTGTCATTCCGGCTTGTAAGTCATCTTCCTCACCGAAATCAATAGGGTTTTCATCACTGTCAGTTAATAAAAACTCCACATAATCCTGTATGCTTGGATCCAATGTTGTGTATATTTTCAAACCATCAGTGTTAATATTTGCTCCATCTAGCTTTTCTTCAATTTCCTGTTTTACCTTTTGTACAAATGCTTCGTAAGCATATGAAGCGGGTTTTTTATCAGTTAATTGGCTTTCGATGCTAACCTGTCTCGCTTCCTCAGCCTCTTGTTCTGTTATTTTATTATGTCGAACCATAAGTTGCAAAACGGTATCAACACGTTGTTCCATTAAGTCGGGATTTTCAAAAGGATTATATGCCGATGGTCTTTGTGGTAATCCCGCTAACATCGCTGCTTGTACTAAGGTTAAATCATTTAAATCTGTTATTCCAAAGTAGTTTTCAGCAGCTTTAGCTACCCCATAGACATTTCCACCATAAAAAATTTTATTTAAATACATTTCTAATATTTCTTCTTTTGAAAATTGTCTTTCTAATTGTAAAGCTAGCCACTGTTCTTGGACCTTTAATTTAATCTTTTTTTCCGGGGATAGAAACATATGTTCAACAACTTGTTGTGTAATTGTACTTGCTCCTTCGGACCCGAATCCATGACGAAAGTTTGCAATAACTGCCCCACCGATACGCCTAATATCTATACCGGGATGTTTAAAAAAGCGAGCATCTTCTGTAGAAGTGACAGCATCGATTAATACATCTGGTAAATCTTCATATTTTATCTTTGTTCTATTTTCCTCATAAAGGTTCGCAAACGATTTATCATCCATATCATATAATGTAGATGCAAAAGGTACATCAAGTTTGTCAATATCTAATTTTGGGGCTGTTGCTATATAATAAGCAAACACCACACCAACCGCTAACCCAATTAAAATGAATAAACTTATGAAAACCAAAAGTATTTTCTTTAAAAATCCTTTTTTCCTCGGTGCTTTTTGTTTATTCCTTGCTACACGTGATTTATTATTTGTCGGCATCACTAAACCTCCATGTTAAAAATATAGTTGATCAATAATTGGTAAATAGTCCACTCTTGCTTGATAATGAAATGGGATTAAATATCCTTTTTCTTGAATTATTTTATATGGAATAGACATTTTATTTTTAGTTAACTTTTGCTGCCAAAATGGTAATATATGATTCAAATCGATTAGATAAGTTTCATTATATACTGAAAAGCGAATAATGAGAAAAGATATTGCACCGTGATCTAATACAGACTGTAAATGTTCTATTTGATGTTCATGAATGTTTGCCAAAGGGAACAAAGTTTTATTTCTAGTTTCTTTCACTTCAAAGTCGATATATTTCCCCCGATAAATGCCATTATAATCAGTTGTAGAACTTTTTTGAAAATATGCTTCGGTAATGACGGCAGCACTCCTTTTAGGATAGTGCACATTTACAATTTGAACAGGTGTTGGTTTTTTGTGAATGACTGCTTTATTAGTTTCTAAATAAAACTTATTTGTCACATCAATATCTTTTTCTAAATTCATTCCCCGGTGACGATAAAGATTATTTTTATCAAGTTGGGTTGATTGATTTGATCTTCTGAATCCACTTGGATATTTCATTTGACGCCCTCCAATATACATTCATCATACCAAATTAATCGTTTAAATAATATTAAATTAAAATAGTTTAAATATTTATTTTTGCTGTCCATCGTAGCATGATAATTTAGAGGATATATTGTCAAATATACAATCTTGTTGACAAGTTTTGTCTAATTTAAAGGAATTTACGCTTGAATCGTGAATATTGTAAGAAAATTTATGAAGAGGTGAGTTAGATGGTTAGTCGTAAGCAAGATCATCGTCAAAATAAGGAACTCATCATGGCATACGAAAGGATCATTTTTCAATTGAAAATGATACAAAATTCTTATGCTAAAAGAATGACAAACAATTATGTATCTTCAATAAAAACTAGTAACTATCATGTCAATTGAGGAAAGGGAATTTATAATTTTTCATGTATAGGGGAAATAAACAATAATTTTAAACTTTAGGAAAAAATTATGTTATTCTATTAGGTAAGACTATGGGGGAGCCAAACAATGCATCGACTAATAGAATTAACAGCATATTTAATGGACGAATTACACCATTTAAAGGACATTTTTTATAGTGAAGAAAAATCACTGGATAAAAATGCATATTTCCAGCATGTCAAAAATAAAACAACCCCTATTTTTGATGCATTAAATGAATGGGAAACGTTAGCGCTTGATTACGTAAAATCATCAAAAGGCATGGTTACCTTTCAACAGATTGTTGCCACAAAAGAAAATTTAGAAATGATTATTTTACATAGTTATTATAAGGATATTCGTAAGAGAAGGTATATGGAATATTATTCTTCCTGTTTATACGTGTTAAAACAGTTAAAAGGAGAGACCCAATCGTGAAAGAGCAGTTATTACAAGAGGCAAGAATGGTCATGGAAAAAGCATATGTGCCATTTTCCAATTTTAAAGTAGGGGCTGTTATTAAAACAGAGTCTGGAAAATTATATCACGGTTGTAATATTGAAAATAGTTCTTATTCGTTAACTTGTTGTGCTGAAAGAGTTGCCATATTTAATGCAATATCAGATGGAGAAAGGTCCTTTACCTATATGGCTATCACAGCTAAAACTGCAACACCGATTCAGCCTTGCGGGGCTTGTCGACAGGTAATGGCCCAATTTTTTAAAAGGGATATGCCGATTTTTTTAGGCTGTGAAGGGAAGGATGTCATACAAACTTCAATTCATGAATTATTACCATTTCCATTTGATTTGGAAGTAAACAGTTGATTAATTTAACCGGCATTTCAAAAAGTGATTTATTCATGATATAATTCATATATATATGAATAAATCGTAAAATGAGGTGCAAAAATGGTATATAGTCGGTTAAAACTAACACCAAATGAAATATACAGCAAAGACTTTAAAACCTCCATGCGTGGTTATCATCAAGATGAAGTGAATGAATTTTTGGATTTAATTATTCAAGATTATGAAACCTTTAAACAAGAATTTGATAAATTGCAAAAAGAAATTAAATTGTTAAAGCAAAATGGTCATACTGTTGAACATATAAAGCCAGGCTATCAGCAGGTTAATTATGATGTGTTAAAACGATTATCAAATTTGGAAAAGGCAGTTTTTGGCAGAAATTCTACAATCCCAGAGGATTAAATGGTAGAAAAAGGACTATTATTGTTATCATAATTTAACTTGAGTTTATTGTTCATCATCGGTGAATGTTGTATAATGAATAATGAATACTCATGTAATCGCTGCACGCTTGTGTAGAGGAAAGTCCATGCTCACACAAACTGAGATGTTTGTAGTGTTCATGCTTGACGAAGTCATAAGTCAAGGTAGCTAAATTTTAGCTAACGGCAGGAGTTTACTCCTAAAGTCATTAGATATGGAGTAAAACCTATAAAGTGCCACAGAGACGAAGATGATTGGAAACGATCTGAAATGGAACGGGTAAACCCCATGAGTGAGCAACCCAAACAATGGTAGGGGCATCCTTTAAGTAGGAAATGAACGAAAAAAGGAACAAGTAAATAGCTTGGAGATAAATGATTACAACCGGCGTACGAGGCTAGACCACCGTATGTAGTACAATGGCACAGAACATGGCTTATCGAGTATTCAATGGTCAATGGAGAACCTATTTTTCAGTAATACTGATAGTAGGTTTTTTATTTTGCTATCATGTGGACATTAAGTAAGTTAATTTTTCGAATTGTTTAAACTGTCAGGAGTGATGACATGGATAAGGTTAAATTAATAGCCACGAGTGCAATGGGGTTAGAAGCGATTGTTGCCCAAGAGGTAAGACAATTGGGATATGATCCAGTTGTAGATAATGGAAAAATAACTTATATGGCCCCTATCATGGCAATCCCCCGTAGTAATTTATGGTTACGTGTTGCTGATCGGGTTAAATTGGTTGTTGGTGAAGGGGAGGTAACTACTTTCGATCAATTGTTTGAAATGACAAAATCATTTCCGTGGGAACGATATATCCCAGAGGACGGCCAATTCCCAGTTGTTGGTAAATCTCATAAATCAACTTTGTATAGTGTGCCAGATTGCCAAGCAATTGTTAAAAAAGCGATAGCCGAGCGTTTAAAAATAAAACATGGACTTGCTTTGAAAATGCCTGAAACAGGGGCTATTTATAAGGTTGAAATTGCGATATTAAAAGATATGGCAACACTTACGATTGATACTACAGGTCCGGGATTACATAAACGTGGCTATAGGGTTGGACAAGGGGAGGCACCTATTAGGGAAACTCTTGCAGCCGCTTTAATTAAATTAACCAATTGGAAATCTGATCGGTTACTTATTGATCCATTTTGTGGGTCAGGTACTATTCCAATTGAAGCAGCAATGATTGGCCAAAATATTGCACCGGGATTTAATCGTTCATTTCATTCAGAAGCATGGGATTTTATCAAGCGGTCTGATTGGGAGGATGCTTTTAATGAAGCGGAACAGTTAGCAAATTATGAACAACCAATTAGAATCATTGGTTCAGATATCGACCATAAAATGATTGAAATTAGTAAAAACAATGCACTAGAAGCAGGATTTTCTGGAATCATCCATTGGAAACAGATGCAAGTAAGTGATCTCGTTTTAAAAGAAGATAGGGGATATGTCATTAGTAATCCACCCTATGGTGAAAGAATAAAAGATCGGAAATATGTTACCCATTTATATGAAACATTGGGAAATGTCATGAAAACAAATCACACTTGGAGCACATATATTATCACGTCTGATAAACAATTTGAAACCGCCTTTGGAAAAAAAGCAACAAAAAAACGAAAACTTTTCAATGGATTTATCGAGACTAATTATTATCAATTTTTCGGTGGTAAAAAAAGTTAGGCAATATAAAATGTCGACAGACTTTTAAATTAGAGTTTGTCGACGTGTAAAAGAATTAAAATTGCCCAAATATACTCGTTATAAATATAAAAAAGTAAAATATTATTTTTACAATAAGAGGGATTGCCCCGGTAATAATTCCAGCAATAGCCATTCCACGTTGTTCCTGTTCAATAAACAAGGCAACAATTCCAAAAATGATTGCCAAAATATTAAGTAATATGAATAACCAACCAATTAAAGGGATTAGTCCAGCCAAACCTATGATACCAATAATCAATGATGCTATAGCCACGATTATTCCTCCTTTTCTACATTATTGTTACGACGTCTATTCTTAAAATTATTTAATCTAAAGTTTGATATGAAGATTAATTTAGTAGATAAAATAGAACTGATTATAATTGATTATAAATTAGAACAATAAATCAAATTATACAAGAATAGGGCGGGAAGTCAACCGTTGCTGGAGTGTTAACTAGAGGTGTCATTCTAATTTAACTAAGAAAAACCAGTAGGTATTCTCTACTGGTCCTTTTAATTACCGGTTTATTTTAATTGATAGTTCTCATGATTCGTTTATAGACTTTATCTTTATCAAACGATTCTCCCATTGTAAATTTTTCTATTAAATTGTTGTTTTCATCTAATAAATAAGTGAAGGTAGAATGAATGATGTCTCCTGAACCTGGATCACGGTATAAAAATCCTAAAGAATCCGCTATTTTTTTAGTATCTTCCTCCGTTCCTCTTAAAAACACCCACCCTTTATCTGTTGATGTTACTTCATAACGCCCTGCATAGTCAGCTAAAACATCAGTAGTATCTCTTTTAGGATCTATCGTAATAGTCATGAACTCGATATTTTCTCCAAATACACCTTCTTCTTCTAAAGCATGTCGAATTTTTGACATTTCGAGAGTAGTAACTGGGCAAACATCAGGACACCTTGTGTACATAAATTCAACTAAACGTGCTTTGTTAGGTTGTTTAGATAAATCATAAGTTTCACCAAAGGCAGTCTCCATTACAACATCCTTAGGTAATTCTGATGATCCTGGACGAATGACTTGTAAATAAAATATTCCAACACTGACACCGAGAACAAATAGGGCAATAAATATAATATAAAACTTTTTCATTTACATTCCTCCATTGATAGAAGGGGAGAGTGATTATACTCTCCCAAAAACTAAATTAATTGTTTACCAAAGTTTAAATCCTTTTGCTCCTGGAGGTGCATTCTGAATAATATCAATTAATGGAATTGTGTAAGCAAATAAAATTAATGCAATTGTAACAACCGTCCATAACTTCCAATTTTCAAACACAGGAGGTGTTTTTTCAGCTTCATCGTATACCTCAGCAATAGGGTATTCTTCCTCACCTTTTGGTGCAAAGAATGTTAAATATACAAAAATGATAATCATGACTATCATTCCGAGAAATAGGATAGTTCCTCCGACTGCTTGCGCAATCTGATAGGCACCCCATGAAGATGTATCGGCATTTCCAGCATATTCAGAGTATGCAGAACGTCTTGGTCCACCTAATAGACCTTGCCAATGCATTGCTGTAGACATAATCGTCATACCAACAGTCCATAAAATAGTTTGCCAAATACCTAATTTATTTGCTAAAGGAGTAAATTTTCTTCCTGTCATTGATGGAATTAGCCAGTAAGTAATTCCAAAGAAAGTGAGCATGACAACTGTTGCAACAGTTAAGTGAAAGTGTCCAGTTACCCAAATTGTGTTATGAACTACTTGATTCATTTGGTTAGAAGCATTAATAATACCGCCAGCACCACCAGGGATGAAAAATAGCATTCCGATAAAAGGCGCTAAGAAGCGGACATCTTTCCACGGCATTTTTTTAAGCCATCCAAATGCCTTTTTTGCTCCTAATTCCCGACCACGAATTTCAAAAGTAGCAAACATAGAGAATGCTGTCATTAATGAAGGGATAACTACTAAAAATGTTAAGACTACTTGGATGTATTTCCAAAAAGGATCAATTCCCGGCTCTGTTAATTGATGATGAAATCCAACGGGAATAGAGAATAATAGTAGTAAAATAAATGTAAATCGTGCTAATGAATCTGAAAATATTTTGCCACCGATAATTTTAGGCATAATCGCATACCACATCATATAAGCTGGAAGTAACCAGAAATAGACGAGTGGGTGACCGAAATACCAAAATAATGTCCGACTAAGTAATACATCTATCGTTGGTACGATACCTAGTGCCCAAGGGATCATTTGAAATATTACCGTTGTAGCCACACCAAGTGATGCAATTTGCCACATTAACATTGTAATTACTGCCATATAGCTTAATAAAGGTGTTTGAACACCGGGATTTTCTTGACGAAAACGTGCATGACGTTTGAAAATGACAAATCCAATTAACCATGTTCCAACAATGACTAAAGCTAGTCCTATATAAAATATGACGTGTGCCTGAAGAGGCGCATAAAATGTAAATAAAACAGTTGCTTCATTAAGCAAAATCATGACTGCGGCACTTACCGTACCAACTACCATGATCCAATAACCTATCCAACCGATGGTTCTTTCTGTCTTATTATATCCACCAGTCGTCTTACTTTGTGCAGACATCATAAATCCTAAAATGAAAAATGTCGTTAATACTAGCCCTAAAACAACTCCATGTACAGTTAAAATTTGATAATAACCAATACCAGCGGGTAAACTAAACTTTCCTGACCTTTCTAATGTTTGTAATAGTCCAGCAGTTGCCCCGACAAAAAGGGAAATGAATGCAACATACATATGAGCCATTACTAATTTAGCATCTTGATTTGATATACTTTTAACTGATCTACTCATTATTCAACCACCTCAATTGTCGCAGACATTAAATGGTGACCAATTCCGCAATATTCATTACAAAGTAATGTATAAGTACCTGCATTTTTAAATGTATTTGTTAATGTACTAATATACCCTGGCTCAAGCATCATGTTGACATTTGTCCCAGCTATTTCAAATCCATGAACAACATCCTCTGTCGTTGAGACAACATGTACCGTTGCTCCTTTTGGAATTTGGACAACCTTATCTTCCGTGCCAACATCGAAATTAAATGCTGATGTGACAACAGTTAATTGGTATTCATTATCACCAATTTGTTTTAAACCTGGCTCATCAAATGGTTCTTGGGATGTTACATATTCGGGATCAAGTGTTACGGCACAGCTTGGTGGATTATTTCCCATATAAAAAGCACTTATTCCAACGACTACTAAAAAAACTAATAAAGTAAAAGACCCAAAGAAAAGCCAAACTTTTTCATATTTATGCATATTCATTGCATAAACCCCTTTCTGAATACATATGTTTATCTAGCTAAATATAAAGCCCAAACTCCAAACCATGACAAAATAATGATAATTCCTAAAATTGATACAGCATATAAAGTACCGGTTAAATTAACTGCCTCTTTTACTTCCTTCTCTTGTTTTTTAACTGATTGAGACATATTACCACTCCTTCCTTTATAATTTTTGGAAGACATTTAAAGTCAATATTAACTAATAGAAAGTATTCATTGACTTATCTATATCATACAAAATAAATCAGTGAAAAAGGCTGTATTTATATACAGTTCATAATTTATTCAAAAATCGTTACTTACTATGATAATTAAGTTTTACTAACCTTTTCGTTTGAAAAGTATTTGACGAATATGTGGCAATGGGATGGATAAAATGTGACAAACAACACAAACTAAAGATAAAAAGGTGAATGACATGGCATATATCACTTCGATTGGTTTAGGAATACCTTCAATTTCTATGAAACAAACAGAAATAAAGAGTTTGGTTAAAGAAATATTTGTTAATAAGCGTTCTTCACTTCATCATTTATTAGGTATTTTTGATAATGCAAAAATAAATGAAAGACAATTTACCGCCAAACAATCGTGGTATAAGGAAGAACATACATTTTCGGAACGTAATGAAATATACCATCGTTCTGCTTTACAGTTAAGTTTGGATGCTATCGATCATTGTCTACATGCTAATGAATTTTTAAATAAAACTATTCCTTATGAGGCAATCGATATGATTGTCTTTGTATCTAGTACGGGTATATCTACCCCATCGATGGAAACATACATAATGAATGAGAGGCCATTTAAACCTTCTATCGTAAGAATGCCATTATGGGGATTAGGATGTGCTGGAGGAGCAATCGGAATGTCGCGGGCATTTGAATGGTTGCAACATAATAAAACTAAAATAACGCTTGTTGTGTGTTGTGAACTATGTAGTTTAACTTTCCAAAAGGATGATTATTCTACAAGCAATATTGTCGGTACAGCATTATTTGGAGATGGGGTAGCGGCAACGCTATTAATCGGGGAGGCATCACCATATTTAACGTATTGTAAAAATGAAAAATTAAAAATCACATCGACAAGTTCTTGGACGGAAAAAAATACAACAAATATTATGGGATGGGAATTAACTAACTCCGGTTTACAAGTAATTTTCAGCAAACAAATTCCGGCTCTTGTTGAAATATTGTGGAAGAAACATGTGATGAATTTTTTAGATGAACAGGGGGTGTCAATTGAGGAAATTGCTACATTCATTGCCCATCCGGGTGGAAGAAAAGTATTGGAGGAAATGGAAAGGTCATTTTCTTTAAATCGTCATATTTTTCGTCATTCATATGATGTTTTATCTCAGCACGGAAATATGTCATCAGCGACCGTTTTATACGTATTAAAAAATAAATTATTAGAAGGAAATATTAGTGAAAGCAAAAATTCGAAGGAAATCATCTGTGCACTAGGCCCTGGATTTAGTTCTGAATTATTATTAGCAGAGTGGGTGAATGAATGACTTTGTTTTATTTTATTGTTTTCATTGTCATATTTCAAAGAATCTCAGAGATGTATATTGCTCAGAAAAATGAACAATGGATGAAGGCACATTCGGGTAGAGAATTTGGCAAACGGCATTATCCTTTGTTCATTTATTTACATGTGCTATTTTTAATTTCTATTATTGCTGAAGTAAGTTGGCAAGAATCAATTAAATTTAAATTAAGTTTCTTAATAATTTTTTTGGTAGCCCAAGTAGGTAGAATTTGGTGTATTACATCATTGGGAAAGTTTTGGAATACTAAAATTATTGTTATTCCAAAGGTGATACGGATGAAAAGGGGTCCATATCGTTGGTTAAAACATCCTAATTATGTCATTGTTTTTATCGAGTTGTTTTCCCTTCCTCTAATTTTTAATGCGTACATCGTAGCAACTATATTTCCAATTCTACATATTTTATTGTTAATGATTAGAATACCAATAGAAGAAAGGGCACTGAGTGGAAAAATAAAATAGTGTATGCTTGGAAACTAAGTGTTTTTAGTAATTTAAACATAAAAAATAGAGACAATCTTGAATTGATTGCCTCTTTTACATATAGCATTTACTATTCTTTTACTACATTAGCTGCTTGTGGACCCCGATCGCCATCAACAATTTCAAATGTTACCTCTTGACCTTCTTCTAAAGTTTTAAAGCCTTCATCTTGAATCGCAGAATAATGAACAAATACGTCTTCTCCTTCCTCCAATTGGATAAATCCGTATCCTTTTTCTGCGTTAAACCATTTTACTACACCGTTTTGCATGTAATAATCCTCCTAAATCAGATGTTGATTCAAAGAACAGGTAGTTATTGTATGATGGAAAATGTTATATATATTTTTAATCTTTCACATGCTATTAAACAATGACGACCAACTTCTTTGTTTCTTTACAATATATCGTTTTTTTTCAATGGCGTCAAGCGTTTTTCCGTTTTGCAATATAGTATAAATCCAAATACATTTTAATTTTATTAATTGATTCTTTTAGTTCCAATATAACGATTTTTCCAATATGATTCGGATAAATAACTTATTGTAACACCACTTGATGTCCCAGCATGGATAAATGCATCTTTGCCAATGTAAATTCCTAAATGTGAAGGGCCAGCTTTGTATGTTTCAAAGAATACTAAATCACCAAATGAAGGGGTGGAGGTCGGTTTTGCAAAATTCCAAATATCACTAACAGTTCTAGGGATTACTTTATTTTCCTTTTCAAATAGAAATTGCACAAATCCACTACAATCAAAACCGGGTTTCGGAGAACTACCACCCCAGACATAAGGGGTCCCTATATAGTTTTTGGCATGATTAATGATTCTTTCACTTTGTAGCTGACCGTGTTTTGACTGGAAGTTTGGAATTATATCACCTGATGTAGTAGGGGAGGTATAACTAGTTTTCTTTGTTGTAAACGTTTCTACAAATAAATGCTCATTTTGTTGTTTTACCTTTTGTATTGCTTTATCAGTTTTGGGACCATGGAGTCCATCAATTTTTCCGTTATAATAACCGAGATAATATAAAATCTGTTGTACATTTTTAACACGATCGCTTTGCTCCCCATATTGAATCGAAATTAGTTCCTCAGAAATACTTTCTAGCATTTTCTCTTTTTCTTTATCAAGTAATTCCTTCATTGTTTCTTCATCTGCCTGTCCTGTAATGTCTATATTATTCGATGACTGAAATTGTTTTAATGCATGTTCTGTTAAGACGCCGTAAAATCCATCAATCTTATCATCATAATGACCTAAATTATTTAACGTAAGCTGGAGGTGTTCAACCGACTCATTCGATTCACCATATTGTAACAGTGCGGCATCCATTTCAAGTTGATTTTGTACCATCGGAAACATATCCATGTAGATTGAGAATGGTTGACTAAAGGCATATCCATAGACAACCGAATTTTTAATAATATTTCCAACGATATGTGTGCTCAAAAGAGACACTCCTTTCCAAACAAATAGAGATATTCATGTTTAAAAATATTCCTTTTTTATCATATGATTGACAATGTTATTTCATACGTTAAGATTAATTTATATGGTAAAATAGAATAAAATAATAAAATCAATATTCATCGTAACAATCGAAGGAAGGAGATGAAGACAACATAATTTTTAGTTGTCAACACAATGTTAAATGAACAGGCTTATTTAAATTTATGTAACGAGATTTTAAATGATGGCGTTGAAAAGGCTGATCGGACAAATACAGGAACTAAATCAAAATTCGGAAAACAGATTCGTTTTGATTTACAGGAAGGCTTCCCTTTACTAACGACAAAAAATGTTCCCTTTCGATTGATTGTTAGTGAATTGTTATGGTTTTTAAAAGGTGATACGAATATTCGTTATTTACTACAACATAACAATAATATATGGAATGAATGGGCTTTTAAAAAGTGGATTGAAAGTCCAGAATATAATGGTCCAAACATGGCGGATTTTGGCCACCGTGCATTAAAAGATGAATCATTTAAAAAACTATATGATGAACAAATGAAACTATTTAGGGAAAATATTTTAATAGACAACGATTTTGCTAAGAAATTTGGTGATTTGGGATTTGTTTATGGGAAACAATGGCGGAAATGGGAAACGAGTACGGAGGAAACAATTGATCAAATTGATGATGTCATTAAAATGATTAAGACAAACCCTAATTCAAGGCGATTAATTGTATCAGCTTGGAATCCTGAGGATATTCCTAATATGGCATTGCCCCCTTGTCATACCTTATTTCAATTTTATGTTGCTGATGGGAAGTTGTCGTGTCAATTGTATCAACGTAGTGCTGACTTATTTTTGGGGGTTCCTTTTAATATTGCAAGTTATGCCTTATTGACTCACATTATTGCTGTACAGACTGGTTTACAAGTTGGAGAATTTGTTCATACTTTTGGTGATGTTCATATTTATGATAATCATATTGAACAAGTGAAGTTACAACTAAGTCGGTCAATTAAAGGGACACCACAATTAAAAATTAACAAGACTAGACATTCAATTAACGATTATGAGGTGGAAGATTTTGAGGTTTTAAATTATGATCCACACCCAACCATAAAAGCACCCGTGGCAGTATAGTTGAATGTAGCTTATTAATAAATATTCGTTTCAAATTTTGAACATTAGGAGGAAGTTTTATGATTTCCTTTATAGTAGCAATGGATAATAATCATGTTATCGGGGCTAACAACCAAATGCCTTGGCATTTACCTAGGGACTTGAAGTTTTTTAAGGAAAAAACGACTGGGAATACGATTGTAATGGGACGAAAAACTTTTCAATCGCTTGGACGGGTATTACCAAATCGTCATCATATCGTCGTTACAAATAATAAAGAAGTTGAATTACCAGAAGAAGTTGAGATCATTTATCATCTTGAAGAAATTGTTACTATGTCACAAGAAATGGGAGAGAAAGAGCTATTTGTCATTGGTGGGGGGACAATATTTACTCAGTTACTCCCTTATGCTGAACGGCTTTATATTACTTTGATAGATGAGACTTTTGAAGGGGATGTTTATTTTCCAACTTTTGATACAACAGAATGGAAGCTTGTCTCTAAGGAGAAAGGAATCAAGGATGACAAAAATCAATATGACTATTATTTTTGCCAATATGATAGAATAAAATGATTATTGTGTCTTATTTTATTTAAAATATGACATTATAGCGACTTTTACACAATGTTATTTTTAAAATTGGAAAACATTCGGTATAATAGTAATTAACCATGTATATGGAATTGTTTATTTGATGAGGTGGAAAAATTGGCTCAAATTGGGATACCAAGTTTAATTTTAATATTAGTAGTTGCTTTACTTATTTTTGGTCCGTCTAAGTTACCAGAAATTGGGAAAGCGGCAGGCAATTCTTTACGGGAATTTAAAAATGCAACAAAAGGCGTTATGGACGATGATGATAAGGATGAGACAAAAGATAAATAATGTAACGAATTATTAAGGTGTAAGGGGAAATTGGCCTTACACCTTTTTATATGAATTTATTTATCAGGTGATGTTAAAGGGTGTTTTTTCATTTAAGCGGGTACTTGTACACCCCTTTTTACATTATTTGCTTTATTGGCCATAACTAAACTAGTTTGGTAGATCACATGGGCAAACGATTCTCCAACTTATGCCTTCCACCCAAAAAGGTGTTGTGTTTTTTTCTATTTTACTTTAACAAAGCCATAAATTAACAGTGTATGTGAGGTGTCTTCATTGGTCAAAACCGAGAAAGAGAAAGCAATGAATGTCATTGGCCATTTATCAGAATTACGTAGCCGTTTAATCGTAACCGCAATTTTTTTCGTGATATTTTTTATTGTTGGGTTTGTATTTGTCGAACAAATTTACCATGCATTTGAGCAGGAATTACCTTTTAAATTAACGATTACGAGTCCAGGTGATATCATTTGGGTTTATTTTACAATTGCAGGTATTATTGCTTTTGTCGGAACATTGCCAGTATTAAGCCTACAATTATGGTTGTTCATCAAACCTGGTTTAACTAAGCCTGAGAGAAGGGTATCATTATCGTATATTCCAGCTGTATTTTTACTTTTTGTTTGTGGTCTTGTTTTCGGATATTTTATGTTTATTAAATTGATTTTACCTTTTCTCTTATCTTTAAATAAAGACATGTTTAATGAGTTGTTTACGGTTGAAAGGTATTTCAGATTCATGATTCGATTAATTTTTCCCTTTGCTCTATTATTTGAAATCCCGGTAATTATTATGTTTTTAACTAGTTTGGGAATCGTGACACCACAATTTTTACAGAAAATGAGGAAATATGCTTATTTTGTTTTACTTATAGTCGGGGCACTAGTTACCCCTCCGGACGTTATTTTGCAACTTACAGTTGCAATACCATTATTTGTTTTGTATGAAATTAGTATATATTTATCGAAAATTGTTTATCGAAAAAAATTGAAACGTCGCATAGAAAATTCAAATGAATAACGATTTCATGGTATTTTTGGAATAACTGAAAATTTTATCGTTTTTTGCGAGTACCCGGAAAATAGTGAAGATCATCTTAAATGTTCAGATTTTTGTCAAAACAATGCCATTTCTCCTTCTGACATTTTGATACAATAGTATATGGAGCATTACATAATCGTTTTATTATAATACATTGATAAAGCAATGTAGGGAGGTTGATGATGGTGCAAGAAGCTGGATTATTTTTAGCGTTTGGAGCAGGATTTTTATCATTTATTTCACCATGTGTGTTACCATTATTTCCAGCCTTTTTATCTTATATTACTGGAATGAGTGTTAGTGAACTTAGTGAAGAAAATAAAATGTTAACGAAACGAAGTTTGTTTCATACGTTAATGTTTTTACTAGGGTTTTCTAGTATTTTTGTGATGATTGGATTTACAACGACATTTATTTCTGATTTCTTTTTAATGTACCAAAATGTTATTCGCCAAGTAGGCGCGATTATTATTATATTTTTTGGATTAGTGATTGTCGGTATATTAAACTTTGAATTTTTAATGAAAGAGCGATCATTTAAATTTAAAAATCGACCTGCGGGTTTTATTGGTTCATTTTTAATCGGTATGACCTTTTCAATGGGGTGGACACCGTGTACAGGTCCGATATTGGCATTTGTTTTGTCGATGGCTGCTACTCAGCCGGATAAAGGGATGTTATTGATGATTAGTTATGTATTAGGATTTTCAATTCCATTCTTAGTCCTATCATTTTTCGTAGGAAAATTAAACTGGATAAAACGCCATAGTGTAAAGATTGTAAAAATTGGCGGATATATTATGATTTTGTTTGGTATTATGTTGTTTTTTGATTGGATGACGAAATTAACGTCCTTATTGGCTGAGTGGACAGGCTTTTATGGCTTTTAAGTTTATTTTTGTATGTAAATCGTTTACAATTGATAGTAATTGTTATTGATTGCATGGTAATGGAGGAAAGCTATGTATAAGCCAAATGATTTAATTTTAAAGTCGACTTCTTCAGTAATTGTATTTGTTTTATTAGGGTTTGCTGTGTATTTGTTAATTGCCGGTCATAATTCACCTGGTGGTGGATTTGTTGGTGGCCTTGTTACTTCAGCAGCGATATTGTTGTTGTATTTTGCCTTTGGTGAACAAACGGTAAAGAAAATTTTGCCTGTTAATTACATGACATTTATACCTGCAGGATTACTCATTGCAACATTAACTGGACTGGGAGCTATTATTTTTAATGTACCATTTTTGACTCATACATTTGGTGTGATCCCAATTCCATTTATTGGCGGTATCGAGATCGCAACCGCGATGTTTTTTGATATAGGAGTTTATTTGACGGTATTAGGAACAACGATGACCATTATATTGCATATTGCTTTTGACCGCGATTAATGATGATTTTTTGCTAATGTGCTCAACATTTAATTGATAATTATTGAGGGATGGTTTTTTTGAATAATACATTGTTAATCGTTGGTAGTACAGTAGTAGCCATTTTTATGGGAATTACTATGAATGTCTTACGGTTAAGAACAGCAAAAAAACCGACAAATACTAAAAGAATTATTTTACCACCCATATTTATGAGTTCAGGTTTGTTAATGTTTCTATTTCCTACGTTTCATATTACTTGGCTACAAGTTTTGGAGGCCTTTTCTGTAGGAGCATTTATGTCAATCTTGTTAATATGGACAACAAGCTTTCAAGTAAAAGGGAGGCATATATATTTAAAGCCATCAAAAGCTTTTATTTTTATTTTATTCGGGCTATTATTTTTAAGGCTAATGATTAAGTTAATCATTGGCAGCCAAATAGATGTGGGTGAAACAAGTGGCATGTTCTTTGTTCTAGCATTTGGAATGATCCTAACATGGAGAATTTCGATGTTAGTTGAATTTAAAAAAATTAAAAAAACAATCCAATTAAGACGCGAACACGTATGAGTCTAGACATTCATACGTGTTTTTAATATAGGAAATTAATATTTTTGTTTCCAATTTTTTTGATAGTCAGAAGGGGATAATTCAAAATAGTGCTCAAACGGTGTAATATCGATATTTTTTTCTTTTAATTTTTTTCTCAAAAATCGATGGTCTCGCTTTGGTGTACCAACAATGTAGCCTTCGATTAGCAAATCCTGTGTAATGACTTTTTCCTTTTTCTCAATTGCCAGTTTGCCAATTTTGCTGGCAATCGATTGTTTAGCGACATCCCTAAATAGTTCAGGAACAGGGGACACTAATTCAGCTAATAAATCTTTTTCCTCCTGTTGCCACATATGTCTTGTTTGTTCTATATAATAACGTTGCCAGTCTAAATCTGACTTCCCATCAGCTTTGGGCATAGATTTAAGGAATTTTCTGAACATAAAATAGCCACCAATAGCTAGAAAAGCGATTAAAAAAAAGCCCCAAAGTGATACAATAACCGAAAACATATTAATCCTCCTATAAATCCCCATTAAATTTATGGAAATCTATTACATTAATTACAATAATATAGTAATATAATACATACTGTGGTATTTAGTTAAGCCTCTAGAAATACATAATAAAATCTCTATACCATACATTATAATGTTTTCATTTATTGTGTACAAGAAAGATACTATTTTTAGAAGGGGAATACAATGGAGAAAGATAAAATTAGGTTGTCCGTTGATGAAAATGTTAGTATTGATGATGGTAATGATTATTTCAATGATGAATTATTTTGTGCTCTAACGGGTGAGGATGATACTTATATTTTATTATGGAATGATGATGATAATATTGAGTATATATCTCCTTCATTTCAACATTTATTTAAGGCAAATATGAATGATTTAATTGGTGTGAAATGGATGGACATTATTCCGGAGCAGTACAAGACCGAAATTATGAATCATTTTGTTTCTTCAGAAGATAAGTTAATGTTCCATCGGCTACACTGCAAGTGTGAGAGTGGGCGACAATATGTATTTAAAGGAAGCTTACAACAGATTAATTTAAATAATAAAAATTACTTTTTGATGAATATTCAGAATATAACACAAAGTTATATACTGGAAAAATCAATCTTTAATTCACACAAATTTTTGATGATTAATCAACTTGGGGCTGGAATAGTGCATGAAATAAAAAATCCACTTGCTTCAATAAAAGGATTTTTGCAATTAATTAAAAAAGGAATCAACCAAAAAGATGAATATTATGATTTAATGATAAGAGAAATTGAAAGAATCGATTCAATGGCAAATCAATTATTATCAAATGGCAAACGTGATAATCAATTTCGTTTTTTAAAGGAAAATGTTTATTCTATGGTAAAAAATATTTGTTATTTATTTTCCCTACAGGATAAATATCGCGATATAGAGATAAAAATTGATATTGATCATCATTTATATATTAAATGTAATCGTTCACATATTAAACAGGTGTTACTCAATGTCATCAAAAACGGGATAGAAGCAATGAATAATCGTGGAACACTACAAATTCAAAGTTCCCTTGAGGACGGTTACGTCATCATTTCCATTAAGGATGAAGGACAAGGTATTGATAAGTCTGTATTAGATCGTATTAAATATCCAACATTTACGACTAAAGAGGATGGAACAGGATTGGGTTTAATGATTTCAAATAGAATTATTAATCAACATAATGGTAAAATTAGAGTTTCATCAATCCCATCGATTGGTACTACGTTTGAAATTTTATTACCCTATTCATAATTAACGAAAAATATAAATATTAGATTTGTGTATCTTGACGATTAGTTTCTAAACATTTGTTTTATAACAGATTTTCATTTAAACTAGTACATAGGATATGTTTTCTTGTCTATTTTATAGAGTAATTGAATAGTAGTTTTGTATTTCAACTACTCTTTTGAGAATAGACGTATTCAGTGTGCAAAAAGTGTACATTATTTTAAAATGAAAGGAGATTCATCATATGACAAGCGGTAATAATAACGGGCTTCGATCAAAAAAGCATTTTGAATTAAACGGTAAAACATATAACTATTATGATTTACAAGCAATTGAAGATGCCAAAATTGGTAAAGTAAGTCGTTTACCATTTTCAATTAGGGTGTTGTTAGAGTCGGTAATTCGACAATATGACGCAAAAGTGATTAAAGATGAACATATTAAAGGACTGGCTAAATGGGGGACAGAAGAAGGTAACAACACAGACGTACCATTTAAGCCATCCCGTGTAATTTTACAGGACTTTACAGGGGTACCAGCCGTTGTTGATTTAGCATCATTACGTAAGGCAATGGTTGATATGGGAGGGGACCCAAGTAAAATTAATCCAGAAGTACCTGTAGATTTGGTCATTGACCACTCAGTGCAAGTTGATCAATATGGTACTTCGAATGCATTACAAGCTAATATGGAATTAGAGTTTGAACGTAATGCGGAGCGTTATGAGTTTTTACATTGGGCACAAAAGGCGTTTGAAAATTATCGTGCAGTCCCGCCTGCTACAGGAATTGTTCACCAAGTAAATTTAGAATACTTGGCAGACGTAGTCCATGCAAATGCTAATGATGAGGGGTCATACGATACATTCCCTGATACTTTAGTTGGAACTGATTCCCATACACCGATGGTCAATGGACTTGGTGTTTTAGGTTGGGGTGTCGGTGGCATTGAGGCTGAAGCTGGCATGCTTGGTCAACCTTCATATTTCCCATCCCCAGAAGTAATCGGGGTTAAGTTTACAGGTAGTTTCCCAGAAGGAACAACGGCGACTGACCTGGCATTAACAGTGACAGAAACGTTACGTAAAAAACATGTTGTTGGTAAATTCGTAGAATATTATGGCCCTGGGTTAAAGGATATGCCATTAGCCGATAGGGCGACCATTTCAAATATGGCACCTGAGTATGGGGCAACATGTGGATTTTTCCCGGTGGATGAGGAGTCATTAAATTATTTACATTTAACTGGTAGACCACAAGAACAAATAGATTTAGTTGAAAAATATTGTAAGGCAAATCACTTATGGTATGATGCTAGTATGCCAGATCCGGAATATTCTGATACGATTGAAATTAATTTATCAGACCTAGTCCCGAATTTAGCAGGTCCAAAACGTCCACAAGATAGAATACCTTTAACTGACATGCAATCAGAATTTAAAAAGGCAATTTCTGCTCCAATGGGTAATCAGGGATTTGGTTTGGATGCTTCTGAATTTGATAAAGAAGTGCAAGTTGAGCATCCATCAGGTAAGACCTCGATTATGAAAACTGGTGCTGTGGCAATAGCAGCGATAACATCGTGTACAAATACGTCAAACCCACACGTTATGTTAGGTGCTGGGCTGTTAGCAAAAAAAGCCCTTGAAAAAGGTTTGAAAGTACCTGCATATGTGAAAACTTCACTAGCCCCTGGTTCAACTGTTGTCACAAGATATTTAGATGATTCGGGTTTATCAAAATACTTGGATGAATTAGGATTTAATACAGTCGGATATGGTTGTACAACATGTATTGGGAACTCAGGGCCCCTTCGTGAAGAAATAGAAAAAGCAATTATTGATAACGATTTAACCGTTGCCTCCGTTTTATCGGGTAATCGAAATTTTGAAGGGCGAATTCATCCATTAACTAAAGCAAATTATTTGGCATCACCACCTTTGGTTGTTGCTTATGCTCTTGCGGGAACAGTAGATATGAATTTAACAAGTGAACCTTTAGGTAGGGATACAGAGGGTAATGACGTTTATTTAAAAGATATTTGGCCATCAATGGCAGAAATTCAAGCAGAAATTGATAAAGTAGTTAATCCAACAATTTTCCGTTCGGAATATGATAATTTATTTGAATCAAATGATAAATGGAATGAAATTAATACTACTGATGAGCCATTATATGAATGGTCAGATGAATCAACATATATTCAAAATCCACCATTTTTCGAAGGATTGTCAAAAGATCCCAATACAATTAAACCTTTGAATGATTTACGAGTTGTCGGTTACTTTGGAGATTCAATTACAACTGACCATATATCACCAGCTGGGGCAATAGGATTAGATGTACCAGCGGGTAAATATTTACAAGAAAAAGATGTTAGCCCACGATATTTTAATTCATATGGATCTCGTCGTGGAAATCATGAAGTAATGATGCGGGGTACTTTTGCCAACATTCGGATTAGGAATAAAATAGCCCCAGGAACAGAGGGTGGCTTTACAACGTACTGGCCAACTGGAGAGGTCATGTCAATTTATGATGCTGCAATGAAATATCGAGAAGATGACACTGGCTTAGTCGTATTTGGTGGAAAAGATTATGGAATGGGATCTTCACGTGACTGGGCAGCAAAGGGTTCCAATTTATTGGGAATTAAAGCAGTAATTGCTGAAAGTTACGAAAGAATTCACCGTTCTAACCTTGTCATGATGGGTGTTTTACCTTTAGTATTTGAAAAAGGGCAAAATGCAGAAATATTAGGCCTAACAGGTAAGGAATCTATCAATATCCAAATTGATGAATCTGTAAAACCAAATGAAGTTATACCAGTTGTAGCCACGGATGAACATGGTAATGAAACTAAATTTAATGTTGTCGTCCGCTTCGATAGTGAAGTCGAAATGGATTATTACCGACATGGCGGTATTTTACAACTTGTATTAAGAGAAAGAATTGAAGCTTAATTTTAAAATAGCATGATAATTATAGGATGTTGATGGGAGAATATAATATTCCTCCATCAACGTCCTTTTTATTTTGAGTTGGATGAGCAAGAATCTGATTATGTTCGATTTATGGAAATTCCATAATGACAAAAGGGAATGAATAGGGGAACATTTACTTTCTATATTTAAAAGTTATATTTTAATTGGTTTATCACTAAAAGTCTTTATCGATAATTGAATAATTAATGTTAAATTTAACAAACTATAATAAATAATTGTTAAGGAGGTATTAATCAATGACTGATAAAAACAATAAAGCAAAACCAGATGATCGAAGTGATAATGCGGAGAAATTACAATCAATGATCCAGGATACTTTAAATAATATTGATGAATCAGAAGAAACTATTGAATTTGTTTCAGAACACGAACGAGAAAATATTAAAAAGAAAAATGAAAAACGCAGGGAAGCAATTGACGGCTATCGTGATGAAATTAAAGATGAAGCAAAATTTAGAAATGAACATGATTTTTCATAAGAAATAACCCTGTTAAATCGAGTTATTGATAAATTCAATCACTTTCCATCGGCTTAGCTTCAGCTAACCTTGTTAAGTGGATACTTATCTAAGTTGATTGATTTTTGGCTTTCGGCCAATAAATTCAGCAATTCAACACTAAACTACAACAAAAGTAAAATTGTGGCAAGGACGGAAACCGAAAGGAAAAAATGACCGCTAAATAAATAGAGGCTGGGATAAACTTAAAGTACCCAGCCTCCTAAATTACTATTATTAATGTTCATGCCTGAATATTTCACTATCTATAGCAGTAAACGAGGAGGACATATTATTTTTGTCCCAGCCTCATTTTATTTGAATGAAGATTGTTCGATTCTTTCATTTTCATTTAAATTTTGGATGAAATGATGAGAATCTTCCGAATTACTTATATTACTTGTCCCATTAAAGATACCACCTTCTTCAATAATGAGACCATTTGATGTTATCGTACCATTTAAAATACCGGTTGATTTTAAATATATTTTCCCTGTTACGGAAACATCTCCTTTAACCTCACCGGAAATGTACAAATTTTTGGCCTGAATATACGGTTCTGCTGTAGCTTCTTTGCCAATATATACATCTCCTTCACAACTAATTTCTCCAATTAATTTGCCATCAATTCGTAGGCTCTTAGGATGAATTATTTTCCCTTCAATTGTTGTCATGGAACTAATAATTGTATCGATTGTTCCATAGTCTTGCTTTTGTTTTTTACCAAACATTCACTTCGCCTCGCCCCTCAGAATAATTTATTTCAATGAATCAATAAATTCTTTTGGATGGATAAGTTCACCATTCTTTTTAATTTCAAAATGTAGATGTGGTCCAGTACTCCTACCAGTACTTCCTACTCGTCCTATCAGATCACCTTTTTTGACATACTCACCTGTTTTTACTGTATAGTTCAATAAATGCCCGTATAATGTTTGAAATGATTGGTTATGTTGGATTTGCACTGCATTACCATAACCACCATTATAGGATGCAGAAATTACTTTGCCATCACCACTAGCATATACAGGATCACCATAATTCCCTCTTATGTCAATCCCTGTATGGACAGATGTTCTCCTATTAAATGGGTCAGTTCGTTTTCCAAAATCAGAGGTAATAAAATATGTATTTACTGGCCATTTTGTCGGAACAAAGTTCATTTCATCATTTGTCTTTTCTAGCATTGATAATGTATCTTCAAGCCGATTAATTAATAATTTGGATTGTTTACCATTACGTGAAGTTAAATTCATGACATATTCTTCAGCCCCATTTTCATCATTCAATAAAATATCTGTTTGGAAATCATCTAGATCATCCTCTATTGGAATTTCAATGCCACCAATTCCGGGCAAATCAACAGGTAGGCTTTCTATATGTTCCCGAAGTTCAGTCTCCAATTGATTTAATGTATTTAATTGGTTTCTAACTTTTGTAGCTCTTTCTTCCAGTCTTGTTACTTGGGTTAGAAGTTTGTCTGACCTCTCAGTTTGTGTTGAAAGTTTTAATTTTAACTGATTGTTAATTTCTATTTGTTCATTTTCTAAAGTTTTTAATTTGTGAGTTTTATCAACATAATACACAAGTGTAACAATAGGTATAATGAAAATTAATAAGACGAGTGGTATAATATAGTTAGGCAACTTATAGCGACTTACGTTTTTTTCTAAGTTGGCTGGCAAGATTGTTATGGTAAATGATTGGAATAACTTTTTAATATGTTTCATAAAACTTAACCTTCTTTCTAATTTTTTTACATTGGTATATTAAAGCAAATTATCCAATTTCAACTATAAGCATATAGCATTATACTATAAGTTTTCATTTTATCAAACTAAATATTCAAATTGTAAACTTTGTAACCAATATTTAATATTAGCCCTTTTACCCTATTATTATAGTAAAGCCAAAGGCCCATATATCTATACTAGAAAAAGGTGATTTCAGTGTTAAATCGTACAGAAATTGAAGTAAGGTACCAAGAAACAGATCAAATGGGAGTAGTATATCATGCTAACTATTTAGTATGGTTTGAAATAGGTAGAACGAAATTTATTGAACAGTTAGGCTTTAAATATGCTGAATTGGAACAACAGCAAGTCGTTTCACCTGTAATAGATTTAGAGATTAACTACAAACGACCAGCACGATATGGTGAAAAAGTGTATATTGAAACAACGTTGGATCACTATGATGGATTAAGAACTATCTATGCCTATAAAATTTTTAATTATGATAATGATTTATTAGTCAAGGGTAAAACTACCCATGTTGTGGTAAAAAAGGATAATTTTCGACCTATTCGTTTAAAACAGGTTAATCCATCATGGGATCTAGCATATAGAAAAGTGATGAATGGGGAAATGTCATAATGGCATTTGGCATTAATAGACAGGAATTAAAAGAATGGAAAATTCGCGTGGCATCCGGTGAAATTGCATTTTTAACTCATTATTGGCAAGATAGTCGTTTTAAAGATTGTTATACAGTAACAAAAGTTGGCTGTAATGATATTAATAAATTAAAAACTTGGGGGAGAACTTACTCCTTAAAGGAAGAATGGATTGATCGACATTCACATTTTCCCCATTTTGATTTATTCGGGAAACTTCAAAAAGACATTCTAATAATAGAAGGCTATGAGCATCATATAAGGAGATTTAATCTGTAAGTGACAGGTTTATTGATACGGTATGTAATAAATAACTATCAGGAATAAAAAATGAATAAGTGGCCTTAAAATAAACCATCATATTTAATTTGAAGTAGCAACATAGGAAAATAAAGGTTCATGTAATTTATCGTCAAACTGTATATGTAAATCATTATTTTCAAAATACCAAACATCACTTTCCTCAATAAAAAAATCAATTTTTTCAACAGTAATTAATGTATGGGGTTGGACGGGTTTTTGTACATTTACCCCTAAGGAAAATCCAGGAACATTTCCTCCCATACCACCATACCTAACAAAAAATCGAATTGTATCATTTTCTTTCAAATTTAGTTCATTTATATACCAATTTGCTGCTTCATTTGAAATGATAATTTTCATACTTTACCCTCCATCATTAGTGAATGTCTCATATAATCCTTAATGGACACACTTATTTATTGCTCTTCTTTATTTTTGGGTACTAGGTCAACTCCACCTGGGTGGAATGGGTGACACTTACTAATTCGAACCACTGTTAAATATGTTCCTTTTATTGCCCCATGCCGTTGATAACTTTCTAAACTATATTGTGAACATGTAGGGTAAAAACGACATGTTGGTGGCTTTATTGGACTAATTATCTTTTGATAAATACGTATAAAAAATATAAAAACATGCTTCATTTTACCCCTTCTTAAGCTATTCTTTTGTCTTGTCAAAGTTTATTGTTGCTATGGCATCGTGCATATGAATTGATTCTTCATTCCGACATGATACCGAGAATTTGGAAATATACGGTGTTTCATATAAGTCGGCTGCAACTAAACGAACCATGTCTTCAACAAATCTTGGATTTTCATAGGCATTTTCCGTTACTAATTTTTCATCAACCCGTTTAAGAACAGGGTGAATCATTGCGCTGGCATTTGTTTCTGCTGCCTCAAGAAGATCATTCATCCAATCAATCGCGGAATTTGCCACTTCATTCGTAAAGACAACATCCATCGTTACAATACCACGTTGGCTATGGGCGCTATATTCACTAATTTCTTTAGAACAGGGACATAATGTTGTCACCATTGTAGAAAGAGCCCCTTTATAATTAAAAGTACCATCGGCCATATACGTGACATTGAAGGTGACATTGGCATGATTAAAACCGGGTAATTTTGAATTAGGTCCTAAACGTTCATAAAACCAAGGAAATTCAACTTCAATTGTAGCAGTTTCTTGCTCTAATCGTCTTTGAAGCCGCATTGTAAAATCCTTTAATGACGTAAAGGATACAGGAAATCCATTATTACTAGACTGTTCAATTTCTTCCAAAAATCTGCTCATATTTGTCCCTTTACTCATACGATCAATGTTTGAAGTTAATGTAAAAGTCCCAATTGTTGGTTGTGATGGAGCATTTTCACTTTCAATGATGATTGGATACTTTACATTACTTACTCCAACTGAATCTATTGCAAATAAAAAATCTTTATTCAAATTTTGTAAATCAACCATTTCCTTTTTTGTTGTAGGTTTTGTTCTAGGTCCTGGTGGAACGGATCCAAAAATTTGATGCCTTTCATTTTTAGAAGGTAGGATTGTTTTCCCTTCTGATTTTCTCGTTAATTTAGTCATTTCTTTCTCCTTGAAAACAATAATATAGTTTCATAAAAGTATACGAAAAACAAACTGTTGTTTCAATAAATCTGTTTGGTAAAGTTTCGTATATGAACGGAAAATAACCTAGTTTGTAAAGTGACTACATCCATGTAATTTTAGGTTCAGTTTTATCCTTAATTCGTTTAATATTTTCTCGATGACGATAAAATACAAATATTGTTAAAGCAAATATGAGAGTAAACAACAACCAATCTTGCATGATTAATGTAATAATAGATGCGACAACCCCTGTAATGAGAGAGGCTAACGATACATATTTAGAAAAATATAAGCTTAAAATAAATGTTAAAAAGATAGTGATAAATAAAATTGGATGGACTCCCAGAATGATTCCTCCAGACGTGGCAACGGCTTTACCACCTTTAAATTTTGCAAATAATGGATATGTATGGCCTACCACCGCAAAAACACCTACAAGTAATCTCGATACATCTATATCAAAGTAAAAACTAGCCATTAATGGTATAATTGTAGCTATGGTTCCTTTTAAAATATCTGCTAATGTGACAATGATTCCGGCCCTTTTCCCTAACACTCTAAAGGCATTTGTTGCCCCTAAATTGCCACTTCCATGTTCCCGAACATCAATTTTATAGCCTACTTTACCGACAATTAGTGCTGACGGGATGGAACCTAATAAGTAGGCAATGATAAAAAATATAATATATTCCATTACTAACCTTCTTTCATCTTATGTATATCGCTATTTTATCATAATTTTATGTAAAGTAATAATGACAGATAAGTTAGACAATGCTTATACTTTTATTTGTGGCTTTTATTTTATATTTAATTTCTTGCTATATTACTTAATGTATAACCCTGTCATTATTTGCTTGGGACTTGCCAATCATTCATTTAGTATAAACTATGATACACTATGAATAGCGATGACAATATCGGAGGTGAGCCTATGTCATGGGAAAATCCTTCTAATGACCAGATGGCCAAAATATTAAAAGAAGCAAGATCGATTGCTGTTGTCGGGCTTTCCGACAATCCTGGACGAACGTCCTATCAAATTGCAAAGGAAATGCAACGTCACGGCTATAAAATTATTCCTGTGAATCCGATGGTAGAAAAGGTATTAGGGGAAAAAGCCTATTCGTCGTTATTAGAAATAAATGAACCAATTGATATTATCAATGTTTTTAGACGCTCGGAGTTTTTACCAGAAATAGCAAAAGAGGCAGTTCAGACTAATTGTTCTGTTTTTTGGGCACAACTTGGTGTCGTAAATGAGGAGGCTTATCATTTTTTACAAAATAATGATGTCACTGTTATTATGGACACGTGTATTAAAGTTGTTCATTCAATTTATCTTTAGATCAAATAGAGATGACACTTCTAGCATAAGGGCGTCATCTTTTTTATGCTAAAATAATTGGACATCTGTATTAATATTTATTTACACCTTCTTGAAAAATTATTGCGTCATTCATGATTTTTGTATAATATTGCTATAGGGATAAAATGACATATTAGATTTATACTTTATTGTAACAACATTATGAAGTGAAACGATGATAGATTTTTAAAAAGGAGTCGAACTTTAGTTGGTAGATCAAATTAAACATTACTCAGAAGCTTCTATTCAAGTATTAGAAGGCCTAGATGCCGTTAGAAAAAGACCAGCCATGTATATTGGTAGCACCGACATAAAAGGATTACACCATTTGGCTTATGAAATTTTTGATAATGCGATAGATGAAGCGTTAGCAGGATATGGTAAAAAAATTAATGTCACTATTCATCAAGACGGAAGTCTTTCTGTTGAAGATTATGGACGTGGAATTCCTACTGGGATACATGAAACAGGAAGACCAACAACCGAAGTCATTTTTACCATTTTACATGCCGGTGGAAAGTTTGGACAAGGTGGATACAAGGCAAGTGGAGGCCTACATGGTGTCGGGGCTGCTGTTGTGAATGCGCTTTCTGAATGGTTTGAAGTAACTACATATCGTGACGGGTTTGAATATCGTCAAACCTTTCACCAAGGAGGAAAACCGAAGACTGATTTGCAAAAAATTGGACCAGCAAAAAGGACTGGTACAAAAATCCACTTTCAGCCTGACAGGACTTTATTTACAACGGTAAATTTTATTTATGAAACGATTGCCGAAAGATTAAGGGAGTCCGCATTTTTGTTTAAAAATTTATCAATTACTTTTACAGATGAACGAAATGGTGTTGTGGAAACCTACGATTATGCCGATGGATTAATTTCTTTTATTCATTATTTAAATGAAGGTAAAAATACATTACATGATGTTATTGCTTTTGAAGGGGAACAACAAGGAATGGAAGTGGAGATTGCCTTTCAATTTTCAGATAGTTTCACTGAGAACATTCACTCATTTGTTAATCATGTGCGAACAAAAGATGGAGGAAGTCATGAAATTGGGACTCGAACTGCAATAACGAGGACATTTAATGATTATGCGCGTCGTAATAATTTCTTAAAAGAGAAAGATAAAAACTTAGATGGAAATGATATCCGTGAAGGATTAACCGCCATCATATCAATCAGAGTACCTGAAGAATTACTACAATTTGAAGGACAGACGAAAGGGAGACTTGGCACCCCTGAAGCGCGTTCAGCCGTAGATGCCATCGTTTCAGAGAAGTTTTTATATTTTTTAGAAGAGAATGGCACAACGTCAAAAAAGTTAGTTGAAAAGGCGATGAAGGCTAGGGATGCCCGTGAGGCGGCTAAAAAGGCCCGTGAAGACGCTAGAAGTGATAAAAAAAATAAACGAAGAGATACGATTTTAAGTGGAAAACTAACCCCAGCCCAATCACGAAATGTAGAAAAAAATGAATTATTTTTAGTTGAAGGTGATTCAGCGGGAGGTTCAGCAAAACAGGGAAGGGACCGTTTATTTCAGGCAATCTTACCTTTACGAGGGAAAGTGATTAATTCCGAAAAAGCAAAATTAGAAGAGGTATTAAAAAATGAGGAGATTGCAACGATTATTCATACAATCGGTGCTGGAATAGGCACGGACTTCAATTTAGATGCAGTTCGTTATCATAAAATCATTATTATGACGGATGCTGATACTGATGGTGCCCATATACAGGTTTTACTATTAACGTTCTTTTATCGTTACATGCGACCACTAATTCAAGCAGGAAAAGTATATATTGCCTTACCCCCATTATTTAAAATAGCAAAGGGAAAAGGGAAAAAAGAACAAATTGAATATGTGTGGGAAGAAAGCGAAATGGAAGCAACGATTAAAAAGATGGGAACAGGTTATACAATCCAACGTTATAAAGGATTAGGGGAAATGAATGCTGATCAATTATGGGAAACAACGATGAATCCCGAAACTAGAACTTTAATCCGGGTGACAATGGATAACGTTACTCAGGCGGAAAGAAGGGTAACGACATTGATGGGGGATAAAGTTGCACCAAGACGTACGTGGATTGAAGAAAACGTGCAATTTGGTTTAGAAGAATCTGATAATATTTTAGAAAATTAAACGTTTGAATATAAAGATCTAACATAACATAGGTTGTTAAATATTTTAGGAAGGAGAATAATCATGGCTCAACTACATTCAATGGTAGAATTACCGATAGAAAAAGTAATGGGAGACCGCTTCGGTCGTTATAGTAAATATATTATTCAAGAAAGGGCATTACCTGATGTACGAGATGGATTAAAGCCTGTACAAAGACGCATATTGTACGCAATGCATGTTGATCAAAATACCCACGATAAAAATTTTCGTAAAGCCGCAAAAACTGTTGGTACTGTGATTGGGAATTATCATCCTCATGGCGATAGTTCAGTATATGACGCAATGGTGCGATTAAGTCAAGATTGGAAAATGCGCTATTATTTAATTGAAATGCATGGTAACAATGGAAGTATTGATGGTGATCCACCAGCAGCCATGCGTTATACAGAGGCTAGATTGGCAAATATTTCTCAAGAATTACTGGAGAATATTGAAAAGGATACGGTTGATTTTATTCCAAATTTTGATGAAACAAATAAAGAACCAACTGTATTTCCAGCTAAATTACCAAACTTATTAGTAAATGGCTCGACAGGTATTTCAGCAGGGTATGCCACTAACATTCCACCACATCATTTAGAAGAAGTTATCGATGCGATTATTTTAAAAATTGATAAACCCAAAGTGTCAGTCGATGAATTAATGACAAAAATAACTGGACCTGACTTTCCTACGGGTGGGATTGTTCAAGGAATAGATGGGATTAAGCAGGCGTTTGAAACAGGAAAAGGCAGGGTTATCCTACGGGGGAAAGTTAGAATAGAAAAAATGAAAGGGAATCGTGAACAAATCGTCATTTATGAAATCCCCTATGAAGTAAATAAGGCGAATCTAGTTCGTAAAATTGATGAATTAAATGTTGATAAAAAGGTCGAAGGAATTGCTGAAGTAAGGGATGAAACTGATCGTACGGGCCTAAGAATTGTCATTGATTTGAAAAAGGATGCAGATAGTGAAGGAATATTAAATTTTTTATATAAAAATACGGAATTGCAAGTGATGTACCATTACAACATGGTTGCCATTCAAGATAGAACTCCTAAATTATTATCATTACCAGCTATTCTTGATGCTTATATTCATCATCAAAAAGATGTGATTACTAGACAAACAACCTTTGATTTGAAAAAGGCACAGGATCGTGCTCATATTGTTGAAGGTTTAATAAAGGCGATTTCTATTTTAGATGAATTAATACACACAATTCGTCAATCGAAAAATAGGGCAGATGCAAAAGAAAATATTATTAATAAATATCATTTCACAGAAGCACAAGCAGATGCCATTTTATCTTTACAATTGTATCGTTTAACAAATACAGATATTACCCAATTAACGAAAGAAAAAGCAACATTGCATTCCAATATTGCCACATATGAAGAAATTTTAAAACAACCTAAAGTACTCATGAATTTAATGAAAAAGTCACTTCGAGATTTGAAAAAGATATATAAAAGCATGCGTTTAACAAAAATTGAAGCAGAAATAGAAGAGATTAAAATTAATATTGAAGTGACTGTTCCAAGTGAGACAACAATCGTTTCATTAACGAATGAGGGGTACATAAAACGAACAAGCCCAAGGTCTTATACAGCATCCAACGGAGTAGATATTGGACTTAGGGATAAAGATTACGTATTACGAATAATAGAAATGAATACGACAGATACCATCCTGTTATTTACTAATTTTGGCAAATACATTTCAATCCCTGTTCATGAACTTCCGGATATACGATGGAAAGATTTAGGTCAACATATATCTAATATGGCTAATTTGGAACAAGACGAAAAGGTTGTTCAGTTTATCCCTGTTCGTGATTATCAAAAATCATCATTTTTAATATTCTTCACAAAACAAGGAATGGTGAAAAGGACGGTTTTGGGGGAATATGAAACAAATCGATCCTCTCGTAGTATTATTGCAATGAATTTACGTGAAGATGATGAAGTGATACGGGTGTTTGAGACTGATGGGGATCAAGATATCTTTATTGCGACGAAGAAAGGTTATGGCCTATGGTTTGAGGAAGCGGATGTATCGACAGTTGGCTTACGTGCTTTAGGGGTCATTGCCATTCAATTAAAAACAGACGACCTAGTTATTAGTGCATCAATATTTCCTAAAGAAACGAATCCATATTTATTGTTAATGACACAACGTGGCGCTAGTAAACGAATGAATTTGGCAAAATTTGATAAAACTTCGCGTGCTCGACGAGGGGTTATGATGTTACGAGATATTAAATCAAAACCACATGTGGTACAGCAATTTTATTTATTACATGAAAAAGTTACTTTCTTTTTGAAAACAACAAAGGAAAAGAGCTTTACGATTACACCGTTTGAATTACCAATAAGTGAACGGCAAAGTAATGGATCATTTATTGTTGATGTTGATAATGATGGAGATATTGCATCTATGTGGCATGAAGTATCGTTAGAGGATCCATTTGTAGATGAAAATGAATAATTAAGAAATTAAGTTAATCCAAATTAGGGATGGAGGAGAATATTGTGGATTTTGCATTAACGAAAGAACAAGCAATGATAAAAAGTATGGCGAAAGATTTTGCAGATAATGTAATCCAACCAAGAGCTATTGACATTGACAAAACAGCCCGATTTCCGAAAGATATTTTCAAGCAAATGGGTGAATTGGGTTTTATGGGGATTCCTTTCCCTGAAGCGTATGGTGGTTCTGGAGGAGACACTATTTCTTATGCATTAGCTGTAGAGGAAATCGGCCGTGTTTGTGGAAGTACAGGGTTAAGCTATGCTGCCGCTGTTTCTCTGGGAGCATCACCCATACTTATGTTTGGAACGGAGAAACAGAAACAACAATATTTACGACCAATTGCAGAAGGGAAATCACTTGGGGCATTTGGCCTAACAGAACCTAATGCAGGCTCAGATGCTGGTGGCACAAAAACAACAGCAGTGACTGATGGTGATGATTTTGTGATTAGTGGTGAAAAATGTTTTATTACAAATGCCAGCTATGCTTCTTCGATGATTATTACCGCTGTGACTGGCAAAAATGAACAAGGTAAAAATATTATATCAGCTATTATAGTTCCGACAAATACAGAAGGAGTTACCATTACTTCTGATTATGATAAAATGGGTGTAAGAGGTTCAGACACAGCTGAAATCGTATTGGATAATGTTCGTGTGCCACAGTCAAATTTAATTGGAGACCCACAAAAAGGCTTTAAACAATTTCTGACAACATTAGATGGAGGTAGAATTTCTATCGGGGCACTTGGGGTAGGAATCGCCCAAGGAGCACTAAATAAAGCACTTCAATATGCAAAAGAACGAAAGCAATTTGGAAAAACAATTTCTTCATTTCAAGCGATACAATTTAAATTAGCGGATATGGCCATGGAAGTGGAGCTCGCTAGAAACATGGTATTAAAGGCAGCTTGGTTAAAAGATAATGGAAAACCTTTTTCTAAGGAAGCGGCATATGCAAAGTTATTTGCCACGGAAACAGCCGTACGAAATGCGGATGAAGCCATTCAAATCCATGGTGGTTATGGTTATATGCGTGAATATGAAGTAGAACGATATCTAAGGGATGCAAAATTACTTGTTATAGGTGAAGGTACTTCTGAAATCCAACGACTTGTTATCGCTAGACAGCTAGGTTGTCGTTAAATCTGAGATATCTTTCATGGGGGGATAGCAAATGTTTCGTAAAATTTTAATAGCAAATCGTGGTGAAATTGCAAGTCGAGTTATTCAAACATGTCAAAGACTTGGAATAAAAACTGTGGCTATTTATTCCGAGGCTGACGAGTCACTACCTTACTTACAAATGGCTGACGAGGCATTTTTAGTTGGTGGCCCACAAGTTAAAGATAGTTATTTAAATATAGATAACATTATGTCGGTTGCCAAACAGAGCCAGGTTGAAGCAATTCATCCTGGTTATGGTTTTATGAGTGAGAGTGATGAATTTGTTGAAAGATGTGAAAAAGAAGGAATAGTTTTCATTGGGCCAAGTGCACCGATTATGAAGCAAATGGGAAATAAAATTGAAGCACGACACCGGATGAAGGCCGCTGGTGTACCGGTCATTCCGGGAACTAATAAATTAAAGAATCTGGATGATGCCTATATGATGGCAAAGGAAATAGGCTATCCTATTATGGTAAAAGCAGCGGCAGGCGGTGGTGGGATTGGCATGCAAATTGTATCTGATGAAACGGCTTTAGAAAAGGCATTTACGAGCAATCAAGCCCGCGCCACTTCTTATTTCGGTAATGATGCCATTTATATTGAAAAGTTATTTGATAATGCAAGACATGTTGAAATTCAAGTGATTGCAGATCATTTCGGTAATGCCGTCCATTTATTTGAACGTGAATGTTCGATCCAACGTAGAAATCAAAAAGTATTAGAAGAAGCCCCTTCCCCATTTATTTCTGAATCAACTAGAAAAAAAATGGGCGAGATCGCTATTAAAGCGGTGAAACAACTAGGATATACGAATGCTGGCACAATTGAATTTTTAGTTGACGGGGATGAAAACTTTTATTTTCTCGAAATGAATACCCGTATTCAAGTTGAACATGCAATTACTGAAAAAATTACCGGGATTGATATTGTTGAAATGCAGTTAATTATTGCTTATGGAGGGAAATTACCTATCTCACAATCAGATATCAATCGTCATGGGCATGCGATAGAGGCAAGAATTTATGCGGAAGATCCTAAAACATTTTTCCCATCACCAGGTAAAATTACGACTTATGTAGCACCTGAGGGTAAGGGCATTAGAATTGATGCGACCGTTACTGAAGGGGTTACTGTGACACCGTTTTATGATCCAATGATTAGTAAACTTGTCGTACATAGTGATACGAGGGAAAATGCAATAGGTAAATTAAAAACGGCACTATCGTCTTATAAAATAGAAGGAATTAAAACGAATATTCCTTTATTATTGAAATTAATAGAACACGAACAGTTTAAATTGGGAAATACGACAACAAAATTTATTGAAAAGTTTTTTTAGAAAATTTTAAAATTTATTGTTGATAAAAAATACCCGCTATGCCGTTTGATTGGTATCAACTTATACGGTAAGGCGGATCACCAACTTATGCAATCAAAAATCTCACTTTTTTTATCGACAATTACGATTTACTATTACATTCTTAATCAAGTTAAAATTAATAGGAGGGATTTATTATGAAGGAAGTGAAGGCAAGTATGGCAGGGAATATGTGGAAAATTGTTGTTAATGTTGGGGACGAGGTGAATGAGGGAGAAGATGTTGCGATTTTAGAATCGATGAAAATGGAAATCCCTATCACAGCCGAGGAGTCAGGTGTCGTTAGTGCTATTAAAGTAAATGAGGGAGACTTCATTAATGAGGGCGATGTTATCGTCGAATTAGAATAAATAGTAAAAGGTTGTGTCATCATTGAAACATATTTTATTCGATATGAGGACAGATCATGTGGGGGTTATTACATTAAATCGACCTGATGCTGCGAATGCTCTTTCAGTTGATTTATTAAAAGAATTGCAAGTAATTTTAGGGGTCATTGAGAAAAATCCACTAATCCGGGTTGTTATTTTGACAGGTGCTGGAGATAAGGCTTTTTGTGCTGGGGCCGATTTAAAAGAAAGAAAAAGAATGAATAATGAAGAAGTAATTCAAACGGTAAGTCTTATTGGTGAGACGGCTAACAAAATTGAAACTCTATCTATCCCTGTTATTGCTGCAATTAATGGTGTTGCCTTTGGAGGTGGACTTGAGTTTGCCCTAGCGTGTGATCTAAGATTGGCAGCCGAAGATATCCAAGTTGGTTTAACTGAAACATCATTAGCCATTATTCCAGGAGCAGGAGGCACACAACGTTTGCCACGGCTAATCGGCATAGGCCAAGCAAAACGATTAATTTATACCGCTCGCCGGGTGAATGCTGATGAGGCTTTAAGGTTAGGAATCGTAGAAGAAGTAACAACGAAAGATAGGCTATTACATCATGCAATCGACTTAGCGAAGGAGATCTCTATGAATGGCCCAATTGCAGTGAAGCAGGCTAAATTGGCAATTAATAAAGGGTTCGATGTTGATTTACAAACAGCATTATCAATTGAACATTTAAGTTATCGACAAACAATTCATACGAAGGATCGTCTAGAAGGGTTGCAAGCTTTTAGTGAAAAAAGAAGGCCAAAGTATCAAGGTGAATAAATGGGAGGTTTCTCATGTCATACATAGATGAATTACACAATAAGCAAGATAAGATTAAACAAGGTGGACAGGAAAAATATCATCAAGCTAATAAGGAAAAAGGAAAATTATTTGTCAGGGATCGATTAACATTATTGTTTGATGAAGACTTTTCAGTAGAGGACGCATTTTTTGCAAATTGTTCAGCAGATGACTTGCCAGCTGATGGAGTTATCACGGGTATTGGAAAAATAAACGAGCAAAAAGTATGCTTTATGGCAAATGACTCTACCGTAAAAGCAGGGTCATGGGGGAAACGTACGGTTGAAAAAATTATTCGGATTCAAGAAACCGCGTTAAAGCTTGAAATACCTATGTTTTACCTCGTTGATTCGGCGGGGGCAAGAATTACCGATCAAATAGAAATGTTTCCAGGTAGAAGAGGGGCAGGGAGAATTTTTCACAATCAAATAAAGCTCTCTGGCCGTGTTCCACAAGTTTGTTTACTATTTGGCCCTTCTGCTGCGGGTGGGGCATATATTCCAGCATTTTGTGATATCGTTATCATGGTTGAAGGAAACGCCTCGATGTATTTAGGGTCACCACGGATGGCGGAAATGGTCATTGGCGAGAAAGTAACATTGGAAGAAATGGGCGGAGCAAAAATGCACTGTTCTGTATCTGGGTGCGGGGATGTTTTAGCAAAATCTGAGGAAGAAGCTATTGCATTTTCACGTCGCTACTTGGCTTATTTTCCACAAAACTATAAGGAAAAACCAGCCATTGTTGATGCTAAATCGATAAAACAAGCAGAGAAAAAGTTAGTTGATATTATACCGAAAAATCAGAATGCCCCTTTTGACATGTATCAATTAATTGATCAAATTATTGATGAAGACAGTTTTTGTGAAATTAAAAAATTGTTTGCGGCTGAATTAATCACAGGATTAGGTCGTATAGAAGGAAAAACAATTGGTATTATTGCAAATCAACCACGGGTAAAGGGTGGGGTTATTTTCCCAGATTCGGCAGATAAATCAGCAAAATTTGTTCAGCTTTGTGATGCTTTTAATATTCCTTTACTATTTTTAATGGATGTCCCAGGTTTTATGATTGGAACAAAAGTGGAAAGACAAGGTATCATCCGTCATGGGGCTAAAATGGTGGCAATGATGAGTGAGGCGACAGTGCCAAAAATTTCTGTTGTCGTCCGCAAAGCCTATGGCGCTGGTCTTTATGCGATGGCTGGTCCCGCATTTGAACCAGATGCTGCATTAGCATTACCAACAGCACAAATTGCAGTGATGGGACCAGAAGCAGCGATTAATGCAGTGTATGCGAATAAAATTAATGCCCTTCCAGAAGGGGAGAGAGCGGCTTTTATAAAAGAAAAGCAAGATGAGTATCGGGATGATATTGATATATATCGCTTAGCCTCGGAAATGGTGATTGATCAAATTGTGGAACCTGATCTTCTAAGGGAAGAATTAGCAAATCGATTTGAGATGTATGATTCAAAAAATGTTACATTTACGAAACGTCGACACGGAGTTTATCCAGTTTAATTGTCTCTAATTTAAATATGATAACAATAGAGGTACTTTGCATTTGTCAAAGTGCTTTTATTTTTCAGGAAGTAACTATAATTATATTATGTAAACTAAGTGGTAAATCTAGTAAAAATCTTGTAAATATCCGAAAATGACTAAAAATATGGTATGCTTATTATTGGGTTAATTTTACGCAAAAGAGGGGAAAACGTTGCCACAGATTCAATTGTCAGAAAATATAAGGCTAAAAAATCAGCTTATCACATTACATCAACATATGGTGGATGTTGGTGATGATGTACATGCTAAGAAAATTATTGATTTATATGAGAAGGAAACAAAAAATGAACATATAGTAGGATTTACTGGTCATTTTTCCGCAGGAAAATCTTCCATTATCAATTATGTATTGGGGACGAACGTTTTGCCAAAAAGTCCTATTCCTACAAGTGCAAATATTGTAAAAATTACCAGTGGTACAGGATTAGTTCACGTATATTTTAAAGATAAAACAATTTATGAGTATGCTGAACCATATGACATTGATCTCATTCAAGATTATTGTCAAGACAAGGATACAATTGAACAAGTATCAATACAATTATCAAACACTAGTCTCCCTGATGCTGTCGCTTTACTTGATACACCTGGTATCGATGCTGCTGATGACACAGACAGATTGATTACCGAGTCTTCATTACATTTAATAGATACATTATTTTATGTCATGGATTATCATCATGTACAATCAGAAGTGAATTTGCAATTTTTACAACAAATGCAAGCAAATCATATTCCTATTTATATGATCATTAATCAAATTGATAAACATTTTGACAAGGAATTATCATTTAACGATTTTAAGTTACTTATTACAAATACATGTCAACAGTGGGAAATTCATCCAGAAAAAATTTATTACACGTCAACAATTGATTTTGATACTCCATACAACGAAATTGATATGTTTAAATCAGATTTTTTTCAATTAATTAATGTTAACGAACATCGTGTGCAACGGACAAAATTGGCGATGACCCAACTAGTTAATGACCATGAACAAGTACTTAGGGATACATTTGAACAAGAACTGGTAAACATTGAGGATAATGAACTGAATGATATACATCTAAAGGAAATAAACCAACAAATAGAAAAGTCGAAGGTTCATTTAGAAAAATTTACACAAGCATTTATGTCAGAAGTAGACTTTACTTTGAAAAATGCTTACTTAATGCCAGCAACATTGCGAGAATTCGCCCATCGTTATTTAGAATCGTCACAACAAGATTTTAAGGTTGGCTTCTTTGGGAATAAAAAGAAAACAAAAGTGGAAAAGTTAGCACGGAAAAATGCTTTTTTAGAAAACTTACAACGAACAATGGATGCAACGATTCAGTGGAAATTACGAGAAAAATTAATTCATTTAATGCAACAGTATCACATGAATAATGAACCACTAATTGAACAAGCACAACAAATAACAGTTCAATATAAAGAAACAGATTTACTACGTTATTTGCGAGATGGAGCAACAATTAACGGCCATTATATTTTAAATTATACAAATGATATTAGTAGCGATATTAAAAGCCAATATCGAAAACAATCAATAACCTTATTACAAAAAATCAAGCAATTTTATGAGCCAATATTGACAGAAAAATTAACAGCATTAAATTCAAAACTTAAACATTTAACTAAAATAAATGAAATAAGGTCAAAAAATACATTAATCCAAAATGAATTAAAACGAAAAATTGATTTATTACATTCAGACATAGAAAATATTTCGCATTCCGAAAAAATGCATCAAAAATTTTCTGATATGATATCCTCCACTTATCATATTGAAAAACAACCGTCGATGGTCCCTTTAGAAAAGAAAAATATCCAACAACAAAAATTAAGAGAACATAAGGGTGAACTGGAAAAAACTTATGAGCCTAAATCTGTCATAAATGCGATTGATTTAACGATAAATGAATTAAACCAGCTCGAGGGTTTCCAAACATATATTGAATCGCTCCAACAACAAAAGGAAACTTTAGAGAATCGTCAGGTGACAATTGCCTTATTTGGTGCCTTTAGTGCGGGGAAATCATCATTTTCAAATGCGCTCCTAGGTGAAAAAATTTTGCCATCATCACCAAATCCAACAACGGCTGTTATTAATCGGATAACTTCACCAACGAAAACCCATCCACATGGTACTGTAAAGATTACGTTTAAAGATGAGCAAACGATGCTAGAAGACGTCAAATTGGTGACAAATATTAGGGATTATGGCAATGATTCATTTATTCAATTAACAAATCGTGCCCTTGATGAAGATAAAGAAATTGATGATATGTATCGGGCATTTTTATTTGCTATTAAACAAGGCTTTGAAAGTAATAAAGACTCAATCGGTCGGACAGTGACAATTCCTTATGAACATTTTGCTTCCTTTGTTACGGATGAATCGAAGGCCTGTTTTATTGAAGAAGTTGATTTATATTACGAATGCGAATTTACAAAAAAAGGTCTAACCATTGTTGATACACCGGGTGCAGATTCTGTTAATGCTCGCCATACGAATGTGGCTTTTGACTATATTAAGTATACTGATGTCATTTTATATGTCACTTATTACAATCATGCTGTAACTAGTGCAGATAGGGATTTTCTCATGCAACTAGGAAGGGTAAAGGATTCTTTTACGTTGGATAAAATGTTCTTTATCGTTAATGCTGCAGATTTAGCCCATAATGATAGTGATTTAAAATTAGTAGTCAATTATGTTAATGAACAATTGCTATCGTTAGGAATACGCAATGCAAATATTTTTCCCGTATCAAGTAAACAATCATTAATAGAAAAACAACAACAAGAACCGTTGAATGAGGCAATGAAGAAATTTGAACAAACGTTTAATCTGTTTATTGAAGAGGGATTAACCCAACTTGCGACGCAAACGGCTGTATGGGAAATACGGCGTATTTCAACCAATTTAAAACAGAGAATTCATGCTGCATCATTAAAGGGGGCGGAGAGGGACAAATACGTTTCCCAATTGAATAAAAATCATAGTGAAGGGCAATCAATTATTACTAAGGAAAAAGGATCATTATTACAAGAGCGTTTAAACGAGCGTATAGAACGACAACTACATTACGTCCTAGAACGTTTATACATTCGATTTCATGATATGTTTTCTGAATATTTTAATCCAACAACTGTGACAGAAACCGGCAAGCAAGTTCAACAACAATTAACATCTAATGGAAGTAAATTAATTGAATATGTCGGTTATGAATTATTACAAGAAATTCGTGCTGTATCATTAAGAATCGAGGCCTTTTTAAATGAGTTGCTTGAGCAAAAACATATTGACTTTAAAAAGCAATTGGCTGATCTCATACCAACATTGATGTTAGCCCCTTTCCTTCCATTTGAATTAGTCACACCAGATTATAAACAGGCTTTTGATACATTAACTGTTGAAGAGTTTTCAAAATCATTAAAAGTATATAAGAACAAAAAATCATTTTTTGAACAAAATGAACGTGAAAAAATGAAAGAATTGTTTTATGGGCAACTACAACCTTTTGCAACTGCCTATATTGACAAACATAAACTTACAATGCAAAACGTAAATGAGAATCAATTACATTCTTCACTTGACGCATTAAAACAAAAGATGATTAATGAATTAAACGATTATATATGTGAACAGAAAAGGGTGGTAAAGTCTGAAGTTGATATTGACTTGCTAAAGAATACGGACAAAGAAATTGCTAAATTTATTAAGCAATTGTAATAAATGTTCCTTTAAATTTTGGTGAAAATTTTATATGACAATTGGCTTTGTTAAATTTAGTTGTTGACTTGCCTTCCGTGGGCTTGGCATCAGCTAACTTGGTAAATTAGTTCACTTTACCAAGTGAATCTTCAGCCTAAGTTTCCGATATGAGACCCGTACTGTTTATCAATAATATCATTTTCAACAATAAACTTTAACAGCGCTAAACAATTAAATATTTAATAAAAATATAGCCATACAATATATTGGGCAGACAGTCATTATAATAAAATTTACGTTGATTTTTCTCTGGGGGGATGATGATGAATTCACATATTTTATTAGTAGACGGGATGGCACTATTGTTTCGTGGGTATTTTGCAACTGCATATACAAAAAACTTCATGATAAATGATCAAGGCATTGCAACGAATGGTGTACATCAATTTTTGCGATATTTTCTAGACGGTATTAATACGTTTCAACCAACACATGTTATTTGTTGCTGGGATATGGGGAGTAAAACTTTTAGAACGGAATTATATCCAAATTATAAAGCAAATAGGGGAGAGCCACCTGAAGAACTAATCCCACAATTTGATTTAGTGAAAGAAGTCGTTAATCAATTTGGTATCATGAATATAGGGATGGAAAATTATGAAGCTGATGATATTATTGGAACAATTGTTAAACAATATGCGAACGATTATAAAATGACTATCCAAACTGGTGATTTAGATTTATTGCAATTAGTACAAGAAGATGTCGAAGTGGCAATTATGAAAAAGGGAATTGGAAATTATGAAGTCTTTCATTTGGAGAATTTTTATGAAAGAAGGGGATTGCACCCTAATCAAATAATTGATTTTAAAGGATTAACAGGGGATAGTGCTGATAATTATCCGGGAATAAAAGGCATTGGTGAAAAAACCGCTTTAACACTATTACAAAAATATACAACAGTTGATAATATCATTGATAATATAGCGGAATTGACAAAAGGACAACAAAATAAATTATCAACTGAAATCGATATGTTTCACTTATCAAAACAATTGGCAACGATAAAATGTGATGTACCAATAACATGTCAAATTGAGAACGCAAAATTATCTATCCCTTTTTCGACAATTGATCAACAGATTCAAGAGCTAGGTGTTCGTTTTAAACCGGTTTCAGATTATCTAAATATGAATGCAATATAATGATACATTTAAATTCGTTTACTAAACATAATTCATGTACATTTGGTTACATTAATTATGGGAGGTGAAGGAATTGACAGTAGGAACACAAATGCAACAAGCAATTTCAAGCTGTGAAAGTGCCGCCGCTAGTATGAAATCATTTGCACTAGAAACTGATGATCAACAAGTAAAACAAATGTTTCAACAATTAGCAGAGCAACAACAGTCAATTGTCGATCAACTTAATAACCGATTACAGTATATTCAACAGGAAGAACCACAATATAAGCAGTAATGAAAAATACGCATCCATATAAATAAGTCATACATATTGTTTATATGGATGTATTTATTTTAATGTTGGACTATAAAATCATTCTTAGTTTACATAATATATATTGTTTCCGAAGAATGACACATTTACGGTTCGCAAGATGCTTTTATAGTACGACCACATATATTATCTAGTACAGCACCGTTAGTTATGTACACAAAATACTAAGCACATAACTTTTATTTTTTAGCTTGAAATAAGCTAAAGTTGAGTTAATTATACTATTTTTCGAAGTTGTCGTAAAGTGTAAAATATTTATCTGAAAATGTGTACTAGTGATAATTGACCTTAGATATGGAATCACAATAAACTTTTAATTTCTTAGATGTTCAACGTGAGCGTCTTTTTTTTCTAAAATGGAGAGTAAGTGTGAAGAATGACTGGAATAATATTAGGGCCTATTTGATGGAGTGGGAGTAATTCACTAGAAGCATTTGAAGTGAAAACGTTGATTTGACTGCATTTCGATGGTACGTAAAATGGATGAAACAATTAAAAATGAATAGGTTCTCCGCCAAGATCCCGCCAGAGGAAACGGAGAAAAATGAGAGGTATTGTGTAAAAGCAGTATCTCTTTTTTATATTTTTTATTTGTTTTGAAATCGCTGTTTATTAGGATTTTTTGAGTATTAGTTTTTTAGAGAGTGAAATTACTCTTTTAAAATTATTAACAAATCTAGACCTTCTAGAAAAATTATCTCCGCCAGAGTGTTTTTACGCTGTGAATATATTAAGTGAAATAATATAAAATTAACCATGCTACGTTACCGAGAATGTTAACAAATAAAGGATGAGAAATGGAAGAAGTGTAAGTGTCATATACAATATGTAAATCTATTCTTTTCAACCAACTCCATGCATGTGGAGTGTGTATCGTTGCTACAAAGAGAAACTATATAGAAATCCTTAGTTTTAAACACTTTTACAAGCATTTCGTGTTTGTGTAACTGCTAAACTAAAGTAGTCAAATTGGAGGTGCGGATGTTTTCTTGGACCATTAATAGATAAATATTTTTAAAATAGGGTGAGTAAAATTAGTAAGATTTGTTATGTCTGCTTAATTCCTTATTCGTGTTCATCAGATGTCTATGCAACTAAATTCATAGATTCTCGATATTTCATGATGCTAATTCCACCTAACGATAGCTTGACCCTTTGATTATTATACCATTCAAGATACTCGTCTAATAGTTCAATGAAGTCTCCAATAGACATGGCCTTCCAAGACTCACCATAAAAGAACTCATTTTTAAGTCGTCCAAAAAAGCCTTCACATGCAGCATTATCAGGAGAACATCCTTTCTTGGTCATCGAACGTAGGAGATTATTGTTATCCATTCGGTCAATCCATCCTTGCCATCGATAATGCGCACCACGATCTGTATGAATGATGGGTTGCTCATCTTTCTGCAATATAAATACCGCTTTATCAAGCATCTTGTTCACTAACTCTGCATTGGGAGAAGTGCTAATTGTCCAACTCACGACTGCACCATCAAAACAATCAACCATTGGCGATAAATAAATTTTTCCAGCGGGAATACTGAATTCTGTGATATCCGTCACCCATTTTTCATTTGGTTTATCTGCCTTAAAATTTCTTTGAAGGATATTAGGTACAGCCGGAGATATTTCGCCATGATACGAATTATATTTCCTCATTTTAATAGTTTTCGAGATAAGGTTTTCTTCCCGCATAATTCGTCGAACAACTTTTTCTGAAAGAACAATACCGTTATTTTTCAGTGATGCATATATTCGACGGTAACCGTATCGACGTTTGTTTCTTTCGAAGATATCAACAATTTTAGCACGTACGTCTTTATACTTATCAGGCAAAGCAAGTTGCTTCTTATGATAACAGTAACTACTTTTAGGGATATCAATGATTGAGAGTAACTGAGAGAGCCTATACTTTGGACGAAGGGCATCAATCAGGATTGTTTTTTCTTTATTTGTGAGTTTTTCCAGAAAGATGCCCTGGTCTTTTTTTATAATCTCTCCCGCCTTTTCTAATATATCCTTTTGCATTTGAAGATAATATACCTCTTCTTGGAGTTGCTTGACTTGATCCTTGAGCTTATTAATATCTGTATCCTTAGATTTATTCATTTTATTTATGGGCACTCCCTTACCAAGCAACTGATCTTTGTATTTATAAAGGGATTCCCGACTAACACCGACTTTATCAGCAATACTCTGTGCAGATGTATCACCACGGGTGAGTAAGGCAAGAACAGCAGCTTCTTTCTCTTTTGAAGTTAATTTTAGCCCATTTCTTTTGAATTTACGAGGTTGTGGTGCCAATTCCTTTACCCATTGTGTTAATAGTGCACGGCTAGGATAGCTTAACATTCTACACGTACGAGCATAACATTTCCCGAATTCCAAATAAAGATTAACGGCTTTACGTTTTTCTTTATCCGTATATTTGGATCGTCGAGTAATTTCCTTTTTAACATCACCGTGACCTTTGTATTCTTCTATCCAGTGTCTAAGAGCCCCACGTGAAGGATATCCCAATTCATTTATTACAGCGGCATAGGATTCATATTTAAAATAAAGTTTTATGGCTTTTAATCTATCTTTATAGGCATACATAGTTTTCCTCCCGACCAATTTTGGTCTAAGATTTTGTCCGCATGCCCAAGTGTTCAATTTAACTTGACGGTTACAGGAGAAAGAACTTGCTTATTATGTAAAAGATCATGCTTTGCCATTAATTAATCAAGCGTATGTCTTTTCTGAATTAATCAATCCTGTATTTCAAGAAAAAGAGAATCAAATAAAAGTCTGGGTCACAGTAAAATATTTAGATCAGACGACCAAGTCAACACAATTCTCACAGTATGAATTGACTTTAGAGAAAGATAGAAACTGGATGATTGTAGAATAAAAATAATCTAGTACATCTACATTGTATAGAGACACACCACTTATCTATTAGAAAGAAAATAAGTGGTGAGTTTCATCATGCGACTAAACGAATATTTTTATATCTCTTTTCTAGGCTGACCTTCCGTTATAATGCGCGATATAATAAGTAAAACTTTTTATATGTATGCGTAAGGAATTAGGCTAATAAAGGAGGAATTATATGATTAAAGATAACGAAAAAAAACATTTATTAAAGTATGGATTAAATCAAAAATTGGGTGCAAAAAAAGAATTAAGCAAAAAAATTAAAGTTTTAAAAAAAAAATGATTCGGATCAGTGAAGAAAAGGGAATAAATCATCCTTTAACCATTCAGATTAGTCAGGAATTAGATAGGTTAATTAATGAATATTTGAAATTAATGTAAAAAAATAACATTGCATAAAAAGCTTGTGCAATATTATTGGCTATTTTGGACTTCATGTTAACCGATTTTTTAGGCATGTATATCATTCAATGCTTTTGCTTATTGTTTGTAAGCGCCATCATGGCATACCTCACTCTGTTATTGAATACTGGGAAAAAATTAGTAAGCTGTATGGTGAGTAGGTATCCAAAAAACACACAATTCCTATATAAAGTATGTTCTTATCTATAATATGATTGCGAACCGTATTTTGCTTGATGAAGTAAACGCACTAGTTTTTTGAGAAAGTTACAGTAAATGATAATGTCTCAGTGAAAATAATTAGAAACTGTGCGTATGTTATAATGAAATAAATCGAAATATACAGAGGTGTTACATGAACAATATTCCTATTAAAAATAGACTAATAGAATTGCTTGTTGATTATTTAATAATAATTGCATACTTAGTTATATTATTAATCGTCAACCTGGGACTCAGCTTTTTTATTTTTAAGGGAATTCCAGAATATACAGAAATACAAGCGCAACTAATAGCAACATTTACATCAGTGATACCAATTATCTTTATTTTTTCATATCTTGATTATTTTAAAAAAGGATCCATTGGAAAAAGAGTATCTGGATTGAAATTGACCTACACAAACCACAGATTTAGCTCAAGTTTATTAAGAAATAGTATAAAGTTTTTGCCGTGGCAATTAGGACATGTAGGTGTTATCCATGGAGTATATAGTGATTTTGATATGCCTGCAATCATTATTGCAAATAGTGGAACCTTTCTTGGGTTTGTATTGTTGTTTATGGGATTATTTAGAAAAGATAAACGTCATCTAGCTGATTTAATAGCAGGTACAAAAGTAGAATTACAATAACAGCTTGCAATTAAACTAATTAAAATCAATTTTTTAGTTTATTTAGATTATCGTGTGAAAAATGCGATAACTAATTGGAATGTATGATACAGTTATTTTTTGCAAAATTTCGACCATTCCACTAATCCAATAAAGAAGAATTAAAAGAACGATGATAATTTTATATTGATAAACATTTAGGTAAAAAGGCTTGTTACATATGTAATATTTTTACCTCCTCAGTTTTGACGAATTCATAATTGATGACACCATTGTTGTTTTTGTCTTATGAAATATCAAGCTATTTCGTCCATTTAACAACCTGAATTTTGTCACAAAAAAGTACCTTAACTCGTTTCATTTACGATAACGAGAATAGGGGGAGAGCATAATGAATGACGTCACTTGTGTTGTAATTGGTGGAGGATATGCGGGAATTCATGCTGTCAAAGCGATTCGAAAAGCATTCTCGGGAAAATCAAGTACAAGATTGCGATTAATCCTCATAGAGAAAAATCCTTACCATTTTCGAAAAGTACTGTTGTTCAAGCTAGCCGCTAAAGACGAAGACATTACGATTCCTTTGAAATACTTGTTCCCTGAAGGGATTGATATCATTCAAGCTACGGTTACGAAGATCGAATCAGAGGAGCGAAAGCTGGTTTATCAGGATTCAGCAGGGCTTAAACATACGTTGAACTATAACATCCTCGTTTTGGCTGTGGGGAGTGTCGTGCGACAGCCTGCTGTCGAACTAGGAGGAATGCCTTTGTTGGATTTGGATACTGCAGTGAAGATTAGAAGAGCGTGGCGTGCTAACTTAAAGCGGGCTGTTATGGAAACTGATATAGTGGAACGTCAGAGATTGACGACGATTGCTATTGTCGGAGCTGGTATAAGCGGGATTGAAACGTCGGCTGAATTGGCTTGTATCGTTCGTGAAGATGCAAAGAAAGTAGGACTTGACCCGAATAATGTACGTATATGCTTGTTGAATGTGCACAGCAGGCTATTCCAAGAGGGTCCGCCTAAGGTAGGGAATAAACTAGAGCGTCTGCTCTTCTTAAGCGGTGTAACGGTCTTGCACAGACACAAGGTTTTACAAGAAAAAGATGGGATGCTTTCTTTTTTCAATGGTAAAGAAATGTCCGTAGGTCTGTGTATTTGGACATTAGGATTGTTACCCAATCCAATGTTACCGAAATTTGGGTTACCACTCACTCCGGAAGGTTACGTCATTGTAGATACAAGTTATCGAGTTAAGGGTGCCCCGGGTATATATAGTATTGGCGACTGTGCACACATCTTGGATGCTACGACCGGTCGACCTGACGGGAAAACGTGTAAAGAAGCGAGCGCTCAAGCAGTGAGGCTTGGGAAGGTTGTAATGTCAGATTTAACAGGAGGAAAGCCACATTCGCATAAAGGTTATATGGATTTCTTTTGTTTTGGATTGGGTCCAGGGCTAGGAATGGTATGGACTCGTCTGTGGGGACTAAATATCCTAATAACCGGAAAACTGGGTTGGTACATTCGAAAATTAACGTGGGATCATGCTAGTTTGTTAAAAGGGAAAAAAATGGGGTGATAGAGGATGGGGATTCAGATGCAAAAATTATACGCACAGTATAAAGGACTACTATTTAAACTTGCCTATCAATTAACTGGTTCAACGTCCGATGCAGAGGATGCGGTTCACGATGTATTTCTGAAATTATACGACGTTGAACCTAAACGATTAGTAAAACCGAAAGCTTATTTGTGCAAAATGGTGACAAATCGCTGTCTGGATATACTTAAATCCGCGCGTAAAAAACGGGAGCAGTATTTCGGATATTGGCTTCCCGAGCCTGTTCTTACTCCAAGTGATACAACGTTGGAATCGATTGTTCGTGGTGAATTATTATCTTACGCTTTGCTCGACATGCTTGAGAAACTCTCACCTTCACAAAGAGCAGCATTCGTATTGCGAGAAGCTCTTGGATGCGAATATCCCTTTATTGCTGAGGTGATTGGAAAAAGTGAGTTGAATTGTCGAAAATTGGTCAGTCGTGCAAGGGAAAAGATGGGGATTACGCACAATGATTCGATCCGTGCGGAAGTAGCGAGTGAGGAGTGGGTTCGTAGATTTATTTTGGCTCTACAGCAAGGTCATGTTGATACAGTTGTATCTCTTCTTGCAGAAGATATTATCTTAATTTCAGACGGAGGGGGCAAAGCACCAGCTGCTAGCCATCCAATTAAATCATATGAACGTGTTGTTCAATTGCTTTTCGGACTTATGCGTCAAGCGCCCCATTTCGAAGGAGGCGTTCACATAGAAATCGAGAATATCAATGGTCAACATGGGTGTGTGCTCCGATCTAGCAAAGGCATTGTTGCTGTTGTACTCACACAATTCAGAAACAATTCGATACACAAGCTTTACTTTATTAGGAATCCCGATAAATTAAGTCTTCCACGTCTTTGGTAACAGGTGTGCAACAAGGCTTCACGCTTCATACTTTTTTATCGAATAGCACTATAATTCTGTCCTAATAAAGCATAAATTGACAGCATTGCGACGGTAGAGATCTATTATGTTATCAATTACCTGTTTGTTCATTTTGATGAAATATATTGTGAGGAAGAGGATTTTGATCTTCAAAGAATGATAAAGAATCTTGATAATTATGTTGACTTTATGAGTGGAGGATTAGATAGGGGTGAATAATATCACAAGACAACTAAAACAGTATGATAAATTTCTTGCTGTAATTTTTGGAGTACTTACTTTAATACTCCTTGCGTTAGCATTTACGAATAAAACTTTTTTCGAGTGGGCTTATGAGCGGCATCAGAACCAATTAAGTTGGTATTTAAAACCTTTATTCCTTATCCCATTTTGCTACTTTGCATACAAAAGAAGTTGGGCTGGTATTTTAGGAACCATTTTCTTGTTATTAACTAGTATGTTCTGGTTCCCAAAGCCTACTGTTATAAGTGAACAGGCAAAGCAATTTTTAGAAATGGAAAAGGAGTATTTAAGTGGTGATTGGGGATTTGCCAAAGTACTCATGTCATCACTGGTACCTATATCACTTACTGCTTTAGCAGTAGCATTCTGGAAACGAAGTTTATGGTTTGGATTATCTGTTATTGTTTTTATAGCTATAGCCAAAATGACTTGGAGTGTTATGTTTGGTGGAGAAGCAGGGAAATCAATCTTTATCCCTGCAATCCTTGGGCTAGTGACTTGTATCATCTTAATTTATATAGGATTTAGGAAACTTGAAAAAAGAAAAGAGAGTAAAGTCAATTAATCTTAATGTAGTAAGTAAGAGTGCAATATTGATGATCTAAAGTTACGGTACTAAAGTTTTTAAAGAAGGGATATGTTCTATGATCTGATAGGAGTAAAAACTATTTATATTTCTTCAGACATAGTTATGTTAATTCAGAATGTTTCAAGGAATATAATTAGAAACTGTGTGTACAACTTGTACAATGAAATAAATCGGAATATACAATGAAAAGAGGGGTTATCATTGTTTGAATTAACTCATTCTCAGCAATTGGCTCTCGATTATATAACTCATTATGCTAAAAAATATCAAAATCAAGCTCAAGCCATCATTAACCATGTTCTTAAAATGTCCCATATTAAAAACGATCACTATGAAAAAGCTATAAATAATTTAAAAACAAACGCACGCATTGCTCTTCATTTTCATCCCGACCGGCTTGATTCATCTTTTAAAAGTGTTGCTGAAGCATTGTATGAACAAGGAGTATATAAAAATCAGTTTGAGACTTTCATCTCAAATGGAAAAGTATCTCCACATCCTGGAGGAAAGCGAGATCTTTGGGAAAATAAAATGTTTGGAGAAGCTTATCAATTTGAACGGGTAACGAATGTCGAACGCCCAAAATACGGTGCTTTAAATTTAATGTTATATCAAGAGGGACCAGCACCGAGATTTGGTTCGTGTTATTTTCTTTTATCTCCCCAAACTGCACAACGTTCGACCTTTACATATTTAGATTCTCATCGAGAGCCCTTTGAAAGAGGAACATATGAAGCTTTTCAAATGATTTTGGCAGCTATTTTAGAAGATGCATTTTCCAAGGAATCAGTCTTGGGTGTAAGGGACATGAGACCAACGAATCTAATTGAGCATATACTTATTAATTTTCATAGGTCTGTTAATTATATTCATGAGAAACCAGGTAGAAATCTTGATCAATATATTGAAGCTCAAGTCCACGGGGACGTCTCACTTCAAGACGATGTTGAAGTCCTTATTGCAGACCCTTCTTATAAGGGCGAATATATTGGAGCGGTTTTAGAAAGTCTGTGTGAAAAATATGCGATTGAATTAAATTGGCATAAAGGCTTTGTTCTAAAAGCAGATGATGTACCTTCAAATTTTAGGGGCCCATCTATGCAATCTTTAGCTCAACGTATCTCTGAAAATCAAGTTGTCCATGCGCGTGCTATTGGTCAAGCCGTTAACTCTCTTCACAAACACCCTAAGAAGTGGACAAATCGTGGAACGGCTGAGGAAGTACATCAGGAATTGAAGTATCTTTGGCACGTTCTTGTTAGATTTGGAAAGCCGTATAAGACTTAAAAAAAGAAATAGGAAAAAAGAGGATTAAGAGATCAATTTAATTTTTATATTGATAAACAGATTCCTTTATCCTCTGGTAGAAGTATTGGTATCATAGTGCTTTCGAATGTAGAAAGCTACTTGATTTATTATCTTTACTTCATCAAAAATGACGATAAATTGCATTTACTGTGCTTTTGCTAAAGTGGGGTGTTAGGAGGAAATCAAATGAAAGAAAATCAAAACAACAAAGAAACTTTTTCATCTAAGGTCTTTCCACCAATTGAGGCTCTTAGGCAAGATGTTGAGAATATTAGAGTTTTCGAATATGTTGGCGAAGAAAGTTTATCCATTAAAGTTTGTCCAAATGGCTTGCCGGGTATCGTATTTCAGCATTTTAATGGGGAATCCGCAACACAAAGTATTGTCACAAAAACAAGCCGGGTATCTCAAATACCTACATTATATCTTTATGGACAAGTGACAGATCTTGCGGTGATGCATTTCAAAAAGGGATTTTACATAACAATACAAGTTATTTTGAAACCTCATGCTTTAAAAACGTTATTTGGTATAGATGCGTCAACTTTGACAACAAAAAAATATGATGGCTATCAAGATTTAAGTACGAATGTTCTTAATGAAGCTTTAATCAAGGCAAATAACATTCATGAATGTGTAACGATGTTGTCAGATTATTTATTAGAACAACTACATCATGGTTACCCTCGAGATATATTAATTGAGGAAAGTCTTACATTTATTCATCGTAATATTAAAACTATTACAGTTAATCAGCTCATTAAACAATTTCATTTGTCAGAACGCCAATTTGAAAAAAGATTTGTATATACGGTTGGACTTACACCACAATTTTATATACGGGTAAGGCGATTTAACGAAGCGATTCATATGATTGATTCTGCAAAATATGAGCGACTAATTGATATTGCGCAAGAACTTAATTATTATGATCAATCACATTTCATACGAGATATTAGAGAATTTTCTGGAATCACACCGAAAAGTATTTCTCAAAAAGTAAACGAATTTCACTACGATGAAATAGGTGCTTCTTATTTAGAATAACTTGACGGAATTTTACAATACTTTTATAGAAAAGAATTGTAGTATGGACTCACCAAATCAAAAAGGAGTCCAAATGCTATGAGAAAAGTAATTATGTTAAACAGAATGTCAATCGATGGGTATTTTGCCAGTTTAAATGAAGTAAATTTTGGTATGGATTGGTTTATACATGATCCAGAAATTGATAAGGTAGCGCATGAAATGACAGGAAAAACGGATACGCTTATTTTAGGCAGTAAGACATATCGCGGTTTTGAACAAAGCTGGACACCGTTTTTAAAAGATCCTAATGCTCCAAAAGAATTAAAAGCTGTGGCTGAAGAGCTTACCCAATTAAACAAGATGGTATTTTCCAAGAGTCTAAAAGAATCTGACTGGCAAAACACGGAGATATTTGATGGGGACATTATAAAAGAAGTTCGTAAGTTAAAGCAACTTAAAGGTGAGAATATACTCATTATGGGAAGCGGTACAATCGTACAGCAATTAGCTAATGAGGCTTTAATTGATGAATATATGTTTATAGTAACACCTGTCGTTGCAGGTGAGGGTAAGTCATTGTTTCATCAGGTTAAACAATTTGGGTTGACACTTAAATCAGTAACATCATTTGATTCTGGCAATGTATTGATAAAATACGAGTTGAAAAAATGATATAGAAAATATGGGTATTCGGAAAATGGTGTGGGAACTGTTATTGCAAAATGTTGCACTATTGCACAGTAGACAAATGATGTGCAATAGATGTGCAATAAATGATATTTACTATAATTGAACTAAGGGCAATGATTCTCGAAGGAAAAATATCGTCAAAGATTAATGATTGTGTAAAAAAAGGTGATAGATTAATGGAAAGAAGAATTAAGAAATATTCTACAAAAGGGGGCACAATTGAATATTCTATTATTGGTAAAGGTGAACCTATATTTATCTTGCACGGTGGGCATTCAAATTGTAATGAAGAGTTTGGGTATAAAGCATTGGTAGAGAATGGTTTCTCTATAATTACCCCTTCAAGAGCAGGATATGGAGGAACATCAAAAGAAATAGGAGAAAGTTTATCTACTGCGTGCCGGTATTATTTAAAATTATTAAGGCATCTAAATATAAAGAAGGTTCACATAATCGCTATATCTGCGGGAGGTCCTAGTGGTATTTATTTTGCTTCCAACTATCCAGAAATTGTTTGTTCACTTACCTTACAATCTGCTGTTACGAAAGAATGGCTTACTCCGAAGGATAAGGAATACAAAGCTGCAAGAGTACTATTTCATCCAAAAACTGAAAAATACACATGGAAATTAATTTCTTTTATGAATAATCTGTTTCCGCGATTCATTTTTAAACAAATGTTTTCTTCATTTAGCAAACTAACGTATAAAGAAGCAAAGGATATGCTAAATAAGGAAGATGTAAAAGCTATTAAAAAAATGAACAATCGTCAAAGATCAAGATATGGTTTTTTTATAGATTTAGTACAGATAAATGAGATATCTATTGAAAACTTGCAAGCTATAACTTGTCCAACTCTTATTATGCACAGCAAACATGATGGGTCTGTCCCTTTAGAACATCCATATTTTGCCCATGAAAATATACCTTCTTCAGAATTATGCCTACTTGACGTTTGGGGACATTTAATTTGGCTTGGTAAATCATCTAAAGAAACAGATATAAATATAATTAAATTCCTCGAATCTTGTACTAAATTATGTAGTGATTAAACGTATAAGTTGAAAAACTTTATCGCTTTGTGATTTCTACACCTAAATTTACTGGATACTTTTGTTAAATAAGCCAACAAAAGCGTTGCTGCACATTCCGTTGAAATTGCGTATTCCACACGATAATCCGAATACACAAAAATATCAACTACTTGCTGTGCTAACAGGTTATGAAAACGTTGACTAATTCATTTGGTTTATGTTGGTATGATATTTACGTAAGGGAAAACTGTCCTAAATAAGCACAAAATGACAGGATTTAGAGGGTTTAATAAGTTAACATGTAATTAAGGAGTGAACCATATGGCACTGGTAGAATCATTACAAAAAGCAATCGAATACATGGAAGACCATCTGCTGGATGACATCACGATTAAAGACATTGCTGAACAAGTTCATTTGTCTCCCTATCATTTCCAACGTACTTTTGTCATTCTAACGGATATGACTGTTGGAGAATATTTGAGGCGACGTCGCCTGACTAAAGCAGCTCATGAATTATGCAACAGTCGTACAAAGATTATTGACCTTGCCTACAAATATGGCTATCAAACTCCTGAATCTTTTACCAAAGCATTTCATAAACAACACGGGCTTACGCCGAGTGAAGCGCGTAAAGGAATGGGCAATTTACAATCTTATAACCGCCTGGTGATACAGGTGAATGTGAAAGGAGTCGAACCGATGAATTATCAATTGATAGAACGGGAATCCTTCCAGGTTGTGGGGGTGAAAGAACGGCTTAATTGTGACGGGGATATCGGTCCGTCTCGGGATATCGGTCGTTTTTGGTCCCAAGTCGGGCAGGACGGAACTATTAACCAATTGCTAGGCTTGAATAACGGTCAAATATCAGGTTTAATTGGAGCAACAGTAGATTATAGTAAAGAGGACAATGAGATTGAATATTGGGTGGGTACTGAATACAAAGGTAGCACACCTGATGGATTATTCAGCTACGAAGTATCTGCTGCAAAGTGGGCGATTTTTGAAGCCGTGGGGCCCGTAGCTGATGTGGTGCCGAAGACATGGAAAAAAATATATTCAGAGTGGTTTCCGTCCAATGATTATGAACATAGCGGTGCACCGTCTCTGGAAGTATATAAAAGTCCTGATCCGACCAGCTCCACAGCTAAAACTGAAATCTGGGTTCCAGTCAAATAGGCGGAGAATATATCCCGGAATAACCTTCTAATTGTAAAAACCCAGCAGATGCGCTTTAATGACCTCGATGGAAAGATTCGAGGTCATTGGTTTGATATTCTACTAAATATTTGCTTGAATTGCGGATTTTGAAATAATAGTATTTAAAGATAGTATTATATAACCAAAGAAGGAGATGGAGACAATGGAGACTCATTCTGAAAATATAAAGATAGAATGTGCTGAGAATTGTGGAAACTCACCTAAAAAAGAGCTGCTTAGAGATCTTAGTATCGCTTTTGTCAAAAATGAAATAGAATTTTGTATGGATTGGATGACAGATGATGTGGTTTGGGAAATCATCGGTGATAAACTAATTCGGGGAAAAGGTGATTTTGAAAAAGCGTTACATCAAATGAAAAATCGTAAAGTTCAACAGTTACGTATACAGAACATCATCACACACGGAAATACAGGTTCTGTAAATGGAACTTTAATACTAAACGATAAGGAAAGTGTTGCTTTTTGCGATGTATATAACTTCAGAGGCTTTGGTAAAAATTCAAAAATTAAGGCAATCACTTCATATGTTATAAAAATATCTTAAATAAGCAATTATTAATAAGCTTCACTGGAAGTTTCTTTTTGGGATTCTATCACTTTTCCATAAAGGAGCGATTGTTCAATAACAAGTTACTTGGAGTGCGGTATAAATATATTAACAGGAGTGGATCATCATGGAACCAGTTTTATGGATAGGTGTATTTAGTTGTTTTGTTGCAGTCTTTGCTTTGTTTATTATCAATAATAAGAATAAGAAATAAGGCTTGCCTACTTCCTGTTCCATTTTTGATTGTTTACACAAAATTTTATTCAAAAACATAAGTTAATCCTTCATAAATGTTTACCTGATTTTTCTCTTATACAGCCGCTAAATCACATATATTGAATCCCGTTTAAGTACTAGAACGTCATTCAAGTGGATGGTATAATGAATTTATAAATCACGATGGTTCGAATTAACTGAATGCTGGGAGGATTGTATTATGGACGATAAAACTGAAGAATATATCGGACCGAATCAGGCGATGTCTATCATTGATCGTTCATAACGAATTGTTCGACAAAGCGGAAGATGGCATATGGTTACCATGCTGGCGACTGGAATAATTACCATTTAAAAAATACAGTATGGAGGATTAATAATGATGATCAGCTTGAAACCGTATTTAAAATTACAAGGAAACGCGAAAGAAGCCATTCAATTCTATGAACAAGTTTTAGACGCTAGCATCCTGCATATTCAAACATATGCGGATTTACCCATGCCTTTTCCCGATAGCTTGAAAAATCAAATTGCACACGCCGTTTTAAAAGTTGGCGATTCGGAAATCATGTTTTCTGATTCCCCCGAAATGCCTGTTCAGATCGGTGATAATGTGACCATAAGTATATCCACGAACCATGTAGAGGTGACAAAGCGCATTTTTGATGCCTTACAAGCAGGAGGAAATGTGATTGCGTCGCTGGAAGAAACTCCTTTCAGCCCTGCTTTCGGCACGGTCAAAGACAAATTCGGTGTCACGTTCACCATTGTAACTGAACATCAGAATGGATGACTATTTGAAATTCTATCGTTTTTTCAATGGGCGATTGTTCATAACTAGTTATGTATAGTACAATATTAATATATTAACAGGAATGGATCATTATGGAACATGTTTTAAGGTTCCATGCCATTTGATTAAATATTAGGTGGACAAAAAGAGGTTCATAGTGTTCTAGGGTTAGAATTAATTTTAAGAACATGGTGGTATTGGGAATAGAATACCCTCATGTTATTTATTGTTTTTTAATTAGATAACATTTGGTATTTGTAAAAGATTTGAAATTTTCAGAGATAACTACGAGCACAATTTATATATCTGCACATATTACTTAATTTAATATAGATAAATTATGAAACTCAACTGAACATAATTCAGTTGAGTTTTTTTGTGGTTTGGATAATTTTTTAAAAAAAAATTTGCTCATTTTTTTGGCACTTCAAAAAAAATCTTGTTGAAGGTTATGAAAGGGGAAATCATCACCCACCTTTGCAGTTGCGAAGGGA
>DAMCTP010000009.1:0-37023 GCA_032113595.1 Pseudogracilibacillus sp.
GCGTATGGATATACGTAATATTGCCGGTTATTTTAACGGGGTACTGTCGAACATGTTGGACGAGTTATGTACGTTTGAAATGACGCAGGGAATAGCGATGTAATACCGCCAATGTAATACCGATTGATATAACGGCAATGTAATAGCGATTGTAATAGCCAATGTAAAGGCGTATTTAATTCGTAGTAAACTAGTATGAATTGAACGCTATAATGAAGGAACACGTTATATAATTGAGAATCGTCAACAGTTACGGGGTTACTAACGTTTACATAGGCGATAGTATAACGTAGTAATAGCGAGGTAATAGACGTCATATGATGGTAATGCGATGTATATACGGTTATATCGTTGTATATGGCGTAATATAGCGTTGTATGACGTAATATAAACGTATATGACGTAAATACATCGGGCGGCGGTTACGCGACGTAAGGGGTCGAAAAACTCGAGGGCTGCTCGTTTCTTATAAATCGGGTGTTTTACGAGGGAATAGGCGAGGACAAGGCGAGGGAATGGGCGACAGTCTAGCGAAACTAACGAAGTTACTACTTGAACTAACGAAGTTACTACTTGAACAACCGCCGTATGCCTTTGCCTGTCATGCGTCCTGTTACACGTCGTCCGATCCGTTTACCGATCCGTCCCCGTCTTACAGCGTTTATGTCGTTAGATATTCGTAATAGTTTATAGATTGTACGTTTCTTAATCATGATTACACCGCCTTTTTATCGTTTTTTAACGCCTCGTACTCTTTAACTATTTTATAAAACGTTGATTTCTTTAAGTTGACGTTTCTCATCGTTTCTACCGCCGTTTGTTGTCCGTCCTTCCAGCGTCTATATTGTTCGATAAATAATTGTTTTTGTTCATCGTTCATCGTATCGTATGAAATGCGAGGACGTCCGAGGTGTACGCCGTTACGACGGGCGTTGTCTATGCCTTCACGTTGTTGTCGTTTAATGTCGTTACGTTCCTTCTCAGCAAAGGCGGACAATAACGTTAATATCATCTCAGGAATTGCACGCATTACAGGATCATTTTCTACCTTGTTAACGTCGTAGTTGAGCATTGGCTCGTTAATGAACTTTAAAGAAATTTGACGATCAATAAAATGTTGATACTCTTTTTTTATATCGTCTTTAGTTCGTGACATTCTCGTTAATGAATCGAATATAACAGTATCGTTAGGCTTTACCTTTAATTTTAACGATTGATATTCGGGGCGTCCCGTATCTTTACCAGAGATTTTATCGCAATAGATATTACGTTCTTCAACGCCTTGTTGTTTCATCGTAAAACGTTGTCTACCTTCGTTTTGTTCCTTGCTCGATACTCTTATATAAGCGTATGTTGTCATTGTTATTACTTCCTTTCTCTTCTTGATTTCCTTTCTAATTCCATTATAACATATATGTCCGTAAAGGTCAATGCTATTTATGAACGTTTATAAAGGTATATCCGACGATATAAAGACGAAATAAACGGTCAAATTGGGGCGTCCGTTAATGTATACCTTTATGGAAAATGAGAAAACGGAAAATAAACGAGTAACAAAGCAGGATATAAAATGACAAATAAGCGAAATACAAACGACAAACACAAACGAATAACAGACGAAAGCATATCGCAAGTCATAGCGACAAGGCAATCGAATAATACAACGCCTTATACATCGTACATATTCGTATGTAAATATCGTTGTTACTGTCGATGATCCTGTCGTTATGCCGTCGTTGTACCTGTCGTTGCTGTGACGTGGGGACTATCGTCGCCATGACGCCTGTTTAACGTCTGTTTAACGTTGTTTCTAGGCGTTCTAAGGCGTTGTTATGCCCGTAGGGTGTAGGCGTCTATAATGGCGTTGTATCAACGTTTTTAGACGAAATTAGGGGTGGGCGTTTATGGGCGTTGCTTGGGCGGTTGGCGAGCGAGAGCGGAGAGGACGGGTATACCCCGGGGCGGTATAAAATAAATTGTGTCCTCAAGTGGACGGTAATTTCTTACAAGTTTTTTAATCGCGAGGGTAAGGCGTCGCATAACCGCCTATCATTCGCCTGTATCTCGTTCAACAATCGTCAATACATCGCTTATATCGTCAATATCCAATACATCGCATATTCTAGCGAGATAATCACGATTAATAGAATTACGCTGATTATTCACTAATTCACTAATCGACGCAGGGCGTATCTTTGCCTTAGCTGCTAGTTGTTTTTGTGTCATGTTCCTTTTTTTAAGTATTTCATCTAATGTAATTTTTATATATCGCTTCATTATCGTTTATCCTCGCTTCATTGTCGCTTATTTTAAATATTATAACATAAATAACGCTAAAACGTAATAAAGGTTGACATTACTGATAAGCGTAATTATAATAGGTGTATATGTTGTTACGATATAACGTTATTAAGTAACTAATGTAATGGAATAAGTGAGGAGGTGGAACGAATGACGACCGATCCATTAATGAGTTATCCCGTTTTTATTGTCGGCATGATATTTATTTTAGTATTTGGCGTAATGGCAACGGAATACATCGTTAATAAATACGAAAATAAAAACGCTCGAACAACGCGGCAACGTTATTCAAGCGCAAGTAATACGAGATATTTATATTATAATCGAAATATGGACGAAAGAAAAGGGGCGTAAATAGACAATGGCGTTAGAAAGTTTTGAATTAAACGAGGTATTAAGCGACAGTAAGATTATAGAAGAAGTAGATACTTTTGGCGACAAGTGGCGTCACAAAGAACGAAGGATAACAGATGATGTTATATTGCTCGTATTTGAAAGCGGACACGCAGCGCTTGAAATATCAAGTAATACAGCGATAGAGTTTAATTATACAGACGAGGTGGCGGAGATGTTCGATAGAATCAACGAGGTTAAAGCGATAGAATTATTGGAAGTGTTAAAGCGTAACGAGATATAGAAAATATAACGAAAATGGCGCAGGACGAACGAGAAGGGGCGACGGTTGGCGGTCGTCCTTTTTTGTCGCGCGAAATTTTGCTACAAATTTTTAAATGTCAAGGGTGAAAGTGTTATCCATCTAAAAAATAACGATAAATATGACGTATTTGTGACAAATTTGTGAACGTACTTATATAATGTTCTCATATGTATCTACATATATAGAGGGGTATTTAATGGATAGATATAACGATGAATTACGGCATTTTAAAAGTATTTTCAGATGACTACTTGTATTTATGTTTCCAACATGTACTAGTATATAGAGAGGTAATTATTTTAAAAGTATTTTAAGGGGACTAGTCATATTTATTGTTTTTTATACCACTATAATATAGGAGGGTAATTAATAGATAGAAATTTTTTCGAGGTGACTAGTCATATTTGATGTCAAAATGTATCTAAATTAATAGAGGGGCATTTTGTTTCTTAACAAACGCGGAAATGTCCCACTATTAAAATTTTACTGTCCATTTACTAATAGGTGGGCTTTTTATTTTGTCTAATACTGATAATTTTAATAAACGGTAAACGATATTTAATATATTTACTATATCGTGAAAATGGCGCCAATACGTCGAGTGCCTGCATTGTAATATATACGCAAGATAGACGCTACATGTATCGAATTATAGACGCCGTAGAACGATTTATTAATCGGTATATATAGGCGGTATATAGGGGCGTACTTCTTTTATAAAACGAATGATAAACGGTATTAATTAGAAAGTCCCGAAAAATACGATAGTATTTTTTGGCATGTTTTATCTTTCAACGGTATAAGGCGTTATATTAAAAGAGTAAAAGAGTGCCTCAGGTAACAAGTTACCTTCGGAAGAATCAAACTTTATTATCGTTTATACTATACGAAAATATGACTATTTCCTTTTAAGGGAGAATCGCTGTAACCGTTGGTACATCAACGTTTATAAAAAATTTTAGTACGGTAACATACTAAAAACGTTATAAAACGGTACACGTAGCGAGCATCTTTTTATATAAAAACGGGGAGGAAAACGAATGCAAGAACGAAAGAAAATTAACGTAATTGATTCGATTATGGGCAGCGGTAAAACGACATGGGCAATTAATCGAATGAACGAGGCGGACGCGTTTGATAAGTTTATTTATATTACGCCATTTTTAGACGAGGTCGAGCGAATAAGAAAAGGCGTACAGGGACGGGAATTTTTCGAGCCTAACAATAGAAATGATGAAGGGCGTAAGTTACGTAGTTTAAAAGATTTAATCGTACAGGGGAAAGATATTGCGTCAACACATTCACTATTTAAGACGGCAGATGATGAACTAATCGAATTATTAACGGATAGCGGTTATACGCTTATTCTTGATGAAGTTATGGACTGTGTCGAGCCTGTGAACGTTAAGCCGTCAGATATTCGTAAAATGGAACGCGCGGGAGATATTGAAATTAATAACGGTAAAGTTACATGGAAGGGCGATCCATACGACAATAGTCGTTATATGGATATTAGACTCATAGCGCAAGCGGGTAATTTATTTTATTATCGGGGAAAATTTTTAGTATGGGCGTTTCCGCCGGCGGTATTCGAGGCGATAAACAACGTATATGTAATGACATATTTATTTAAGGCGCAGACGATGAAATATTATTTTGATTTATACGAGTTTGAATGTGAATATTCGACTATAAAAAATGATGGCGGGCGTTATGTATTAACCGATTATGACGTTAAAAAAGAGAATCGGGAAAAGTTATATAATTTAATCGACATATACGACGGTAAAATGAATAATATCGGAGAGCGTAAAAACGCTTTGAGTGTTACATATTTAAGAAATAAGAACAAATCGGGTGACGCTGATTTTATGAAAGACGTAACGAATAATTTACGTAATTACTTTCATAATATCGCAAAGGCTAAACGTGACGATGTTTATTATTCAACTTTAAAAGAGATTGAAAACATCATACAACCGCGAGGCTATAAAGAGCCAAGAAAAAAGAAAGCAAGTAACCAAGCGCCGCAAACGGTAATACCGCATAATACGAGGGCTACAAATCAATATAAAGACAAATGGGCGTTAGCTTATGTATTCAATAGATATATGCAACAAGATATAAAGGTATTTTTCCAAGATAACGGCGTAAAGGTCAATGATGATTTATTAGCTGTTAGCGACTTATTGCAGTGGATATATAGATCAAGGATAAGAAAAGGAGAAACTATAAAACTGTATTTGCCTTCATCTCGTATGCGAGAGTTATTAAAAAAGTGGGCAAATTATGAAATATAAATAAAACAATAGGAGGTAAAAATAAAAATGGACAATCAAACATTTAAAGATATTCGACAGTACAAACGCATGTCACAGCAACAATTCGCGGACTATTTAGGCGTATCATTAGCAGCAATCGCGATGATTGAAACGGAGCGATTAAACGTAACTGATCGCATACAATCGAAATTAGCGCATGTATTCGATATAACAGATGCCGACTTTCTTTCGTACGTTGAACGAAAGCGAGAAATAGAACAATATTTAAACGTTAAATAGTCGTTAAATAATATTCACGCCATAAAGCCGATTACAAGGCTTTTTTAATTTGTGTTAAAAAGGAGGAACGACAGCGACATGACATCGACAACGTACGAAAAACAAGGCGGGCAATTACGCCGGACAATCGAAACGATCGACAGATTAGACGAATGTATATTTTTAATGCTATGTCGATTAGAAACGATGAAAGACGAAATAAAACGGAATAAAACGGAGGCGGACGCATGAAAACAATTAAAATTACGCAAGAACTCGAACAAACAGGCAACGCAAGTTACATCGTCTATTTAACGACAACAGACGGAGAGGACGAACAAACGAAAGAATTTAGGTATAACGATTGTAATAGAGTGTACCCTCTATATAATTCGTTAATTAATGCACTCGACGCTTACGAAGGCGTACATATCGAATTAACAACGAATTATAAGCGATTTTCAGACGAGGTGAACGGCAGACCTAACAGGAATACGAGAATGTTAGAAATATTAAACAATATTAAAGAGCGTCAAAATATTACGATAGACGCCGAATAGATAAAATTAAAAAATACTAATTGATTAAAGGGGATCGAGAGAATGACAACGACAGCGACAACGAAAGTATGTAGGAAGTGCGACGAGGAAAAGACGGTACATGAATTTTACGGGGCAGAGCGTAGCTATTGCAAAGAGTGCGAGCGAGTAGACGCAAATAAGCGAATGAAAAAATTTGCCGGTACTTTTAGGGGGAAAGCGATGTACGCGCTAGGAGATAGCAGGAAAGCAAGGCGAAAAGTTGAGAAAGAAAAAGGCATCACGATAAAGGACGATTTAACATTGTATGACGTTCTTTTAATATTAGCGGAAAATGAGTGCGCTTATTGCGGACAAGATACGAAACAATCCGATAAAACAATCGATCATTGTACGAGCATGCGTCACGGTGGCGACAACACGTTTCAAAATATCGTCATGGCATGTCGAGTATGTAACAGTTTAAAAAGTGATACGCCTTTATTGTTGCACATGCTGAAATATTGCGATAATTACGAAGTTGCAAAAGTATTATTTGCGTTGACAGCTAGACGACAAAAACCATTTGATGAAGTATTCGCAGATTTAACAGAGGACGCAAAGAGGTTTTATGATGAAAGAACGGCGATATTAATTGCGAGAATAGAACGAGAGAAAGCAGAGGCGTAATGAGTAATCAATATACAACAGATAAAAGAAAGATACAAACAACACTAAATAAGGCGCATAACCTAGCGAAATCTAAATGCGCGAATTACACAGGTAAAACGGGTTGCATACAGACGGCGCATGGTGAATGCGTTTTGTCGTTTGAATGTGAAAGAGTAACGGCGAATGTTTGCCCGTACTTTATGAAATCGGTATTGCCAGCCGATCCGATATTCTTTCAAGAATATTTATCGTTTTTTCCGGACGATTACCCGTTAAAGCCGAAAAAGGAAAAGCAAATAAATACGCATAAATGCACCGAATGTAACAAGGCATTTATACGGAAAAGCAACAGACAAATATATTGTCAAACATGCGCAAATGAACGACGAAAAAGACAATCAAGGTTACGTATGCGAGAACATCGAAACAAAGCGAATAAGTAGCGCATCTATGTTACGCATTAGAGATTAAAAAGACGCTGAAAACAGGCGAAAAAGGGCTAAAAAGGGGTGTTTTAGCGTGTTTTTTAGAGTTAATTTTGCTCGTAGGTAGTTTACTATTAAAAGCCCGTTTTTGCATTTCCTAAAGCGTAACATTTTAATTTTAGGGGGTCGATATTTTGCACTGTATTTTTAATGAAAGACTTATCACATACGGCGATGGCGCACGTCACGTACGCCAATTACGAGAGTGTCGAGAGGGTGAACGCTATCCATTTCTATCGGACAACAGGGCGACAATACACGTCATCAACGATACGCAATATGTCGCACGTTCATCAAGAGGAGAAGTAATTGCTATAAGTGATACGTTTGATACCGTATTGAATCGAATCAAATACGGACAATTTAACGCTGAAATTAACGTCATATACAACGACGAAACTATCACACTTGAACGTTACAGGGAACTTACAGCGCCGACGATTTACAGGCTTGTAATGTCAGACAGCGACGAACTAGGCGAACTAGTAGCGCTCGACGTATACGAGAAAGGCGAAGTCGTAGGCGATCCGTTATTATTCGATAGAGTTTATGACGCCGTTTATTATATCCTGGAGCGTCAACAAAGTGATGAGTATTATCACGTTGTTAGAAGTAAATACAGACCACACGACGCGTTCGGGGAACTAGGCGGGTTACAAGATTACGAGCCAACGGAGAAAGTAGCGAAGTTAAGTCATTTGATAACGCATATTACGCAGGAGAGGCAACGACAAAGAGAATATATCGAACAAATGGAAGGGGACATGTAATTGCGTAGATTATACAGCGAGCAAGATGTTAACAAATTCGTACGTCATCGAGTCGATAAAATGAATCAAGTAATTAGTAATCTACATACACGTATTACAATGTTAGAACTCGAAAACTCATTTTTAAACGATAATTTAGAGAGAGCGGAAAACAAAATACATGAGTTAGAACAAGAAACAAACGAAAGTCAGACGGAAGGATCGGACGAGGACGAAATAAAAGACGAATAAAGGGCGTTTTATTATGTCAATAAATAGGAGGTTACGCACTAAACGGGATTACTATTCTCGTAAGAAAATGAACGACGGCAAGGGTTGGACGTCGCGAATGCTAGACGAATTGAAAAGCGGAATAGAGAACGACAACGAAGGTAAAGCGCCGAGAGGTCGCAAAGGCAAACGAGAAACGGCGCGTAGATTAACGAAAAATAGTTTATAAACGAATAAGAATAAGGGGCGATGATGAATGTTAGACGAAATAGAAACGAACGACGACGAGCAAGAAACAAACGACAATGACGCGATAACAGACGAGGAGCAGACGAACGAGGACGAGGAAACGAGCGAGGACATCGAAGAAACAACGACAGACAACGACGATAACGAATACGTCGAGAAAATAGCGGAACTTGATGCAAGACTAAGCGCATTTAAAGCGCAGAAGGTAGACGCTACTAAACGGGAACAAATGAAACAAGTCGGATATACAGACGACCAAATCGAGCGCTATATATCACACGTTAAAGGCGAGAGTATCGACGACATAAAGGCGTCTATATCCGAATTGATGAACGAGATACCAGCGATTAATAAAGAAGATTACGCCGACCCGAATATTTTTAATGGTATGAATACGCAGCCAACGCCGACAGATGGCGAAGAATTAGGGCGGAGCATGTTCGCGAATTTATTAAAAAAGGGGAAAATACGCAGATGAGTAAAAAAGCGGAATATATATCGAAATTAAAGCAAGTATATTTAATTGAAAATGGCGTCGATATTGACGACGTCGAGAAATACGAGAAATATATTAACGATAGTGAAAACGAGCAAGAAATACAACAGCAAGCGCAAGCATTGGCGTCAGATATTAACGCAAAGACGGAATATGCCGACGTGCATATCGACGGTACAACATGGAAACCATTTTAAATTATAAAGTACAAAGGGGAAACGATAAAGAATGACTAGAAATATATTTTTATTTAAAGACCATAATCAACACAGTAAACACACACTATTAACGGGCGTAGACGAACAACAAGCGCAAGAATTAATAGAAAGTAATAAAGCTACTGAAATTGACATGTCAATGTATAAAGGCTATCGACAAGACGCAATTAACGCACATGACGAATTTTTGGCGGAGGAACAGAGGATAAAAGAGGACGACAATCCAATTATGACCGACGAAGTCAAGGCGTACGAGTTAGACAAATTGCGTCAACAATACGTAGAACAGGCGCAAGAGATTCAAAAAGAATATGACGAGTATGTCACTAAAGCGAAGGAAGAAGCGAGAGTAAAAGCGGCAAGGGCGACTGTTAGCGTAAGTCATCAAGATGAAATGACAGCGAAACAAGTTAAAAACCGATTGGCGTTAAAGTTTGCCGACGCAGGTACGAACGCATTAAACGCGGGGGCGGTGCTACACGAAGCAACGCAAGAAATATCGCTTTTAACAGACGCACAAAAGACGGCATTGCAAGGCGATGTAATACCATTGCTCGATATGATCGAAGGCGAAGAACCGGCGAAACGCGCGTTAATATCCGAATTACAGGACGTTAGAAATATGGACTTATTAAGTGCAAAGGCAGCCGAGCAAATGCCCCATGACGTATTAGTAGAATATAGACAGGCGAAAGTTATTCGAGGGTGGAAGTAATGACGAAACAAGCGATAAAACAAGCGCAAATTACGCAAGTAGTCGATGATACGAAGGAATACCAAGAACTAGATCGTCACATAAAAGATAAAGGCGGACATGTTAAAAACATATCAGAACATAGGTCGGGGCGCGGGTTATCAGTAACGTATGTTATACCGATTAGTGACGATTAAAATTAAATAGCGATATAATGGGGGTGTACGTCAATATAACGACGTATGCCCTTTTTTTATTCGTTACAGGCGTATGTTAGGCGTGTTTAAAGCGAATGAGAAACGAGTAGGCGGGGTATTGTACGAGTGATGTCGTTTAAAGGCGATTTATTTTATGGTAATACTTTACATACGATATAACACAGGCTATAATTAACGGAAAGGGAAACGGTCTTTTACTTATTTTGCCGTTGAAATGTACGTTATAATAGACGTAATGCCTATCGTGATTAATTACGAGTTAAGTCGGGACTCAAAATCCAATGCCCTCACGGGCTTGTGGGTTCGAATCCCACCTCAGGTACTTATGATTCATACAAAGACGTTTTAGCGGTTTATAAGACTGTTAAAACGTTTTTTTAATGGGCGTAATCAATGTGTAATAGATCGTATGACTAAACGTTATTAACTACAACTATTTTCTAATTATTTAGATTGTCATACTCTGATGGGATTTTCCCTACAAAATAGTTGATATGTTTCAACACGTGTAAGGTTCCTCCATCGCAATTACATCAATCATGTCCTCCTAACCTCTTCCGTCCTTTTTCTCCAACCCTTGCTCCTGCAATCTTCATTAGATGCATCAAAAATCACTAAATAACTAAAGAAATCGGTCTAAATGAAATTAGTCTAATACATATTTTGAGAAACCACTTGTGTGAATTTCCGTTTAACCTATATTTGGCAAGAAAATAGGTTTTGCTAGATAAAATCGGAATAGGTTAGTCCATGATGCGAGACGAATTTTGCTAATCAACGGATAGGAACATGCGAACAAAAACAGGCAATTATTGCGGAAAATCTTATACCTTATATGATGGATAATTTAATAAATAGTAATCTAGATATCTTTTCAGAAACTTCACAATTTTTGTTGAATGGGTCTGATAACTGCTGTATTATGTAATTACATAATATGGATAGTACTTTTGTAAGTAGATTTTATTTGAATATTTGTCTATTAAACTAATGAAGGAGAAGATTCGATGTCCAAGAAAAGTATTTTCACTGTTTTGACATATGTTTTAGGGATTATATTAATTGTTCAAGCTTTACGGATTTTCTTTCCCTCCCTTATTACCGTTTTTGAATTAGCTTTCAATGTTTTTGAATCTATGGGAACTGAACATCCTGAACAAATGGGATTAATGGCAATTCTATTATTTTTAAGCGCCTTTTTAATGATTGGACTTGCCTATTTAATCAAACCTCATAGATTAGTAGTAATTGCTGGGAGTCTGTTTGTTATTTCTACTTTAATTCTCCAAACTAGTCACGGCGGGGTTTTCCAATGGTATATGGTAGCGACAACGTTGGCTTTAGGTTTATACTGGTTTGTTCTACAAGCAATGATTCCGGCTGATAATCATTTGGTTGCCATTGGGATTGCCTCTGGAATTGTCAGTGAAGTTATTTTACATAATGCGATGGGGACAATGGATCTAGTTTGGCTACATGGTGCACTACCTTGGATCCTGCAGATTATCATTTGTGGTTTGTTTTTATTCGCTCTGTTTACCAATTTTCGAAATTATGAATTCCAGAAAAATGGTGGGAACTCTCATATTTGGTTTATTATAGGTCCTGTCTTATTTATTACGGGATCGCTTGCTAGCTCCGGTTCTAGGGCGGAGGTCGTGACAGCAGATTGGCCCTATCCTGTGGCAACAGTAATTTTACTCGTTGTTATGGTAGCAGGGCTATTTTTAGTTTTACGTGGTGGACTTATAAAAAAACACCCGTGGCTCACTGGAATCTTAATGTTGATAGCTGCGGGATTAGCTTCATTTCCAACGGAGATTAGGGAGGGGATTGTACAAATAGCACCTGATTGGACTTTCTACTTCCAACTATTGTTAATCGTAAGTATTCTGTCTGCCTTTGGACATATTGGTAGCGACAAAGGAGAAGCATCCCCTTTGAAAAAGGGATTAGCAGCCGCAACCGGGATGTTCATATTTGTCCTTCTTATGTTTGGTTTTTATGGAACCTTCGAACTTATTCTTGGATTCCCCCGTAATTATTTATTTTTACTTGCTTCCTTAATTATTGGTTTTAGTGTGTGGCGTTCTCATTCGAAACGGGAATCCACGAACCATTTATTACTAGAGAATCGAAAATTAATCATTAGTTATGGTATAAGTATTTTGACGATATTAGTCATTGGACTTGTTTCATTGTCTTTTCAGAAGGCTCCGGTGGCGAAAACTACCACTGAAGTAACTTACCCTGTAAGGGTCATGACTTATAACATACGTATGGGCTATAGCTTCGATGGGCGATTTAACCCACAAGCATTAGCTGATGATATTAATAATTCCGGAGCGGACATTGTTGCCCTAAATGAAGTGGACAGAGGCTGGTTTTTGAATGGTGAGCATGACATATTAGGGATGCTGTCAGCTTTGACAGATATGCCTTATGTTTGGGCCCCATCCGCAGGATCCTTATGGGGAAATGCGATCTTAAGCAAGGCCCCCGTGAATTTTACCGAGAGTACGTTATTGCCCCAAACCGACCCGATTCAAGGTGTTTCTCTTAAGATTATTGTTGAGTTGGCTGATGGGGAAGAATTGGGTGTTATCACTGCTCATCAGCAATCAGAGAAATTTAAATTCTCAGAAACCGTGGTTAATGATGCTCAGCAATTATCTGAGAATGGTAAACGACCTGTTGTAATGATGGGGGATTTTAATATGAGAATCGGTGACGAGGAATTGGAAGCTATCAGCAGTCGTTTTCATAATGCATTAGAGTCAGATGAAGAAATACTGACCTTTTCTTCGAAATATCCTGTTAAGCATATTGACCATATTTTTGTTACTGAAGAATTAATTAGTTCAGATATTTTGTTAACAGACAGTATTGCCTCTGATCATCGGGGAGTATCTGTGACACTGGAGAAAAAAGTCGAGTAAGAGTTAATTCAACTAAACTATTAGTCGCCCTGTACGTATGATTCCTGTACAGGGTTTTATTTTTAAGAATCGACGACATACCCATATGTTTTTAAATTCTAAAATCTAAAATGGGGAACAAAGTAAAAAAAAGTAGGTTACTATTATCAAAGTGGTAAACTGCAAGCTTTTATAAAAAGATATTTGAAAAGTTCCTTCGGGTTTGGGGATATTTCCAAACTAGTGTCGATGGACCAAGTCTATGATCCGAATAATACGGTGGAATTGATGAAATAATGGAGCAGACAGTATAAGTTTGGATGGGGGAAGGATTGTTAAAAACGTTGTATTGCTGGTCTTTTTTAGTAGTTGTATAAATAAAAATATGTTGGTGACTTTCCCCATCACCAACACACACTATTTATCATACAATAGATTTTTTTAAAGAAAACTTGTTATAAAGATAACAGTAATAACCCCTGGAATGATGATAGTGATTAAAGGTTTTAATATCGGATGTATTTTCAATTTATTTGTGTTTAAATTTAATTCATTCATGTAGTTATCAAACTTCCATACAAACGCAACATATAGTGAAATTAATAAACCACCCAAAGTTAATAGGATATTACCTGATACATAGTCAATTAACCCGAATATGCCCATTCCTAGTAGTTTTATATGTGCCCAAGGTCCTTGTGCTAAGATAGATGGAATTGCAAGTGAAAATAAGATAATCATTGTAATGATAATACTTTTTTGTCTTTTCAGATTGAATACTTCAGCAATGTTAACAACAACTGCCTCTACAAGTCCGACACCAGTCGTTAATCCAGCAATGATTACGAGAAAGAAAAATACCAATCCAAAAAACGTACCAAATGGAATTAGGTCAAATAAATGGGGAACAGTTAAAAATAATAATCCTTCACCTGAATCCGGAGGAATATTGAATGCAAATAATGCTGGGAAAATGACAAGCCCCGAAATTACTGCAATAAATGTATCTAGTGACACAACCCACATTCCGTCTGTAACGAGGTTGGAATCTTTTTTATCTAAATAACTTCCATACGTAAATGTTGCCGCAAGCCCAATACCGACTGAAAAGAATGCTTGTCCCAACGCCTCTAAAACCGTTCCTATTGTAATGACTGAGAAATTAGGTTTTAAATACCAAATAGCCCCTTCTATTGCACCTGGTAATGTGAGGGAAAAGATAGCCAATACAGTTAGTAAAATAATCAGCGTTGGCATAATGATTCTTGAAAAACGTTCTATTCCTTTCGTTATTCCTTTACTTACGATAAAAGCGATGATGAGGGCAGCAATACCTGAGTAAATTACGACCTCCCAAGGGTTTGTGACCATATTTTCATAAACAGCTGTAATTTCAGATGTTGTTGCCCCATTAAATGTCCCAATGGAAATTTTGATAAAGTAATCAATAATCCAACCCATAATCATAAAATAATAGGAGCTGATTAATGCAGCCGCTAATACTCCTAACCAACCGATGATTACCCATGGACTTCCTTTTTTAGTTAGTTTACGAATACCAACAATAATTCCAGATTGTGCCTTCCTTCCCATTCCTGCTTCCGCATAAAACAATGGAATTCCAAAGAGGATAATTACGGCTAAATAAATAATTAAAAATGCTCCACCACCATTATTACCAGCAACATATGAAAAGCGCCATATGTTCCCAAGGCCAATTGCAAATCCGGCAGTTGCTAAGACAAAACCTATGCGTCCTGTCCAATTTTCACGTAAGTTTTTCTTGTTCATGATGTCCTCCCAAAATAATATATTTTTCTCTAAGAGTTCTGATTGAATAAAAGATTGAAATTCTATTAAAGATTTGATGGAAATTATTCCTTTATTTTCGCTAAACCGTTTTCAAAAAATGGTCTAATTCATTGACACGATCATCAAAGGTAAGGTTACTGGGAATCCCTGTTGCTTCATGTGAATACCATAACCCAGTGTAAAGGAAGTAATTAGCATTAACAATGGATGAAGTGCATAAAATTTCAAGTCAGATTATGTTAACTCATATCTATTTTATTTTGATGTTAACTGATTTGAAATGCATTCAATACTTTTTGGTAAAATAGGATTTTGGGCAATGTGTACAAATCCCCTCGATAAGATGATGAATTGTATTATAAAAATCATCTATACTTTTACACCCAAATATATCTGTAGACTATTGATACATAATATTTTGTGATAAGATGACAATAGATAATCCATATATATATTTTAAAAATTGGAAATGGATTTGATCTTTCAAAACGTTCTTCTCCCAACTGAAAAAATTCTTTAGAATAAAATCAAATACTTTCCTAGGAAATCGTTCTCAATTAACTTATTCTTCCACTGAATAATTTTACGATCAAATAAGACTTGCAAAAATGTCATTTGCAAACGAATTTACCAGTGATGGATTCAAAAGGGGGAGTGAAATGTCAGTGCGTGGAAAAAGTATCAATTTATTTTTAATGGACGGTACGGCGATTGGCAGGGTAAAATGTACACTTGCCAATTGGACAGGCGTTGCATATAAGATCCCCCGTACCGAGTTGGAAAAATGCAAAACTCGTGAAGATTTAAAACAAAGTGGTGTCTATTTTTTATTTGGAATATCTGATGAAACAGGGGGAAATATCGTTTATATTGGTCAGGCCGGGGCTAGGAAGAATGGTGAAGGGATCCTTTATCGATTGCAAGAACATAAACGGGATGAAAATAAAGATTATTGGACAGAAGCTGTAGTATTTACGACTTCGAACAATTCCTTTGGCCCTACTGAAATAAGTTATTTAGAAAATCGTTTTTTTAATTTGGCTTTGAATGCAAAAAGATACAATGTAAAAAACAGTAACCATCCTACTTCGGGAAATGTGACGGAAGAAAAAGAAAGTGAACTAGAAGAATTTATTGAGTATGCTGAAATAGTCATGGGGACATTTGGCCATCGGGTATTTGATTCCCTTGAGGTAAAGCCGATTAATGGAACTTCAGAAGCGGAACCTGAGGAGGAGCCGTTATTAACTTTAAAAACAACTAAAGCAGAGGCCAAAGGTAGAAGGACAAAAGAGGGATTCGTTATTTATAAAGGGGCTTCAATTTCTCCACAACCTACCAAAAGTTGCCCAGATACAATTCATCATTTAAGAAAAAATACCAAGACCGTATTAGTAATCATATTTTGCAAGAGGACACTTTATTTAATAGTCCTACAGCAGCTGCTGGATTTGTTGTGTTTGCTAGTGTTAATGGAATGACGATGTGGCAAGATGGTGCTGGCAGGACTTTAAAAGAATTAGAAAATATAGAAGATTAATGACCTAGATGATGGGGGAAATATTAAATGTCAAACGAACTTATCTCTTTTTCTACACTTTTCCAAAATCGGCTTTTCCGGATACCAGATTATCAGCGTGGTTATGCTTGGAAAAAAGAACAGTTAGTTGATTTTTGGGAAGATTTATTAAATTTACACGAAGATCGATATCATTATACAGGCTTATTATCGTTAAAGGCCGTAAACAAAAAGGAAGTACAATCATGGAGTGAAGATAACTGGTTAAATAATAGTGGTTATAAAACTTTTCATATTGTTGATGGACAGCAACGATTAACGACATTTTCTATTCTAATGCATGAAATCGTATTTTTTATTAAAAATCTCGCAGAAAATTCAGGAAAGTCAGATGATGAAATTTTTATTGGCTTTGAGTCTGTTAGAAATATTACAGAAAAATATTTATATAGAAAGCGGCCTCCGGAAAATATGATTATCACTTATATGTTTGGCTATGAGGAGGATAATCCGAGTTATAAATATTTAAGATATAAAATTTTTGAAGAACAAAGTAGTGACACAATTGTTGAAACATATTATACTCAGAATCTGAAATATGCCAAACAGTTTTTCAAAGATAATTTAAAATCGTTGTATGAGATGAAAGGTTTAGCGGCAATTGAAACATTATACAATAGACTTACATTAAGGTTAATGTTTAATTTACACGAAATAGAAGATGATTATGATGTTTTTGTCGCCTTTGAAACGATGAATAATAGAGGGAAAAGGCTTAGTAATTTAGAATTGTTGAAAAATAGACTGATCTATTTAACCACTTTATATGGTGATGACCAGTTTGATCAATTGGACAAAGGATATTTAAGGCAAAATATTAATGATGCCTGGAAAGAAATATATTATCAGCTAGGTAGAAATCAAAACCGTCCACTTCCAGATGATGATTTTTTAAGAGCCCATTGGAGTATTTATTTTCAATATACCCGTAGAAGAGGGGATGACTATATTCGGTTTTTATTGAATAAGTTCTCTTCAAAAAATGTGTTTAATCATCCTACTATTATAGATGAAAAGGAAGTCAGTGAAGAATATTCTGAAGCTGATGACTTTGATGAAGCCGATGATGTTATGGAGCAAACAATAGACGAATCCGTTTTAGAAAATAAGCTATCACCGACTGAAATCAATGAATATGTCAATAGCCTAAAGGAATTAGCAAAGTATTGGTATTATAGTTTTTTCCCTTATGATCATGATAGTTTAACAGAAGAGGAAAAGCAGTGGATTAATAAGTTAAATAGGGTAGGGATTGCTTATTTTAGACCTTTGGTCGCTGTCGCATTATCACTTAATGGACCAACGAAACAGGATAGATTGCATTTGTTTAAAGAAATCGAAAGGTTTATTTTTCTGTGTTTCCGTGTAGCAGGATATAATGCGAGTTACAAAAGTAGTTATTATTACAATAAAGCAAGGGAAGTATTGGGGGGAAAGATTAGTCCAAATACAGTAGCAGATGACTTGATGGAAACAGTTGACGCTGATTTAAATGCTATTATTGCAAACTTTATGACACGGACTGACCGACGCTTTGACTCTGGTGTTGGATTTTACGGTTGGCGAGAATTAAGGTACTTTTTATTTGAATATGAAAACCACCTATCCGTTGAAAATAATATTCAAAAAGTTGATTGGAAGTTATTTACGAAGGTGGAAAAGGATAAAATCACAATTGAGCATATTTTACCGCAAACTTCAACGAAATGGTATTGGCGAAATCAGTTTCGTCAATATAATAAAGATGAAATAAAGATTTTATCAGCATCTTTAGGTAATCTATTACCCCTTTCTCAAAGTATAAATTCTTCGTTACAAAATGACAGTTTTCCGGATAAAAAGCATCCAACTTCTTCTTCAAAACGTCGAGGATATATGAATGGCTCTCACTCCGAGATAGAGGTGGCTAGAAATATAGATTGGGATGCAAACAATATATTAAATAGAGGGTTAACGTTATTAAATTTTATGGAAGATAGATGGAAAATTGACTTTACTGAAGAACAAAAGCAAGATTTGTTACATATTCAATTTGTTAATGATGACAGGGGAGCAGTTCCAGAAATACCAGAACCAAAAAGCGAGGAAATTACGGAAGGTAACGTAAAAATTCCAATTGAAAAGAAGGGACAATTTACAGATACTGAACTTCATCGATTTGATTTTTGGCATAAGTTTGTTGAGTATTGTAAGTCTATCGGTAGAGGTGAGGATATTGCCTCTCAAAAGCCTTCTTATGATCATTGGTATGATGTAATAATCGGGAATAGTGGTTATCACCTGTTTTTCCAAATCATGCAACAAAATATTTTACGTATTGGTATTTATGTATATGAACGTGAGGTGTTTGATAGATTAGTGTCGAAGAAAGATGAAATCGAAGGAATGTATGGTTCCAAACTTGAATGGTTTACAAGTAAAAAAACAAGTACAGCGAAAAGGATACTTCATTCGATTGATGTAGACGTGCATGACCAAGAGTTGTATGTGCAAAATTTTAAATGGTTGATTTCCCAATTTGATCAACTCAAGTTAACTTTAAACAAAATTGATACTCAAGCTACTAAAACTAACAATAAAAATTCAAAAATTACTAATGAAATGGTGGGATATGCTTATACAGTTTGTAAAAAGATTTATGAGGGGGACATGGGACGGACCGAAGGTAGAGATGATATTGTCAACCATGTCAAAATGAACGCAGGATCAGCAGGAGATTTTATTTCGGCCTTTTTCGCTATGGTGAAGGGAGAAAGGTATACAAGAACGCTTAATGACTATACTACTAGATACTTTTTAGAAAACATCCGTCATGATTTTGGAGAAAGAGTTTTTCAAAATGCAATTGAAGCTTGTAGAAAACACGCTACTTATTATGCTACATTAGGTAATGGCAGGTTAGTATATGTCGAGCAAATGATAAAGGAATTTGAAAATCAAAGTTAACTTCTATATTATTAGTGTGAAAAATCTTTAGGATACGTTAGAACACCAACTTGTCGTTTTTCAATAAAATTGACGTTAGTGAAAGTAAATCATCTTTTCCTCATAAAGGACAGAATGGTAGAAATTCCACTAACGTCATTTTTGATTTTGTTTTTGGAATAGGATTAATGAATATTAATACACAAAAAGTTCAATATATAGAGCGATAAAAGTAAAATTGTCGGAAGGAAAAATTATAGTATTAAATCATGCCATTTTTCAAAAAAGGATAGAAGTTAAAATAATGTTTTGCTTGTCGGAAGGGGGATTGTGTTGCCTCACTGTCGTTTCATTTATGGGCTATTTTAAATGCGGTTTTTTTTATACTATGATTCTTCTTAGAGAACGGATAGATATTTCATGTTCACCTAATAATCCATGAATAGATTTTTGATCCTCTATTAATTGACTTACATCTGCTTTGATAGAAACTACTTCTTCATGTAATTTGGCAAAATCCAATGACAGACCTTCCAATTTTGCATCTGTTTCGTCTTGACGATGAAGAATTGCCTTTATCATCTCAGTATTTTCATCAAGCTGTGCCTTCATTAATTTCATATCTTTATGAATTTCGTCTTTCATTTGCTTCATGTCTGTTTGAATACCGACCTTCATTTGCTTCATATCTTTATGAATTTCGTCTTTCATTTGCTTCATATCTGTTTGAAATTCAGATTTCATTTCTTCTATTTTATTTAAAATTAAATCTAATTTTTTATCATCCATCATTTATGTTCCTTTCTTAGTATATTTTTTGTGTGCTTTGGTAAAATGTATTGGAAATTCACGTGAGGGAATGGTTAATATTTATTTTTGTCCTTATAGAACCATTAGCCATCTGTGAGGGATTCCATTGATGGATGTTTTTGTTTATCTCTAAATCTGCTACCAACATATGTTGTTTTATCAATGGGATGGTGGCTATCTCCAACTAATGAACTAGATAAATTCATTGTACACGATATGTCCATTTTTTAAAAGACCAATTGCACAAAACTAAATAAATTTTGGGTGCATTAGTTGATTTTAAGTAGAGAAAGATTAATTGACATCATAAAAAATAATCGTATTCTGTAAAATGGTTTAATCATTAAAATATTTACCTGTTAAAGTTATTTTGAAGGTGAGCGCGGTGGATCAGCTTGATAAATCCGATACATTTGAAAAGTTATTTTGGCAATTATCTAGGGAAATGGGCATCAGTGTGAGCTGATCAGATGCTGTTATAACAGCCCCAGGAGTAAAATGTAGAGTCTCTGCCAATACAGACATTTTCTGCAGACCATTTCGTTCTTGTAAAAACGATATATGTGATTGGGACCCAGGTGAAATTTGATTATATACTTTCCTCAGATAAGCCCTTAGCTCAATTTCCACAAAAGGATAAAGTTGGGCTTGAATTCAAAAGTTTCCAACTAGATCTGAACACCTCTCCTTATTCTGGACAGGATTTTTAGTGTCAGCTAAATTTGGAGGCAGTATAGATCAATCAAAACAAATGATGGCTGGTATAGCCGAGCAAGGGAATTCCGTTGGGCTTGATCTACGTTTTGATACGATGAAACCAACAAATACATTTGATGCCATCGATTGATTCAATTTGCGAAAACAGAAGGAATAAATGCTGTTATAGTGGAAAAATTGTTTTATGCTAATTTTACAGAATCCGAGGATGTTGGATATGTTGACACACTGGTTGCAATTGTGCCGGAAGGTGGATTGAATAAAGTAGAAGTGTTAGGCGTTTTTCAGGATAAACTGGCTTATGGAAAAGAAGTGCAAGCTGATATAGAACAAGCTAGACAGGTTAGTGTGACAAGTGTTCCTTTCTTTCTAATCAATAAAAATTATACATTATCTGGTGCGCAACCAAAAGGAGCCTTTATACAAACCTAAATAAAGTCCTTGAAGAGGAGAAATTTGCTTCAGAGCCAAATAATGATAATTTTTCAACAGATTCTGGGGTTGGCGCTGCCTGTCAAACAGATGGCTGTGCCGTTCCAAATCAAAAAGAATAAGCAATCAAAGATAGATTCAGGACATTAATTGTCTCAAATCATTATAGTATAGCATATTCTCTCGATTTTATTGAGGAACAATGTCTATGGTTAAGTGGTATTAAAGCGACTAATTATGTGGATGATCTAACCCTTATATATTGTTCACCAATTTACAAACTTAGACACAATATTTTCCGTAATTTGTTAGAAGAAATTCCAAGTAAGGAAAACCAAGAATCAATTGATACGACATATGCGGCAGATCTTATTATGGCAGCACTTTCTCCGACTTTATTTCTGTTTTTACGTGATGAGAGGGGATACTCAAAGGATAAAATTAGGGGCAATCTGTATCAATTGTATTTCCAGGCATTATTTTAATTCAGGTATTGGTCAGAACTATTGTATATGAGGAAAAAAAGTCAATCTTATGTAAAAGATTGACTAAAAAGTACCATCTATCTCTTTAACAAAACGTTTAAATGCTTGTCGTCCTTTTTCTGTTTGCTTAAAGACGCCTGCATCCTCCAATGCTCTGGCAAATTTATATCCAATTTCTTGATAAATAATTTCCATGACTGTTGCTTCATGCAATCGGTCTTCATATTTTTCTTTTATTTGCTTTGCCCAATCTAGATGATACGGCTCGATTGCATAAGGTTCCCCTAATAAAAACTTACTAATTTTATCTGTTTCTTCTTTTAATCTAGGAGGCAAAATAGCTAATCCCATAACCTCAATTAACCCAATGTTTTCCCTTTTTATATGTTGGACATCTCCGTGTGGATGAAATATCCCCGTTGGAAACTGATCTGACGTTCGATTGTTTCGTAACACGAGATCGAGTTCGAATAAATTTTCCCGGATTCTGGCGATAGGTGTGATTGTATTGTGCCTTATATCACCAGTAAAGGCCGTAATATCCACATCATCATCATTATAATGGATCCATTGATTAAAAATTTCATTAGCAGTATCGACAATTTCCGATTTGTTTTTGCCCTTTAACCGAATGACGGTTAAGGGCCAATTCAACATTGAACATGTGACATTTTCATAACCTGTTATCGTAAAATTCATAAAAACTTTTGCATCTGTCATTGGGAAATGGTAATGCCCTGCTTGATAATGGTCGTGGCTTAAAATCGACCCACCTACGATAGGTAAATCGGCATTTGATCCAATAAAATAATGGGGGAATTTTTCTGTAAAAGTTAATAATCGTTCAAACACATTCCTATCTATTATCATTTCCCGATGTTCCTCAGACAATAAAATGCAATGTTCATTATAATAAACATATGGGGAATACTGTAAATACCAATTTTCGCCTAAAAGTGGTATCTTAACAACCCGATGATTTGAACGAGCGGGATAGCCGATTCTCCCTGCATATCCCTCATTTTCAATACATAATACACACTTGGGATAGGTATTGTTTTTTTGGCTTGTTTTTTCACGTTTCATTTGTTTGGGATCTTTTTCCGGTTTTGACAAATTGATTGTTAGGTCTAACTTTCCGTATAAGGTGTCAACTGTAAAAGAGATGTTCTTTTTCACTCGTTCTGTTTGTATATAGTTACCATGTTTACTTAATTCATAAAAAAAAGACGTAGCCTTCTCCGGGGCTTCTTGGTATTTTTCATTGAACATGTTATTAATTACTGAAGGTCTTGCAATAAAACAATTCATGATGTTTGCTTGAAAAATTTCCTTATCATCCACATTATTTTCAATAATATTTTCTGTTATCGCATAGTTTACAAGTTGTTGAAGTAAATGGGGAATAGACTCTATTTTCGATATCGTGACGTTCTCGGGAAATGAATCTAGGTGTAATTGTTGTAACACTTGATTTCGTACATAGATCCGGTCTTCCCTACCGATGAGGTCCCGTTTTATAGCTATAGTTAATAATTGTTCAATAATTGAGTAAACACCCATAATTGTTATCCCCCTATGTCAGTATCCCAAAGGACTATATCCCGTGACCACGTTATATTGCTTTAAACTTGTCAATTATTTCTCTCGCTCCGTGGTCAATATTAGCTGTGTAAAAGGTAGCATCATATCCAACAGTTTCCACATAACGTTGATTTACATTTACTTTAAACTTTTCTATAAAGTTATTAGCAACAATTGCGATAGCACAACCACCAAATCCGGCCCCTGTCATCCGAGCACCAATGACCCCTTCTTGTTTCCAGGCGGTGTGTACAATGGTATCCAATTCCACTCCAGTCACTTCATAATCTTTTTGTAATGATTCATGAGATTCATTCATTAATTGTCCAAATTGTTCTAGGTCGTCGTTTTGTAAACTTGTCAGTGCTAGTTTCGTTCGTTCATTTTCATAAATCACATGCTTTGCCCGTTTTACATGGATTGGATGTTTAATAAGAAATTTATTTTGTTCAAAGATTGCGGGTGTTACTTGTGCTAAATGTTCAATCGTTAGCTTGGTTTGTAGTTGAGATAAAGCCCCCCTACACTCAAATTGTCGTTCATTATATTTAGATTCAGCGAGTTTCCTCTGCTTATTTGTGTTAATCATGATAATAGCATGATTAGTAAGCTTAACTGGAGCATAATGGTAATTCAATGTTTCAGTATGTAAGTGAATCGCATGATCTTTTTTGCCCATCATAATAGCAAATTGATCCATGATTCCGCTACTCACACCAATATATTCATTCTCAACTTTTTGTCCAATTTTGGCGATTTTAATCGGGTCTAATTGCAATTGATAGATGTCATTTAATAAAATTCCTGTGACCATCTCAATGGATGCGGAAGAGGATAATCCCGCCCCGTTAGGGATGTTTCCATAGTATAAAATATCAAGACCAGTATTTATTTTGCCTGTCAATTGTTGAAGATAATCAATCATACCCTTGGGAAAATTGGCCCATTCATCACCTTTGTTATATTCGGTATGTTTAAGGTCACCCTTCCTTATCCCATCGTAAGGAAAGTTCATCGAATAAAAGTGTAAAATATTATCATCCCGTTTTCTAACGACAGCATATGTACCAAAAGAAATAGCTGCTGGGAAAACATGACCGCCATTATAATCAGTATGTTCCCCAATGAGATTAATTCTCCCCGGAGCAAAAAACACCCGTGGATTGTCTGTTGTCTTAAATTTTTCTCGGAATTGAACGACTAGGTCTGCTATTTCCATACATCATCACCTATAGAAAATATTTTATATGGCTACCCATTAATACCACGAATATTACAGGATACTAGTAAGTGTCTACTGAATAAAGGTCTGTTTAGGGACAAACTAAACTTCTACTAATTTACAAAATAACAACCTTACGTTCCTTCCCTTACGTTCCTTCTACAACACCTTCATCATCTAAAAATAGTGCCCCTTTAATAAATGACATTAGTTGTTCTAGTACTATTTCATCTCGATCAAATATATCTTCTCCGACATACATCTTTAGTCGTTCTTTATAGTACTCACAAGAATAAGAAAATTGTAGTAGCATAAATAAATTGTCTAGAAAAAATGAAAAAAATCTAGGATTGACGTTTTTTCGCACCTGACCCTTTCTTTGTGCTTCCACAATAAATGGGGCATAAAGCCTGTCTGTTACAGACTCCATATCTGAGACAATTTTCCAAACAAGCTCTGAATGACGTTCCGTTGTCATTTGATTGTAAAACTTAGTCAAATAGTCGTAAGTGCTTGAGTAAGATTGAATAGCTAGGATAATTCTTTCGATTATTTCAATGAATTCCCCGTCATCTTCGACAATTTCCTCAATTACTTCATTAAGTTTTTTAATACATACTTGTACAATAGTTAAATAAAGATTTTCCTTATTGCCAAAATACTTATACATAGCCCCGACACTAATCTCAGCTTTCTCTGCTATCACATTGATATTAGCACTTTCATAACCATATTCCGCAAATTCAATTAAGGCAACATCAAGGATACGTTGTTTCTTTTCGTCTGAAATTTTTGTAAATGCCTCTTGAATATATTCTGATTTAATCAAGTTTATCCCTCATTTATATCATTCTAGTTCTTCATTTATAGTACAACAAAAATAAGAAAAAACAAGGCAACAGTTAGTTTCGTTTAGGAAATAAAATATTGATTGACTTTTCAAAAAAAGGGTGATATTCTTTTAGTGAGTGATAGCTCGCTCACAAGTAAAATAACTTTTTCTGTAAAAATTGATTGAATATTATTAGCTAATAAAATGAAATCCCAATCAATCTTTTGTCGTAGTAAAAATGTAATCGCTGTCATTGTAATACAAAATTATGCAGAAAGGAAGGGGAGTTATGGTCGACCAACTTGTTAAAGCAAATATTAATCTCCACGCAGTATTACGTAATTTAGAGGATTTATGTGAACTAGATTCCGAGATGAACGAAATGATTAAAGATAAGGATATTGCTATTCAATTTATTGTGAAAAACGGCCCACGGGCACATGTAAGTTTTTCTAATGGGCAAGTTTCTTATTCCAGGGGTAACAAACGAAGTGATATTAAGTTGTATTTTCGCTCGCCAAAGCATCTTAATGATATGTTTGACGACAAAGCCAACCCGATACCATTAAAAGGATTTTTAAAGATCAAATTTCTTACAAATCAATTTACTAAATTAACGGATCAATTAGCCTACTATTTAAAACCTACTGATAAACTGCTAGAAAATCCTTACTATTTTAAAATGAATGCCTATCTCACAGCATATACAGCCTTTCATGCGTTGGCAGAGATTGGTAATCATGATCGGATTGGCAAATTAAATGCAAGCCGAATACCAGATGGTATTATCTTTGTTGAAGTGATGAATGGCCCAGCGGTTCAACTTTCCGTTGATCACGGGGTTTTAACGGTATCAAAACAAACTACAAAGACTCCACGTGCAAGCATGGTCTTTAAAAATCTCGAAGTAGCAAGTGGCATTCTTAATGGCCAGCTCGATACTTATACTTGTTTAGGATCAGGTGATTTTGAAGTAAGGGGCTATCTTCCGATGATAGACAACATGAATAAATTACTTATACAAGTTCCAAATTTTTTACGATAGGAGAGTAGATAATGGAAACAAAGAACTTGAATCAACCTTATACTTTTACAAAGAGTCAGACTGAATTCCAACGTGCAACAAAGGTTATACCAACAGGGATATACGGTCATCTTGGACCAGCAAACGGATGTTTTATTCCAACAAATGCCTATCCATTTTATAATTCCCATGCAAAAGGTGCTTATTTCTGGGATCTTGATGGCAATCGGTTTATCGATTATATGTGTGCTTATGGCCCAAATGTGCTGGGGTATAATGATGAGGATGTCAATGAGGCGGTACGCAAGCAAATGGAAAAAGGGGATGTCGTCACTTCACCTTCTACAAAGATGATTGATTTTGCTGAAATATTAGTTGACACTGTTGAAATGGCTGATTGGGCTATTTTTGCTAAAAATGGTGGAGATGTCACAGGGATTGCTTTGATGCTCGCCCGTGCTGCCACGGGAAGAAAGAAGGTCATTCTTGTTAAAGGTGGTTATCATGGGATCCAACCGTGGACTCAAAATATGGGCTATCCAGGTGTTGTTGATGAGGATGTTGTGAACAATCTCTATGTACCATGGAATGATTATGAGGCAGTGGAACAGATTGTCAAAGAAAATCCGGGTGAAATAGCATGCTTTATGGCTACCCCCTACCATCACCCAATATTCGAAGATAACGAGTTTCCTAAAAATGATTATTGGGCCAAAATCCGCAAACTATGTACCGATCATGGTATAGTACTGGCTATCGATGATGTTCGTGCTGGATTTCGACTTGATATGAAAGGGTCAGATCATTATTTTGGTTTTAAAGCCGATCTTGTGGCATTTTGTAAATCGTTGGCAAACGGTTGGAATGTTTCTGCTTTATGTGGCATTGATTCTTTAAAAGAAGCAGCCTCAGATGTTATGTATACTGGTTCCTACTGGCTCTCGGCTGTTCCTTTTGCTGCCGGGGTTGCAACGATTACAAAGCTGAAGGAAATGAATGGCCCACAAAAAATGCTCGATTTTGGTGAAAAGTTAACAAGTGGTCTAGTTGCAGCGGGGAAAAATCACGGTTTTGATTTAAAAATTTCTGGAGCCCCTTCCTTGTGGTATATGCGAATTACTAATGACGATTCTTTATCCCTTCATCAGGAATGGGTTGCTGAGTGTGTGCGCCGTGGGGTATATTTTGCCAATCATCATAATCTTTTTATTAATACTGCAATGAGTGAGGAAGACCTTCCTTATACTCTTGAAGTGGCAGATGAAGCGTTCAAAATAGTGAAGGAACGACATCCCGAATTAGGATGAGAAGGGAGAGGAACAACATGGCAATAGTGAAAGAGGAATTACTTGCCTTAGAAACAAAAGCATATAACTTAAGGAAATTATGTGTTGACACTACTGTATGGGCGGGCAGTGGGCATCTTGGTGGTGCATTAAGTTCAATGGATATATTAACTATTTTATATCATAAATTTTTAACAATAGATCCTAGCAATCCAACTTGGGATGATCGTGATCGATTTATTCTCAGTAAGGGACATATAGGTGTTGGCTTTGCTCCAGTACTTGCTGATAAAGGTTATTTTGATAAGGAGTGGTTGAAAGAGTATAATCATTCTTTTTCAAATTTGGGTATGCATTTAGATGGCAACAAGGTACCAGGGGTGGATGCTTCGACTGGATCTCTTGGTCATGGTTTATCAATTGCCTTGGGCATTGCACTGGCAGCAAGGGTACGTAATAAAACCTATAAAACTTACTGCTTACTTGGTGATGGAGAATGTAATGAAGGGTCGGTTTGGGAGGCGGCAATGGCAACGACCCATTACAATGCTAATAATCTTATTACAATTGTTGATCGAAATCATTATATGATTGATGGGGCAACAGAAGATGTGATGGGTGTTGAACCCTTTGCAGATAAATGGCGAAGTTTTGGTTTTCACGTTCTTGAAGTGGATGGGCATAATTTTACTGAATTAGCGGAGGCAATTGATTATGCTAACACATCGTCGTCTAATCCTGTAGTTATTATTGCCAACACAATCAAGGGAAGTGGTGTTGATTTCTTAGAGGGTAGTCATCTATGGCATTATGGTGCTCTCGATTCCGAGTTACATCGACAAGCAATGGATCGTTTGAAAAATTCTTATGAACAACGAATAAAGGGGGTATAAAACATGGCGGGTGGACTTTCATATACTGTAACGGAAACGACGAAGTTATCGACTACGGAAATTTATGGGCAAGTATTGAGTGAACTTGGGGAGAAACATCCAGAAATTGTTGGTTTATCAGCAGATCTTGCCAAATCAACTAAGATAGGTTTATTTGGCGAGAAATATCCCGAGCGCTTTTTTAATATGGGAATTGCAGAACAAAATCTCTTCGGGACGGCATCTGGTATGGCTAGATCTGGTTTAGTACCCTTTGTTTCTACATTTTCAATTTTTTGTTCGACACGGGCTTTGGAACAAGTACGGACTGATATTTGTTATGAAAATTTAAATGTGAAAATTATTGCGACACATGCTGGACTATCTTTTGGTCAAGCAGGATCAACCCATCATGCCACTGAGGATCTAGCGATTATGCGTGCTATTCCTAATTTGAAGGTGATTACACCTGCAGATGGGATTGAAACAGCCAATGCTATTGTGGCGGCATACGAAACTCCCGGACCTGTATACATTCGCATCAATCGTGGTTTTGATATGCGATTATATGATAGTGATGATTATGGTTTTGAGATTGGAAAAGCGATTCAACTAGTCGATGGAACCGACATCACAGTAATTGCTACTGGTTCTTGTGTTTTCCAGGCAGTAGAAGCGGCAAAGGTTCTTGATGAAACACATGGGCTTAAAGTTCGTGTGTTAAACATGCATACGATTAAACCGATAGACCGTGAGTCTGTATTAAAAGCGGTTCATGAAACACGCCGGATAGTCACTGTCGAAGATCATAATGTGGTCGGGGGACTCGGTACCGCAGTAGCGGATGTTATAGCTGAAAGTGGTAAAGCATGTGGATTCCATAAGCTTGGTATCCTTGATGAATTTGCCCCTATCGGTCTCCATGAGGATTTAATGGCCCATTATCGAACAGATATGAATGGCATTGTAGAAACGGTAACGAAGATTATGGATAAAGACATTGAGGAAGACGACGATTGGGACGACGAGGTGTAACTATGATGACAAAAGACGACATCTATGCGAATCGTATTTTTTTAAATGCTGCTCTACCACTATTAAAAGTGATCGTAGATAGTAATGAAGCTTATCACAGAGGATTTGTAGGTAAATATGCCAAAATACAAATAAGTGCCCTCCATGAAGGTGGTAAGGTAGGCACACACTATGACATTGACGATGGAAAATGGACGGTAGTATTAGGGGTAACCGAAGATCCGGACGTAGAGTTAGAGTTTAAGAGTATACCGGCACTTAATGCCTTCTTTTCGGGAAAAAGTAAAAAACTACCCAAGCTTAAAGGGTGGTACAAATTAGGGCTGTTTATCCCATTCCTAAAAGTATTACTTGCGATGAATAAATTATTAAGTGCCAAAACTCCCCCCAAAAAGGAGGAGGATCAGCAATTACTTGTCAAGCTTTATTTCTACCTTCTATCAAATGGTATAAGTCAATTGAACAAGGCGCAACACCCTAAAGTATCCAGATGGGCTAAAAGGAGCCCAGATCGAGTGTATGCATGGCGTGTGATTGGGCATCCAGAACTAAGTGCATATATTCGGGTAAAGGCTGGGAAATCGAAGTCGGCTAGAGGGGAATACAAACGTTCCAAACCATTCTTTACGATGGCATTTGACACCATTCCTAGTGCCCTAGGTATATTGCTCCAAACCGATGATTTATTTCAAGCAACAGCCGAGGGTAGATTAATTATGGAAGGAGCGCCGGAATTTGGTGCTGAAATCGGTGACTTTATGCTAACAATTGCTGAATATGCAACTTAAGCTACAAGTAGCCTACAAAATATTAATATCAAAAAGGAGACAGCTGAATCGCTCACTGTCTCTATTTGTATGTAGTGAAATGGCTTGGATGGATTAATGTCAATTTTATAATATTTATAATTGTTGTGCTTCTTGGCAAACTATTAATTCTTTTCTACAACTTCTCAATATCAATTCCTTTGAAAAATTCGAGAAATTCTTCTAATACCTCTGATCGATTGTCAGTTCTCCATGCAAGTCTTCCTTCAACTGCAAAATTGATTCCCTCAATTTCTCTCATTACAATTCCTTTTACTGGCACAAAGGGTGATGGAGTCAGGGAAATTCCCACCCCTGAACTAACAAAAGTTAATACTGTCTGAAGGTCGTGCGCCTGAATGGCGATGTTCGGCTTAAAATCTATTGTTTCGAAAATGTTCATGATTGTTTCATAAAATACAATCCCAGCTGATTTGGAAGTAATAATGATCGTTTCATTTTCTAAGTCTCGTAGATTGATAGATTTCTTTAATGCTAAAGGGTGACCCTCAGGTAAAGCTACTTTGAAAAACAATTTTTTCAGTGGAATCGTTTGGATCTTTTCATTGGTCGTTGGCACGGAAATATTACCTATATCTATTTTTCTTTCATTTAATGCTTGAATTTGTTCTGTTGATGTCAAATGTTTTAAGGTAATCCTCACTTGTGGATAAGCCTTACGATATTTTTTAAGGGTGGGAATAATATCGTTTACAGCCCCACTAAATCCAATTCTTAGTTCCCCGACTTTTCCCGTAGAAGAAAGACGGGTACTAATGAACGCTTGTTCAACTTGGTCAATAATTTGATATGCCTCGTGCATTAAAACCCTACCGGCATTCGTTAATTCAACTTCTTGCTTTGTTCGATGAAATAATTTTGCCCCTATCTTCTCTTCAAGCTCCATAATTTGTCTACTGAGCGGTGGTTGTGAAATGTACAACCTTTCAGCGGCTCGACTAAAATTTAATTCCTCCGCAAGGGCCAAAAAATAACGAATATGCCTCAAATCCATGATCATTCCTCTTTTCCACATCATTATACCTATTAAGTATTAAGTTAGTACCTTTTATGTATTATATTTCATTATTCCGATAACTTACAATGAAGTCAATAGGGAACTTTGGTTTAAAAATTATTATCAATGAAAATGTAAGGTGTTTTTAATCGTTAAGTTGTCAATGATGTTAGCATTTTCTACAGTAAATAAAGAAAATTAAGGGTGTGAATGGATGATCCGACGAGCATTATTAAATCGAATAAAGACTTTGCAAGAAAAAATGGAACAAAATTCATTAGATGCTTATGTTGTCAGTGAGACAGATGATATTTGGTATTTGACAAATATTACTTATCAGCCAGAAGAGCGGCCATTCCTTTTCATCGTCACTAGGGAAGAACCTATCCTGATTGTTCCGGAGCTTGAAAAGGCCCATGTTGATAAAGGTGTATTGGCATGTAAAGTAATTACTTATTGGGACTATCCTGCGCCTGTTAGTGAAAATTGGTATGAAGTATTTCGTGACACAATGAGTCGGTTCGAAAGGGTTGGGATAGAACATAATGTTCCGACTGATGTTTTCATGAAAATGGAGGCAAAAGAAATCGTTGTATCAGAGATGATTACGAATCAACGAAAAGTGAAAAGTACTTATGAAATAGAAAAAATTAGACAAAGTGCAAAAATAGCTGATGATGCAATGTCGTTAATCATGAAATCTGTGTACAAAGGAGCAAGCGTCATTGAACCATTTGCACTTTCACGAAACATTCAAACAAAGCTGATTAAGGGAAAAGACTTTGAGCCACTAATTACCTCACTATTAACTGCTGTTTGGCCAGCACCTGTAAGTGCAATGCCACACAGTGTTCCCGAGTTAGACGATATTCTAAGGGGAGGACCGAATGTGGCAATGGCTTATTTCCGAATTAATGGCTATGCATCTGAATGTGAACGAACGTTATTTTTAGAAAAGCCTTCAGAAACAGAAGAAGAATTATTTCACCACATGATGAATGCACGAAATGAAGCATTGAAAATATTACGTGCCAATGTGAAAGCCTCGGAGGTGGATGCAGCGGCAAACGACTATTTAGGTAAATATGGGCTAAAATCCCATCTTCTACACCGTACTGGCCATGGAATTGGTTTAGGAAATCATGAAGCCCCTTTTTTGGCAGAAGGCAGTGATGAAATTTTACAAGAAAACATGGTAGTGACAGTTGAACCAGGAATTTATATTGAAGGAGTGGGGGGATATCGACATTCAGACACCGTTTTGATTACGAAGGATGGGTATGAGTTGTTGACAAAGGCACCCCTTGAACTGTCGGATTTGGTCATAAAAGGTAATTTTTCAGCAAAATTAAAAGGAAAAATGATGCGGAAAATGTTGAAGATGGGATAGGTTCTGTAAGGATTTCCTTCACTGAAATGAGAAGGTTTTGTTTGAAAGATAAAATCAAAATAAATTACGATTAATATTTAACTTTACAGGGAAGTAAAGGGACTTTAATAACTAAGATAGGTGTGAAAGTAAGATGGTAATAAAGAGTTACAGTAAGTTCAACATAGGTATTATTATTTCCTTGTTATTTTTTGTTATGATCATTTCATTAAATCATATACGTGCGGAAACGGAAATAGAAGGGGATTATGAATATGAGGATAATGGAGATGGGGCGGCAACGATAACGAAGTATATAGGTGGGGATTTTAGTGTTGAAATACCTAATGAGTTAAATGGATTAACGGTTACAATTACAAAAATTAACGACGGTGCGTTTACAGATTCGCAATTGATAAGAAGTATAGATATTCCAGACAGTTATACAAGTATTGAGGATTCAGCATTTTCCGGGATACTGATGCTTACTAAGGCTGATATACACAATGATTCTGTCATCATTGCTAGTAATGTATTTCCTTCCAATCCAAGATTAACAATTATTGGTCACGATCCATCATCAACTGCAAAAGTCAATCATTCTGACGGAAACGCATATGAAACCACGATCAAGTAGGATTTAACTTCTGCACCATAAAAAGTCGGATTAAATAGGGGAAGCGCCGTTTCCACTAGCAGCAAACCGTTGGTATTGGTCAATAAGAAATGCGATGTTATGAATGAAGAGAACAAAATGAGGTAAGTAAGGAGAGATAGAATGGTTATAAATAAAAAGTTGCATATCGTCACGGTTTGGCTGATTATCTTTACCTTGTTGGCCATGTTTATCTCTTCCACGAACGATGCGAAGGCCGAAAGGAAAACCGTTGATAACTACGAAATCAGTATTGACGGTGACACAGTGGAAATCACGAAGTATATAGGGAATGAAACGGATATTAAAATACCGAAAAAGTTAGATGGAAAGACGGTTACAAGTATTGGAAGATTGGCTTTTTCAAATACAAATAACCCACTCACCAGCGTAACCATCCCTGACAGTGTAACAAGTATTGGAGAATCTGCTTTTAAATATAGCCAACTCAAAAGTATAGAAATTCCTGATAGCGTAACAGAAATAGCGATACATGCGTTTCGGAACACTCCTCATCTCGAGCATGTAGTGCTTCCGAAACATTTAAAAACGATTGAGGGTGAGACGTTTAGTTATACAGCACTCAAAAGTGTCACCATACCAGATAGTGTAACAAAGATTGGACCCGGTGCATTTAGCCATTCCATGTTAGAAAGTGTAGAAATCCCAGACAGTGTTAAAACAATTGAGTGGATGGCATTTATGGATAACAATTTGATAGAGGTCACCATCCCAAATAGTGTAACAGATATTGATAGGATGTCATTTAGTCAAAACAATCTTACTACTGTAACGATAGGTAACAACGTAATAAATATAGGAAATAGTGCATTTAGTGATAACCAACTTATAAATGTAGAAATTCCTAACAGTGTGATTGAGATTGGAGATAGTGCATTTCTCTACAACTCGCTTAAAACTGTCATTATTGAAAACAAAGACACAACTGTTGGATCAGGAGCATTTAATTTGAACCAATCAAACTCGGGTGACTTAACCATTTTCGGACACGATCCTTCACCGGCAAAAGATTATGCCACCACTAATGGGCATAAATTCTCACGCATTGACTCATTTAGTTTAAATGACAATGATGATGGAACTGCAACAATTACAGATTATCAGGGAACAAGGAAAAATATCGTGATACCAGGTACATTGGCTGGATTGAGGATAACGGGTATAGGGGATGGTGCATTTGAAAATAAAAATCTAACTGGTGTAACATTCCCTGACAGTATAAAAAGTATTGATAAAAATGCCTTTTCCGGGAATCAACTTAAGAACATAACAATTCCAGAAAGTGTCACAAGGATAGGGAATGATGTGTTTCGTGATAACAAGCTAACGAGGGTAGACATTCCAAGCGGTGTTACGAGCATAGGGGACGGAGCATTTAAGAATAACAATCTCAAAAGAGTATTGGTTTTAAACAATAATGTAAGTTTTGGAGATCGGGTATTTGATCATAATCAGGATAATTCCGCTGATTTAATACTTCATGGTTATGAATCGTCTACAACGAAGATCTATGCAAAAAAAATGAATCATATATTCAAGGATTTATCGGATGACAAGGATTATGAATGGTCAGATAATGGCGATGGTACAGCAACATTAACAAATTATAACGGGGAAGATAAAAGCCTCGATATTCCAGATCTTGTAGGAAGATTATTAGTAACGAAAATTGGGGCGCATGCTTTTAGTCAAAAAGGGCTAACAAGTGCCATTATTCCGGGTTCAGTGACCGAAATTGAAAAAAATGCTTTTTACGACAATAACCTCTCCAGTATTGACATTCCAGACAGTGTCAGAACAATTGGGACCCAAGCATTTTATAGTAATAAGCTGTCCAGTGTGGACATACCTAATGGTGTAGGAACAATTATGGACAGTGCATTTTATAAAAACAACTTATCCAGTGTCGTCATTCCCTCAAGTGTCACATTTATTGGACACGTAGCATTTAATCAAAACCAAATTACTCGTGTGGAAATTAGAAACAAAGACACTGACATTTCTGGAGATCCGTTTTCAGTGCCATCTTCTTTAGAATCGCTTAACCAAATATTAACAATATATGGTTATGATCCATCCACTGCAAAGAATTATGAAGAGGGAATCAGGAAGGGAGAAAGATACAGAAACACCATAACCTTTAGCACTGATAACAGTAGTCTTGCTTTTTCCGAAAATGGGAATCTGGTATGGGCACCTTCCCATTCGACAAAGGTGGATGTAAGTGGATATGACGAAAAAAAACCTTTGCAATACACTTGGACAACAAGCACAAGTATGCCGACAAGTGGTTGGTCTACCTTATCAAAAGGGGAAACCCTAGAAACTCCAACGAAAACAGATGAATATTATCTGCATGTAAGCGGAACAAGCACTTTCGGTTCAGCATTTAACCATAGATCAAATGTTTTTAAAGTAGATAACACAAATCCAACGATTCCAACAATTCATGCACCGACAACCTGGCAGAACAGTGATGTGGCTGTTTCGATTACAGAAGGTTCTGATGACCATAGTGATGTGGATAAAACAGAATATCGCCTAAATGGTGGTAATTGGAAAACTTACAATAATTCATTCATTATTGAGGATAATGGAGAAACTAAAATTGAAGCCCGTACCATCGATAAAGCAGGAAATGTGGGTTCTAAAGCAACTGAAACAGTAAAATTAGATAAAACAAATCCTAAATTATCATTAAGAGCTGATAATACTTCACCGACAAATAAAGATGTAACTATTACAGCGACTGGAACAGACAATGATAGCGGCGTTAAACAAATAAAAGATCCTCATGGAACATGGCACAGTAAATCAGAAATTGAATTTACCGTTTCAAGTAATGGTACTTATAAATTTGAAGTTGAAGATAACGCAGAAAATATAACGACAAAAACTATTGAGATAGACAACATTGACAAAATAAAACCAAATATTTCATTATCGGAAAATGGTGGAGGTTACGCACGAAACCACTCTACCAAAATAATAGCATCAGATAAAAGTGGTATTGAAAAAATACAATATGCTTGGACAACAAATTCAAATTTTCCATCGAGTGGCCTCGAAGTAGTAAATAATAACGAGGAGATTAATGTACCAACGACAACCGGTAAATATTATTTACACGTTAAAGCTATAGATAAAGCCGGAAATAAAAATGAGTTTACTTCTAAAGTATTTAAAATTGATGTAAAGAACCCCAATCTGGTATTAACAATAGATAATGAATTACCAACCAATAGTTATGTTAAAATTACTGCAACGGGAAGTGACGATGACAGTGGTTTTAAACAAATTCGTGAAAAAGAGGGTACATGGATAAATACTATATCAATGTCAAAAACCGTTACTGAAAATGGAATATATGTTTTTGAAGTCGAAGATAATGTGGGAAATAAAACAATCAAATCAATAGAAATAAATAATATTGATAAAACAAACCCGAGTGAACCAACGATTGATGCACCAACGACCTGGAAAAATGATAATGTGACAGTATCGATTACAGATGGTACTGATGACCATAGTGGTGTAGATAAAACAGAATATCGCCTAAATGGTGGTAATTGGAAAACTTACAATAATTCAT
>DAMCTP010000009.1:37123-77850 GCA_032113595.1 Pseudogracilibacillus sp.
GATAAAACAGAATATCGCCTAAATGGTGGTAATTGGAAAACTTACAATAATTCATTCATTATTGAGGATAATGGAGAAACTAAAATTGAAGCCCGTACCATCGATAAAGCAGGAAATGTGGGTTCTAAAGCAACTGAAACAGTAAAATTAGATAAAACAAATCCTAAATTATCATTAAGAGCTGATAATACTTCACCGACAAATAAAGATGTAACTATTACAGCGACTGGAACAGACAATGATAGCGGCGTTAAACAAATAAAAGATCCTCATGGAACATGGCACAGTAAATCAGAAATTGAATTTACCGTTTCAAGTAATGGTACTTATAAATTTGAAGTTGAAGATAACGCAGAAAATATAACGACAAAAACTATTGAAATTGATAATATTGACACAATAAAACCAATTATTTCATTGTCTAAAAATGGCGGGGATTATGCAAAAAGTCACTCTACTGAAATCATAGCAACAGATAATGAAAGTGGTATTGAAAAAATACAATATGTCTGGACAACAAATTCAAATTTTCCATCGAGTGGCCTCGGAGAAGTAAATAATAACGAGAAGATTAATGTACCAACGACAACCGGTTATCATTATTTACACGTTAAGGCAAAAGATAAAGCTGGAAATAAAAAAGAGTTTACCTCTAATGTATTTAAAATTGATCTAACGAAACCCAACTTAACTTTGACGAAGGATGATACATTACCAACGAATGCTGATGTGACAATTACTGCGACAGGTTCTGATGATGATAGTGGTGTAAAACGTATCAAGTATGCAAATGGTACCTGGCATAGTAAATCAGAAATTGAATTTACTTTTTCAAGTAACGGTACTTATACATTTGAAATCGAAGATAATGTTGGAAATAACTTCTCAAAATCAATTGAAATAAACAATATTGATAAGGTTGCACCGGGTAAGCCAAGCATTAGTGCCCCAACTTCTTGGCAAAGAGACAATGTTTCAGTATCAATTACAGATGGTGAAGACAATGAAAGTGGAGTCGATTATACGCAATATCGACTAAATAAAGGTACTTGGAAAACTTATAATAAATCTTTCATTATTAAGGACAGTGGAGAAACTAAAATTGAAGCCCGTAGCATAGATAGAGCCGGTAATGTAAGCCCAACTGTTTCTAAAATAGTGAAGTTGGATAAAGTGGTACCGAATTTCCTACTTAGTGCTAATAAAACTTCACCAACTAACAAAGATATAATAATTACAGCGATTGGAACAGACAGTCATAGTGGTGTTAAACGAATTAAGGACAACAATGGTAAGTGGCATAATAAAACGGAAATCAAGTTTACAGTCAATAAAAATGGGAAGTACACATTTGTGGTAGAAGATAATGCGGGAAACGAGACAGAACAATCAATAACAATCGATAACATTGATAAAACGGCACCAACGGTTTCATTATCAAAAGACAGTGGTGATTACGCTCTGAGTCATTCTACTAAAATAACAGCAACAGATAATGAAAGTGGTATTGAAAAAGTTGAGTATGCTTGGACAACAGATTTAAGTTTTCCAACAAGTAATTTTAAAGAAATAAAAAATTATAAATCAATAAGTACACCGAATAGTACAGGTAATTATTTCTTACATGTGAGAGCAACAGACAAAGTAGGAAACAGTAAAAATCTCACATCAGGTGAGTTTAGAATAGATAATAATAAACCATCAATAGAAATTTTACCAAGCCAAAAAACTTGGTCAAATGAAATTTCTCCAAAAGTAATAGTAATTGATAATGAGAGTGGCGTAGATGCCAGTAATCTTCACTATATTTGGTCAAAAGGAACAGATAAACCGGAGGATAAAAACCAAGATTGGGTGAATTTTATAAATGGGGAAAAAATCACCTTAGATAAGGATGGAAAATGGTATTTACACATTCGGGCATCAGATAAAGCTGGGAATGTTGTCTATATTCATTCCAGGGTTTTTCAAAGAGATACCATGGCTCCGTCTAAACCAATGATTATCTTATCTGAAATTACTGGGAAGAATGATTGGTATAACAAATTACCAAACTTCACAATTAAGCTGGGTAAGGATGAGGGTGCTGGAAGTGGGGTCTCCCATGTATTGTATCGGGTGAATGGGGGTAAGTGGAAAACATATAATGATCCAGTAAATATAAGGGAAACTGGTCTAATGGTTATTGAAGCAAAAACCGTAGACCGTGCGGGTAACGCAAGTGAGGTATCAAAAAGTACATTGAAAATTGATACAGAAGGCCCGATAATTCGATTAAGTGAAAATGGCAATGATTCTACAGCGGAATCTGTATCCACTAAAGTGACAATATTAGATAACATGAGTGGAGTAAACCTAAAAAGTTTGAAGTATATGTGGAGTGCTAATATGAAAAAACCACCCACAAATGATAATCATTGGGTGAAATTTAATAACAACGAAATGTTGAATTTAACCAATGTTGAAGGTGGTAGATATCTACACATTTTAGCTGAGGACAGAGCCGGTAATGAGTCCTACTTTGTGAGCAGTCGATTTCAATTAGGAATGAAAGGTTCACAAACATTCCAAGAAACAAATCACCATGTCCGGGAAAATAGAGGGAAACGAACGGAAACAATACTAAATGAAGCAAAAGGAAGAACTATCAATCACGTTAATGTTGATAAGAAAACAGTAGATGAAGCCATAAAAGATGCACTGAAGTCAGGGAACAATCAAGTTCGCATCATTTTAGGAAATATTTCCGCTGAACATGCTGATGAAGTGACAGTTGATATTCCGGTTAATGTATTGGAGATACTTAAAAAATCCGGTAAGGATTTATCAATTGAGGTCGGCAATGTTACCATTTCACTACCTAAGAAAACATTACAAGAAATGAATGGGAGCAAAAGTAGTCTATTTTTCCGGATTATTCCTATACATGATGAACGAGAAAGAAAAGAAATAATAAGTCGTATTTCTACATCTGAAGAATTACAACAATATGTGAAAGGGAGCAAGGTCAGAATTGTTGGTGAAGCAATGACAATAGAAACAAATTATCAAAATCATCGAACAATCGTACAATTCCCATTAGATAATATTGATTTTCCAACGGATACTACAGAACGGGAAGTTTTTCTGGAAAAATTAGCAGTCTATATTGAGCATAGTGATGGGGAAAATGTAGTTGAAAAAGGAACAATAATTTATGACGATGAGGGCAATCCGAAAATGCTAGAAATAGAAATTGATAAATTTAGCACCTTTACTTTAATAACGACAGAATCAGATTTGGAAGAAATGGATCAGGACCCTTCAGAGGTTAATCCGAAAGATAAAAGTAATAAGGAAACGATGAAGGAAGCCAAATCTACTAAAGAACAAACCAGTAATATTATACCAACATCCATTATGTGGCTAATTGTATCGCTATTGCTACTAGGGGTTATGGTTGTTTACTTCAACTACAAAAGACAAAAACGTCATTAATAGAACCGATCAAATTAAATCTAATCATCTATCTTTTTGTAGGTGGTTAGTTTTTTTATTATAAATACGTAAACGTATGTCATTTTAAAACCTTATACTTATTAAGTATAAAGATAGTACCTTTTATGTATTATATTTCCTTGTTTAGGTCATTTACAATAGCATCTAAAGGTCTTTTGTAGTAGTGGGTCCAAAAGACTAGTGTCTTTTGAATATGATTAACTTATCATGAGTCAAGTGTCAGACGATTAGTTTGCCATATCAATAAAGAAAGGATAAATTATATGATTGATAAGTATCAAAAGGAGTTTATTGGAAGTTGGATTGTAGTTGTCATTATGATAGGTATGATATTGGTTCCTGTCAGCAACATAAATGCTGAAATAGAAGGCGATTATGAATATAAGGAAAACGATGATGGAACAGTAACAATAATCGAATATAAAGGAAATGCTAGAGATTTAGAAATTCCCGGGAAAATAGATGGGAAAGTTGTCACAAGTATTGGAGAGATGGCTTTTTATAGAAAGGGTCTTACAAGTGTGAAAATTCCCGAAAGTGTAATGGAAATTGGTGAAAGAGCATTTAGTTATAATGATATTGAAAAGATAAATATTCCTAATCAATTAGAGATTATCGAATCGGGGGTTTTTAATAGTAATAATCTAACTCAAATAACAATTCCTAAAAGAGTAAAAGAAATTAAGAATAATGCATTTATGCAAAACAGCCTAAAAACGATAACTATTCCCGAAAATGTGAGGGTAATTGAATATCAGGCATTTTATGTTAATTACCTTACTAGTATTGTGTTACCCAAAAACGTGAATGAAGTTGGAAATGCGGCTTTTGCAAATACAAATATAACAAGTGTTACTATTTACAATAAAAAATTAGATATTGGTAAAAATGCATTTGGATATTTACCCAATCAATCGATATTTGGCTATCTAAATTCAACTTCAGAGGCTTATGTTAATGATATGAAACGTGCATATGAAAATATTGAAGAAACAGATAAGATGAAGTTTATTGCTTTAGATTCGCCCCCTATAATCAATATTCTGTTGAATAGGGGAACAATTACTAAAGATACATTGGTAAAGTTCAAATCGGATGTGATGTTAGATTTAGATTATAACCATGATATTGCAAAAATAAAAAATATTACTTGGAAAATTGATGGAAAAGAGGTAGGGAACAAAGAGACATTAAATGTTTCTCAATATACAGATTCTATTGGAGAAAAGAAAGTGACCTTAATAGTTGAAACAGAATTTGGTGGTATTGCCGAAAAAGAAATTACCTTTTTTGTTAAACTATTAAATAAAATAAAATCTAAATTTATTATTGATGGTAACACAGCAACAGTAGTTGATGATCAGATAGGCCTTATTGAACAAGAAGGTATAATGACAATTGACCTATCTGAGTATTCTGAAAATATAAGGGAAATTAAATTGGATCAAAAACAAATTGAAGAACTCATCAGGAAGAAGGCAATGATACAAATACAAAAGGAAAATGTCATGCTAAACATTCCATCAATCAATTTGCGTCATAATCAGGCTTTAAGTTTGATAATAAATCAATTGGATCCATCGACAGAAAATTTACCAAATATTAAAGATGCTTATGGTGCCATCTATGATTTTACTATAAAGCAAGGGGATTCTATTATTAGTTCATTTGATCAACCTATTGAACTTGTTTTCTCAGTAGGTGGAGTTGATAGTAATATAGCTGAAGAATTGCGAGTCTATTATTGGAATGAGCACAAAGAAAAATGGAAGTTAGTTGGTGGAAAATATAAAAATGGGAATATTCACGTCTCAACTAACCACTTTAGTAAGTTCGGTCTGTTTCATCCTTCGGTAATGAAGGACGAAGTAAGTGTAACTGGCCAAAAGTTGCCTGAAACAGCTACAAAAAGTTATCACATGATAATGATAGGGAGTATCATTTTACTTTTAGGAATTATCACGTACATATGGCGTCGTTATTTGCAAATGAATTAAATGTGAAAGTATTTAGTATCGTTAAATGAATAACTTCCCATTCACTTGGGAGTTTTATAATTAAAGTTATTTGGATGCGAAGGTTGTGTAAAAATTAAAGGGAGGGGATATTTCCATGGGGAATATGTTAATTAAAATTTCTGTTGTCTATTTTATGATTGGGATACTTTTTGGATTATATATGTCTGTTTTTCACATATTTAATTTAGCAACTGTACATGTGCATGTTAATTTACTCGGATGGATGTCTTTAGCAATTGCAGGTATTTTTTATCAACTTTATCCACATCTTAGTGAAACAAAAGCTGCTGTGACCCACTTTTGGATGCACAATATCGGTTTGCCCATCATGATGATTTTCATTGCACTTGGCATACTTACGATGATTCCGATATTTTTTCTACTTGCAACGATTGGTGGGACAGTTACTGTTATTGGTATCTTTTTCTTTGCGATAAATGTACTACGAAATATAGATAAAAAGGTAGATGCATAGATTAATATTGTTACAATGAAAAGATGGAATCTTATAAAATTATAAATTTACTTTTGGATTATTAACACAACTTTCGCGTCTTAGATACTCCTTTTTTTAGGAGTGTTTTTTTATGTTTTACGTGAAAATGCTACCCTTTATATCCGTATGGATGTGATTGATGCCATTTCCAAGCACTAGAAATGATCCCTTCGATAGTTGTATATTTTGGTTCCCAACCAAGTACAGATTTTGCCTTATCAGAACTGGCAATCAGTGTCGCCGGGTCGCCAGGACGTCTTGGGCCAATTTTTGTTGGAATGTGCTTGCCCGTCACTTTTTCTGCTACCTGAACAATTTCCTTTACTGAAAAACCGTCACTACTTCCTAAATTGAAGATATTACTCTCGTTACCTTTTTGTAAATATTCCATAGCTAAAATATGGGCATCGATTAAATCAGTCACATGGACATAATCACGAATACACGTCCCGTCAGCTGTATCATAATCATCACCAAAAACTGTCAGATGGTCCCGTTGCTGTAAAGCAGCTTGTAGGGTGATGGGGATGAGATGTGTTTCAGGGGTATGATCTTCGCCGATTTCAGTTGTCTCCCTCGCACCTGCGACATTAAAATACCGTAAGGCGACATACTTAATCCCATGGGCCTGTGCTGTCCAATGAAGCATTTTTTCAATTACTAATTTTGTTTCACCGTATGGATTGGTTGGTGCAGTTGGGACTTCTTCTGTGATAGGTATCATTTCGGGTTCACCATATGTTGCAGCAGTAGATGAAAAGACGATAAATGGCACATCATGTTCAACCATCACTTGGAGTAGTATTTGTGAACCGTGTACATTATTGTCGTAATAAGATAAAGGCTCTTCCATCGATTCTCCGACGAGTGAATTTGCGGCAAAGTGCATAATGCTATCAATTTTCCCCTTGGAAAAAATAGTTCTCATAAAAGTGAGATCACGAATATCGCCTTCATAAAATGTTGCTTTCGGGTGGATAGCTTGTCTGTGACCGGTTTGTAAATTATCAATGACCGTGACATCATAGCCTTGGTCGATAAGTTGATAAACGGCATGCGAACCGATATAACCAGCACCACCCAATACTAAAACGTTCATATGTACAACCTTCTTTCTTACAATTTTGGGTCCAATTTAGGGTGATGGAAAACCCTTTTTATAAAACTGTCTATAGCTAGTTTACGACATCAAACGTCGGTTTTCAAAGATTGGTCTTATTAATCAAAATAGACAAACTAAAGTCAATTAAAATTTTAATTAATATGTTATAGTAATAGATGAGGTGATCATGGTGTTAATCGTAACGACAAATGAAATGACGGGCAAAAAAGTAACAGAAATATTGGGAATTGTTCAAGGGAGTACTGTTCAATCGAAGCATATTGGCCGGGATTTTGGTGCTGGCTTAAAGACAATTGTTGGTGGAGAAATTAAAGGCTATTCAGAATTGATGGTAGAAGCGAGAACAATTGCTATGAAGCGGATGATTAAAGAGGCGGAAAAAGTCGGGGCAAATGCCATCGTTGGAATGAGGTACCAAACATCACAAGTAATGAATGCAGCCTCGGAAGTAATTGCCTACGGGACAGCCGTTATTATAGAATAAGTTTTGTGCTTGCTTAGTCAATGAAGAATTTTTACAATATAATTAAATTATGTAAAGAGAAAATGAGAATAATAGAGAGAAGTGTCACCGATGATTTATATTCGTTCATTACTTTTTTTATTTGGATTATGTGTGTTTAGTTTAGGGATATCAATAACAATTAAAGTTGATTATTTAGGGCTTCATCCTTGGGACGTATTAAGTGTCGCATTGTTTGAACAAGTTGGCTTATCAATCGGTGCCTGGAGTATTTTGATAGGTGCTTTTTTAATTGTCGTTGCATTTATTTTAGATAGATCGTATATTAAAATTGGAACATTTTTGAATGCGTTGATTATCGGAATAATGATTGATTTTTACTTATGGTTAGATTTTCTCCCAGAGGCATCACATACTTGGCTGGATGTTGTGACGATTATTGTCGGGATTGTCATTATGGGTGTTGGTGGTGGTTTATATAACGCTGCTAAGGTTGGTTCAGGCCCACGAGATGGATTTATGTTATCCATTTCTGATAAAACAGGTCTTTCTGTAGGGTTAGTAAGAATTATTACGGAACTAACGGTTTTATTAATTGGTTGGCTCATTGGGGGAACTATTTTTATCTTTACGTTTATTTTTACATTTGTTCAAAGCCCGATTTTTCAATTTGTTTATTTGCGGTTGTCCAAGGTTGTTGACCAATATGAAGAACAGTGGAAGTCGAGGAAGTTTCAACGTCAAAGTCTTCCGAAGACGAAGTAAAGGTACTTATACTTTTGGATAATATGATAGCCTAATCTTCCGAATGTCCATTGACAGTGTGAAAAATGGGAGCATTCGGATATTTTAGGTAGAAAGAGATTTTAATATTTTAATTGATGGATGGCTTGAAATGCCCAGAATAAAATGAATTTTTTGCTTGTTTAAAGAATAGTTTTATCGAGCAAATAACAGGCATTGCTATCATAAATTGTTTACAATATAATTATGTAATTTAAAGTGAAGATGGGATTAATAGAGAGAAGTGTCATAGATGATATATATTCGTTCATTACTTTTTTTATTTGGTTTAAATGTCTGTAGTTTGGGAATTGCGATGACGATAAAAGTTGATTATCTAGGAATACATCCGTGGGAAGTTTTGAGCGTTGCATTATTTGAGCAAGTAGGTCTGTCAATTGGCACATGGAGTATTATAATAAGTGCCCTTTTAATTGTCATTTCTTTTATACTTGATAAGTCCTATATTAAAATTGGGACCTTTTTGAATGCATTGATTATGGGTGTCATGATTGACTTTTATTTATCACTCGGATTTTTACCTGAGGCGACTCATACTTGGCTAGATGTGTTGATGATAATTGTTGGAATCATCCTCTTAGGTATTGGTGGCGGATTATATAATGCGGGAAAAATTGGCTCAGGTCCACGGGATGGATTTATGTTATCTATTTCTGATAAAACTGGTCTTTCTGTAGGGTTAGTGAGAATTATAACAGAATCATTGGTCCTACTTATCGGTTGGCTTATCGGAGGAACTGTTTTTATCTTTTCATTTATTTTCACATTTATTCAGAGCCCGATTTTCCAATTTGTCTATTTACGTATGTCGAGGGTAGTTGATCATTATGAGGAACGATGGAAGGAACATAAATTTCAGCATCAAAGTTTGCCTAAGGTGAAGTAAGGGTTCTTTATGATTTAATCTTACATGATAGATTAATATTTTCCGGATGTCATAGTGATGGCATCCGGATTTTTGGAGAAATTGAGGAAGCGGACAGGAGTAGGGTGGAATTATTCCGAGTTTGGCACAGGGTGAAATTTATCTATTTTATGATAGGAATCTATTCTTGCGCCAATGTAATCATCGTTAACACCCCTTTCTAACTACTTACCTTTTTTCACATGATCATTCACTTGGTATAATGCATGATCAATCTCCACATTTTCATCTGCAATCATATTCGCTAAAATTTTCCCGATATATGGACCTGTTGTTAAACCCGAAGCACCTAGTCCGTTGGCAATAAATAATTGGTCATAATCTGGAACCGGGCCAAATATAGGGACGAAAGTTTTTGTGAAAGGTCTGAATCCTGTGCGGACTTCAACGATGGAACTATGATAAAATCCTGGCGCAATTTCCAATACTTTATCTAATACTTCATGAACACCACCGACAGTCATACTAGAATCATATATAGCATTGTCTTCTCTCGTTGCTCCAACGACAACCCGACCGTCATCAAATGGAACAATGTACGGGTCCCTAGGTGGTGTGACAACTGGATATACCTCTTGTTGAAGATCATTTGCAACTATATGGACTAGTTGTCCTTTTTGCATGGTAATTTGTAAATCCACATGTAATGGGGACAACGTTTCTTTCATCCAAACACCATTCGTTAAAACTGTCGCATCACTTAGTAGTTCTTCATCATTAACTTTTACACCTAATACTTTACTTCCATTAACATGCAATGATGCATGGCCCTCAATATAAGTGGCCCCCGCTCGTTGGGCGCTTTTTATTAACGCATTTCGTAAAGCAGCACCGTCGATTCTAGCCGCCCCGGATACATAAAGGGCAGAAAATTTTTCATGTAATAAAGGGAATTTAGCAACTGTTTTTTTAGGATTTAATATTTCTACATGACCAATTTCAGGGGCTTCTTTGCGTTTTTGGAGCGCAAGATGTTTTAATTTTTCCAAATGATTAAGATCAGTATGTAAATGTAAAGCACCAATTTGTTTATAGCCTGTAGATCGTTCACCGTCTTGGTTTAATTCGTCTATAAGTTGTAGGTAATGGGATGCCCCGTTTTTAGCTAAAGAGTACCAGGCTTTATTCCTCCGCTGATTTACCCAAGGGGAAATAATACCAGCTCCCGCTGAAGTTGCACGGCCGGTTTCATGACTATCGATCATTGTCACTTTATATCCTTTTTTTGTCATTTCATAGGCTGTCGATGCACCAACAATGCCTGTTCCGACTACAATGATCTCTTTCAAATTCATTCCTCCATTTGCATATTTATCTTACATTATAAAGGAATTTTAAGTGAAAATATAGATAGAAATTGACGATAGAATGGTTTTAATTATATTTCCTTACAAAGCTTGACTTTTTTTGTATATTCATGTAATTTTTAACTATAAACTTTAATAAAAGCGCTTTCATATAAGGGATGATGTATACGGAATTGCCTAGTTTATAAAAAAATAATACATAATGGAGGGAAATTGATGGATCGAGTAACAGAGTTTCTAGACACGGTGAGTGGTTACGTCTGGGGACCACCACTACTTATTTTACTAGTTGGAACAGGGGTATTTTTGACGATTCGTGTTGGCATTTTACAAATTAGATTATTACCTTATGCCCTGAAACTAGTTTTCACTAAAAATAAAGATAAATCCTCAGAAGGGGATATTTCACACTTCCAGGCTCTGATGACAGCGATGGCTGCAACTGTCGGTGTCGGTAATATTGTTGGTGTGGCAACTGCTGTCGTTATGGGAGGACCAGGAGCAATCTTCTGGATGTGGCTCGCTGGATTTTTTGGAATGGCCACAAAGTATGGAGAGGCCATTTTAGCGGTGAAATACCGTGTGAAAGACTCGAAAGGTGAAATGGCTGGAGGACCGATGTACTATTTAGAGCACGGTCTCAAGCAAAAATGGTTAGGGGTTTTATTCGCCATTTTTGGTGCCTTTGCTGCATTTGGAATTGGCAATGGTACACAAGCAAAAGCGGTTGCTGATGCAATGAATAATACTTTCAATATCCCGTTTTGGTTAACTGGTGTTGTCCTAGTTATTTTTGCGGGATTAGTTATTTTAGGTGGAATTAAGTGGATTGGTCGAGTGACCTCTTTCTTCGTTCCAATTATGGCATTTTTCTATTTAATTGTTGGTCTCATTATCATGGCGATGAATATTGATCTTATTCCAGCAGCATTTAGTTTAATTTTTACAGATGCATTTTCTGGAGAGGCAATAGCAGGTGGTGCAATCGGTACAGTCATTCGCTTTGGAATTGCCCGAGGCCTATTCTCTAACGAGGCCGGTCTAGGTTCTGCACCAATTGCAGCGGCAGCGGCGAAATCGGACATACCTGGCCGTCAGGCTTTAGTGTCGATGACACAAGTTTTATTTGATACGCTAGTCATTTGTTCGATTACCGGAGTGACGATTGTTATGTCTGGTGCATGGAAAGACACTTCCATTGAAGCGGGTGCTTTAACAGCAGAAGCCTGGGGTAATCTAATTGGTGGCTTCGGTCCAGCACTTGTATCGTTAGGGATTATTTTCTTCGCATCTTCAACTATTTTAGGTTGGGGTTATTACGGAGAAAAATGTTTCCAATATCTGTTCAGTAACGAAATAGCTGTAACGGGATATCGTATTGCTTTCGTTCTTTTCATTTTCGTTGGAGCAACAGTATCTTTAGATTTAATTTGGTCATTAGCTGATGTACTGAATGGTTTAATGGCGGCTCCGAACTTAATTGGGCTCTTAGGACTCTCTGGGGTTATCGTGGCTGAAACGAAACGATTGCAAAAGAAAATTAAGGAAGAAAAAAATCAAGCAGCTTAATTTGCGTATTTATTTATGTATAATCATAGAATAAAACAAGGCTGGGTAGTAAAATGCTACCCGGCTTTTTTGCGGTGATACTTCTCAATATAATATGTTTCATTCTTCCACATCCACCCTGAAAAATCTAAAGGGAAAATTTCGAAAATATGTGCGATTAATATCGGTAATTTGTAACTTTTGAATGTTTCATTTGTGATAGGATAAAGTAGTAACGATGAAATTTTAACATTAGTCAGGGGTGTGCATTGTGCGAAAAATGATGTTAGTGATTACGATACTTGTGGCAGTATTATTTGTTTTATCAGCATGTGGGGGAAAAAAAGAAAACACAAAAAATGATGTGGCCTCCATCAATGACGGAAGTATGGGTGATTTACGAGTAGAAACAGCGGGTGTTGATGTGCTCCCTGAATTTTTAAACAACCATCATGAAAATATGCAAATACTGTATAAAGAGGTTACCAACCATACCGAATTGTTGAAGCATATCCCATGCTATTGTGGGTGTGGTGATTCTGTTGGGCATGATCATAATTATCACTGTTTTATCTATGATAATAATGAAAATGGTGCAGTTGTATGGGATGATCATGCGACAAGATGTCAAGTTTGTTTAGATATTGCTGCTGAGTCGATTGCGGAATTTCAAAGTGGTCAATCAATCGATGAGGTCCGTCAATTGATTGAGGAGAAATATGAGGGGCAAGGATACCCAGAAGCGACTGATACACCACAGTTTGTTTCATGAAAGATGAGTGGAAATTGTAAAAGGCCTCTCTAAAGATGTGACACAAATTAACTGATAACTAAAACAATAAAATTTAGGGTTCAATAGTACTGCAAAATGCGGTACTTTTTTATTATTTAGTAGGTGAACTAAACGTTTTATGTTAAATTATATGTATTGCAATTTTGTAATAAAAAATATGATTTCAACAAAAAGAAAGAGGTCACAACTAGTGAATTTGCATTCTAACAAACGATATACCATGTTTATTTCTTTTCTTTTTATAGGGATTTTGTTTGGCTATACTCCTACACCTACTTTTTCTGCTACAGATCATCAAGTGTTAGATGATAAATTGCTAGATTATATGACAGAGCATGTAGAAACTACTGCCGGGGTGGCAACGATTGTCATTAATGGAAATAAAAAAATATACAAAATGCAAGGTTATGCAGATAAGGAGCAGCAGACACTTGTTGATGAGGAGACTATCTTTGAATGGGGCTCCATTTCTAAAATTCTTGTTTGGATAAGTGTTCTACAATTGATGGAGCAAGAAAGGCTCGATTTGGAAGAAGAGATTAATGCCTATTTGCCAGATAATTTCCGTATAAAAAAATCGTTTGAAGAGCCAGTCACAATGAAACATTTAATGAATCATACTGCTGGATTCGATGATAGTTATACAGATTTAATGATATTTCATCCAAATGAACGGACGTCATTAAGGAAGGTTTTAGAAGAAGCGGATATTAGGCAAGTATTTCCTCCGGGAGAAATCGTTGCTTACTCAAATTATGGGGCAAGTCTTGCGGCTTATATTGTAGAGGAAATTAGTGGTTTGGATTATCAAGAATACGTGCAAAAATACATTTTTAAGCCACTTCAAATGGCGCAAACAGCGATAGACGCCGAACAAGAAGATAATCAGTGGGTGAAAGGGCAAAGGAAAAAGGTGCAAGGATATAACGAAGACCTTCAATTAATTGAACAGAATCAATATGTGATTCCTCTGTACCCCTCTGGTAGTGTAATAGGAACGGCCACTGATCTTCAGAAATTGTTACTAGCATTATTGGATGAGGAAGGAATGCTGTTATTTAAAAATGATTTAACGATTGATTTTTTGTTTCAGCCATCTTTATATTACCCTGAATCGAACATACCTAGAATCGCAAATGGCTTATTTTTCTTGCCAGCCAAAAGTGGCCAAGTTTTTGGTCATGGAGGGAATACAATTGCCTTCAGTTCCTCTTTTTACGTAAATAGACAGGAGCATCTGGGTGTTTTAGTGTTAACGAATAAGGCAAACGAAACGACATTTACGCTAGGAATTCCTAATATTGTATTTGGTGAATTTGAATATAAAGGGAATTCTTCGAGTTTGGAAAATTCCTCAGAATGGCAAGGTATTTACGAGCCTGCACGTTCCCCACATCATGGTTTTAGTAAAATTTACGGACTGTTTTTAAGGAGTAAGGCGAAACAGATTGATTCTCACGACATTATGATGAATGGCCTATATTATTCACAAGTAGAACCAGGAATTTATTTTACAGAAGATAGTTTTAGTGCGTATGCACTTGATGTTTATTCCGAACAATCGAAAAAAATGTTAGCTACTGTAAGTACTGATTTACTATATGTTCCTTATTATCAACATCTATTTGAATGGGGAGGCATTATTTTAGTAGGACTTACGATCCTATTTTCCATTAGTTTTATGATTGTTTCAATTTTTACAAAAATACGACGAAAAAAACATTTTTTTACCCTACTTACAGGCCAACATATTTTAAATTTATTGATGTTAATGAACGTCATTTGGGTGATTTACAAAACATTGTCGATGACGACCTACGCATTACTAAAACCTTTCCTCTTTGTTAATGTGCTATATATGTTTTTGTCGATTATTATAAGTGGTAGTTTGTTTTTGCAAGTGAAAAATAGAAAAATGGCTAAAAGGAAAAAAATGATTAACATACTGACGATTTTTGCGACAATTATTTTATGTTTGAACATAGTTTATTGGGAATTTTTTTATTAATTTTTAAAGATAAATTAATTTGTAAATATTAGAGGCTCAGGGAATGATTCAAAAGGAAGGGTGACATGCAAATGAGGCAAAATAAAATTTCACAAATATTGTTTTATACTGGTGTGTTTATTGTTTGCTAGTGTGAACGGCAATATTGGGGAAGAATTTGATGGATTTAATTGGGGTACTTTCACAATCCTTCTAACGGGTTTTATTTCTGGGATGATTTTTATCGGTTTATCCGAAATTATTAAGCTTTTACATTGAATAAATGTGAAACTAGGTCCCGATAAAATCGGGGAGCTAGAATCTGACTCTAATACCCATTTAAAATCTGCCGCTTGTACGTGGGTGATAGATGGAACAGATTGAGAATTGGCAAACAAAATGGAACCTTTACAAGGTTCTAAATTAATCGATATTATTGCAACATCTTTTATGAGATATGGTGTCGTAGTTGTTAAAAAAAGGGAAGATACTTTAGAAATTGTTGTTGATTTTGGTGGTTTTAGGGCTGAGGAAGTGAAGGATAAAGAGGTAATTAATAAAGTGTTGACATGGTATGATGAACATAAGTATTGTGTTAGTGTAAATTAAATTCGTGTTAGTTAATGTAAACATTTAACGAATAAGGGTAAATTGTGTTATTCTAGTACATATTAGCTAAGGAAATAGGTGATTAAATATGGTAAAAACTTTAGTATTTGGACATAAAAGCCCTGACACAGATACGATTACTTCTGCCATTGTTTATGCTCATTTAAAACAGGCTTTAGGCGTTGATGCAGAAGCCGTTCGACTTGGTGAAATTAATAAAGAAACGGAATATGTACTGCGTTATTTTAATATCGATGTTCCACGGTTGATCAATCGGGTAGATCATGAAAATGAGCACGTAATTTTAGTTGATCATAATGAATTTCAGCAATCAGTTGACAACATTAAGGATGTTCATATTGTTGAAGTGGTGGATCATCATCGAATTGCTAATTTTGAAACAGCTAATCCACTGTATTTCCGTGCGGAGCCAGTTGGATGTACAGCAACGATTTTATTGAAATTGTATAAAGAACACGGGGCTGATATCCCGAAAACGATAGCGGGACTTATGCTATCAGCGATTATTTCAGACACTTTATTATTTAAGTCACCAACATGTACAGAAGAGGATGAAGATGCAGCAAGAGAGTTAAGCAAGATAGCAGATATAGATGCTGAATCATACGGTTTTGACATGTTAAAGGCTGGAACAGATGTGAGTGATAAATCTATTGCAGAACTTTTGGGAATGGATGCAAAGGAATTTACGATGGGTTCTGCTAAGGTAGAAATTGCCCAAATCAATGCTGTCGATATAGCTAGCATTTATGCCCATCAGGCAGAATTGGAAGCGGAAATTAATCAGATCATTGCGGCAAAAGGATTGGATTTATTTTTACTGGCAGTGACAGATATTGTTAATAGTAATTCAGATGCGTTAGCCTTGGGAAGCGCAGCAAATCATGTAGAAAAGGCATTTGATGTCACATTAGAAAATAATCGTGCCCTCTTAAAAGGTGTCGTTTCACGTAAGAAACAATTAGTCACTAAATTAACAGCAACTTTTTAATTTATTTTATCAGGTTAAAATTACACTATTATGTAAATTGAACTACCCCCACTTAGCAAAGCCTGAAGTGGGGGATTCCTGGGTTATCTGTTTTAACGAAAAGCAGTATTCAGTTACCCCCGCAAGCCCCTTCAATAATTGGTTTAACCTTAGGCTGTAAAGATGGACGTTCAAGTATGATTGATATTCCCGCAAGCCCCTTCAATAATTGGTTTAACCTTAGGGGTATTTTTTGCACTTTTATTAAAATTAAGTCGGAACACATTCTATGATAATGTTTAGGTGTTATTGAGAAAAATTTCATTCTAAGTCCGCTTTTCTAGGGAATTTTTACTGTTCGGGTTGGTTTGCTACTTCTTTGAACACTTGACACGATCCTTTGCCTTTTTTTCCACAATAAGGACAGTTAGACACATCGATTAGCTTTAGGGCATAATTAATGGCATCTGTTGTATCGCTAAAAAAGTGATTTTCACCAATCATTTCAAAAAGCCCACTTTTTTTAATGGCTTCCATTGGTTCTTCTCTTAATTCAGATATTATGACTATTCCTTTTTTCTTAATAAATCCCTTAATGAGCATTGAAAGGTTAGCAGCCCCGGTTACATCAATGAGCGAAACATGACGCATTTTTAAAATTAAAACACGCGGTTTTTTCCGGATTGATTGAGTCAAAGTCGAGCCGAATCGATCGGCTGCTCCGAAAAAAAGAGGTCCATGTATCGTAAAACTAGCAATTTTTGGACAGTAATTATCTTGTTGATCAATGACATCCTGTTCAACATATTTATCCGGGACAATACTTCTTACTTTTAATACCTCACTAATTCGTTTTACAAATGAAACCATTGCCAATAACAGTCCAATAGGTACGGCAATCGTTAAATTGACGAAAACTGTTAAGAGAAAGGTGGTAATAAGAACGAGTGAATCACCAGTTCGAAAGTTTAGTATAGTACCAAATGACTTATATTCACTCATATTAAAGGCAACGACCATTAATATTGGTGCCATTGCTGCTAGGGGAATATAAGACGCATAAGGGGCAAAAATTAATAATGTTAACAATACAAATATACTTTGAAAAATACCCGAAAATGGACTGACTGCCCCACTTTTAATATTAGTAGCTGTCCGTGCAATTGCTCCTGTAGCCGGAATTCCTCCAAAAAAAGGAGTAATGACATTTGCGAGACCCTGTCCAAATAATTCCCGATTTGAACGGTGATTTTTTCCCGTCATTCCATCGGCGACAACTGCTGATAATAGTGACTCTATACCACCGAGCATGGCGATAGCAAAAGCTGGCTGCCATAAATACAATAGTTTTTCCCACGTAATTTTTGGAAAAATCAATCCGGGAAAAGCCTGTGGAATACCACCAAAAGCAGTCCCAATTGTTGCGACCTTTCCTGGGAAAATAATGACACTTAGTATTGTGGGTATAATGAGAGCAACTAGAAGTACTGGGACCCTCGGAAGTAATTTTGGAATAAAAATAATCGTTAGTAACCCGACAATTGCGAGTATAATACTAAAATAATTAATCGTATGAATTTGCCGGAAAATTTCTAGCATATTTTGATGAAAATATTCCTGTTTTGTGATGTCTTCTAGTCCAAGGAAATTTTCTAATTGACCAGTAAAAATAATGACAGCAATCCCCGAAGTAAATCCAATTGTTACAGATCGAGGAATATACGTAATTAAACTACCAAATTTAAAAATACTCATTGCAATTAACATAAGACCTGCCAACATACCTGCAATAAGCAAATCTTCATAACCATATTGAAGAACAATGGCTAGAAGAATCGGAATGAATGCCCCAGTTGGACCAGCAATTTGAAAATGTGAACCACCGAATAGTGCGACAATAAGGCCCGCAATGATAGTTGTGTAAATACCATATTCCGGGTTAACCCCTGAGGCAATAGCAAAAGCCATTCCCAGTGGAATGGCGACAACTCCTACAGTTATTCCAGCGATCAAATCTTTTTGTAAATCGCCCCGCGTTAAATTCTGAAAGCGATGATCTTTTAGCAATTTGTTGCATCTCCTTAATAATGAGGTCATTTGAAAAAATATTGTTGACGAATAGTTTAGGGAATTTATGGGTGATAAAATTTATTTAAGAATGTTGATCCTTAGTAGAGGTACGTTGCCCTATTTTTTAAGAGCAATGTTCGCTAGTTTACAATTAGTAAACAATGCCCCTAGAACTACCGCAGTTTAAGAGCATTAGACATCCACAACATAAAATCACTCCAATCCCTATTGTATCACAAATTTTCATTTGCCTAATAAATTGAATTTTTCATTTGTATTGTCATTCATTTTTTAACGTTGTATGATAATAACACAAGGACTCTTACTACTCACCGCTATTTAAATATTAAGAAGGTGATAAAGTATGTGGAAAGATTTTAAAAAATTCATTTCACAAGGTAATGTAGTAGATTTAGCTGTTGCGGTCATTATAGGGACTGCATTTAGTAAAATTATTTCTTCTCTCGTCGAGGATATTGTGATGCCATTGTTCGGGATTATGTTAAATGGGATTAATTTTGAACATTTAGTATATCGATTTAATGGTGTTGATTTAGCCTACGGGATATTCATTCAATCGATTGTTGATTTTTTAATCATTGCCGCATCTGTTTTTCTTGTGTTAAGGTTTATTATCAAACGTAAAAAGGAAGAAGAATCAGAGGAAGAAATAGTCGAAGAGGTTAATCAAACTGAGGAGTTATTAACTGAAATTCGTGATTTGTTAAAAGAAAAACAGTAATTGTATATAAAAGCTTACACATACGGGGGTATCATCATGTTCGGAATGATTAATCTATTTTTTGTACTCATTTTTTGGGGTGCTAGTCTCTTTGTATTATATTTAATTATTAGAATAGCTGTTATACACGGTATTGATAGTTCCGATGTTGGGCAAAAAATTTTACGTAATGATTTTAAAAATAATGAATAAAATTAAAACAATATAGAAATGTTAGGCGAATCCGTTATATAATTATGTATAAGATGTAAACGCTGTCAAATGTTAATGAAGGGGGATATTCCAATGATTGATGTAAATGATTCAGCCATAGTTATGGTCGATGTACAAGGAAAACTGGTAAATGTGATGGATGACAAAGAAGTATTGATTAAACAATTAACTCAATTTATTGAGGGGGCTCAGGCATTAAATGTACCCATTATATGGCTTGCTCAGTATCCACGTGGCCTTGGTCCAATAGACTCTAGGCTCGTAGAATACGTACCGGAAAATGAGCAAATCGATAAGGTAGTATTTAGTGCATGTCAAAGTGAAGATTTTTCGAAAAAATTACAATCCCTCAATAAAAAACATATTTTCGTTGCTGGTGTTGAAGCCCATATTTGCGTGTATCAAACAGTTGCTGATTTATTGAATGAACAATATGGTGTCGAGGTTGTTGTCGATGGAATATCATCTAGAACACTGTTAAATAAACAAATTGCAATCGATAAAATGATTTCTTTAGGTGCAAAAGTAACATCGGTAGAAATGGCGCTATTTGAATGGCTAAAAAGTGCAGAGCACGATAAGTTCCGTGAGATTAGTAGGATAATTAAATAAAATTTATGGGAATGTTCCAATGAATTTTTCTATAAATAGTTGTCAACTGGGATGGAGGTGGTTACCATGAAACTTGTCATACAGCAACAACAAAAGTTAAATATAAAGATGACAAAGGAGCTCCGGCAGGCAATAGAAATTTTGCCATTAACAACGTATGAGCTATATCAATATGTCATAAAAAAGGCGGAAGAAAATCCGTTTATTGAATTAAATGAGAATGTTCAAAATGTGCCAAATTCCCCAAGACGCCAAACGGGAAATGAAAATAATGACAATTCGCTAGATTTTTTACCAAGTCCTGAACCTTCAATGGATAAAAAGTTACTTGATCAACTTCGGTGGATAAACGTTACAGAGGCTGAACATAAACTGCTTGAATATTTAATTTTAAATCTTGATGAGAATGGCTATTTAACGGTACCAGATCCTGAGGTATGTGACTTATTTAAATTATCAGCAGAAGAATATGAAAATATCCTGACAATATTGCATCAATTTGAACCACTAGGTATTGGTGCAAGGAATTTGGCCGAATGTTTAGCAATTCAAGCGAAAGAAAAATTTCCAGAGGAAACTTTACTCGTGCCACTTATTACTAGTTACTTGCAGCAGTTAGCTGATAAACAATGGGGAACGATAAGTAAACATTTAGATATTCCCTTGACTAGGATTAAACAGTTATTTGAGCTTATTCAAACATTAGATCCCAAGCCCGGTGCATCATTACATTCAAATAAGGCTACCTATGTCACACCCGATATTATAATTGATATGGACGATAATAATGGATCATTTATGGTATCCTTAAACGATTATTATATTCCATCATTTCGTTTCAATAAAACTTATTCCGATGAAATGATTCATTTAAATGTAGAAAAACAATATATTACAGAAAAGTATCGCCAGTTTCAGTGGTTGCAAAGGAGTATCGAACAACGGAGACAAACAATTTTAAAAATAATGCAAACTTTGTTGATAAGACAAAAGGAATTATTTACTGAAGGTTTTTCATCATTGGAGCCACTGACCCTAAAAGAAGTTGCCGTCGACATAGGCATGCACGAATCAACTGTAAGCCGTGCTACAGCTAATAAAATAATTCAAACGCCTATTGGAACATTCGCTTTACGAAGACTATTTTCAACGAAAATTGCTAAAGATGACGGTACAAATACTTCCCAAGTCCAAGTGAAAAAATTTTTGCGAGATATGATTTCAGGCGAAAATAAACAAAAACCATTGTCAGACCAAAAAATTACAGATTATTTCCGTGCAGAAAAAGGCATTGAAATTTCCCGTAGAACAATAGCGAAATACCGTGAAGAAATGAAAATTCCATCATCGTCAAAGAGAAAGGAGATTATTTGATGCCTTCCGTTAAGGGGGGTATTTAATATGGATGAAGTTGGGGAAGGACCATTAGGTAAAAACAGAGATTTTAAAAAACTTATTATAATAAGTCCTTAAAAAAACCTATATTTTCCAGTCCCTGATTTATTTTCTTTGCCTCAAGATCCCTGACTAAACGTATGACACGGCGATTAAATGGAGTGTCCAATCTTACTTTTTCACCATAAGAAATAATCAATCCATTGATTGCCTCAATTTCTGTTGGGGCACCATTTTTGATGTCCTGATAAGTGCTGGATTTCGAGTGTTGATGTTTTTTTAGTAGTATTGGAATTACTGTAAAACTAACCCATTTCTTAATTATATTATTATAGTTGAGCAATTTAACGATATTGATCCCTTGAATTTTTGCAATCTTGATATGATTTTTTTCAGCCACATCGATACATTCCTTAAGTAGACTTTGGAAAATTTGTCTCGATGTTTTATTTTGGGTAATTTCACCTAAAGTAGCCCCTAATATCGCAGAAAGTCCATTGAAACCAGAGTTAATAAGTAGCTTAGACCATCTAACACCGATAAAATTATTCTCTACTCTCACTTCTCCCATGATTGATAGCAATCTTTTTATCTCTTTTAAGTGTGGCGTATTTTTGTTGTGGAAGGATCCTAAACCAAAACTTAAAGTTTCAGGTGTATTCTCTGATGTTAGTTTGACAACTCCTGATCTGATTGTCGAAGCTGCCCAATTCATTGTACATCCATACGTCCTTTCTTCACCAATAATTTTCGAAATAGCCATTTCAGGTATACCATTTTGCATCGAACAAATAATGCCATCATCATGTAAAAAATCGATAAGATATGATACGACCTCTTTATTTTTTAATTGTTTTGTCATTAGGAAAATAATATCGTATTTTTCCTTCATATCGCTGGGCAGCATGGCTTTCAGCCTTTTAGTCATGTTAACAGTACCGACAATTCTGGCTCCATGCTTATTAATCTCCCTCACATGAGCCTCATTTCTAGTGACTAGATCAATTTTTTCACCACCCCGTGCAAGAAAAGCCCCTAACACAGTTCCCATAGCTCCAGCACCATAAATTGCAACTTTCATATGATTTATCTCCATTTCATAATATGTTGATCTTTAGTATATAAATTATATACCGTTAATCATTGCTTTTCAAAGCGAGAAATTTATATTGTGAGTCGGACAATCGTGATAGCACTGCACTTAAACTGGGAATTATCGCACTTAAAATGAATTTACCGCACATAAACAGCAAACCATCGCTCGTAAACATTGATTACCGCCCTTTTATGTAGATTTACTGGAAATAATCGTTCATAAATTTAGTCGTTTTGATAACCTAAACGAATCCCTGTACCTTAAAGATCAGATAAAATTCAAGTTCAAATCTTCCATGAACAGATATTTCTTCATTTCAGTTCGGTTTATAATAAGTACGGAAATCTTTTCAACTGCTGTATACCGCTTTGGTGCCTGGTGTGTCAAATCTGCCTCTAAATAATAAGAAGTGTTCTATTTAGATAATAGGGCACTTTTTTAAATTATTTAACTTTGTTCTATCCATTTTATTTAGTTGTTGACAAATAATAATAAGTAATATAAAATTAACCTATGTAATATAGTTTTAACATAAGTAATATTTACATTACGGCAAGGGGGTCCAAAAAATGAAAAATAAAGAAGGGATTATAAGTAATAACTTATATGTCCTAAGGGCTGAGAAGCGTTGGACACAAAAATATGTAGCAGAGCAGCTTGGTGTGACTCGGCAAACTATTCACTCGTTGGAGGCAAACAAATATAATCCCTCTTTAAAGCTTGCTTTTGAAGTTGCGATACTTTTTGAAAAAAATATTGAGGAAATTTTTATTTATAAAAGGGAAGGATGAGTGTTAATGATTAAAGTTTTAATAGTTATTTCAATCGTTGTGGCTAGTGCGGCTTTGGGGAAATACATTGGCTTTACAAACAATGAAGGGAAGGACGAAAGGGGTCAGGCAATTGTTGCGAAGGCATCCCATGTAACTGTCGGTTTGTTATTTCTAGTGTTTGCAATAATGATTTTGGTGGTCCAGTTTGCTAATATGCCTACCGAAATGTTAGGAATGCTGATTATTTTACTTCTCTCAACTTTAATTGTAATTAACTCAATATCTATTTTGTATTATAGTAGGAAAATGTAAAAGGTTATTCACTTAAAGTTTTGGAATAGTTTATTGTTCATTGAAAACCATTAAAAGAGAAGGTTTGTGACTACACGACTAATACACATAACGATACCTTCTCTTTTTCAACGGTAAAAATTATTATTTAATACTATTTAGATAGTCTTCCAAACGATTCCATGTTTCTGTGATTCCTTCCAGCATGCCCATTTTCATAACGGTATTCAGGGCTTCAGCAGTATTATAACTAGACCTGTTCACTAATTTAGTCTTACCACCAAGATCAATAAATTCTATTTGGACTTTAGTAGAAGGTAGCTCTTCATTTAATTTACCCTCTGCATCAGAAAAATAGTCTGTGTAAGTAATTGACTTCGGCTCGTTAATTTCTTCGTAAATAGACATTCCCCAAGATTCCTGTCCATAAAATTCACCTTGATTTTTATCCATACATTTCATACAATAATGCCATTTTCCCCCAGGATGAAAGTCAATGTTGCACACAGGTAGATCCCAACCAACTGGTCCCCACCAATGTTTAAGGTGTTTTGCCTCTTTAAACATTTTAAATACTAAATCCCTTGGAGCATCAAAAATTCGTTCCAATACTAATACCCGTTCGTTTTCTATGCTTGTAATAATGTCATGATAAGACAACTAGATTCCTCCATTTATATAAAAATTTACATCATATTGGGAATTACCATCTATATTAAAATTTTAATTTAAAGGCTTTTTCCCTTGTAACACGTTTAAATAATCTTCTAAACGATCCATTCGCGATTCCCATACAAGTCGGTAATTGTCCAACCACTCATCCAACTCCTGTAAGGGTTCAAATTTTAATTTGTAAATTCTTTTGTTGGCATCGACTTGTGCTTCAACTAAACCAGACTCACTCAAAACACGTAAATGCTTCGATGTTTGTGGTTGGTTTAAGTCTAACTTCTTCGTAATTTCCCCTACGGAATGAGGCTTTTTTAGAAGAAGATCAACAATATCGAGTCTATTTTTTTCTGAAAGAGCACGAAATGTTTGCACGTTCACTAGTATCTTCTCCCTTTATATTTAAAATTCGATTTACAATTGTTGACATCACCTGCCTAAAACGCCTTTTCCACTAATTAACAATAAGTTGTTAAACCTATTATTCCATAAAAGGAATATTCCTGTCAAGGAATATTAAAAATAAAATAGTCTATCACTTAAAACTCAACAATAACTGTTTGGTTTTTTAAAAAATGAAATACAAATTTGCTATATAATTAGGGACCAAGATGGTTTAGCAGTACCTATATTAAATCAATTTGAGCCTTATCATAACAAATTACACTATAAATATGATAAGCTATCATTTTGAACATATTTTATCATAATGAAAATAGGTGGAATGGTTGCTTAGAATATATATTCTTTTATTTCTAGTCATGGCAATTTGGGGATTCAATCTTTCAGCCCTTGTCGTTCTAGTCAATAATATTGAACCAATTACATTAACTAGTATTAGGATTTTTACAGCTGGGATTTCAGTATTATTAATGGCGAAAATGCTCGGTATTTTTCGCTTACCAACAAAAAAAGAATGGAAAATCATTTTATTAATTACAATTTTTAATGTTATAATGCATCATTCTTTTTTAGCTATTGGATTAACGAAAACTTCCGGGGTTAATGCTGGTGTCATTCTTGGGGCAGCACCGTTAATGACAATGGTATTATCAATGATTTTGTTAAAGGATCAAGTAACCCGCCTACGAATTCTCGGCTTTATCCTTGGGTTTATCGGAATTGTTATAACATCTGTTGTTGGCTCGGGCGGGTTTTCATCGATTTCTTTCGGTGACATTTTTATTTCACTATCAATGTTTGCTCAGGCATTTAGTTTTATTTTAATTAGTAAATTGCATCCAACGTTCGATCCCCGATTATTAACAGGCTATATGTTAACAGTTGGCTCGTTTTTTATTTTCATTATTAGCCTAATTGTAGAAAGTAACCCCGGACAAATTACAGTGTTACTTTCTTGGAAGTTGGGAGCAATCTTTTTATTTAGTGCGATTATTGCGACAGCATTTGGTCACATGACGTATAATTATTCGGTTAAAAAAGTTGGGCCAACAGAAACGACCATTTTTGTAAATTTAAACACGATTTTTGCCATTGGTGGTGCAGCTGTATTTTTAGGGGAACCAATTTTAGGTAGTCATTATGTGGGTCTTATCTTCATCATCTTTGGAGTGTTTATTGGGTCAGGAACGTTGGAATATTTGTTAAAAAAGAGACGGATGCCATCTCGGGATTCAATGAGAAAAGTTAGATAATATATGTTTATCTAACTTTTATCGATAAGGATCTATTATTTTGTTGAAAACTTTGGTAGCAATTGAGCGGTTTGCAGTCGTTGCCGAACGACAATTCCAATCCAACCAGCTAAACATGCTTTAATAACACCGACAATTAAAAAAGGGACAAATCCACTCATAAAGGCCCCTTGCCAACTAAGTGATGCAATAAATTTTAACCATATTGTCCCAAAGGTTAACGTAATGAACATGCCGATAATGTTTGCAATAATTGCGTTTGTAATGGTGAAACGGGTTTTTTCTAAAATAAGCCCAATAGCAAACGTAGTCGGAATAAAACCAACGATAAAACCACCGGTAGGCCCAAAAATAACACCGAGTCCCGCCGTCATTTGGGTGAAAACGGGCACCCCAGCAGCACCAATTACCATATACAGTAAAGTGGAAATAGTTCCGTAACGTGAACCTAATATCGTTGCGGCAAGACCAATAGCTAACGTTTGCCCCGTAATCGGAATAAGTGGTAATGGAATAGTTATTTGTGCAAGAATAGAAATAATTGCTGTAAATAAGGCAATCATTGTCATGCTTCTTAATTTTGTTTCTTTCTCATTCATCGTATGCTCCCCTTAGTTTATCTATATTGTTAACCTATTTATATGACGGTTAACATACTAAAGATAATTGAAACAAGATGACTTGTCAAGAAGAATTATCATAAAAAAATGGAGAATTTATATGGGAGAAGGTTTTTTTGTCAATTGGCCATAAGTTTTTATGAAGGAATATTAAAAAATAAACGCCCATATCAATGTGAATACGGACGTTACGATTATTTCTAAATTTTTTACCCATCATCCATGACTACTCCAATTGGTTTTAACGTATGCAAAATTTTAATGGTTCCTTTATGGGCTTCAAGTACTTCATGAAGTTTTCGATAAACGAAGGGACTTTCATCAGTGCCACCACCTCGTAATTCAACGCCATACTTTTTGATGGCTTTATCCATTTGTTCTTTCGTAATGATGCCACCTTTTCTTTTTCGTGTTTTCCAGTTCATTTTTCCAGCTGCCTTTGTTCGACTCATAATTCTTCCTGCACCGTGAACAGTACTATAAAATGCCTGTTCACTTTTTTTCGATTCTACACCTTGTAAAATAACAGAAATATCCCCCATACTACCACCGACGAAGCCTAGTTGACCGGGTGCAGCAGGAGTAGCTCCTTTTCGAACCACGATATATTCTTTTCCGAAGTGGATTTCCTTCCATGCATAATTGTGGTGGTTATGCACTTCAAAAGTGGATGTTGCTCCCAAAAGATCCAGTACTTGGCCAATAACGGTATCCCTTCCAGCATAGGCATATTTACCGGCTAAATTCATGGCATCAAAATACATTGTTCCCAGTTCAGAATCGATATTGAGTAAGGTCGGTTCGGCATCCATCGATTCGCGGGAAGGGTTGCTTGAAAAATTGCGGTCATTGGCAAGGTTTAAAAATCCTGTTGCCGTTCGATGTCCAAAACCACGACTGCCAAAATGGTTTCCTATCCATATGGCATTTGTTTTCTCATCAACTAATAAATCGACATAATGGTTTCCGGATCCTGTCGTACCTAGTTGTGAACGGGCTAACGATTTTAATTTGTCATGTTCATGCTTACCAATACGTTGATAAACATTCCAACGTTCATCATCAAATACTTCATGGTCGATTTTTGTTTTACTTTTTGCACCTACTCCGAATAGGATTTCAGCAGCAAGATGATCCATAATGTTTGGCAAATCCTTTTTAATATCATCAAATGTTAGGTTTGTTTTCACCGCCTTATTACCACAAGCAATATCGTAACCAACACCAGATGGTGAAATTTGTCCATCATAAACGATAACACCTCCAACGGGCTGGGAATAACCATAATGTCCATCAGCACATAAAGTTCCTCCAATGACATTACCAGTATTCAGACAACGCTTAAATTGATGTAACGTTTCGGATTCATGATGACCAAAAATAGTTTTTATCAAAATATGTCACTCCTTAAATTCATTATACATGAACTGAGAAGTTTTTCATTAAGTCGATTTTAAGTAGGGATTTTAAAATTTAGGGGAAAAAACACGAAATAAAAAATGTTAGTTGTTTCCATTGAATTTTTACACCAGAAGGTTTATCATATAGTTAAAGCTACGGTGTACGTAATTTACTTAAGTTTAACCTCTAAACAAGAATTAGGGAGTTTTAAATCGCAAATTGGATGTCGTGCCTCGTGAGTGTGGAAGACAGAAGATTTGCTGCGGACACCCACTTTTTTAAAGTGGTGGTTAAAACTTTTTAATTGATTACGGCATTGTGGCTATACATAATAGTATGAAATTTTTGATATTCTATCCTTTTGGGTAGAATTTTTTGTTTTTGATTTTCGTTGGGGAAAGGTGAAATGTTAGATGAAAATTGTCGATTTACGGTATAATGCAGTAAAGGAGGAGAAAGATTTGAATAGAAGATGGCTTATTTTAATCGGATTAACAGTAGCTCTGGTGTTGGTTGCCTGTAATGGTAAAAATTCACCTAATGAAAATAATAATGTAAATGATACGAATGAAAATGGGTCGGTAAATGAGGAAAATAATCAAAATGATACTAACGTTATAGAAAATGATGATCAAAATATTGACAGCGAGACAGATAGCAATAATGGGGCAGAAAATGAAAATACGAATAATGGGAATGAGAATCAAACAACAGAGGAAATTTTAAAAGAAAAAGTATATGCAATTTTTGCTGCTCAAAGGGATAGTGATTATGACTACTTGACATCCGTTTTATCAGAAGGATCAGAACTGGATCAAAAAAATCATTTATTTATTTTTAATGATGTTACTTATCCCCATGAACAAGAATTTCTTGATGACATTGCTGAAAATGATTTAGAGTATCGATATATTCATGAAGAAGATAGTGGTTCGATTATTGTGGGTTTTGCTGCTATTGATTATGAAAATGAGTCAAGTTTTGTCATCGATTTTGAGTTTGTTCTAGAAGGTGATGAGTGGAAAATGAATGACATGGAAATAAATAAGTAAAATTTTATCCCTCGTTTTTTCCATGCCCCCTAAAGTTGGATTGGCAAATCTAATTATAGGGGGATTACTGGAAAAATTTAAAACGATATGAAATTTTACCCTTTATTTCATGCGAGGGTTTCCATCGTTGGACCTTCTGCCCTCGCCCCCAACGCATTCAACCTCAAATGTTACCCCCCTGTAAAACAATTACCACTTTGCATAATGATCCTCAATGCAACCGCGCAAGGAATCAATCACAATCTCCTGTCCATTCGGTAATATTACTTTCCCATGGTAATGTCCGACCATTTGGTGAACCTCAGAATGAATGATGATGACGTTAGTTTTGGCAATCCGTTCAAAAATCGGGGTAAAAGTAAGGTCAACATTCCCAGAATCGGAAACAATCTGCCATTCCTTCATGTAGTCATTTTTATCGAAAATAAATCGAACATCTTCACTAATTTTTAAAATTTCTCCATTTAAAATAACAGCATTTTCTGTCGAACCTGTATTGTCCGTCCATTTGCCGCCAAAATTTAAGCCTATGACATCATCTTGCAAATTGCCGGATGCCATTCCCCAATTCCACGTACTTTTTCGTGGCCAAATGCCACGACCGTAATCTAACACACCATAATCGGTATCAGGTTGAAAAGTATAAGTTTTTTCCCCGATAGTGACATGACCTTCGGCTGGTAAACAATGATGTTTCGCGGTAAATTGATAATGTGTTTTACTCCACGGGACAACGACATTTAATGAATCGATGTCATCTGGATAAGTAATCGTAATATGAGCATCTAATATTTTGCCGTCAAAATTGTTACTCTGTACCTTAAGAACCGTTTCCTTATCAGTAGAAATGAATGAAAGGTTCATTTGCTTGTGAAAAACCTCCACCGTTTCTTGTACTTCGTCAGGCATAACTGTTTTTCTATCAAACGGAATTAGAATAGTTTTTTCAAAATAGTCCTTTGTTTCATAATCGACATAATAAACGAAGCAAACTGTTGCATAATCAAGATTACTAATGGTAGCCGAAAACAATGCTTCACGTCCGTACACACACCAATAATTCCACTTCTTTTTTCGCAAAAATTTTCCCCGAACATTGCACGTAATCAGTGGCTTTCGTGCCCAACCGATACTATCAGGATTAATGGTGTAATCGTCTAAACTTAAGTTCACCTTTTCTTTGATTTCTGTTTCTGTTTGCACAGTATTTCCCCCTCGTATAAGTCTTTCTTGTATTATAGCAAACTTATGGAAAATTTTATTTATCAACGATGTTTCATTATGTTAAACTAATTAGGAGTGAAAAATTCTATGTAAGAGGTGTTAGAGGCATTGGATAGCAATGATCAAATATTAAAACTTGAAAATTTACGGATGAGTTTTGGCAATAATGACGTATTAAAAGGAATTGATTTGGAAGTTTATAAGGGCCAAATTATTGGCTATATCGGTCCAAATGGGGCGGGGAAAAGTACGACATTAAAAATTATGCTCGGTTTACTAGATGGTTATGAAGGGGATGTGACCATTTTTGGCGAAAAAATTTCTACAGATGACCATCAATATAAACGTCGTATTGGTTATGTGCCGGAAAATGCCGAGTTATATGACAATTTGTCCGCAGCGGAATATTTAACATTTGTCGCTGAGTTATATGGTATCAATCGAAATATTGCGGAAAAGAAGGCCTTAGATTTGTTGACAATGTTTGAGATGGAGGATGTTTTTCATAATCGGATTTCATCATTTTCTAAAGGGATGCGACAAAAGGTACTAATTATATCGAGTTTATTACATAATCCTGATCTCATATTTTTGGATGAACCATTGAGTGGGTTAGATGCCAATAGTGTCATGATGATAAAAGACATTTTGGAGCAATTAGCTGCCCAAGGGAAGACGATATTTTATTCCTCGCATATTATGGAGGTCGTTGAGAAAATTAGTAACCGAATTGTGTTGCTTATTGATGGAAAAATTGCTGCCGATGGATCCTTTGAAGAATTGAAAAATCAAAGTAAGCAAGGTTCCCTTGAAGGCATATTTAATCAATTAACTGGTTACGAGGAACATAAGGATACAGCAAGCAAATTTGTCACTATTGTAACGAGTGAAATGGGTGAAGGGAATGAGTAAATTCCGTTCGTTAAAAGTAGTTGACTTTTTTCGTCCGTTATTAGTGAAAATGGGTGTCGACTATGAAGTAATGCGGACAATTTTACAAGTAAAATTAATGATGGATGGACGGCGGGTGCCAACGATTTTTAGTGGGCAAACGAAGAAGCCAAAAGGAAATCAATTTATAAAATCCCTTGGTATTTATATGTTATATAGTTTAATTTTAATTCCGTTTATTTTTTTGGATCATTATATGCTGCAAATGGGGTTGATTTTCGGTGTAGCTATCTTTATTTTAATGACATCGATGATTGCAGATTTTTCCGCAGTGTTATTAGATGTTCGTGATAAAACGATTTTGGGAACGAAACCAATTGATTCTCGAACAATAAACGCAGCTAAATTTATTCATATAACGATATACATGACCTTACTAACTGGAGCACTGCTCCTGATTCCAACGATTATTATGTTGTTTGTGAAAGGAATTACTTTTTTCTTATTGTTTATCATTCAAGTATTATTTATCGTTTTGTTCGTTTTAGCATTAACGGCACTCGTATATATTATTGTTTTACATTTTTTTAGTGGTGAACAGTTAAAGGATATTATTAATTACATACAAATAATTTTATCTGTTGGGATTGTCATTGGCTACCAAATAGTGATCCGATCGTTTGAGTTTATTGGCTTAGATTTTGTTTATCAATTTGCATGGTGGCATCTGCTATTACCACCATTTTGGTTTGCTGCACCGTTTGAAATGGTGTTAAATCAACATATGTCTACGGGTATTATCATTTTATCCATTCTAGCAATCATCATGCCAATTATTTCATTTTTGATTTATTATCGTTTAATGCCGGCATTTGAACGGAATTTACAAAAGCTATTGGAAGATGTTGGAACTGTAAAACAGAAAAGGTTTCGATTACGAACATTATGGGAAAAACTCATTTGTTTCAGTGCAGAAGAAAAAATGTTTTTCCGGTTTGCAACAGAAATGATGAGTGGAGAACGGGAATTTAAATTAAAAGTATATCCTAGTTTAGGGATGGCAATTATATTACCATTCATTCTCATGTATACATATGTTAGTGATGCATCATGGGCGGAAGTGGCTGAAACAAGGCATTATTTAAATATATATTTTATTAATATTATCATTGGAATTGTTATCTATATGGTGCAATTTTCCGGTAAATATAAAGGGGCTTGGCTGTTTTATACCGTGCCAATGCAAAATCCACGGCAAATGTATGGCGCAACATTGAAGGCCTTTTTAGTTAATTTATACTTGCCAATATTTTTACTTGAATCAGTCATCTTTATCATTATTTTTTCGCCATCCATTATCATTGATTTATTCGTTGTATTTTGTGGTGCTATCATACATGCATTGATTACGTATCATATTACAATTAAAAATGATTTTCCATTTTCGGAACCATTTGAAGGAATGCAAGAAGGTGGAGCAAATGCAAAAATGTTTTTAATGATGTTTTTTGCCGGCGTTTTTGCCTTGTTTCATTTTATCGTCACTTATATACCGTTAGGAATTTACATTTATCTCTTGATCCTTTTGCTTGTTGTTCTGTTCGTTTGGAAATTGACCTTCGATAAAGTGAAAACTGCTTAAAAAAGTTTTCAAATTGATTAAAATTATATTTTACACTATAAAACATGTTTAAAAATTGGGTTTTCAATGATGGAAAACTCAATTTTTCCATATATTTTACTGCTTAAATGTTAATTTTGTCGTTTTGACGAATTATTTCCCCCTTGTTATGATAGGTTTACCAATTAATTAATTGAAAAGTATCTGCAGAAAAAAGTAAAAAAAGAGGTGGTATAACGGTTGGAAAGAAATAATCATTTGTAAAATTTGGGGAAATTTTGCAAATGTAAAAATTAAAGGTTATCAAGTATAATTTATAAAAGAGTTCACTTTTTGTGAGGGAAAGTGAACAACATAAATGCGTGGATGTTATTTTAGAATATAACTTTTGCCTGTTTAATACAGGCTCTTTTTTTTGGAAAGTATATGTAAAAATATGTGAACAATAGAATTTAACAAAAGTTTAAAAAAATTTAAAACTTGACTTTGTTTACCTCAATAAGTAAAATACTAGTCAAGATTAAATTTCAAAGGCATTGATGAGAGAAAGTACGATTTCAATATTTTTTCTTCAGAGAGTCTCGGTAGGTGAAAAGAGACGAAAAAATAGAAGTTGGAAAATGGTCTCAGAGCTTCGTGCTGAAAGTACTGATCATTAGTATGAGTAGGTTCCGACGGGATTGGTATCCGTTATTCATACCAGAGTATTAAAAATGATGTTTTCATTTGCGTACTTCATGAGGCTACCCATGTGAGTGAGTAGTAAAATAAGGTGGTAACACGTATATTCAACCACGTCCTTATCGAATTTGTTTCGGTAATGATGTGGTTTTTTAATTTTAATTAAACCTTGGTCATGTCAGTCAATTCAAACTGAAAACAAATGAAATATGCTGTACGAAAAATTACTAAATTTTTAGGAGGAAAAATGATGAGTAACCATTTAGTTCTGCAATCAGATTTTGGCTTAGGTGATGGGGCTGTAAGTGCAATGCATGGTGTGGCATTATCAGTGAATCCAACATTGGGTATATATAATTTAACTCATGAAATCCCACCTTTTAATATATGGGAGGGATCATATCGCTTGTATCAAACGATAACATATTGGCCCAAGGGCACGGTATTCGTGTCAGTTGTAGACCCAGGGGTTGGATCGGATAGGTTAAGTGTTGTCGCAAGAACGATAAACAATCATTATATTGTAACCCCTGATAATGGGACATTAACCCATATTCATGAAAATATCGGGATTGCCGAAATACGGGAAATTGATGAGCAGTTTAATCGCCTGCCAAATTCTGGTGAATCATACACATTTCATGGACGTGATATTTATGCTTATACGGGGGCACGGTTAGCAGCAGGTGTCATTGATTTTACTGGAGTTGGAAGAAAATTATCGGTCGATAATATCATTAGTTTACCAAACCCTGATGCTCGAATTGAGAATGGAATTGTTTCGGGGAATATTGATATTTTGGATGTACGATTCGGAAATTTATGGACAAATATTAGCCGTGATTTATTGAATAGAGCAAATGTTACTTATGGTGATTTGTTAGAGGTAACGATTCATAATCAGCGACAACAGATTTATAGAAATGTGATGACATTTGGAAAATCATTTGCTGATAGTCGGCTAGGAGAACCATTGTTATATGTTAATTCTGTCGATAAGCTCGGTGTCGCCATTAATCAAGGGTCATTTGCCCATGCATATCAAATTGGTACGGGTGTTGGCTGGACCATTACCATCTGCAAGGCTAGGAAAAATTTATTTAGTGAACCACGTTATGAATCGTTTTTAAAAGCAAATTGAGATCTAGTGATTGTGAGTGTTTTTATCATAACAAGATGCAACCTAGTGAAATTTTTTTAAAATAATGATTGCGACTATCTCACATGACTTAAAAAACATTAGTCATGTGAATTTTTTTGGAAACCTGATGACTGTTTTCGTTATAGAGAAACCTTAGCGTTTACGTTGAAAATAGAAATGGAAACTTTTCCACTTTCAATAAAACTCCCACTCTACCAAATTAAAAAATAATCGTAAATTTCTGTTATACTAAGTGGTAATAACTATAACAATTAAATAGAAAGTGATAGTTTTATTATCACAAAACAGTTTCAGGCTAGGTAGGGATGAAATGTGACGACATTTTTATTGCGCTTTTTGCTGTATATCTCTTTATGGGGACTCATGTTATATAATTCAAATGATCAACTTGTTTTTAGTTTATTAATGTTAACTATAAGTTTAGTTATTTATTTTTTTCTTTCTAATCAAGAAGCCCCGATGTACCTATATGTAAGTTTGGCTGCGATTTTATTTATTCATGGTCTCGTCATTGGAGAATATTTTTTTACTGTAATCCTTTTATCGTTAGTATTAATTTTGGCAAGTTTTCGTTTATCAAAAAAGAAATTATATTTATTTATTACAATAGCTTCTTTTTTGTTTATTATCCTTACCATGGTTCAGAAGGAAAATATGTTGTTAGCCATTTTGATTGGTGGTATGATTGTTTTTTTAATTATTGCTCAAAACAAATATTCATTAAAAAATCAACATGAAGGAGATGCGATAAAAAAAATAAAAGCGGAGTATCGTCAATTAAAACGAATGCAAATCTCCATGGACGAAATGGCCCGAAATGAAGAAAGGACGAGAATTGCGAGAGAAATTCACGATTCTGTTGGCCATCAATTAACAGCATTAATGATGAAGCTTGAAATGTTACATATTCAAACGAAAGATCCCCACTATTTGGAATTAAAAGAAATGGTCGATAATAGTTTGGGAGAGACGAGAAAAGCAGTACAAACACTGAGTGGTTCGGACACCAGTGGTATCACAGCAGTCATTCAGCTAATTAGGAAATTGGAAGCAGAAAGTCAGTTATTAATCCAATTTACGTTAAATGAAGGGGTTCTATCAATCCCGTTATTAAATAAAAATGGAGTTGTATTATATCGCATCATCCAAGAGGCCTTAACAAATGTGATGCGTCATGCTGATACTAAATTTGTTTCGATTTCAATCGGCAAATCTGCCATTAACTCATTAACGTTTTCAATTACCAATACACTGAGCTATCATAAGGAAATTTCACCAGGTTTTGGATTAGAAAATATGAAAGCAAGAGTCATTGAAATTGGTGGAAAAATTGAGATGGTCCAAACAGACAATGAATTTACATTACGGGGAATGATTCCTTATCAATAATAGATAGAGGTTTTTTACGAAGGAGGAAGATACATGTGGCGTGTCATGATTGTTGATGATCAGTCAATTATTAGGCAAGGATTAAAGGTGATGTTAGAACAGGATGAGACACTGAAAGTAGTTGCTGAAGCCGAAAATGGTAAAGAAGCAATAACCTTATTGGAAAAAAATACGCTTGTCGATCTCATTTTAATGGATGTTCGCATGCCGGAAATGAACGGCATGGAAGCAACGAGATCCATTAAATCGAAATGGCCACATATAAAAATTTTAATTTTAACAACCTTTAATGATGAGCAATATGCTGTTGAAACATTGAAGGACGGTGCCAGTGGTTTTATCTTAAAATCGGCGGATTCCGATCGATTGATTCATTCGGTACATAGTACATTGCAAGGAAATTTACCTATCCAGGAAGAAGTTGCTGCTAAAGTTATTCCTACGTTATTGCATAAAAAGCACACAGGGGAAATTCCCTCTAATTTAAATCAACGGGAACTCGACATTATTAAACTAGTTGGCGAAGGAAAAACGAATAAAGAGATTGCTGAAACACTTTATTTATCAATAGGAACAGTAAAAAATCATATAACTGCCATCCTGCAAAAACTTGATTTACGGGACAGAACACAATTAGCTATTTTTGCTGTCAAACAAAACTTGTCATAAAGAGAAAACCATTACTACTTTTGCATATCAAAGTTAATCTGCTGATATCTAAGTAGTTTTTTTATGATAAAAGTGACGGAGGTCATGTAAAAATAGTTAAAAAGTGACTTAAGGATATAGAAATGACATCAAATTCGTTGTAAGCTTTTAAATGATGAAGGAGGCATTTACGTTGATAGAATTAACTGATTTATCCAAACGATACAAACAAATATTTGCTGTTAAAAAGATGAATATGTTCATCGAGAAAGGAGAAATTGTTGGGCTGCTTGGCCCGAATGGGGCGGGAAAATCAACTGCTATTTCAATGTTGTCAACTCTAATAGAACCGACTGAAGGGGATGTCATTTTTCGGAAAAAAAGTGTGTTAAAAAAACCCCAAAGTCTTCGGGAAATTATTGGTGTCGTCCCCCAAGAAATTGCTTTGTATGATGAGTTATCCGCCGAAGAAAATTTAGCTTTTTTCGGTAGGCTATATCGCATGTCGGGTCATCAATTGAAACAGAAAATAGACGATGTGCTACAACTTATTGGATTAATAGAACGGAGAAAAGATGTCGTCAAAACTTTTTCCGGTGGAATGAAGCGACGTCTGAATATCGGTGTAGCCTTACTACATGATCCAGAATTTCTTATCATGGATGAACCGACTGTAGGTATTGATCCACAATCAAGAAATTATATTTTAGAAACAGTAAAACAGCTCAATAAAGAAAAGGGAATGACTATTTTGTATACAAGTCACTATATGGAAGAGGTTGAATTTTTATGTGATCGTATTTACATCATGGATAAAGGGGACTTAATTGCTGTTGGCACAAAGCATGAAATTAAAGAAATTATGTCTGCTGAACACACGATTTATTTAGAGGCTGTTTTATTAAATGAGGCATTTGTGGCTTTACTAAAAGATGATAAAGAGTTTAAGAAAATTCTAGTAAAAGATGAAACAGTAACCATTATCGTACCAAAAGAATTAAATGCTTTTCAGAAATTAACGAAATATGCGGAACAAACGAATGTCATGTTAACGTCGGTTACTGTAAAAACACCAACATTGGAAGATGTATTTTTACATCTAACTGGTAGAGCATTAAGGGATTGAGGTGAAAATATCATTGATTTGGGAAATTTTAAAAAAACAAACAAAAATCTTTTTTCGTGACAGACTGCAATTATTATTAATTATCGGTTTACCAATTTTGCTGATTGTCATATTAAGTGTCTCTCTTAGTGGGTTTATTAGCGGTTATACAATTGATTTTGAAGCAAATATCGGCCTCATCGAACATACTGATGAACAAAAACAAATTGAGAGATTCATTGAAGATATAAAAAACACACAACTTCCTGAAGCAGAACAACGGGCGATCATTGAAACAGCAAAATCCTTCGCCCCGGTCCAGTTATTAAAAAAAGAAGTTTTTTCTGAATTTGATCAAATGTTTCATATGCATGAAATAACTCCTTCGGAAAAGGAAGACGCTTTAACAGGAGAAAACTACTCGATAATTATCGAAGTTCCAGAAGATTTCACGTATTATTTCCTTCATTACGTCATATTAGATGAGGGTGATACTAATAGCATGACGCTATATGAAAAGAACGATATAGGAGCTGCAGCTGTTAGGACTGTCATTGAGTCATTCAGGGATCAATTTTCAATGAATGTTGTTATGGCCAAAAATGATATTGATGCAGACCTCATTGAAATCAACAGAGATTTTGGTAGTCAAAATACGATAGGCCAAAAAAAACCAATTAATGCAAAGCAATATTATACGATTGGGATGGCAGTCATGAATGTGTTATATATTGCTTCAGCGATTAGTTCGTTTGCATTTGCGGAAAAACAATCACAAGTTTTTAATCGTGTGATTTTAACGAATGTGTCCCGATGGACTTATTTTTCGGGGATCTTTTTATCTAGTTCATTGTTTGCTTTTATACAACTATTATTTATTTTTGGCTTTTCTTGGCTTGTATTCGGTGTTTCATTTACGGTTCCGCCATTTTTAGTCGTTACAATATGCATTGCTTTAGCTGTTGGGGCGTTGGCGACATTGTTAACATCCATCAGTTATCGAACGAACTCAGAGCAAGTGACGAATTTCTTTGGTACGATTTTAATTGCTTTTTTTGCACTTGTTGGCGGGAGCTTTTTTCCAATTGGTGATTTTTCGAATGTTGTGCAAATGATTGGTAATGTGACACCTAATGGTGCTGGTATGTCTGCTTATTTGACATTATTACGAGGGGATGGGTTAATGGAAACGATGCAACACATTCTGTATTTACTTGTCTTCACCTTAATTGTTATCTTGACAGCTATATTCAGTTTTCCGAAAAGGGGGCAAAGTACATGATTGGTATTTTTATGGCAAAAATACAAAGTTTAATTCGAACCCCTTGGACATTTATATTAATGACGTCGATGTCAGTGCTATTTGCTTTCATCATTGGTAGCAATAGTTTTGATAAAATAACTGTTCCCACAAATGTGGTAAATGATACAGATATGTCAGATATTATCAATGAAATTGAATCAAATAGTTTTTTTATGATAAAAGAATCTAATAGAAATCAATTAATTCAAAAAGTAGAAACGGGAAAAAGTGAATTGGGATTAGAATTAATGGAAAATGACTTTAACATTATCGTCGGTATTGATTCACCAAATGTTCATTTGCTTGAGCAGGTTGTCCGTGATGCATTTATTAAAGTGAATCAATGGAAAGAAATTGAAAAAACTTTAGGTGAAGAAGTTAAAGGGGATCATTTCTTTCAAATTGAAAATGCTTCTTTTTCAACAAATGATGAACATATATATGATGGGAATTTACATTCATTATTTGGATTTACATTATTTTTTGTCATTTACACAATTGCCTTTAGTGTATTTCAAATTTTAGAAGAAAAGAAAAGTGGTGTTTGGGATCGGATGATTTTATCTTCTGTCCGTAAATGGGAAATGTATGCGGGTAATTTTTTATATAGTTTTTTAGTCGGGTATTTACAAGTTGTATTAATATTTTCTATTTTCCGGTATATCGTGAAAGTGGATTTTTACGGTACATTTGCCCAAACGTTACTTATATTAATCCCCTACGTGTTGGCAATTGTTGCATTGTCCACTTTTCTTGTTGGTATCGTGAAATCAGTTCAACAATTTTCAGCTGCTGTACCAATTGTTGCGGTTAGTATGGCCATGATTGGGGGGGCCTATTGGCCGTTGGAAATTGTCGAGTCCTCCTTTATGATTATGCTATCTAAAATTGTCCCAATTACATATGCCATGGACGCTTTACAAGGGGTAACGGTGTACGGTGATTCGATTGGGGAAGTGATGTACCCTATCACTATATTATTATTAATGAGCGTTGTGTTAATAGGTCTAGGAATTCATTTAATGGAGAGAAGGTATATTTCTTAATGAAATTTGAACATTTGTTTTTTATCTTATTAATAGGAAAATAAGAAAAGAAAAATTTAATTGAGATGGAATGTCATGAAAAACATAAGGAATATTTATCAAACAGATTTGAGAAGTATCTTAAAAAATCCAACAGTTGCAATAATTTTAGGAGGGCTTGTTATTTTGCCCTCCCTTTATTCATGGTTAAATATATTTGCAGACCAAATTCCTAACTGCATTGTAAATGGGGATGAGGGCACAACGTTTCGATAAAGACATCAATGTTGGTGATGAAATAGTTGATTCATTGCGTGATAATAATATTTTTAAGTGGGATTGTTGGTAAAGAGGAAGTTGAATACAGTAATTATTTTGCTGTAATCATTTGCCGGAGAATTTTTCTGAAACCCTAGGCTCTTTTAATATTACCTAATTTTATAGTTTTCGTAACGCGCTTCGTGACCGCGTGCTAAATTAAAGATAATTTCACCATATTTGAAACGCGCGTCGTAACCGCGTACTAA
>DAMCTP010000010.1:0-8230 GCA_032113595.1 Pseudogracilibacillus sp.
TGTTGATAAAATAGGCGAAGGTAACATGAACGTTATTTTCCAAGGGAAAATTGTCGATCAGAAGAAAAGCCGAATTGAGGAAATGTTACAAAAAATTATTGAAGAAGGGTACCAGGGAGAATCATTACTGAAAAAGTTTAAAGAGTTAATTTAGCATATGGAAGACGACCGATTATTGGTCGTTTTTTATTTCAGTGATGGTGGGATTTTTACAAAGTGGATATTGTCGTCGGGACATTTTTTCCTGGTCATCATTAAGGAATAGGGGATAATCGTGCCCTTCCCAATGTAAAATTGATGTAGAAGGTAAGGAATAGGGGATAATCGTGCCCTTCTCAGTGTAAAATTGACGTAGAAGGTAAGGATTACGATTTAATCGTGCCCTTCACAGTGTAAAACTGATGTAGAAGGTAAGGAATACGATTTAATCGTGCCCTTCTCCAAACTAAACTCCGCAGAAGGTCATTTAAACCCTAAATTTAATATCGATCATTTATTCATTTGTGCTCGTATTAACTACAGCCATTTGTTATAATAAAGAACATGAAAAATGTAGTGATAAAGGTTGATGAATTATGTTGAAAAAGCGGTCTGAGGCAGTTTTCCACCGTTTATCTCCAGCACAAATATTACTATCATATTATTTACTAGCAATCATCATTTCTGCTATTATTTTGTCAATGCCATTCGTCTACAAAAAAGGGGTTGAGATTGCCTTTGTTGACATTTTATTTACAGCGGTTAGTGCATTAAGTGTCACGGGACTAACAACAATCTCGATAGGGGATTCGTTTAGTACGATTGGTTTACTTATCTTAACGGTTATTTTACATTTTGGGGCAGTTGGATTAATGACAGTTAGCACTTTAATATGGTTAATGATTGGTAAAAAAATTGGCCTATCAGAAAGAAGATTAATTATGACAGATCAAAATCAATCTTCTTTCGGTGGTATGGTACAGATGGTAAAGGAAATCATTTACGTTGTCTTTATCATTGAATGTATCGGTATTATTTTATTAGGAACCCATTTTCTATCATATTTTCCAACGGCTAAAGAGGCTTATTTACATGGCTTTTTTAGCACAATCAGTGCAATTTCAAATGCGGGTTTTAGTATCGAAAATAACTCATTAATGAATTATGGCCATGATTATTTTGTACAAAGTATTATGATGTTTTTAATTATTTTTGGTGCAATTGGATTCCCAGTATTGATTGAGGTCAAAGCGTTTTTACTTCGTTATCGAAAAAAAGACCAACATAGAATGCGGCCATTCCGTTTCAGTTTATTTACAAAACTAACATCAGCCACTTTCTTTATGCTTGTTTTTGCTGGTACAATTATCATTTATGTCGTTGATATGCAACATTTTTTTAGTGGAAAAGGTGGAGTAGAAAGCTTTTTTTATGCATTATTTCAATCTATTACAACCCGTAGTTCAGGACTATCAACAATGGATATTAGTATGCTTACGGAAACAAATCAATTGTTTTTATCGCTGTTAATGTTTATTGGTGCTTCACCGAGTAGTGCTGGAGGAGGAATAAGGACGACAACATTTGCACTTGTAATTATTTTTATTATTACATATGCACGTGGGGGAAAAAAAATAAAAATATTTAATAGGGAAATTTACGATGAGGATTTATTAAAAGCTGTCACTGTCATGATAATTGCAATTATATTTGTTTTTATAAGCCTATTAATCATGTCTATGATTGAACCGTTTACGGTGACACAAATTTTATTTGAAAGTATGTCAGCCTTTGGTACAGTTGGTTTGTCATTAGGTATTACGAGTGAAATTTCTACATTCAGTAAATTTATATTAATGGTTTTAATGTTTATTGGCAGAATAGGTGTAGTAACATTTTTGCTCTCGTTTAGAAATGAAAAGCACACAGAAAGTGTTAGGTATCCTAAGGAAAGAATGATTATTGGTTAAATGGAAGAGGGGTCATTTTAACGTAATACTTCCATTATTTTTGTGAACTTGATATAATATCTACTAGAAAATCAAATAAATTGGTTTGATAAAAGGAGTGTTTACATATGTTAATTACTACTTTTGGAATTATTTGTTTAATTATTGCACTTTTGAATGTCGGCTACTGCCTGTTTGATCACGAATAAATAAAAAAAGGTCAAATCATATTATTTGGCCTTTTTTTCATCTAGTTAATTGTAGTTCATGTAAAGGATAAATGACAAATTCTGATTTACCAATTATGTCGGATTTTTCGATAAACCCCAAGCCATTTCTACTATCTTTACTAACTGCTCTATTATCCCCCATGACAAAATAACTATTTTCAGGGATGATAATGGGCCCGAAATTTCCTGTTAGTCTTTCATTATATTGATCGACATAAGTTGTCTCCAGTGGTTTTCCGTTAATATACAAAACATGATTATAAATTTGTATTTCCTCATTTGGCAAGCCTATAATTCGTTTGACGTAGTTTTTTTCGGGGTGCTGAATAATGACAATATCGCCACGTTCTGGACTAGAAAGATTGTATACTAATTTATTAAATATAATTCTCTCACCATTTTCTAGTGCAGGTACCATACTTTCACCTTCGACAATAGATGTTGCGAATACAAATGTCCGTAAAAGAAAGGCCACTAAAAGCGCGATGAAAATTGCCCTTAACCAACTTAGCCATTCGCTATTAGCTTTTTTTTTCGTCACTAAAGACATCCTTTCTTAGCCATACAATTAAATGATAAGAGTAGCATAGCATGATATTTTTATTTAAACAACTTATTATAAATAAAATAACAGTTTAAAAATTAAGGTAATGGTTATGACTAAATTATACTTTATAGTATAATATAGGATGAAGGTCATTATTATTTTGTAATTAATGATAATTAACCAGTAAATAATACTTATCAACAGGTTGGAAAGGATTATAACATGAATTGCCGTAAGTCACTATTGTGTAAGATAGAAACATTAAGAAATAAACTTAATGCAACAGTATATAAAAAAGGTTTATTAAATGAAGAAACAATTAAAATTAGTCATCAATTGGATCAATTATTAAACCAATATAATCAAATAAAAATCGGTAATAAATAGTACATTTTTATTTAAATTATCGTAGTATCATACACTATTACAGCCAGCGAAAATCACCTCTAATTTATTTAGGTTTAACTGGTGTTGTTTTTGTGTCCAATTGAATAATAATAACTGCAAAAATAATGAGTGACATACCAATCATTTGCAATAACGAAAATGGTTCGATAAAAACAAATACACCGATGATTGTAGCGACAACCGGTTCGATAGTGGAAAGAATGGAGGCTTTTGATGCTTCTGTTTGATTAAGTCCATGAGTATAAATTATATAGGCAAAAGCAGTAGGTAATAAACCTAAGCCAAAGGATAACAAGATAACATTTGGTTCCAAAAATAAAGTAAACTTTTCTTTATAAGGAAAAAATGGAATTAAAGCAATCGATGCTAAAATAAAAGTATAGGTAGTAATGGTTAGTGACGAATACTTTTTTAGAGCAAATTTACTAAAGATACTATAAAAGGCGTATCCCAATCCCGAACCAAGCCCGAATAAAATAGTTTTGAAATGAAATAATTCCAAATTAAGCGGGATGACCCCGGCGACAAATCCTGTTCCAATAATTGTAATAAGTAATGTGATGATTTTAACTTTTGTTAAAGGTTCTTTAAATAACAAAAATGATAGTACAATAACAAAGCCAGGTGCAGTATACAATAGGGCGGTTGCGACAGGAATTGTTGATAATTCGATCGTCATGAACATACAGTAATTGAAAAAGGTAATGCTAAATATACCTGTTCCAATAAAATAACCGACATCTGTCCATTTTTTTAAGATTAGTTGTTTTGGCGCTTTAAAACTCAAATATAATATGAGTATTATTGCTGCGGAAATAACCCGTAAAGTAACGACCTCCATTGGCGTAAAATCATAGCTATATAAATGCTTTACAAACCAACCGATAGTCCCCCATAAACCGGCCCCTATAATAATATAAATAAATGCTTTGTTCATTTTATGCTCTCTTTCCTATCTTTGAAGTATATTTTATAAAATAACTTGTTCATACTGTATAAAAAGTATATGGTGTGAATGTGATGTTTCCATTTGATCAGTTGTATTATTCCCAGCAATGGCAACAATTAGAAATTTTAGGTTTTCAAAAAGAACATTTTCAGGTGATTTTTATTATTTTATTGATGTTCGTCTTTTTTAATTGTTGTCTACTTATAGGTACATTTTTTAATTTTACACATAAAAAGATTAGTAAGGCGTACAGGGTAATTATTTATTTGTTATTAATCATGACAATTTTTCATGCATTAAATCGACAGCATTTGCTTGTTTTACATTTTATTATGGTTAGTAATATTTGTCTGAGCTTAATATTTATCATTTATTTTTTATTAAAAGGCATCCTTAATAGGAAAAAAAGCAAATCAAGTAGTATTTGATCCTTTTCCAAGTCAATTGTAAAAAAATTAATATCGATTCGTTTTCTTACTCGTTCTCCAGTTCATTTTCCCAAGTGATGACGGTGTATAATAACTAGATTGTCGTTGAATGGGTTTTTTTGATGGTGGTTGTTTCCAGTCAATAAATTGATAAATTAACTTTTTGGCATATGAAAGGGACATTTTTGTTTTCGGATTCCGAAAATGATGATTTAATGAACCAAGGTGATCCAACTCTTTGAAGTCTTCCTTTGATGGAGGTATGTGGAAATAATATTCACCTACTTTAATAAGTAAAGTAGAATGTTGGTTACTAAACTTAGGATTATTAGAAAAATGAAGTCCGATTTTCTCTGCCTCGTTTTGTTGTAACAATTTCTCGATGGCTATTTTTTTTATTTTATACAAATGCTGTGGCTCTGGTGCTGCTTTGGCATGGCGATTAATAATAAATATTGCCCGTGCTATTTCATTAATTTTATAATTGTTTGTCATAGAAACACCTCTATTTTAACATTTTCCATGATTGACAATTGTCAAATGATTTTCCGTTTAATACAAATACAGTTTCAGTTGCATTGCTTAACCTTAAATAACATAAAAGAACACGGCAAAAAAGTGTAAACAAGAACCGGCTATGACAAATAAATGCCATATAACATGGTGATAAGGAACCTTTTTCCATACATAAAAAACAGAACCAATTGTATAGATAATTCCACCGACTACAAGAAATAATACCCCATTATGGTGCAGAGCTTCCGTAAGTGGCTTCCAGGCAAAAATAATAATCCAACCCATCATTACATATGCTAGTGTCGAAAGAAATACAAATTTATGAACAAAAAACAATTTTAAAATAACGCCTATTACGGCAATACCCCAAACAATTCCAAATAGCGTCCAACCGATAGTCCCTTTTATTTGCGTGAGAACAAAGGGGGTATATGTACCGGCGATGAATAAATAAATTGCGGCATGATCGACAATAAGAAAAATATTTTTACATTTGCCTCTTGGTAAACTATGAACGATTGTCGATGCTACATACATACACAGCATCGTTGAACCAAAAATAGTAACGGATACAATTAGTGTTGCCCCACCTTTTAAAGAAGCGAACACAATGAGTAAAACGAGAGCAGCAATGCTCAAAAAAGCCCCAATACCGTGTGTTATTGCATGGGCTATTTCTTCACGTTTTGTAAATATGTGTCCATTCATTTAAACGCCTCTATTCTTAAAAATGCTTTGCTAGTCGACTCTTCTAATGTCATAGGTCAAAAAGTTAAAAACCTTTTTCTAATTATAGAATAACATAAGTAAAAGGGGTTTAGCTATTTTTTGCAAAATGTTTGGTCAGGGAAATTTAGATCGATAAGTAACACTCATGTAACAATAACGTATTTTATGATAAACTATAAGCAGGATAGTTTATATGTTTAAGGTACATCATTTTACTTTTTCAATTATTTTAAATTTTTCATTTCATTGGTTAATAATCCAAATTTACCATTTTAAACACGATAAAGTGATTAAAAATAGAGGAGTGACTTTAATGAGTATGACTCATGTTGAACAACTTTTAAAAGATATTACGATAAATGAATTGATGATACCGGGTGAAAAGGTTGCCCATGTACAACTGAATAATCCATTAGAACATGCATTATTGGTTTTAGTGAAATCAGGCTATTTTGCTGTTCCAGTTTTGGATACATCTTATAAACTTGCTGGTTCGATAAGTAAAACTGTTATTTTAGATCAAATATTAGGGTTAGATCGTTATGAAATTGAAAAGTTATCAGCTTTAACAGTCCATGAAGTAATGGAAAATGATTTACTAAGTGTTCAAAAGGATGCCAAATTTATTGACGGTTTAAAGGCTGTAATCGATAATCCGTTTGTTTGTGTTGTCGATGATTCAGGTTATTTTGAAGGAATATTAACAAGAAGGGCGATTTTAAAACAAGTGAATAGGGCTTATTTTTCATCTATGAATCAAAAATCATAGGGTTGAACTATTTCTTTAAAAAGTTGTGAATAAAAGAAATGTAGCCCTTGTATGTACCAACGTAAAAAGCGAGGTAAGTATATGAAAAGAGAGTTTGCAGTTATAGGTCTTGGTCGATTTGGCGGCAGTATATGTGAGGAATTAAGTATGGAAGGGATGAAAGTGTTAGCTATTGATATTAATGAACATAAAATTAATGAATTTAAAAATATCGCTTCCCATTCCGTCATCATTGACTCAACAGATGAAAGTGCATTAAAAGAAATAGGCATTAATAACATCGATCATGTTATCGTCGCTATCGGGGATGATATTCAGGCAAGTATTTTAACGACGGTAATTTTAACGGATCTTAATGTGAAGAAAATAACTGTGAAGGCACAAAATGATTACCACGCAAAAATTTTAAAGAGAATTGGTGCTGATCAGGTCGTTCATCCGGAACGTGATATGGGGAAACGACTGGCCCATAGTATTATTTCTAACAATATATTAGATTACTTAGAATTATCCGAAGACCATAGTATTGTCGAAGTTAAAGTAGGCGAAAGAATGATTGGAAAGACTTTAATTGATTTAAATATTCGTGCGGATTATGGATGTAACGTGGTAGCCATTAAACGTGGAAAACAAATGAATGTATCCCCAAGTGCGGACGAAACTTTACAAGTTGAGGATATATTAATTGTGATCGGTGCAGATGATGATATTTCTAAATTTGAAAGAAATTTAGTAGTGGATGAGGATTAATATGTTCGATTTGTCCTAATCTGATAAAATCCATCAAATGACCGGGTTGGGAAAGGTCTTGACTTGATGATTAAAAATAAAGTTTCAAATCATTAATAATAGTTCATTTAACGGAGTAATAGGATTATGTACTCTAATTTGAACTGTTTTTTATTTTAGCCGCTGCTTCTTATTTAAAAAGCAAAAAAGCTCTTATGGAGGTTTTAATTCCCATGAAGGGCTTTTTATCGCTTTTCGCTTTTGTTGGTGATAAAAAGTTACTCGCGTTCATTACTTCGATAATCCTCTGACAGGCTACCATCACAATGATTTATTGAATCAAAACCCAACGCAAGGGACCTCTCACGTTGGAATTTCAACGGCGTCATCATCAAAACCCGACGTAAGGGACTTCTCACGTTGGAATTTCAACAGCGACATCATTAAATCCCGACGCAAGGGGCTTCTCACGTTGGAATTTCAACAGCGTCATCATTAAATCCCGACGCAAGGGACCTCTCACGTTGGAATTTCAACGGCGTCATCATCAAAACCCGACGCAAGGGTTTCTCACGTTGGAATTTCAACACAGTCATCATTAAATCCCGACGCAAGGGTTTCTAACGTTGGAATTTCAACGGCGTCATCATCAAAACCCGACGCAAGGGACTTCTCACGTTGGGATTTTAGCACCATCATCATTAAATCCCGACGCAAGGGGCTTCTCACGTTGGGATTTCGACAGCGTCATCATTAAATTCCGACGCAAGGGACTTCTCACGTTGGAATTTCAACGGCGTCATCATTAAATCCCGACGCAAGGGGTTTCTCACGTTGGAATTTCAACAGCGTCATCATCAAAACCCGACGCAAGGGTTTCTCACGTTGGAATTTCAACAGCGACATCATTAAATCCCGACGCAAGGGACCTCTCACGTTGGAATTTCAACACCGTCATCATTAAATCCCGACGCAAGGGACTTCTCACGTTGGAATT
>DAMCTP010000010.1:8330-27886 GCA_032113595.1 Pseudogracilibacillus sp.
TCAACACCGTCATCATTAAATCCCGACGCAAGGGACTTCTCACGTTGGAATTTCAACAGCGACATCATTAAATCCCGACGCAAGGGGCTTCTCACGTTGGGATTTCAACACCGTCATCATTAAATCCCGACGCAAGGGACTTCTCACGTTGGAATTTCAGCACCATCATCAACAAAACCCGACGCAAGGGACTTCTCACGTTGGGATTTCATTACCATCCCGTCATCATCAATGAAAAAACACCAAATCCATTTGGATCCGGTGTTTGTTTGAATTACAATGTTATTTCCATATATATTTTTCAGTGAAAAAATTTAAATTTCCATAATAATTGGCATGATCATCGGTTTACGTTTCGTTTTATCATATAAAAATGGTGCGATTGTATCAATGATTTCATTTTTAATTTCTGACCATTTGCTCGTTTTTCGCAACATAATTTTATTTAAGTGTTCAGCAACTAAAGTTTGTGCTTCGTTAATTAAATCCTCAGATTCCCTCATATATACGAAACCGCGGGAAATGATGTCAGGTCCTGCCGCAATTTTAAATTCCTTCATATTGATGGTCACGACGACAACGACGAGACCTTCTTCTGATAAAATTCTACGATCCCGTAGAACAATGTTACCAATATCCCCAATACCACTTCCATCAACATAGACGGAACCAGATGGAATTTTTCCAACAACATTTGCACTGTCATGGTCCAAAGCTAGTACATCACCATTATCCATAATAAAGGAATTTTCTGGTGGAACACCACAGTCTTCGGCAAGCTCTGTATGGACTTTTAGCATGCGATATTCCCCGTGGATTGGAATAAAATATTTTGGGTTGATTAAGGTCAACATTAACTTTTGTTCTTCTTGACTCCCATGACCTGAAGTATGAATATCACTTAATGGACCGTGGATAACCTTTGCTCCAGCTCTCATAAGAAGATTAATGATTTTACTTACACTAACATTATTTCCGGGAATTGGTGATGATGAAAAAACTACGGTATCTCCCGGTGTAATTTGAATTTGACGGTGAGTTCCATTGGCAATTCTAGATAAAGCAGCCATTGGCTCTCCTTGGGAACCTGTACAGAGAATGACTATTTCATTGGCAGGGAAACGATTTATTTGGTTAGTATCTATAAAGGTATTTTCGGGTGCCCGAATGTAACCTAATTCTCTACCAATAGTTATAGCTGACTCCATGCTCCTACCAAAAATTGCTACTTTTCTGTTATGTTTAATTGCTGCATCAACTACTTGCTGTAGTCGATAAATATTAGAAGCAAAGGTAGCAAAAATGAGTCTTTCATCAATACGACTAAATATGTCATTGATATTTTGTTGTACAACTTGTTCAGACATTGTAAACCCTGGGACTTCACTATTTGTACTATCCGAAAGTAAACATAAGACACCTTCATTACCAATTTGAGCCATCTTAGATAGATTTGCTGGTTCCCCTACTGGGGTAAAATCAAATTTAAAATCCCCTGTGTGGACGATATTTCCTGATGGTGTTTTTATGACAACACCGAAAGAATCAGGGATACTATGTGTTACATGAAAAAAACTAACTGATGTTTTACGGAATTTAATAATATCTTCTTCTTTTATTGTTTTTAATGTAGCATTTCTTAATAATCCGTGTTCTTCTAACTTATTTTTAATGAGCCCAATCGCAAGTTTTCCGGCGTAGATCGGTATATTAATTTCTCTTAAGAGGTAAGGGATACCACCTATATGGTCCTCATGACCATGGGTAATAAATAGCCCTTTAATATTTTCTTTATTTTGGATGAGATACGTATAGTCTGGGATTACATAGTCAATTCCAAGTAATTCATCTTCTGGAAACTTAATCCCAGCATCGATAACAATAATTTCATCTTGAAACTGAACACAATACATGTTCTTCCCAATCTCATCTAAACCTCCGAGAGCAAATACAGCTGTTTGGTTATTTTTCACAAATTTCATTCTTTAAATGTTCTCCAGCTCAAAATTTTCTGATTGCTGTTCGTACGCCAAATGTTTTCCTTCTAGCAGTTGAATATATTCAATGTTAATATTGCGATTGGATAATTTGGAACGCACTTCACCCTCAGAACCTGCTTCAATATACAGGCTCTTTGTTTTTTCACGAACCGGTGCCGAATCGGTGTCGTTTTGAAATAATACTTTATAAATCATTACATCTCTCCTAAATTATAATTTTGTCCTTAAATGATCCGTTCAATTTTTGTAAATAAGTTAGTTAATTTCATGTAAATTAGTATTTGGTAATTACTGTTTGTCACTTCACTGTTTACTTAACAAATAATAACTTCCCTTTTTAATAAAGTAACCATTGACTCCTTTCCCCATTTTCTTAAAATAAATATTTTATTTTCTACCGTCCATTCCCTTACTTTATATTATATAATGAAAATCATTTTATTTGTATGAAAACCTTCCACATGAAACAAGAATAGATTTTAACCTTTATATATCAATAAAGCAATTATTATTCATTTAGATATGTTTATATTTTTCTAAAAAACATAATTTATTCAATTTTTTGTGCACCTTCGGGGGCATAAAATGGATTATCCTTTTTAATGTAATCATAAAACATAATTCCTCGTAAATGATCAATCTCATGCTGAATAACAATAGCTGGATAGCCTTTAAATCTTAACTTTAAGGGTTCACCTTTTTCGTTGAATGCCTTAACTGTCACCCTAGCATGCCGAATGACATTCCCTTTAATATCTTTTTCAACTGATAAACATCCCTCACCACCCGATAAGTATGCTTTTTCAACAGAATGGCTGACGACCTTAGGATTAATTAATAAATATTCGTATAGTTCCTCCTCATAATTGAAATAGAGGGCAATTAATTGTTTGCTTATGCCAATTTGTGGTGCCGCAAGACCAACACCTGCTCGTAGTTGAAGTTTTTCCCTTGTTTCTTCATCTTGACTATTTTTTAAAAATTCGAGCATATTAGTTAATGTTTGAATATCTTCAGTTGTTGGGGGAATTTCCGCATTTTGGGCTTTTTCCCGCAATATTGGATTTCCGTCTAAAATAATATCCTTCATTGTTAACATATTTCAAACTCCTTGTTTTTATCAATTTCAATAGTGCTTTAAATTTTTTATTTTCAATAATTCATTATTTATAGTTTAAGTAGAAACCTTCTTTATTTTACCATAAGTATATGTTAGATTTCACTTGTTAATAAGCTTTGTTTTCACATATGGATAAAAAAGGTATAATATTAATAATATAAAAATAAGTCATTTAAGAATTAAATAGCGGGAATGAGAGGGGTTTTATGATATGAAAGTATTTTTTAAAATTACAATTTCATTAGTTATATTATCTGTGGGGTTAATGGCATGTCAAAAAAAAGAATTGACATTGGATAAAATTCATTATCATTTGAATGAATCTGTTGTTATTGAATCAGAGTTTGAAAGCTACCAAAAAAGCATTAATGAACTAGAGCATGAGGAAGGGGAATTATTTAACCGTATTATAGAAATGACGGACGATGAAAAAGATGATAAGCAAAAAATCGCTGAAGAGGCAAAGCAATTATTAAATGATAAAAAAGAGGAAATAAATGCAATTCAACAAATGTTAAAAGAATCTAAGGCGGAATTTGAACAAATTGAACCATTAATTAACGAATTAGAAGATAATGAACAAATAAATCGACTAGAAAAAATGTATTCTGCAATGATGGATCGTTACGAAGCCTCTGAAAATGTTTTTGATTCGTATAGTATTTCTATTGAATTGACGAATGAATTATATGATCACTTTTTATTAGAGGAAAACCATACTTCAGATATTTTTTCCATGATAAAAAAAGTTAATGAAAGTTATGAAAATATTACTAGTGCATATGATCAGTTTAATGATAGTACGATTGCATACAATACTTTAAAAACAGACTTTTATGAATTATTTAAACAGGAATGATGTTATGTATTTTTACACAATCCTCTAATTAGACCTTGTGGAAGGTGCATTTATTTATATTGATACATATTGCTTACAAATGTGAATTAAGGTGCGTTATTAAAGTTTGTTATCCAATTTAAAAGATTAAACGTCGATGAAATAGGGTAACGATAAAATATGAATGATGATATTGTATTAATACAGTGGAATGACATGATTATTGACTGATACAGTTTGGAATAAACACTATAACAGGGGACTTAAATTAGTGTGTAACAGTCAAAAGGTAAATGATTAATCAAATACTTTTCTCTTGTTTACGGTTAAAAACATTGACCTTTCATAGTTGAATAAGATAAACTATAAAAAACACTTCATTGTACTACTTTTGGATTCATTTTTATTATAACAGTCATTTATAAGAAAATATATAGCAGATGATGTGTTGTAACAATTAAATGAAAGGGAGAGGTGATTCATTTTGAAACAAGTACTTCAAGGGATAGAAAAGAAATTTGAGATGTTTCAAATTTTGAATGAAGCAGGGGAAGTCGTCAACGAGAAGTATATGCCGGAACTTTCCGATGATCAATTGACAGAATTGATGAAAAGAATGGTGTATACAAGGGTGTTAGATCAACGATCGATTGCTTTAAATAGACAAGGTAGGCTCGGATTCTATGCACCAACTGCCGGGCAAGAGGCATCGCAAATTGCTAGCCATTTTGCCTTAGAAGAAAGTGACTTTTTGTTACCAGGTTATCGTGATGTTCCTCAATTAATTTGGAATGGTTTACCTCTGTATCAAGCATTTTTGTTTTCGAAGGGACATTTCCACGGAAATCAAATGCCTGAAGGAGTTAATGCGTTAAATCCGCAAATTATCATAGGTGCTCAATATGTGCAAGCTGCTGGTGTTGCATTAGGAATGAAGCTTCGTAAAAAACAATCAGTAGCGGTGACATATACTGGTGATGGAGGTACATCACAAGGAGATTTCTATGAGGGAATTAATATGGCAGGGGCATATAAGGCTCCGGCGATATTTTTTGTGCAAAATAACTTTTTTGCTATTTCCGTTCCTGTGGAATTACAAACAAATGCAAAGACTTTGGCGCAAAAAGCTGTTGCTGCTGGTATTGAAGGGTATCAAGTAGATGGGATGGACCCATTAGCAGTGTATGCCACGACATTACATGCCCGTGAGCAAGCAATTAAAGGAAAAGGGCCATCATTAATTGAAACAATTACGTATCGTTATGGTCCACATACGATGGCAGGGGATGACCCTACTAGATATCGAACTGAGGATTTAGATAATGAGTGGGAAAAACGTGATCCTTTGATTCGTTTCAGAAAGTTTTTAGAAGGAAAGAAATTATGGGATAAAGACCAGGAAGAGGCTGTCATAGAACAAGCGAAAGAAGATATAAAAGATGCGATTAAAAAGGCAGACGCTTATCCTAAACAAAAAGTAACTGATTTTATTGAACATATGTTTGAAACATTGCCACAAAATCTCCAAGAACAATATGAAATATATAAAGAAAAGGAGTCGAACTAATATGGCACAAATGACGATGATTCAAGCAATCACTAACGCATTACAGACGGAATTAAAAAATGACGAAAATGTGCTCGTATTTGGTGAAGACGTTGGTAAAAACGGTGGTGTTTTCCGAGCAACTGAGGGGTTACAAGCAGAATTTGGTGAGGATCGTGTATTTGATACCCCGTTGGCTGAATCAGGTATTGGAGGATTGGCGATTGGTCTGGCAATAGAAGGCTATCGTCCAGTACCAGAAATTCAATTTTTCGGTTTTGTATATGAAGTAATGGATTCCATTAATGGTCAAATGTCAAGAATGCGTTACCGAACTGGGAATACGCATACTTCTCCAATTACAATCAGATCTCCTTTTGGTGGAGGGGTACAAACTCCAGAATTACATGCTGATTCTTTAGAGGGGCTTATTGCACAGCAACCGGGAATTAAAGTAGTAATTCCATCCACACCATATGATGCAAAGGGGTTATTAATTGCTTCCATTCGGGACAATGATCCGGTTGTTTTTTTAGAACATATGAAATTATATCGTTCATTTAGGGGTGATGTACCAGAGGAAGATTACACTATCGAGCTTGGTAAGGCAGATGTGAAACGAGAAGGAAATGATGTAACACTTATTGCATATGGTGCAATGGTTCACGCATGTTTAAAAGCGGCTGAAGAATTGGAAAAGGATAATATAAGTGCTGAAGTGATTGATTTAAGAACAGTATCTCCTATTGACATAGATACTATCATCACATCTGTTCAAAAGACGAATCGAGCGATAGTTGTTCAAGAAGCACAAAGACAAGCTGGGATAGCGGCAAATGTCGTATCAGAAATCCAAGAAAGAGCGATACTTCACTTGGAAGCCCCAGTTTTACGGGTTACTGCGCCAGATACAGTTTATTCATTTGCGGCTGCTGAAGATTCGTGGCTACCAAATCACAACGATATTGTAAATAAAGTAAACAAAGTGTTAAATTTTTAAATCGATAGATGGGAGGTAGATTTTATGGCTTTTACATTCAAATTGCCGGATATTGGTGAAGGGATTCATGAAGGGGAAATTTTAAAATGGTTCGTAAAAAAAGGCGATCACATTAAAGAAGATGACCCATTATGTGAAGTACAAAATGACAAAGCAGTTGTCGAAATACCTTCACCAGTAGAAGGGGAAGTATTAGATATCAAAGTCGCTGAAGGGGAAGTCGCCATTGTTGGGGATCCTTTAGTAAGTATTGAGGCGGAAGGTTATGAAGATGAGGAGGAAACGAAGGAAGAAGTAGTGGAAGAAACTCCTGAAACAAGTTCGTCCCAAACTTCCGTAACAACCGAGGAACCTAAAGCTGAATCAAAACGGTCGTCAACAGCCAAAACAGAAAACAAAATGGTCATTGCGATGCCTTCAGTGAGAAAATATGCTCGTGAAAAAGATGTCTCCATCCAAGAGATAGAAGGTACTGGAAAGAACGGCCGAATTTTAAAAGAAGATATTGATGCATTTTTATCTGGTGAAACGAGTCCAAAGGAAACAGCAACTGATGTTGCGGATGGTGAAGATAAAGTAACTGCACCTGTGATTCCTGAAGGTGCCTATCCTGAGACACGTGAAAAAATTGCTGGTATTCGTAAAGTCATTTCAGAAGCCATGGTTAATTCTAAAACCCGTGCACCACATGTGACCCTAATGGACGAAGTTGATGTGACGAAATTGGTAGCACACCGTAAACATTACAAGGAAGTGGCAGCTGAACAAGATATTAAGTTAACATACTTACCATATGTAGTTAAAGCATTAATTTCTGCATCAAAAAAATTCCCGATTTTAAATGCTGCAGTAGATGATGATGCTGAGGAAATTGTGTATAAGCATTACTACAATATTGGTATTGCAGCTGATACAGAAAAAGGGTTACTAGTACCTGTTGTAAAAAATGCTGATAGTAAATCAATCTTTGCTATTTCAAAAGAGATAAATGAGTTAGCGGATAAAGCACGTGGTGGAAAATTAACGGCTGATGAAATGAAAGGTGCATCTAATACGATAACAAACATTGGTTCAGTGGGTGGCCAATGGTTTACTCCTGTTTTAAATTATCCTGAAGCAGTCATTTTAGGTGTTGGCCGAATCCAGGAAAAACCAATTGCACGTAATGGAGAAGTTGTCATTGCTCCAGTATTAGCATTGTCGTTAAGTTTTGACCATCGAATTGTCGATGGCGCAACAGGCCAACAGGCTTTAAATCAAATTAAAAGAATTTTAAATGATCCACAATTAATCATGATGGAGGCGTAAAAAAATGGTCGTAGGAGATTTTCCAATTGAAGTTGATACACTCGTTGTTGGTGCAGGTCCGGGGGGATATGTTGCCGCAATCAGAGCAGCACAGCTAGGTCAAAAGGTGACTATCGTAGATAAGGCTGAATTAGGTGGTACCTGTTTAAATGTTGGATGTATCCCTTCTAAAGCATTGATTCAAGCAGGTCATTTAGCCGACCAGGCTAATGGTAATGAAGAAATGGGAATTAAGACGGAAAAAGTCTCAGTTGATTTTACTAAAGTACAAGAATGGAAATCCGGGATCGTTAATCGTTTAACGTCCGGTGTTGAATCACTTTTAAAGGGAAATAAAGTTGATATTGCCAAGGGTGAAGTGTATTTTGTTGATAATAATCATGCAAAGGTAATGGACGATAAACAGTCACAAACATACACGTTCAAAAATTGTATTATTGCAACTGGTTCTACACCAATTGAAATTCCTAGTTTTCCGTTTTCAGAAAGAGTCCTAGATTCAACCGGTGGATTGAATTTACCCGAAATCCCAAAATCACTCGTCGTTATTGGCGGTGGCTATATTGGTACAGAGTTAGGCTCGGCTTATGCTAATTTTGGCACGAAGGTAACAATTATCGAAGGGGAAAAAGATATTTTAGGAACGTTCGAAAAATCGATGACAGCAGTCGTGAAAAAACGATTGAAGAAAAAAGATGTTGACATTGTAACGAGTGCCATGGCAAAGGGTGTAAAGGAGACAAAGGATGGAGTCAAAGTAACGTATGAAGCTAAAGGTGAGGAAGCTACTGTTAAGGCTGATTATGTATTAGTTACTGTTGGACGTCGTCCTAATACGAGCGAAATTGGCTTGGAGCAAGTTGGAATTGAACTCGATGATCGTGGCCTTATTAAAGTTGATAAACAATGCCGCACAAATATTGATAATATTTACGCTATTGGTGATATTGTTGCTGGCCTACCTTTGGCCCATAAAGCCTCTTATGAGGGGAAAATTGCCGCTGAAGCAATTAGTGGTAAAAAATCTGAGGTAGACTATATTGCCATGCCAGCGGTGGTATTCACTGACCCTGAAATGGCGTCCGTTGGCTATACGGAAAAAGAGGCAAAAGATGCAGGTATTGAAGTTAAAGCCTCTAAATTTCCATATGCCGCAAATGGTCGTGCATTATCTTTAAATGAAACCGATGGTTCTCTGAAATTAATTACACGTAAGGAAGATGGCCTAGTTATCGGTGGACAGGTTGTTGGTGCAAATGCAAGTGATTTAATTGGAGAACTCGGTCTTGCGATTGAGGCGGGAATGACTGCTGAGGATATTGCTCTTACCATTCACGCACATCCTACTTTAGGTGAAATTACGATGGAAGCAGCTGAAGTTAGTTTAGGTACACCAATCCATACACTGTAAAATGTAAACGAAAGGAGCAGCGGAATGCTGCTCTTTTATTCTTAATAAATAGGTTGATAGCAAAATGGAGTGACATGTCCAAAAGTCAACGAAATCATCGTTTTGACCGATTTTGTTTTTTCGGGGAATGCCCTTGAGGTAATGGAAACATCATTTTGATTGATTTCGCTCCTTCAAGGATGCCCTTGGGGTAATGGAAACGTCATTTTGACCGATTTCGTTCCTCCAAGGATGCCCTTGGGGTAATGGAAACTCCATTTTGATTGATTTCATTCCTTCAAGGATGCTCTTGAAGTAATGGAAACGTCATTTTGACCGATTTCGTTCCTTCAAGGATGCCCTTGAGGTAATGGAAACGACGTTTTGACCGATTTCGTTCTTTCGGGGAATGCCCTTGAGGTAATGGAAACATCATTTTGATTGATCTCGTTCCTTCAAAGATGCCCTTGAGGTAATGGAAAAGTTATTTTGACCGATTTCGTTCCTTCAGTGATTCTCTTGAGGTAATGGAAACGTCATTTTGATTGATATCATTCCTTCGGGGAATGCTCTTGAGGTAATGGAAACGTCATTTTGACCGATTTCGTTCCTTCAAGGATGCTCTTGAGGTAATGGGAAACGTCATTTTGACCGATTTCGTTCCTTCAAGGATGCTCTTGAGGTAATGGAAACCTCGCATACCCTTAAGATCATGAAAATTCTACTTTAGCCTATTTTCACCTTAATCAAATATTTATTAAATTAATAATTATCCACCCATTCTCAAATTAACAATATAAATGGTGTCAGGTCCCCTAGTTATGGAGGTCACCAGCTAGTGAATTAATAAAATGGAAGAAGCATTATATTTAAGAAGTTGAAAAACTTTTATAATCACATTAGACGATGTGACTTTCCTTTTACACCAAAAATTGATAAATTAAATAGATAGACGGGGGGATTTTTCATGAAATGGAAGACGAAAGTGACAGAAATTTTTAATATTACATATCCAATTGTCCAAGGTGGCTTAGCCTACTTGGCTTATTCTGACTTAGCAGCAGCAGTATCGAATGCTGGAGGACTTGGACAAATAACTGCAATGAGTCTATCCACACCCGAGGATCTACGGAAAGAAATTACACGTGTAAGAAAATTAACAGAGAAGCCATTTGGGATAAATTTTGCCATTGGTGCTGGTCGTCGACCATATGAAGAGATGGTTCGTGCGGCAATCGAGGAGGAAGTACCTGCAATCTCCATTACGGGTGGAAATCCTTCACATATTTTGGAACTTGTTAAGGACCATCCAATTAAAACATTAGTACTTGTTGCGGCGAGACGTCAGGCAGAAAAAGCGGAAGAATTAGGTGCCGATGCAGTAATGGTTGTAGGACAAGAAGGGGGAGGGCATATCGGTAGAAATGATACTGGTACATTTGTGTTAACACCCCATGTCGTTGATCATGTGTCTATTCCCGTATTAGCTTCTGGTGGGATTGTTGATGGAAGGGGTTTAATGGCGGCACTCGCCTTAGGGGCTGAAGGGATAGAAATGGGTACAAGATTTATTGCAACGAAGGAATGCATCGATGCTCACGCTTCCTACCAACAAGCAATTTTGGATGCAGATGAGACGTCGACAACTGTCATTAAACGATCCATTGGCACCCCAGCAAGGGCATTAAAAAACTCATGGACTGAAACGATTTTGAAAATTGAAAAAGATGAAGAGGGATATGAGTCGATAAAGGACTATATTAGTGGGGAAGCGAATAAAAGGTATATTCATGTTGGGGATATTGAAAAAGGATTTGGTTGGGCTGGTCAGGGAGTTGCAAGAATTAACGATATTCCAACAGTTGCCGAATTGATTAATACTATCATTCATGATGCAGAAGAAATAAGGCGTAACTGGACTTAATGTAAATTTCCTTTAATAAAAATTAATTTAAACACACTTTCCACATTTTCAATTTTAACTATTGCGTTTTTGATTAAAATTCGTTTGCCTTGATACGGGTAAGGGTAAGAATAATATTAAAAAATACCGAATAGTATAGTTATTACACCAATAAAAATTAACTAATCAAATTGTTAATAAATAGTGGAAGGTGTGAATGTGATGAAATATGTCATTGAACAGACAGAAAATGACGAAAAGAAACAAAGAATATTACTTCTAGAATTAGAGATTGATGATGAATTATTAATACTATTTAGTGCAATGAAACAAAATGATATCAATGAAATAAAACAAACAAAAAGCAAATTGCAGAAACTTGTATGTCAGATAAAGACATTAAAAAGATCAAACTAACGATACATTTCAGCTATATGATGTACAAATTGGAGGAACAAAATGATTCTACAGGATCGCCAACATCTATTTGAACAAACTAAACAATGGCTTTTGGAAGCTGGAGCTTTGATTAGAGAAAGAGTAAACCATCCCTTTTTTATTAATACAAAATCGGGTAAAAATGATTTAGTTACAGAAATAGATGAGGAAGTGGAGCATTTTTTAATTAAAAAAATTAGGGCTAGCTATCCTAATGATGATATATTAAGTGAAGAACAATTTGGAGATACCCCATATGGGAAAAAAGGTATTATATGGATCATTGACCCGATTGATGGAACGATGAATTTGGTGCATCAACAAGCAAATTTTGCGATTTCTATAGGGGTGTATGATGACGGTGTTGGTGAGATAGGATTTATATATGACGTTATGAATGACCAACTTTACAGTGCAATGAGGGAACAAGGGGCTTTTAAAAATGAACATCGATTGGCACAATTAAACCATCATTTGACACTGGAAAAAACGTTGCTGTGCGTTAATCCTCGATGGCTACGATACCAAAATAATTTTAACAAGGATGGTTTGGATAAAATTATTAAATCAATTCATGGAATTAGATATTACGGCTCGGCTACATTACAAATAGCCTTTGTTGCAGAAGGCAAAATAGATGCTTATATTTCTATGTCACTTGAACCATGGGACTATGCTGCCGGTAGGGTAATTTTGAACGAAGTTGGTGGCATAATAACCTCTGTTGATGGATCACCAATTCATTCAATGAAAAGAGTATCCTGTATTGTTTGCCATCCCCGAATTCATGGGAAAATAGTGGATGAACTGAATTATTCAAAATAAAATTCATCTATTATGGTCCTGTTTTTCTTTTTAAATATAGTCCAAATCCCATAAGTCCAAAACCGAGTAAAAGAAAAAGTAAGATGAGCCAAATATTTTGGTAAGATAGGGCAACTCCAACTAAACAAAACATTAATATAACTAGAAAAGCCAATAATAGCATAGGAAAGTTTACTTTTTTCAATTGTCCATCTCCTCGTAATTTAAATGATACATATTTTCCCTAACGTAGTTAAGGGATTAACGTATAAAACTAGTAACTTTAAAAGAACTTTAGTATGATGACTATTATAAGATATCTTTTACTTTTTTGGGGGAACATATGGAAAATCAATTTAATATTTTGTTTCAATATTTTTTAGATGCATATGGAACAGAGCATCTATTTGCCATATTTTACGTGCTAAATTTTATTTTTAGTGTTATTGCATATAAATTAGGTTTTGCAAGAAAATTATCTATATTAAAATCGGTTTTTGTTTATATTTTATTAGCAGTTGGTGTGTACATTATTACTATATTTAGTGTATTTGGTTTAGCGGTTACTGAGTCACTTATTATTATTACAATTGTATTAGCAATTTATCGGTTTAGATTGTATCGTGAGAGAAAGAATAAAAACAGACCTAAAAATAATGATTAATTGATAAAGGAACAGGACTCATAATGTCCTGTTTTTTATTGTGAAAAATAACAACTTCCGAGTGCCCTTCTACACGGAAAAACTGATGAGAAGGGCATTCAAACAGTTCTTGAGTTCCCTTCTACAAGGAAAAACTGGTGAGAAGGGCATTCAAACGATTCCTGAGTTCCCTTCTACATGGAAAAACTTATGAGAAGGGCATTCAAACAGTTCTTGAGTTCCCTTCTACACGGAAAAACTGATGAGAAGGGCATTCAAACAATTCTTGAGTTCCCTTCTACACGGAAAAACTGATGAGAAGGGCATTCAAACGGTTCCTAGGTGCCTTCTACTTGAAAAATCTTACGAGAAGGGCATTCACCCCATAACATTTCGAAAAGATGATTAAATAGACCTGTATAATGAGAAAAAGATATAACCATCTTTATAAAGAAAATAAATAAAAAATTTCTCTACTTAGGTATTAATCCTAGTCTACAATAATTTCCTTAATACCATTAATTGGTTTTAATTTGTTCGTGCCATCGCCAAATATAAGTTGTACTGGGCCTTTTTCAGTAAGTGGTTTGCCATTTAATGCAAACAGTAAAAAAGATTCCCTCAATTGCTCAATTGTTATAATAGCCTCATCATGTTCTCTTTTTAAAATAACACGTTCAGCATCGGCTTTTATCTCAGCATGATTTACAAAGTCTTTAATTGGCATAACGTAGGAGTTAACAAGAATTTTCTCCCTCTCAAATCGATTAATACTCTTATTGACAGGGGGTTTAATACTGTTGTATGTTTGTTCAAACATTACAGCCCGTTTTTTTATGTGATCTTTTTCATTTTGATTATTTTCAGTTTCATTGTTAAATGCTTCTTCTAATACAACTTTTCTGTCATCGAAAATCCAAACAGTAGGATCTAGTGTTATTGGAAAGTTGACTTTTCCTTTTAATTGCACAATCATCACATGGCACCTCATTTACTAGTTATCCTCACTAGGATACCAAAAATGATGACTATTTTCATGTAATTAAATTATAAATAAAAATAACGTGTGAAAATATTTATGTTATCAACTATTTGCAATTTACATAGTATAAGGATAATATTATTTTATAAGGAAATGTGTTCTAAATCACTTCCTATAGGTGAAAAGTAGTTTTAGAGAGAGGATGGGAGTTTATGCCTCAAATGACAACTGAACAGCGTGATAGGGCTTATATGATATTAAAGCAGGACGCTGAAAGTATAAGACGTTTAATTGAAGTACAAATAGATAACTTTTCAATGCCACAATGTCCTTTATATGAAGAAGTTTTAGATACCCAAATGTTTGGATTGTCGAGGGAAATAAATTTCGCTGTTCGATTAAACCTAATTTCAGAAAAGGATGGAAGGCAAATTTTAGAGGATTTAGAACAAAAATTAACTGTATTACATGAAACAGCCGCCAAAAATAGAACGAAAAAAACTTTATTCAATAGTCGTCGCACTTGAGTATCATGTTTGGCCTTAGGCCTGTTTCAAATCTAATTAAATACTCGAGATTGAGTGAACTTTGCACAAGATAAGGTTGCAAAGTTTTTTATCAATATAAAAGAGGTAGTATAATTTAAATTGGTCATGGGGTGAATATAATTGTTTCAAAGGTTTAAAGGGTATGATTTCACATTAATGATCACTCCAATCTTGTTAGCAGCCTTTGGTATTGTCATGATTTATAGTGCTAGTATGGTATCGACAGTAGCACAAAATTTAGACAGCACTTACTATTTTTATCGTCAAATTATCTGGTTTACCTTCGGATTGATAGCTTTTATATTCTTTTGTTTTTTTCCATATCGTTATTTTAAAAATTTAATTAAACTAATTATGGTTATTAGTTTTGTTCTACTAGTGTTAGTTTTGTTGATTGGGCAGTCCAAATATAATGCAATTCGCTCAATAGAAATTTTTGGTTTTAATATGCAACCATCTGAATTTGTTAAGCTAGTAATTATTATTTATTTAGCCTATATTTATTCAAAAAAGCAATTATACATTCATCAGTTTTTTAAAGGTGTTTTACCCCCCTTACTCTTAGTGTCGGTTTATGCCTTTTTAATTTTTCTACAGCCTGATATCGGTACTACAGGAATCATTATGTTAATCATTGGTACAGTAGTTATTAGTTCCGGTGTTCGATGGCGTCATATTTTACTTTTATTAGTGACTGTTATTGTAATGGCTGCTATACTCATTCCTTTCATCATGACCGAAAGAAGATGGGATCGTATTATTGGGGCGTATAACCCGTTTTCAGATCCTACAGAAAGTGGTTATCATTTAATACAATCCTATTTAGCGATTAGTGGTGGTGGAATCAGTGGCGAGGGGTTAGGGCAAAGTGTTCAAAAATTAGGATATTTATGGGGGGCTCATACAGATTTTATAATGTCTGTTATCGCCGAAGAACTAGGTGTATTTGGTGTTATCATTGTTATTGGCATGTTAATGTTAGTTATATTTAGGGGTTTATTTATTGCAATAAAATGTCATGATCATTTTGGCACCTTATTAGCTATTGGAATATCATCAATGGTGGCCTATCAGGCATTTATCAATTTGGGAGCAATAAGTGGTGTTCTACCAATTACTGGGGTGACCTTACCTTTTGTAAGTTACGGTGGTTCTTCACTAGTCGCGTTAATGGCTTCTATGGGAATTTTAAATAACATTGCTAAAACAGTTCATCTAGAGGAAATGAAACCAATATCTATGAAAGATAATGAACAATTTAATCAAAAAAATTGGAGTGGACAAACATGGACAAGCTAAAGAGAATTAATAAAATCCTCGTTGCAAATCGAGGTGAAATAGCAATTCGAATATTTCGATCTTGTACAGAATTAAATATTCAAACAGTCGCTATTTATTCACAAGAGGATGCAAGTGCTTTACATCGATATAAGGCAGATGAGTCTTATTTAATTGGGAAAGGCAAAAAACCAATCGATGCCTATCTAGATATTGAAGGGATTATTTCATTGGCAAAAAATGTTCGTGTCGATGCAATTCATCCTGGATATGGTTTTTTATCAGAAAATATTGAATTTGCTAAACGGTGTGAAGAAGAAGGGATTATTTTTATTGGCCCAACAAGCCAACATTTAAATATGTTCGGTGACAAAGTTAAAGCAAAAACACAAGCTATTGAAGCAGGTTTACCAATTATACCGGGTTCAGATGGCCCAGTATCATCTATTTCAGAGGTAGAACATTTTGCTAATGAAAATGGGTATCCAATTATTATTAAGGCATCTCTCGGTGGTGGTGGACGTGGGATGCGCATAGTAAATCATGAAAAAGAACTAGCAGAAGCATATGATCGAGCACGTTCTGAATCAAAAACGGCCTTTGGAAATGATGAAATTTATGTAGAGAAATTTATCGAAAACCCAAAGCACATTGAAGTGCAAATTTTAGGCGATCAATACAATAATATCGTTCATCTATTTGAAAGAGATTGTTCGATTCAACGTCGTCATCAAAAAGTAGTTGAAATTGCACCAAGTATTTCGATTGATAGTGATTTAAGACAGAAAATTTGTGATGCAGCCGTTAAATTAATGGAAAATGTAAATTATATAAATGCGGGAACTGTTGAGTTTTTAGTAACTGGTAATGAATTTTATTTTATTGAAGTAAATCCACGAGTTCAAGTGGAGCATACAATTACAGAAATGATTACAGGTGTAGACATTGTACAAACACAAATTAAAATTGCTGAAGGGAGAAACTTATTCGATGAAACAATAGGAATTCCTGAACAATCACAAATTAAAACAAATGGTTTTGCTATTCAATCCCGTGTGACAACCGAAGACCCGTTGAATGATTTTATGCCGGACACTGGTAGGATCATGGTTTATCGTTCAAGTGGTGGATTTGGTGTTCGATTAGATGCAGGTAATGCCTATCAAGGTGCAGACATTTCACCATATTATGATTCTTTGCTCGTTAAAGTGTCAACGTGGGCTCTAACATTTGAACATGCTGCACAAAAAATGATTCGTAATTTAAAAGAATTCAGAATTCGCGGTATTAAAACAAATATTCCATTTTTAACAAATGTAGTATCCCACCGCCATTTTCATACTGGTAATTTTAGTACGAATTTTATTGATGAAACTCCTGAGTTGTTCGTTTTTCCCAAACGTCATGATCGTGGTACCAAATTATTGTCATATATTGCCGATATGACTGTCAATGGGGTTGAAGGGGTACCTAAAAAGAAAAAGCCATTATTTTCTCCTATCGTTATGCCAAATATTGATCCTTTAGAAATTGTACCTAAAGGAACAAAGCAACTACTTGATGAACATGGACCGGAATATGTTGCTAAGTGGTTAAAAGAAAGTAAAAAGGTTTTATTAACAGACACCACATTCAGGGATGCCCATCAGTCCTTATTAGCCACTCGAGTTCGGACAAAGGATATTGCCAAAATTGCTGAGCCAATGTCGCGAATGTTACCCGAACTTTTTTCAGTTGAAATGTGGGGAGGGGCTACTTTTGATGTGACCTACCGATTTTTACGTGAAGACCCGTGGCAACGATTATTAGCGGTTAGAGAAAAAATGCCAAATGTATTATTACAAATGTTGTTAAGGGCAAGTAATGCGGTTGGATATAAAAACTATCCTGATAATGTGTTACAAAATTTTGTAACAGAAAGTTCCCAAGCTGGCATTGATTTATTTAGAATATTTGATAGTTTGAATTGGTTAGAAGGAATTATTCCAGCACTCGAGGCTGTAAGGGAAAACAATAAAATAGCAGAGGCCTCCATATGTTATACCGGAAATGTGTTAGATACAGGTAGAAGTAAATATGATTTTTCTTACTATATTAAGCTAGCGCAAGAATTAGAGTCAGCTGGTGCACATATTCTGGGAATTAAAGATATGGCCGGATTACTTAAACCTGAAGCAGCATATCAATTAGTGTCACGTTTAAAGGATGCTGTGGATTTACCAATTCATTTACATACTCACGATACGAGTGGTAACGGAATCAGCATGTACTCTAGAGCAATAGATGCTGGGGTAGATGCCGTAGATGTTGCGTGTGGATCAATGGCAGGGTCTACCTCCCAACCGAGTGCTCAATCATTATACTATGCGCTGGAAGGAACAGAAAATCAACCGGATATCAACATTGAAAACTATGAAAGGCTGTCCACGTATTGGGAAGGTGTTCGCCACTATTATCAGGATTTTGAAAGTGGTTTACAGTCACCACATACGGAAATTTACCAACATGAAATGCCTGGTGGCCAATATAGTAATTTACAGCAACAAGCAAAAGCAGTGGGGCTTGAGGATAGATGGGAAGACGTTAAAAAGATGTACCGGACTGTGAATGATATGTTTGGTGATATTATTAAAGTAACTCCTTCTTCAAAAGTTGTCGGTGATATGGCCTTATTTATGGTACAAAACAACTTAACTGAAAACGATATTTATCAACGGGGTCAATCCATTGATTTTCCGGCTTCGGTCATTGAATTTTTCCAAGGAGATATCGGGCAACCACATGGTGGATTTCCAGAAAAACTTCAAGACATTATTTTAAAAGGAAAAGAAAAAATCGATGTACGCCCTGGGTTACTATTAGATCCGGTTAATTTTGAACAAATACGAAAAGAATTGTATAAAAAATTAGGCAGGGAAGTAACAAGTTTTGATGTCATTGCCTATGCCCTATACCCAGATGTATTTATGAGTTATAGCAATTTTACTGCTGAGTTTGCCGATGTTTCCGTACTTGATACACCGACTTATTTTTATGGCATGCGTTTAGGTGAGGAAATAGAAGTGGAAATCGAACAAGGAAAAACATTGTTCATTAAATTGGTTTCTATTTCCGAGCCACGCAGTGATGGCACACGTGTTATTTATTTTGAAATGAATGGTCAATCGCGGGAAATTATTATAAAGGATCGAAGTATTAAATCTGAGGTGCCAACTTTACCCCAGGTAGATAAAGAGAATCCTAAACAAATAGGTGCAACTATGCCTGGTACAATAATAAAATTACTATGTGCCGAGGGCGATAAAGTGGAAAAAGGCGATTATTTACTTATCTCTGAGGCGATGAAAATGGAAACAACCATTCAGGCTCCTTTTAAGGGTAAAATTCATAAACTACATGTAAAAGATGGAACAGCTGTTAATGTAAATGATTTATTAATTGAATTTGAGTAATATTTAATTGAAAGTGGGTTAAGACGCTTTATTTTTAAACTATTAGTATTTAAGGGTTACGATTTCAATAAAGATATATTTATTTAACAAAAAGGAACTTTATATTTAAGTTTCTTTTTGTTCCGTTTTTTTTATTAATTGTTATCATATCAACTAATGAGTGTTTTTATTGCATCTCAATTTGCTCGTCTGAAAATTGGGGAAACGGGAATTTCAGCTGAGCAAGTAGTGTTTGCTCATTCGAAAATCGAGAAAACGGGAATTTCAGCTGAGCAAGTAGTGTTTGCTCATTCGAAAATCGAGAAA
>DAMCTP010000010.1:27986-77718 GCA_032113595.1 Pseudogracilibacillus sp.
ATCGAGAAAACGGGAATTTCAGCTGAGCAAGTAGTGTTTGCTCATTCGAAAATCGGGAAAATGGGATTTCCAGCTGTGCAAGTGGTGTTTGCTCATTCGAAAATCGCGAAAACGGGAATTTCAGCTGAGCAAGTAGTGTTTGCTCATTCGAAAATCGGGAAAACGGGAATTTCAGCTGAGCAAGTAGCGTTTGCTCATTCGAAAATCGAGAAAACGGGATTTCCAGCTGAACAAGTAGTGTTTGCTCATCCACCAATGGGATTTTGTCTTTCGGTCATAATATTAATTACCCTTTTTAACCTACTGTCAACCCCGTTGTAAATTTTGTTCCTTGCCTTTTATATTATAATGGAGGTGTGTCTTACAATGAAAATTCCAATATTATATGAGGATAATCATTTACTTGTTGTTGAAAAACCAGTTAATATTCCAGTACAAGAGGATGCATCTAAAGATGACAATTTATTAACAATGTTAAAGAAAAATATAAAAATCCGCTATAAAAAACAAGGAAATGTTTATTTGGCACTTGTTCACCGATTGGACCGTCCAGTCGGGGGAGTGATCTTATTTGCGAAAACCTCTAAAGCTGCTTCGAGATTGTCGGACCAAATGAGAAAATTTGAAATAAATAGAACATATCTAGCAGTAACAAGAGGAATGATGGATAAATCGGAACAACAACTTATTCATTATTTATTAAAAGATCGGAAAAGAAATCAAGTATCTGCCGTCAATCATGATTCGAAGGGTGCAAAAAGGGCCGTTTTAAATTATAAAGTATTGGAGAAAAAAGATAATTTATCACTCATTAAGATATCGCTACAAACAGGTAGGTCACATCAAATAAGGGTACAGTTAAAAGAAACGGGCTATCCACTATATGGTGATCAAAAATATGGTGCAAAGGTAAATAAAAAAGGCCAACAAATTGCTTTGTGGTCCTTCGAGATAGCTTTTAGTCATCCAGTAAAGAATGAAATGGTTGTTGTTAAATCTAATCCTCCTAAGCAAGTTTACCCTTGGTCAATTTGGGAGATATAATTCAAAATTGAATTAACTTACGTTTTTCTGGCACTTCTTACAGCGAGTAGCAGAAAATAGCTAATGCTCCCAAAATAACAGGTAATAAAAAATGCATGTAATAAAGCAATCCATAAATTTAATTGTGAGAAAATAATAAAGGCACCAGAAATGACTTGGGAAGTAATTAAAATGAGAGTTACGAGCCAACCAATGAACATAATTCGATTCTGGCGGTAATGTTTCCACACTTTAATAAAAAAGATAACCGTCCATATAAATAACAGTCCCGCAAAAAACCGATGACCCATTTGAACAATTTGATAAAAATTTAATTCAAGCAACATAAATGGCTTGTCATTAAAACAAAAAGGCCAGTCCGGACAAACTAGATTTGCTTGAACATGCCTAACAAGAGCGCCAGTATATACAACGATGATGGTATAGATTAATAATAAATATATTTCCACCCGATGTTTTTTCTTGATTTTTAAACTTAAGGCATCAAATTTTTTATCGATTTCGAAGATTAATAGCATTAATATAAAAACAGCAGCAAAGGATACTAACGATATACCAAAGTGAAGTGCAAGGACAAAATCAGATTGACCCCACATGACGGCAGCAGCCCCAATGAGCCCTTGTAGTACAAGGAACACAACTGATAATAAGGCTAAAAACTTTACCTCTTTAATATGACCGATGTGCTTCCAAGATAAAACCGCTAATAAAAGCACCGTTACCCCAATAATAGTTGATACTAAACGGTGACTATATTCTATGATTAATTCAGCTGTTATTTCCTTAGGAATAATTTGTCCATGACAAAGTGGCCAACTAGACCCACACCCCATCCCAGAATCTGTTTTTGTCACTAATGCTCCACCAATTAATATAAAAATCATTCCGATAGTCGAAACGACGGATAACCACTTGAGTGTCCTTAACATTATTTTGCCTCATTTCATCAATCATCGCATAACTATTCATATATAAACACAAAATTAAAACATCAAAGTTTATTTTATCATAATGAATCGACGGGTTAAATGTTTATAATCGTAAACATGTCCAAAGAGAATAAGAAAAGTAATTAAAATTCACAATTTTGTCAGATATATCGATTATAAAAATAAAATGGGACATACATTAATAAAAGTCGATAAAACAGTATATTCCTTGCAAAACAAACCGATATTTGTAAAAATGATAAAGAAGGAATCCTGATTAATAAGGAATTCTGATTAATTAAGAAGAATTATAAAAGATAGTTATCTTATTTGTGTAATGTTTTGTTTTCACATCACAAATATGTGATATATCAATATAGGTTGGTGATAAAGTAAGTATGATAATTATTTAATATATTATGTAAAATAAGTGACTGAAGGAAATTCAACCATAGTAACAACAAATACCTAAGGGAACATTATAGCTATTTAACTAAGGATTAATCAAATGTAAATTGAATTCATTAATTAAGTGAATTTTTGTTGTTATGGTGAAATGAAATAATCGTAACTTGAATGAATGTGTAGCGAATGAAGATGTCTGTCGGGTGATTGAAGGAGGGGACAATCAAAAATACAAAGGTAGGACATCAAGTCATTATAAGAGAAAATCACATTCATAAGAGCTTACTGTAATTATTATTATATTCATTTATAAATGATAAAAAATGTATGTTACTTGTTTTACTTTTCATACAAATTCATAAATATTTTACTGGTAGTACATAATGAATATGACGAAAAATTAAATGGGTTCGTTTTATTCATTATTTTCACGATGAATAATTCATTCTATTTTATAAACCGATAACAATATAGTAATATGATAAATAATATGTACTGTAATTGAATTGAAGTATTTAATGAGGAAGAGAGGTATGCATAAATGAAAGGTCGGTTAGGGAAATTACGTTCCTTTACAATTTTAGGTTTATTAGCCTTTATACTTTCGGCATGTGGCAGGGAAAACTTAACAGCACTTGTACCAAAAGGTTATGGTGCAGATGTTTCAATGGATTTAATCATATTAACAACTGTAGTAATGACATTAGTTTTTATCATTGTCATGATATTATTCGTCATAGTATTAGTAAAGTTCCGTAAAAAGAAAGGGGATAAAGTCATTACCCCTGAACAGACGGAAGGAAATAAAGTATTAGAAACAGTATGGACGATTATACCAATTATATTAGTAGTGATTATGGCTGTCCCAACTGTTCTTGCAACATTTCACTTGGCTGATGATGCCGACGCAGCAGACCACATTAACATTGATGTGACAGGAAATCAATATTGGTGGCATTATAACTATTTAAATGAAGAAATAACAGCGAGCCAGGACTTGTATATTCCTGTGAATACAAAAGTATACGTACATCTACTAACATCAGATGTATTGCATTCATTTTGGGTACCAAGTATTTCGGGTAAACTAGATGTGAACCCTGAAAACGTCAATACAATGTATTTAAAAGCATATGAAGAAGGTGTCTATTTTGGTAAATGTGCTGAGTTATGTGGCCCATCACACTCCTTAATGGACTTTAAAGTTGTCGTTGTCAGTGAGGAAGAATATCAACAATGGGTGAGTGATATGCAATCATTTGATTCAGAAGAAGTAGAGTTAGATGCGGTTGCACAAGAAGGTCAAAATTTATTTGAGGAAAAGTCTTGTATAAGCTGTCATGCAACAGATACTCAGGGCTATTCCGCTGAATCACAGCCTATTGGTCCAGACTTAACGAATATGGGAGACCGTGCAAGAGTTGCTGGATATAAAGAAAATACGAAGGAAAATTTAATTGATTGGATTATGGATCCTGAATCAATTAAACCTGGAAATAAAATGACTGGAGCCTATCCAGCTGTAGATAAAGATGAAGCAGACAAAATTGCGGAGTTTCTCTTACAATTAAAACCGTCTGATGTTTCGGCTTTAGAATTAGAAAAGAAATAAGGGAGATTTCAAATAATATATAGGAGGTTAAAATCGTGAGTAGTTTAACAGCGACAGGAAAGCGTAGTTTTGGAAGTTTTTTGTGGGATTATTTAACGACAGTTGACCATAAAAAAATTGCCCACCTATATTTAGCAGGCGGTGCTTTCTTCTTTATATTAGGTGGTTTAGAAGCCATTGTAATTCGGATTCAATTAATTGTTCCGGAAAACAATTTTGTAAGTGCTGGATTTTATAATGAAATTATTACGATGCACGGAACGACAATGATATTTTTAGCGGCAATGCCACTTATTATAGGGTTTATGAATGCTGCCATGCCATTACAAATTGGTGCTAGAGACGTAGCATTTCCGTTTTTGAACGCTTTGAGTTTCTGGTTGTTTTTATTCGGAGGAATATTACTTAATTTAAGTTTTCTCTTAGGAGGGGCTCCAGATGCAGGGTGGACATCATATGCTTCATTAGCAATGCACTCTCCTGGTCATGGGGTAGACTTTTATATAGCCGGACTGCAAATAGCCGGGGCAGGTACGTTAATGACTGGTATTAACTTTATCGCTACCATCGTAACAATGCGTGCTCCTGGAATGACATATATGAGAATGCCGCTTTTCACCTGGGCAACTTTCATTACAAGTGTGTTAATTTTATTTGCATTCCCACCATTTACGATTAATTTGTTTTTATTAATGTTTGACCGTATGTTTGATACAGCATTTTTTAATGTAGCTCTAGGCGGAAATACCATTATTTATCAACATTTATTCTGGATTTTCGGACACCCTGAAGTATATATTTTAATGCTTCCTATGTTCGGAGTGTTTAGTGATATATTTGCTACATTTTCACGAAAAAGATTATTCGGTTATACAGCGATGGTGTTCGCAACAATGTTAATTGCTTTCCTCGGATTTATGGTATGGGCCCACCATATGTTTACGGTAGGTCTTGGACCAGTTGCAAACTCAATCTTTGCTGTTGGAACAATGGCAATTGCAATACCTACTGGTATTAAAATATTTAACTGGTTAGCAACTATGTGGGGCGGTCAAGTAACGATTAATTCAGCGATGTTATGGTCATTGGCATTTATTCCTTCCTTTACAATTGGTGGTATGACAGGGGTAATGGTTGGATCATCTGTAGCTGACTATCAGTTCCATGATACGTATTTCGTTGTTGCGCATTTCCACTATGTTATCGTTGGTGGTACAGTGTTTGGACTATTTGCTTCAGCACATTACTGGTGGCCAAAAATGTTTGGAAGAGTATTGAATGAGGCAATGGGTAAGTGGGCGTTTTGGTTGTTTTTCATTGGATTCCATTTAACGTTCTTTATCCAACATTTCTTAGGTTTAATGGGTATGCCTCGTAGATATTGGGTATTCTTACATGATCAAGGTTTAGAGCTAGGTAACTTAATTAGCTCAATTGGGGCCTTTTTCATGGCTGCTGGTGTAATTATTTTCCTTTACAATATTGTATATGTAGCAGTGAAGGGTGAGAAGGCGGAAGCAGATCCATGGGATGGCCGTACTTTAGAATGGTCGATTTCATCTCCACCACCGTACTATAATTTTGAACAGTTACCATTAGTACGTGGATTAGATCCATTATGGATTGAAAAGATGGAAGGAGAAGGGAATCTTTCTCCAGGAGAGCCACTAGACGATGTTCATATGCCTAATAATTCATTTATTCCATTTTTAATGGCTGTCGGTTTCTTTGTGGCAGGTTTAGGTTTTATATATCAAGTGGATCATTCATTGTGGTATTTAGCTCTTTATGGGGGATTAGCTTTCTCAATTGGCTGTATGATTGTTCGCTCAGTAAAAGATGACTTTGGCTACTACATCCCTAAAGAAGAATTAGAAAAAGCATTAAAAGGGGAGGCTAAGTAAATATGAGTCAAGATCATAGTGGCTTATTTCCAGAACGATTACCTGCCCATCCAGAAAGGGCTACATTAGAAGGTAAAAACAAGTTCTTTGGTTTATGGTTTTTCCTTGGTGGAGAAACAGTGTTATTTGCCAGTTTATTTGGAACTTATTTAGCATTAAAAAATTCCACTGCTGGTGGGTCATCATCAGATGAAATATTTGGGTTAGGTCTAGTATTTTTAATGACGATGTTATTATTAACGAGTTCATTAACAAGTGTTTATGCCATGTATCATATGCGTAATGGTGACTTTAAGAAAATGATGTTATGGCTAGGAATTACCGGTCTGTTAGGGATTGGCTTCCTAGCAAGTGAAATATATGAATTTGCGCATTATATTATAGAATATAAATTTAGTTTCCGTTCTTCAGCATTTGGTTCAGCTTTCTTTGCATTAGTTGGTTTCCACGGTGGACACGTCTTGTTCGGTATCTGTTGGCTTATTACACTAATGATTCGTAATGCGAAAAGAGGCTTAAACTTATATAACGCACCTAAATTTAATACATTTAGTTTATACTGGCACTTTATTGATGTCGTATGGGTATTCATCTTTACAGTTGTTTACTTAATGGGAAAGGTGGGTTAACGAATGACTGACAAAGTAGATGTAAAAGTCGAGCAATCAGAAATGTTCCAACGACAAAAAAGTAAGGAAGAAATGCAAAAGCAACTTATCTCCTTTGGGTTAATGATCCTGTTTACCCTCGTAGCATTTGCACTTGTGATTGCAGGAGATATAGGCAGTGCTTATATCGTTCCAGTTTTGTTTGTTATGGCACTTGTTCAAGCAGGCTTTCAATTTTACTATTTTATGCATTTAAAAGATAAAGGTCATGCATTTCCTGCTTTATTAATTTATGGTGGTGTTTGGGCAGCGTTTCTAACCTTAGCTGGTATAGCTGCAATTTCTTGGTGGTAATATTAATTAATTTCAAAACTTAAAAACTGGAGGGCAACCTCCAGTTTTTTAATTGTTCAAACAAATGTCACGATTTTTTTAATTTAATACGTTATAATATACATGTATAAGGTTAATTAAATTACTCTCTTTATAGTGAAAGAAAGAGGGGTATATAGGAGTAAAAGTAAATTTCATAATTCCAAGCCCATGTGGGGCAAAGGTTTAAAAAGTTGAAAGAGGAAGCACCTCCCCAAATCTTAATATGACAGAATAAAGTCTATGTTGACACCAGCTTCACGCAGACTCCTGTGGGGAAACAACAAGGGAACGTAGACTAAAATCGCCACGTCCTGTGGCAACGTCTACGCTAGTACATCCTGTACGTCGGAAAATCTACGTCAAGAGTTTGCTTAGTGCAAACTTTTGAAGTTAGTTGAGGCATTGCCCACGGAAAGCGAAGTGAGGCTGGTAAACATAGAAAACAATAATTTTTAAATTACATTTAGAAATTCTGTTAAGCAGTAACTTTTTAAAAAGAGTAATTATGAAATTGATTCAGGTGTTATTTTATTTAATGTTCCAAACTAAGGCGATCAAAATCTAGTTGGTGGGTATAAATAGAGGTGGTTAATCATGTGGTTACAATTACAAATATTCGGATTTCGAGCGCTATGGAGTCCTTACTTTTTTCTGTTTATTTTAAGCTTGGCAATCATCTATTTCCTATTTTCAGGGCCATTAAAACATAAATTTATAAAAATTTCAAAATTGACGATGAGGCAACAGCTTTTATTTTACTCTGGCTTGGTGATATTATATTTAGTCAAAGGGGCACCAATTGACTTATTGTCTCACATTATGTTGAGTGCGCACATGATTCAAATGGCGTTTTTGTATTTCGTTGTTCCTGTATTGTTGATTAGGGGATTACCTACGGAATGGATAAATAAATTCATCCATTTACCTGTCATTAAACCAATTTTCAAATTATTTACTTCTCCACTTATTGCATTGGGGTTGTTTAATAGCTTATTTGCTTTATATCATATTCCAGCGATATTTGATTTTGCAAAATCTTCACAAACAGCACATGCCACAGTAACAATTATATTGTTTGTACTAGCCATATTTATGTGGTGGCCGATTATCACGCCACTAAAAAAATACGACGTGTTAGATCCACTATTAAAAATTGGTTATTTAGTCATTAGTATTTTTATTGTGGCTATTGCTTGTGCATTAATTATTTTTGCAAGTGAACCACTCTTTAGTGCCTATAGTTCTACAGGTGCATGGATACAAGCATTAAGCTTGTGTGTCCCGGTGGATGTTCTCTCAGGCCTTGGAGGGCAACTATCTGGAGCAGAAATGTTTTCACCGTTAAGTACATTACATGACCAACAATTCGGTGGCATATTAATGATGTCTTTACAGGAGATTTTTTATGGTATTATTATTTCTAAAATATTTTTTAATTGGTTTAGTAAGAAAAATCTAGGTGTTGATCCATTACCAGAAGATTTACCTCAATAATTTACGCATAAATAGATTTTTTGATTAATATTAATAAGACAGAAGATAAATAATGGGATAGTATCAAAAAGGAAATGTAAATTAATGTAAAGATTAAGTATTCATTTTAATAATACCTTATAAAAGGATGAGTGACACTATTGAAAAAACGAAATTATACCCCTATGATTTGGGTTTTAACTATACTGCTAATTGTTATTGTGCTAGGTTTAAATTATATTCCCCGTTCAACAGATAATATGATTTTCGGTATAGATGTAACGATATTACCGTTAATAAATGCTATTTTAAACGGAATTGCGTTTTTTTTGTTAATCGGGGCGCTAGTTATGATTAAAAAAGGCAATATAGAGGCACATCGTAAATTTATTTATAGTGCATTTTTGGCAACCTTGTTATTTTTATTATCATATGTCACTTATCATGCTGTTGCTGGGTCAACAAGTTTCGGTGGTGAAGGAATCATTGTTTATTTTTATTTTTTCATATTAATAACACACATTATTTTGGCGGCAATATTACTACCATTAGCATTAATAACTTTAGCACGTGGTTTAAATAGGGAAGATAAGAAACATCGTAAAATTGCACGATGGACAATGCCTATTTGGTTATATGTAAGTGTTACAGGGGTTGTTGTATATTTGCTAATTTCTCCTTATTATTAATGGTTAACGAAATGATTTTTGGCTTTACTTTAGTTGACTAACAGGCACATAAGTCATTGGGGAGAAACTTAGCCGAATTTCCAATAAAGCAGTCTCCCATCAAGTTATCTAGGGAAAAATTTGAATGGAAGTGTTTTTTATAACAATAAGGATTTAACTTTGCCAATATAAAAGGTAAGTCGACAATGATTGGTCTAGACTTACCTTTTTCTTTATCATTAAATTCAGCAAATTATTACAATTTATACACTTTAGATATGGTATACTTTAACATATCTTTATTTTTTAAATGGTTCTAATTCTTTTACTGCATCGATGATTAAGTTATTAGCACGTTCTATTAAGTTTTTAGGAAAATTTTCTTCTTCTCCATATTCAATTCCGTGTGGGTAATAATGTTTTCCTAATAAAGGGGTTTTTACTTTAATGACGGCATCACGTTTGTCAACATCCCCTTCAATTGCTTCTCCTTGTATTCGAATATAGTAGGTGACATTTTTCTCTTGTGAGCTTATTCTGTAGTCATAAGTAACCCGATCATAATCCCATTGTTCACCACGAATAAATGCATGTTTACCCATAATTTGGTCTAAAGGAGATAAATCAAAGACTGCATTGTCAATACCTGTATTTTCTATTTTCATTTTTTCACCTCATATAAATGAATTCATTAAATTAATCATAGTAGAAAAAGTCCTAAGTTGCAACGAATAACGTGTTTTCAGAACAATGTTTAGTAAAATTTCCGATAAGTATGAAATTATTTAATTATTTATTTTGGAGGCAGTTATGCGAAGTATTCGTGTATTATTAATGGTCATGTTGTTATTAATTGCCGGCAGTTTCTTTTTGTTACAATTAAGCCACTATAGTAATAAGACATTAAATCTGAATGTCAAGGAACTGCCAAATTTAGCCCAATTTGAAACATCCCGGGAAGAAAAGCAATTATTAAATTTATTTAAAGGAAATACATTTCATTTAATAGATAAAACGAAAGAGGAATTAGAAGATATAATGCAACGTGAGCCGGACGAGATCTTTTTAAGTGCTTACGGCTATGAATGGCATGTTTTTGAAAACGGCAAGCAAAATTATATTCAGGCTGGGCTTGATGATGGTGTTGTAAAAACTATTTATGCGACTGGTGATGAACTTTCTAGTGATCCTTTTCAAATAGGCTCTACATACGAGGAACTTAACAAGCAATTTTCATTTAAAAATGAAATTACCTATGAAGATGGCATGTCTTTTTATACCTTTATATTAAATGATGAGGAATTAAACGTCACTCCACTTGTAAAGCTCTCAGATGATTTGTTTATCCAATGTTATTTTGATACGTTCACCGAGGAACTTTCATCAATTCGATTAATAACAGGTGAGATTTTATTACGTCAACGTTTTTATGAAATGGAATACCGTGGAAAACTTCCCGAGGAACCGACATTTACAGATGAGGAATGGAGGGAAATAGAGGAAGGAATGGAAAAACAAATTCTTTCAATCACAAATCTATATCGGGACCGGTTTGATTTGCCGCCACTTATTTATGATGAGAAAGTTAGCGAGGTGGCATTATTACATAGCAAGGATATGAAAAAGGAACAATATTTCTCCCATGAAAGACCAGATGGTACTGGTTTAAAGGAACGTTTAGCAAATAAGGAAATTTATTATTTGATGGCAGGGGAAAACATCGCAGCATATCATCCAGATGCCCCGGCTGCAGTTGAAGGATGGTTAAATAGTGAAGGGCATCGTGTAGCGCTATTACATAAGGATTATAGTCATCTTGGGATTGGAGTATATCGTTCTCACTACACACAAAATTTCATCAAAAAATATTAATAAAATTGATATTCCCTAAACCCTTTTTGGCCCTTCTTTTAAAAGAAAAAGAATGGATCTTGATTCATCTTCAATTTTTATTCACAAATTTGTCAAAAAGTGATAATATATGACTATGGGGGTGTAATCATCATGATAGTCAATATGGATTATATTGATATTTTAGATTATACAGATACATTAATCGATCATATAAAACATTCAGATGTAATGAAATCATATAAAGATGCCTATAATGAATTGATAGCGGATAATGAAGCTCAACGACTTATTCAAGCATTTAAACAAATAAAAAATGATTATGAGGATTTACAGCGTTTTGGACGTTATCATCCAGATTATAATGACATTATGAAAAATGTTCGCCGTGCTAAGAGGCAAATGGATATGAATGAGTATGTGGTAGCCTTTAAAATAGCAGAAAGACAATTACAAAACTTTTTAGATGAGATTAGTACTATTGTTGCCCATAGTGTTAGCGAACATATTATTGTCCCAGTGGATGGTGCTGCTTTAACCGATGGAGGATGCTCTACTGGGGGCGGTTGTGGATCCGGTGGATCTTGCAGTTGTCAAGCATCATAAATGTTGGTAATTAAAGTGAAATAAAAAGTGACAATGTCATTATTTTCAAATTGTGAGGCTGAAAAATGAGAACGAAACGTCAAGGATTAATCGTTTGGTTTCAACATAAAAAAAACATTAAACATCTAAAGAAGTTTGGTAATCTTATATATGTTTCATTGAAAATGCGATATGCCATTATTTATGTTGATCAAAATGATATTAACCGTATTGAAGAGACGCTTTTAAAATTACCATATATAACTAAAGTTGATCATTCGTATAAACCATTTTTGAAAACGGATTACGAAAATGCTCGTCCAGATCAAGCAAAAATGTATGATTACAAATTAGGAAAATAGATAGACTTTTAAATTATTGTATAATTTGATACTTCTAAAACCTTTGTCTATATTTTCAAAGGTTTTATTTTTGTCAATAACATAGTGAAGAGTAATACCAAACATTTAAATTAATGCTAAAATAGCTAGTAGGGGTGCTATTATGCGAGTTATTGCTGGTGAATATAAAGGCTTCCGTTTAAATACTGTACAAGGAACAAATACAAGACCTACAACAGATAAAATAAAAGAAACAGTATTTCATATGTTAGGTCCTTTCTTTCAAGGTGGGGTTTGTTTAGACTTATTTGCCGGTAGTGGTGCCCTAGGGATAGAAGCATTGAGTAGGGGAATGGCCAAGGCTGTTTTTGTTGATAATAATCTACAAGCGATTAAATGTATCCGTAAAAATATTGACCATGTTAAGGCAATTGGACAAGCAGATATAATTCGTATGGATTCTTTTCAGGCAATAAAGTTTTTTGGGCGTAAAAAATTAACATTCGACTTGATTTTAATAGATCCCCCTTATGGGAAATTTAGTATAAAAAAGCTAATAGAAGCAATTGTTGCGGAACAAATATTATTAAGAAATGGAATAATGTTTATTGAACATGGGGAGGCACTAGAAATAGACAATATAAAACAGGTACATATTATTAAACAAAAATTTATTAATCAGACCACAACAATCACAATATTGGCCAGTGATTAATTGTAATTTAATTAAAATAGATATTTAGTAACAGCATTTCGAGGGTAATAACTTTTTATGGTTTTAAAAAAGGAGGCAATCATTTTGCAAAAGAAACTAGCGATATGTCCCGGGAGTTTTGATCCGATTACAAATGGTCATCTTGACATTATTAGTCGGGGGGCAAATATATTTGATGAAGTTATCGTCGCAATATTTAATAATCAGTCAAAGTCACCACTTTTTTCAATAGAAGAACGAGTGTCTTTAATTCAACAATCAGTCAATCACTTACCAAATGTTACAGTTGATTTATCCGAAGGGTTATTGATTGAATATGCAAAAGAAAAAGAAGCAAAAGTGATTTTAAGGGGCTTGCGGGCTGTCAGTGATTTTGAATATGAAATGCAAATTACATCAATGAATAAAAGGTTGGAAACTGATATCGAAACATTTTTTATGATGACGAATAATCAATATTCATTTTTAAGCTCAAGCATTGTTAAAGAGGTTGCTAAATATAAGGGAAATATAAATGGATTAGTTCCTACAGTTGTTGAAGAAGCATTAATAAAGAAATTTAGTGATTAACTTTTCTGGAAAAAAATTCGGTTAAATAAAATGTAACAGGCGACAAAAAGTGTGCAAATAGTAATGATTGGGCCTAATATTTGAATCCAATGTAAAAGATGACTTTGCCATGATAGTAATGAATTAATATTTATAGAATCGATAACATTAACGGATTGAATATGTTCTTTTTCTTTAAATAATGGAAATAACAATATGGTTAATATACTAGCAAATATTGCATGTAGTATTCTTGAAAAAAAGTATGGGGTAAATCGAATATCCGTTTTAGATAAAATGCTAGCCACTTGTGCATGGATAGAAAAACCATTAAATCCAAGAATAAAACTAACGAGTGCCAATTGAATTTGTAAGGGAAGTGTTTGGCTAGAAGAAATAGCATTTGCACCAATGGTTATTTCAAACAGGCCGGGTAATAATACATATACAGTCTCCGATGGTATGTGGAGTAAAGTTAACAATGGCGTTAAAATAAATAGTACCACTTTAAAAAATCCTAATAATTGTAGTAACGTCGTTAAAACGGAAAATAAAATAATAAATCCACCAATCATTAATAATGTTTGTACAGAACTAATGACTGCGTCCCCGACAATATCACCAAAAGTCCTTTGATCACTTAGTCGAGTGTGATGCATTTTTTTTAATGACAGGATGATGATGTTTTGCCATTCAGTTGACTTTTTGTGTTGCCTTTGGGATCGTTCATACTTGTAAAACCGCATGCAAATTCCAACTAAAATATTACTTATATAGTGACTAATGGCAATAAAGATGCCAATTTTGGTATTATGAAAAAAGCCAACAGCAATGGCTCCAAATAAAAATAAGGGACTTGCGGCATTTGAAAAAGAGACGAGCCTTTCTGCCTCGACCTGGGTCATTTGTTCTTTTTCCCTCAACCGTGCACTTATTTTTGCACCAGCGGGAAATCCACTTGCCATTCCAACAATCCAAGCAAAACTACCGATACCAGGAACATTGAATAAGGGACGCATCATTGGTTCTAATAATACACCAATAAATTGAACCACCCCAAAACTGATTAATAGTTCCGCCATAATAAAAAAAGGTAATAATGAAGGAAAGACAATTTCCCACCAAGCATGAAGACCTTTAATGCTTGCGAGCAGAGATTGTTCAGGATAGATAATTAATGCTGTAGTGAAAATAATTAAGAAAAAAAATAGTGCTAATGAGTGAAAAATTGACCGCAAAAGTATCACTCCTCCAAGTGGTCCACTTGTCACATTAAGCATAGAAATATAAAAAGAATCAATTAGATCTAGTGAAAAATATTTTTTAATTCCGCAACATGACATAGCTTGTTTTAATACTATACGCATATATAATTCGAATAATAACCCCAGTAAATATGTCGAAATATCACCATTATGTCATTGAGTAATGTCATCAGTACCATTTTTCCCTTATTAAACTTTACGAAAGTATTGTTCCAGTCCTTAGGTTATTCAAAATATTTTAGTCTGCTTTTTAAAACGCATGTCCATATATTTGATGGATCATATCAGTTTATTCTCGGGTCTTTCAACAAATTCAATAGGTGAAACATTTATATAACCGAATGATGTAGTGGGGGTGACGTAGACAATGTTCCTGATAATCAGCCAAATAGGGCTGATTTGTTGTTGTTGACAACATGCCTGATAGATTTGTTAATTGAAAGTAGCCCTTACCTTAATCCGATTTAGCATGGATAAGTGATTAATGAATCAATCTATTCTGTTGATATCAAAATAAATATCCTTATCAATATTTGTATTATACAATTCTATTTTTATTCACCTTTTGGCATGTAGACAGATACTTAAGGGAAATAATCAGATAAAATTTGTTTTCCACTCTTTTGGGCAAAAAAATTAAAAATGCTAATTTATCAGTTAAATTAACAAAAAAACAGACAATAAATAAAGCCAACGACTGTTGGTTTTTTGTATTTAATAATAAAACTATTCCTAATCACTTTATATTCCAATGGTAATTTCCTTATTGAAGAAACATTTGATAAATTAAACTATCCCCCATTTAGTCCCTTTTAAATACATTCTTTTACATTCATTGGCATAACATTTAAAATGATATATAATTAAATTTGTTGATAAATCAACGTTTGCAAGAATCGGAACATCGTAAAAACAAAATTAAGCAATATTATCCCTATTTATATAAGAATGAGAAACCAATTTTGATTTAAAGTTTAGAAGGTGTAAAGATGAAAATTTCCAAAAGAATCATCACTTTTATTTTATTAGTCACAGTGTTGACATTTACATTAGTTGTTTATAAATTACCCTATTATGTTTATCAACCAGGTGGTGTTAATGCTTTAACAGAAGTTGTTAATGTTAATGGCGGATATAAAAGTGAAGGAGAAATGTATTTAGTCACCGTTAGTGGCGGACAACCGACAATTTTAGAATATTTATTTGCAAAGTTTCAATCGTTTCATGAAATTGTTCCGTTAGAACAAGTTCGTCCAGATGATATGACACAGGAAGATTATTTACACTATCAGTTAAAATTAATGGATGGATCCCAAAATGCTGCTGTTGTTGTTGCTTATAAAGCAGCGAATAAAAAAGTAACTTTTATTGATAACGGTATTTATGTCATGGGTGTTATTAAGGGAATGCCGGCAGAAAACTTTGTGAAAATTGGTGATCGATTTATATCTGTTGACGATCAACCGATTAAAAATAGTAAACACTTAATCAATTATGTTGAACAATTACAAGAAGGAGATACTATTACAGTTACTATTGACCGTTATGGAGAAAAATTGGTAGAAAAAATTCCTATATCGACGTTTCCTGATGATCCTGAAAAAGTGGGCATCGGTATAAGATTAGTTAATGATACAGAGGTAAGTGTCGAACCGGAAATATCTTTCGATAGTGGAAAAATTGGTGGACCAAGTGCTGGCTTAATGTTCGCCTTAGAAATGTACGATCAATTAATGGAAGATGATATCACAAAAGGGTATCAAATTGCGGGAACCGGTGAAATAGATGATACTGGAATGGTTCATCGAATTGGTGGAATTGATAAAAAAGTAGTCGCTGCTAATAAGTCGGGAATAGAAATCTTTTTTGCCCCTAATGAAAATGGTAAAAATAATTCTAATTATGAGGAGGCAAAGGAGGCTGCCTCGAAAATAAATAGCAAGATGGAAATAATTCCTGTTGATCATTTTTCCGAGGCTTTAGAGTATTTAAAAGGATTACCAAATAAATAACTTCTTGTTAAAATTGGGGGTTCCAGTGGTGTACTCGACTAAAAGTTTTTATGCGGTTGGCTGGAACCTTTAACTCCTCGTTGATTTTATCAATTAAGCGATAACTACACACTATCTACTAATGCTGATAAAAAATTGGTAGTTGAAATTCCTGATTTCGTAATTTTATCTGTATTGATGGAGAAAGTATACTGTAATATACTTGTAGAGCTTTTTCATCAGCATAGAGTAAAGAAGAATATTTTGCATTTAAATTTGAAATTAACGGTAATTGTAATTGCTTTTTGATTAAATTTAAATATATCCTACCTGTTTTTGTCATTCCTAATAATCGTAAGTAAGGAACAGAAGGCAATCGTGTCACTGATTCACTTTCCTTTTTAGAGGTGTTTGTTAAAATATGTGTTGCCATTCGTTGTAATCGGACCTCGGTATATCTCTTCGTTTTTAAGGCTTTCATCCATTCTTGAAATGAATGGGCATGTTGGATTGTTTTCTTTATTCGATGTTCTAACCCTTCATCCACCCCTTGAATTGAAGCAAGTTGTTGTAATGACATCGATGTAATACGATATCGTAAGTAAGGAAAGTATGCTTCCCACATATGCCATTTCCGAGAAAGTTTGTAGTATTCTTTTAGCTGGTGGATTGTTGTTTCTGGTAATGCATCAGTAACAGATGGTGTCCAGTCGTGATTAAGTAGTTCTTTACGGATGCTCGTTGCACTAGCAATTTTATTTGTTATCACACTCTCATGGTAATCACTTTTAATCCGCTTAATGGTTTCTGGTTCAATATCAAATTGATGATTTAAAATTTGCTTCACATAACTAAATCCGAGTATATTGTTAGGTTGCATCATATCAACATGTTTCATGCCGATTAATTCAAATGCTCTGCTATTAGCCAATGGATAGGATAATCCTTCCGCTAAATAACGTTGAACGTGTTCGTCAAATTTATCCTGACTGCTTTTTAATAAGTAATAACTATCGATAAATGATTGTATATTCCCTGATTCACTGCCAAAGCAAATATTTTCAACACCAATCTCATTCAAAGATAGAACAGCACCTTTAGCAAACAAATGACTGCTCTGAACAGCATAATGATAAGGTAATTCAAGGACAATATCAACTCCACTAGCTAAAGCGGCTTTTGTTCGATGAAATTTATCAATGATGGCAGGTTCCCCTCTTTGTAAAAAGGAACCACTCATAATGGCAATGATACAGTCAGCATTTGTTTTTTGTTTTGCTTTTGCCACATGATATTGATGACCATGATGGAAAGGGTTATATTCAACAATAAGTCCGCAAGCTTGCACAACAACATCTCCTAAATATTCTTTTATGTTATAATTGTATCAAGTTTAAAATAGTTTTAACAATGGTTATACCGCATAATATTGCAATAAGTGTAGGATAATGAGAATGATTGGTTATATTAGGGAATATCACTTATTAAAATCTTAATTTACTTGACAAAACAACGATTTCCTTTTAAAATTACTCTTGTTGCCTTGAGGTGATTTATTTGATATTTTCAATTGCTGATTTACAACAAAACGCAATGCACCAACCTTTTAATTTTGATGAAACAATCGATGTATCAGACATTGTTAAATTAAACAATGATATTCGGAGTATTGATTTAGTTCATGTAAAAGGATATTGTGTCATTGATGAACAAGAATTTATCTTCCAATTCAAAATTAATGGGGAAATGATATTACCATGTTCCAGAACGTTAGTAGATGTTCCTTATCCATTTTCAATTGATGCCACTGAAATTTTTACATTTAAAATGGAGGAAGTCAATACAAAGGAAGAGACTAATGTTCACGAAATTTCCGGCAATACCATTGACTTAACACCAGTAATTAAGGAAAATATAATTTTAGAGACCCCATATAGAATTATTTCTGATGAAAAAATGATTGATAAAGGAAAAGGTTGGGAGTTTCATACAGAAGATTTACTGGAACAAAAAAAGGAAAATGAGATAGATCCTCGTTTAAGTAAATTACAACAGTATTTAAAAGATAAAAAATAACGATATTTTCTTCATTTTTAAGGAGGTGTACGTGATGGCAGTACCAAAGAGAAAAACATCTAAAAAAGTTAAAAATCAACGCCGTACGCATAAAAAATTACATGCCCCGGGACTAATTGAATGTTCAAATTGCGGTGAACTAACGAAGCCACACTACGTTTGTAAATCATGTGGACATTATGATGGAAAAGAAGTTGTTGAAAAATAATGAAAAAGGTACTGTATCTTTGTTTGAGGATATAGTATCTTTTTTTAATTATCTGTGGTTTAAAATAGTTAGTTATCCCAGACTTAAAAAATAGAAAGGTGTTTAGTGATGGATAAACCAATTATCTATGAGGAAAATGAAGACTATGGAATTATTTATTTAAATCGCCCGGAAAAACGTAATGCCATTTCAATTAACATGGCTAAACAATTAAACGAACTGTTAACAAAAATCAAAAATCGTCCATTATTATTTTTAATGATTAAATCCAAAGGAGATACTTTTTGTGCTGGTGGTGATTTACATGATTTTCATGGAAAATTATCAAAAGTGGAAATTACAGAACAATTACAGTTAATGAGAGATGTCCTGGCGCAATTAATTACCTTTCCTGTACCGACGATTTGTCTTTTACAAGGGGATGCATTTGGAGGGGGATGTGAACTTGCTACATCATGTGATATTAGGATTGTAAAAGAAGGCACCCGTTTCGGCTTCGTACAAACTAACTTAGGCATACTTCCAGGATGGGGTGGTGGGGCAATCTTAAATCATAAGGTAGACCCAAGTTTCGCCTTACAGTGGTTAATTAGTGGATCTGTCTATAATGCTCAATATTTATATGAAAAAGGATGGATCCAACAAATTATTTCAGAAGATAAATGGCATGATGAATCCACCTATTTACACACCTATAAATCGAAGTCATTGTTACAAATGCGCCATTTGAAAAGCCAATTTATGGAATCATTACAAATACCAACGCTAATTGAAAAAATGGATAAAGAATTAGCAAACTGTGCCCAATTATGGGGTTCTGAGGAACATCAGAGACAAATCGAACGTATTTTGGACAAGTAGATGTTTTAATCTAGTTTAATTTTAAATAAATCCACATTGTAAATAAATATTCTCGTATTTTCTTATTTATTTCTATTCTATCAATTAGGTCATATACATATAGTGATAGAAATGAAGAGGAGTGGGATACGATGAATAAATTAAGGCAAGACGGTTGGACTCAAGATGATGATATTTTATTAGCAGAAATTGTATTAAGCCATATACGTAACGGAAAAACCCAACTAGATGCATTTAAAATAGCAGCGGGTAAATTATCAAGAACTCCAGCGGCATGTGGATTTCGTTGGAATGCAACAATTAGGCATCAATATGAAGATGCCATATATTTAGCGAAAAATGCTCAGAAACAGCAACCGATGCAAAATAATCTTCCTATTAATCAGGAGCAACAATTTAAACAGGGACAATCACTTGATTCCGCCATCACATTGTTGAAAAATTTAAAAAATCATGTCATTCAACAGGAGCAAACAATTAACAATGAAAGTCAATTAGTCCATTTACAAAAAGAAAATCGTCAATTAAAAATAGAGATAAAACGTTATGAGGAAGCATGGAAGGAAATGGGGAATTTGTGGGAATGGATTAAAAGTGAAAAATGAACATGAGCTTATTCATGTTCATTTTTTCAATCATTATCGATATCAATTTTTCACTCTGGTTGTAATGCCTCTTTTACCCCTTGGGGAAGCCAAATATATGGGTTTTCTCCCAAATCTCGTTCCATGTTATATGAAACAGCCTCAAAGCCCATTCTCTCCCAAAAGTCGCTAGAATCTACAAATGGATTAGTTTTAATAGGCAAATTAAAGCCCTTAGCAAAGTCTACAAGCATTTTTCCATAGCCATTTCCACGATATTCGTTTAAAACCTCTAATTTAAATAACACCAAATAGTCTTGTGGGGGATTAAAATAATGATCATATTTCGAAGACCGTTTATATAAACTCATTCGTGCAACTAATCGATCACCAAAGTAAATTCCATAAAAAGGTGATTCACTATCATTTTCAACAATTTCATTTTGTAAATCTTCAAGCATTGATAATTCCTGAATACCATACGCCTGAAATTGTTTAAAATCCTCTAAAGTTTTGTAATTAATTAATAGACGTTCTATCTTTATACCCATCTTTCATCCCTCATTTCACTTCCTATAATTGTTTACTACACCCATATTATAATATAAGATAAATGATAGTTCCACTTTGACAAGTATACATTATGTAGTGGATATGGAAGGATATCATTTTAACACGTCACAAATATGGTTTAAGGGATGATAAAAATCGTCCTTATTTGTTTTTAGTGAAGGATATGGAACAACAAGGAAGAAAGGGGATCCACATAATCTAAAGTGAAAGATTGGATATTACTGTATTAAATAGAATACGGTAATATAAAAATGACAGCGGATGTGGATTAGATCAATTGCCACCCTTTCTTCTTTTATGATGTTGTTGACTATTTTGGATTAATCAAAGATAAAGTTGACTTAAAGGGATTGGAAGGGTAATTCCTGTCGTATATGATTGTAAGTTATTTTAATAAGAGGATTAATTTAATTGTTTTATTTTTCAGTAACTATCCTTATAGAAATCTAATTGGATCAATTTGTTCCGCAATACCATAGTTGTTGGATCTATTAGTATAAGTGGGATTTTGCTTAAGGAATAGACACTAATTCGTGTCTAGTGATAGTTGTGAATTTTGAGGGAGTATAAGGTTTCGAAATAGGGGGTTTAGTAAATAATATACGAAGTTGTAGAAACTTTGGGATGCTGTTGTATTAGATATTGATCATGTTTCGGAAGGATTGCAAGAGTTTTATATTAAAAGGATTTTCACCGTGGGATGTAGCAGAAGGCAGAGTAATTTTATATGAAGTTGGTGGAATTGCATCAAGAAATATTGGAGCTAGAATAAATAAATTAGATAAGGAAATGGAAGTTATATGTAATAATGTTTTACATGAAAAGGTGATAGTGAATTATTTAAGTGAATGGGAAAATAATTCACAGACATATATGAATCTGGAAATAAAAGAGACAAATTAAAAATGTTTAAAAATAAATGTTGCAATAAAATTTAAAATGTATTATGATAATTAACAATGGTTAAGCGTTTACCTAAAAGTGCAATGAAAACGCTAACAGATGAATTGATTGTAGATATATTAAAATTACAATTAGTATATTCGTATAAAATACGATTAAATCCACTGACTAAAGGTTGTAATTTATAAAAAAACGGTAAATATTGTTCCGTTTATTAAGCGCTTACCCTAAATGAAAATTTTTATACGGAAGACCTCACTTCCGTTTGGTAAAGGAGGAGAATAATATCACGAAAAAAATATTGTTTGTATCTGATTTAGATGGAACCCTTTTAAACAATCAACATGAGGTTAGTGAGAAAAATGTAAAAGCTATTGAAAAGTTTAAATCTAATGGTGGGTTATTTACGTTTGCAACTGGGAGAATGGAAGAGACAACTTTACCGTACGTAGATAAGTTAAATATTAATATTCCACTTATTTCTTATAATGGTGCTAGGTTATATTGTCCAATTACCAAAAAAGTAATCTTTGAAGAAAGAATGAGTGTACCAGTAGATATTTGGGAACTTATTCTAAAAGTAAAACAACCTATGGGAGTCTTTATATATAAAGATAATCAACCCTTCGTACTTAAACGAAATGAGATTGTAGAGGAATTTGAAAGAAAAGAAGGATTTACATGTAAAGATGGTAGTCTTGATGACTTTATCGAGGGTTCAATTTCCAAAATACTCATCATCATGAAAGCGCTATCTGATTCAGAAAAAGTACCAGCTCTTCAGGTACTTGAGGATGAAATAAAAGTCAGTGAATTTTCTTGTGAATCAGTTTTTTCTGAAGTAAATTACTTGGAGATTCTTCCAAAAGGTACATCTAAGGGAAAAGGTCTAGCCCGATTAATCGATTATCTTGGAGAAAAGGAAATTCATACTATCGCCATTGGGGATAATTTGAACGATATACCGCTTCTTACTGTTGCTAATACCGGAATTGCTGTCCGGAATGCACAATCAAAGTTAAAGGGGGTCGCTGATTTAGTTTTAGATCAAAATAATGATGAACATGCAATTGCTTATGTCATTGAAAATGTAATTGCCAAAGAAAAGCTAGATCATATTTCACTGACAGACAATATGTAGATAAAAATAAAAAATTATTATGGAGTGATTTTAATGAAAATAGGCTTTTCTATTCAAGACCCAGCGTTTAAAAAAAATGATAAGGTATTACTTGCAAGTCACAATAGTTTTGAAGAATTTATTACATCACTTAAGTCAAAGGGCGTTAAATCCATTGAAATTAGAAAACTTTCAAGGGAACTTGATCAGAATACATATGAAGCATATAACAAATCCATCCAAAAAATATGGGATATAGGGTTGGAAATAACGATTCACGGAGATTTAACAGGTGAACTATCTGGGGATAGATTTGTAGATGTTTACCCATCGATGGAGTATATCTTAGACAATTATAAGAAATACCAAAGTAAACTAGTAATGACGTTACATGCTCTTCAAGAGAAAAGAGAGCAATCTAAATTTAGTTCTAAGGAACTGAAAGAACAAACTATTGAGATGTTAAATGATTGGACACAAAAGGTAGAATCAGAAAATTTACCAGTTTACTTTGCTCTTGAAAATAATCGTAGTAAGGAAAAATCTATTGATCCAGGCAACTCCTGTAAAGGGGTGGTGGAGATGGCTGAAAGTGTAGATCATCCTAATCTTGGTATTTGTTGGGACATGGGACATTTGTATTCAAACCTGTTAGCTGGGACAGAGCTAGAATTAGAATTAGGTGATCTGCCACCTAAGGAATTTTTGGAAAAGGTATATCACACACATATTCATGGACTTAATTCAGTAGGGGGAACCCATTTTCCATTGACGGAGGAATACACTTTACCAATTGAAAGCTATGTAGATACCCTGAAAGAACACGGATATGATGGAGCTTATAATCTAGAACTTAGCTTTGATCGGTATAGTAAAGACATGTCTGTTGCTGAAAAAGTCATTGCGTCCGTGGCAAGATTAAAGGAGTTGTAGGTAATGAGTTTAGAAATAGATGAAAAATTCTTTGATCAAGTTTTTTACCAAGCAAAGAAATGGGTATTAGAGGCAGGGGCAAACATACGGAAAAAAATTAATGAACCAATGGTTATCAATACAAAATCAAACCCAAATGATCTTGTTACAGAAACAGATAGAGAAACGGAAAAATTTTTTGCTGATAATATTAGAGGGAAATATCCAAAGCACTTACTTTTAGGGGAAGAAGGCTATGGGGATAATGTCACTTCTTTAAACAATACTATATGGATTGTGGATCCAATAGATGGCACAATGAATTTTGTTCATCAAAAAAGAAATTTCGCCATCTCTCTTGCTGTCTTTCACCAAGGAATTGGGGAGTTTGGGTTAGTTTATGATGTTATGGAAAATATACTCTATAGTGCAAGAAAAAATAGTGGAGCATACAAAAACAATGTTAAATTAAAACCACTGATTCCTAAAAAGCAAATCGAAAAATCAATCCTATCATTTAAGCATGAATTATTATGTGAAAATGATCATTTTGATCGAAAGGTAATTGAAAATCTTGTTAATCAAATTCGATCTACTAGACTACGGGGATCAGCTGCATTAGAAATTGCTCATGTTGCTGAAGGAATAACAGATGGTTATATATCAAAAGAATTATCTCCTTGGGATATTGCTGCGGGAATGATAATTATAAAAGAGGTTGAAGGAGAAATGACAAGAAGTAATGGAGAGTACATAAAACTTCTTGAAAAAGGATCAATTTTAGTATGCAATCCAGGTATTCACAAAAAGATTGTATCAGGATACCTAAAGAGTTGGTTAAGAAAATAATCGACTCACTATCTTTTGAAAATATTTAAAGGAGGTATGCAAACTAAATTTTACTTGACTATTTTATAACAGTTAATGGTTATCACGAAGGGGGTGGGGGAGTGGCTTGAATCAACTAAATATTTTATTAACTTGCAATAATATATTTTAAAAGACATGTTTCAGAAGGATTTTAAAGTAAATAAAATTTTATACGGGGAGTGTTTATAGTGAAAAAGATAAATAAGGCTGTAATTGGTGTATTGTTTCTATCTCTTCTTCTTATAATTTCAGCATGTGGAGGAAATAATGATGCCGAAACAAGTAAAGGAAATGCGGATAATAATGAAAATGTGGAAAACGGAAAGAGTGAAGAAAGTAGTTGGTTAGAAAAAGCAAATTTAGATGCGGATGAACCTATGGATGAACTGTATGAAAAAGCAAAAGAAGAGGGAAAACTAACTGTCTATTCTTCTACAAGTGCTGTTATGAATGTGGTTGAGAACTTTGAGAAAGACTATCCAGGTATAAAAGTAGAGGCTACTAAATTAAATGACGTGGAAATGACAGAAAAAATTAAAAGGGAACAAGAAAGTGAAGTCTATCAAGCGGATTTAACTTTTTCAAGTGGAAATAATGGGGCTTTCCAAAGAGAATTAATTGATGAGGGTTTACTCCATATTTATAACCCTTACTCGGAAAAATTAATCGAACCATATAATCAGAACCCCCTTTTACAAATTACAGCAGAAGCATATGCAGTAATGTATAATACAGATAAAAATGATGGTCCACCTATTGATAATTGGTGGGATTTAACTAAACCTGAATGGGAAGGAAAGGTATTATCAAATGATCCATTGAGTTCCGCAAATTTATCAAGTCTTTTCCTATCTTTTATGGCTAATCCCGAAGAAATGGCGGATGCATACGAAGAAGAGTTTGGTGAAGAAATTGTTTTAGATGGTACTAAAAATGCGGGTTATGAATTTGTCAAAAGATTAATGGACAATGGACTAGTTCTATTGAAATCAGGTGGTGATGCAGTAGATGGGGTAGCCCTTTCAACAGATGACACTCCGCCTTTGGCTATAGCCTCGACAGTATCGCTAAGGGATGTTGTAAATCAGGACTACAATATTGCTATTGTTGAAGATATTAAACCTAGGGTATCATCCCCAATTTTAAAGAGCTTTACAGTAGCTAATAATGCGGAAAATGTAAATGCTGCTAAACTATTTATTAAATATATGGCAGGTGGAGATGATGGAAAAGCATTAGGATTTGAACCACTTAACACACCTGGAACATGGGCATTAAGATCCGATATAGAACAAGATTTTGGCACAATTGTTACAACGTATGAGGAACTCAACTGGTGGGACAGAGATGACGATTTCATTTATGAAAATACTGGTGAATTAAGAGATTTCCTATTGTCAATTCAATAGTAACATAATGATATTAGGTGAAGTAATAGCGGATATCCCCGTAAATCTAATTTACGGGGATATTAAATATAAAAGCATTATTAAGATAATAAATCCGATTTATATGAAGTATGTATTCTATTGGCAATAATTATGAAATAGAAGGGTTATATGGATTATATGCTTTAAAAAATAAAATACTTGAAAGAATGAAGGGTTTACAAAACGTACAATTAGTATTGGGGGTAAGGGATTGGGATCAAATAAGGGATTGAGAAAAAACCGAATTATTAATTTTTTTAAAGGTGCAATTACAAACCCAATTTATATTTTTAGTTTTATAGCAATTTCATTTTTGATATACACGGTAATTGTACCATTATTGGAGATTGTAAAAACCACATTCCAATGGAATGTTAGAGATATGGAACCAGAGGCAGTACCGGGAGAATTCACATTATCTCATTGGATAACCGTATTTTCAAGTGACATAAGTCAAGCTATGCTATATAAACCTATGTTCAATGCGTTAAGTATTGGTATTACAGTATCAATTTTTGCTTTGGCGCTAGGTGCTGGTTTGGCGTGGTTAATTGTTAGAACAGATTTACCGTTTAAAAAGACAATTGGTTTTCTGGTTATTTTACCTTACATGTTACCATCTTGGTTTAAAGCCTTTGTATGGTTAATCGTTTTCAAAAATGACAAAATAGGTGGTGGAGGTGGACTATTCCAGTATATTACTAATATCGCCCCTCCGGATTGGTTGGCATATGGGTTTTTACCAATAGTCCTAGCGCTATCTACACACTATTATGTATTTTCATACTTATTAGTAGGAGCAGCTTTAGGTTCGATGGGAAGTAGCTTAGAGGAATCAGCCGGAATACTTGGGGCAAGTCGATTTAGAACAATGAGGAAGATTACATTTCCACTAGTTTTACCAGCTATTCTATCCGCATTTATTCTCATTATCTCTAAAGCAATTGGTTCGTTTGGTGTTCCTGCATTTTTAGGGCTTCCCGTTAGGTACTATACACTTTCAACAATGATATATAGTAATATTGGAAGTGGAAGACCAACTGAGGGATATATATTGTCCTTAGTTTTAATTGTTTTAGCAAGTTTAATTATTTATTTCAACCAAAAAATACTTGGAAAAAGAAATTATGAGACCGTAGGCGGTAAGGATTCCAGCAATCGATTAACACCACTCGGAAAATGGAAAATACCTGCACTTGCAGGTATAGGTAGCTTTATTATGCTAATTAGTGTTGTCCCTTTATTTCTATTATTTTGGCAAACACTAATGCTAAGAACGGGAGATTATAGTTTTAAAAATTTAACTTTACATTATTGGATCGGTGATTCAATTCCAAATATTGCTGCGGGTGCAGTTGGTGTACTTAAAAATGACACAATTATAAATGCATTTAAAAATTCCATTATACTAGCATTAACAGCATCAGTAGTAGCTGCATTAATTGGATTAATACTTGGTTATGTAATAACAAGAGGAAAAGGTTTACCCTCTAAATTAATTGACCAAATGTCCTTTTTACCATACTTAATACCTGGAATTGCTTTAGGAGGAATCTTCCTTTCCATGTATTCTAAACCAACTCTTTTGCTCCCATCTTTATATGGGACATTAACTATCCTTATTTTAATAACTGTAGTCAAAGAACTACCATTTGCAGCAAGAGCAGGTACTAGTACAATGATTCAAATTGGAGGAGAGTTGGAAGAAGCCGCTAAGGTTTCAGGGGCCTCTTGGTTAAAAAGATTTATGAAAGTTTTACTGCCTCTAAGTAGAAAAGGACTTTTAACTGGATTTATTTTAGTATTTATAAGTGGTATGAAAGAATTAGACCTAATAATTATGTTAGTAACGCCAGCTACCAGTACCTTAACTACACTTACTTTTGACTTTCAAGAAGGTGGATACCCTCAATTAGCCAATGCGGTTGTTGCAATTATTATTGTAGTGATTATTGTTGTTTATATTTTAACTACCACTATAGGAAAAACAGATATTTCACGTGGAATTGGAGGTAAATAGGATGAGTGAAATTATATTAAATAAGGTAAATAAATATTTTGGTGATAACCATGTATTGAAAAATATTAAGTTAAATATAAAAGATGGTGAATTTATGACATTATTAGGCCCCTCTGGTTGTGGAAAAACAACTTTATTACGTTCAATTGCGGGCCTTGAAAATCCGGAAGGTGGAATTATCACTATAGGAGATAATGATGTTGTTAATGGGGAAGAAAAATACTACGCCCCTCCGGGTAAAAGGGGCCTAAACCTAGTGTTTCAAAGCTATGCACTTTGGCCACATATGACAGTTTTCGAAAATGTAGAATTTGGGCTGAGCGTAAAAAAAATGGGTAAGTCCGAAATTAGGGAAAAGGTTGAAGAAGCACTTGAAAGATTACAGATTAATCAATTAATAGATAGATATCCCTCTGAGTTATCAGGTGGACAACAGCAGCGAGTTGCTATTGCTAGAGCAATTGTTACAGAACCAAGAGTCCTTCTACTAGATGAGCCCCTTTCTAATCTTGATGCAAAATTAAGGGTAGAAATGAGAACCGAATTAAAGAGGTTGCACCATGATTTAAAAACAACAATTATTTATGTGACTCATGATCAAGTTGAAGCATTAACGCTTTCTAGTAGAATAGCAGTATTTTTTGAGGGGGAGTTGGTACAGGTAGATACACCACAGGAACTTTATCGAAAACCCATCGATCTGAGAGTTGCGGATTTTATAGGTAATCCGACAATAAACTTTATTAAAGCATCAGGTAACTATGAGGATGGAAGTCTACACATTAATTCCCCATTGGGTAAAATTCAATTTGAATGTGAAAATAACTTATCTACAAATTTGACAATGGCATTGAAGCCCGAAGATATTATCATCCATAATGAAAAGATAGAAAACAGTATTGAATGTAATGTTTATTCGGTACTCCCTGCAGGATCGGAAACTTTAATTCATTTAACAACCGGAAATGAAGAATTAATTGTAAAGGTAATGGGAGAAGTAAATTTTGATATGGATAGTAAAGTTTGGATAACTTTTAAAGAACATAAAATATGTATTTATGATGATAATGGGAAGATGATTCCTTTTAATGGTGTAAAGGTATACAAACACTCTTGATAATATTATCTAACTTGAAACTTCAGATAATAAATAATAATCTGTAAAATAAGATGTACGGGGTGATTTAATGGAAAAAATAAACGTCGGTATAATCGGTGCGGGTAGAATTGGTCAGCTACATGCAAACAACATATTAAAATCGGATTTATTAGACCTAAAGGCGATTACCGATATTAAAATAGATCATTTAAGAAATACAAATATTGAAAAACAGGTATCTGTCATTACAACTGATGCAAATAAAATATTTGCTGATCCAGAAATAGATGCAGTCATCATTTGTTCTTCAACAAATACACATACAGACTATATAAAAAGAGCTGCCTATGCTGGTAAACATATATTTTGTGAAAAGCCGATTAGTTTTAATTTGAGGGATACAAAGGCTGCATTACAAGTAGTGGAAGATGCCGGTGTTAAATTTCAATCCGGATTTAACCGTCGATATGATAATAATTTCCGAAAAGTTTATGAAAGTGTACGTGCTAATAAAGTGGGGGATCCCCATATCATTAAAATCACTTCACGTGACCCTGAAATCCCATCCGAAGAATATGTGAAAAATTCCGGGGGAATGTTTATGGATATGACGATACATGACTTTGATATGGTTCGATATTTGGCTGGAAGTGAAGTAACTGAAGTAAGTGTGAAAGCAGCAAATCTAGTTGACCCGTTGTTTAGAAAATATGATGATGTTGATACGGCTATTATTACGTTAACATTCGAAAATGGAGTCATTGCAGTCATTGACAATAGTAGAAAAGCTGTTTATGGATATGATCAACGGATTGAGGTTTTTGGTAGTGAAGGGGTTGTTACAGCGGGTAATGAATATAAATCAAATGTGCAAATTTCAACAAAAGATACTTCAGTATTTGATAATCCTAAATATTTCTTTTTAGACAGATATAAAGATGCATATATTGAAGAAATCAATTCATTTGCGGAAGCATTACTCTGCAACAAGCCATTATCATGTACAGGTGAAGATGGATATAAAGCGGAGTTATTAGCCCATGCTACACATATTTCATGGAAAGAAAACCGATCTGTAAAAGTTTCAGAATTGGAATTAGTGAACACGTAATTGTATTGCATAATAGTTATTTTCGTAGTAATATTGTAGTTGATTAAGCGCTTAACTTAAGTGGAGGTATTAACGTGTCAAAATTACTTTTGAAATCTCAAAGTCCCAAACCGAACGGAAATATTTTGAATGTTACTCCAGAATCAGCTAATTGGGAGTATGTAGGGTTTCAAGTTTATCAATTAAAAAAGGGAAATACCCTTGAAAAATTAACGAAGGAGAATGAAGTTTGTCTCGTTCTTTTAACAGGAAAGGCGAATGTTCAAACAAATAAAGAGAGGTTTTCCGAAATTGGTAACCGGATGAGTGTATTTGAGAAGGTCCCACCATTTTCAATATATGTGCCAAATGATGATTCCTATCTTGTTGAAGCATTAACAGATGTTGAAATCGCAATTTGTTTGGCACCTGGGAAAGGGAATCATAAAGCACGTTTAATTGCTCCGTCTGATGTCGGGGTGGAAGAACGTGGTTCTGGCAAAATGAGTCGGAAAATCCACAATATTTTACCAGAAGACAAAGGGGCAGATAGTTTACTAGTTGTGGAAGTTTTTACCCCAGACGGGAATACATCCAGCTATCCACCACATAAGCATGATGAATTAAATTTACCAAATGAATCCTATTTGGAGGAAACATATTATCATCAAATCAATCCTGAACAAGGATTTGCATTTCAAAGGGTTTATAACGATGACCGGAGTTTGGATGAAACGCTATGTGTTGAAAATAAAAGTGTCGTTCTAGTACCAGAAGGATACCATCCAGTGTCCTGTGTTCCAGGTTATGAATCCTATTATTTGAATGTTATGGCGGGACCTGTAAGAACTTGGAAGTTTCATAATGATCCAAACCATGAATGGTTATTTTAGTATCCCGATATTTCATTGACTATGAAGTATTGGAATGACTAGTTAAAGGATTAACTAAAATTTTAACTATAAATAAATGGGAGGCTTCAACATGTGAATTATTTATTGTTTTTTTTAAATATTGAAGGTGAACTATATATACGGATATTATTAGGTGCAGTTTTAGGTTTTTTAATTGGAATGGATAGGGGATATAAAAATAAACCTGCAGGGGTAAAAACGTTTATGTTTGTAACCGTAGCATCTACTTTGTTAACAATTATCTCCATTGAAAGTGTAGGGAGATACGGAGAAATTAATCATTTAGTCAGGATGGACCCACTTCGACTTGCAGCACAAATTGTCTCTGGTTTAGGTTTTTTAGGGGCGGGAGTAATTTTAAAAGACGGTCTAGAAGTTAGGGGGTTAACAACGGCTGCAATGATTCTTTTTGCCGGTGGTGTTGGTATAGGAATTGGTGCAGGATATTACGGTGTAGTAATTTTTGCAATGTTTAGTTCATTAATACTTGCACGAATTGGCGAAAAGCTAGAAAAAGTATTAAGAAAAAAAGAAATCATTGATCCACCTTCTAATAGCAATCGCTCGGAAGGATAGGTATATTTCTAAAATAGATATTTAATTAAATATGAGAATGGGGGGAGAATCATGTATCAATTAGACATTCCTAAAAATCGTTCCATCGACATCATTGGGATTGGTCGGTTATGTATTGATTTAAATGCAGATCAAATTAATCGACCAATGGAGGAAACTTCCTCATTTACAAAATATGTAGGTGGTTCACCGGCGAATATAGCTATTGGTGCAGCCCGTCTGGGACTAAAAAGTGGCTTTATCGGTAAAGTAGCAGATGATCAGATGGGACGATTTATCGTCCAATATTTGCAAGAAAACGAAATAGATATATCTGAAGTTTCAGTCGATAACACTGGTGCAGTAACAGGTTTAGCATTTACGGAAATTAAAAGCCCTGAAGACTGTAGTATATTAATGTATCGGGATAATGTGGCTGATTTAATGCTAGAAACGACTGATGTATCGGAAGATTACATTAGCCAGACGAAGGTACTTCTTGTTTCAGGAACAGCCCTTGCTGCAAGTCCATCCAGAGAAGCCGTATTTTTGGCTTTAGATTATGCAAGAAAGCACGATGTTATTGTCGTTTTTGATTTAGATTATCGTCCATATACTTGGAATTCTGATAAGGAAACAGCAGTTTATTACAATTTAGTAGCGGAAAAATGTGACGTAATTATCGGTACAAGAGAAGAATTTGATATGATGGAACAGTTTGAAAAAGGGAAACAGACCGATCAACAAACAGCACAAAAATGGTTTGATTTTCAAGCAGAAATAGTCGTTATCAAACATGGGGGAGATGGTTCCATCACATATACGAAGAACGGTGATGCTTACCAAGGTGGAACATTTAAAACAAAGGTATTAAAAACATTTGGTGCAGGAGATTCATATGCATCTGCGTTTATATATAGCTTAATGCAACAGTGGGAAATTCCAAAAGCAATGGACTATGGAAGTGCTTCAGCAACGATTGTAATTTCTAAACATAGTTGTTCTGAAGCAATGCCAACATTAGAAGAAATTGAACGTTTTATAGAGACAGCAGAAAAAATTGATGTCAATGTTTAATTTTATTTAAACAAAATTGAGGAGGTAGATATTTTTGATCGTTACTTTAAATGATGTATTGAAATATACGATGGAAAAATCTTATGCTGTACCTGCATTTAACGTGTTTGGATATGAAGATGCAAAAGCAGTAATAGAAGCAGCGGAGGAACTAAAGGCTCCAGTCATTTTAGCAACAAATAAAGTAGCGATTTCCCATATGTCGATGCCTATTTTAGGAAATATGTTATCCAAATTGGCGGAAAATGCGACTGTCCCTATTGTTGTTCACTTAGATCATGGAAGTGACTATGATACAGTTGTCTCTGCATTAAAGTCTGGATATAGCTCTGTTATGTACGATGGCTCCCAATTACCTTTAGAGGAAAATATCCAAACGACAAAAGAAATTGTGAAAGTTTCCCATGCTTTTGGAATTCCGGTTGAAGCAGAAATTGGTTCTGTCGGTTATACCGATCCAAATATGGGAATGAAAGCTACGTTAACAGATCCGGCGGAAGCAGAGGAATTTTCAAAACGTACCGGGGTTGATGCATTAGCAGTTGCAGTGGGTACTTTACACAGGATGGAAGAACAGACAGCTGATCTTCGATTCGATCTTATCGAAGAAATAGAGAGAAGAATAGATGTACCACTTGTCATGCATGGTTCTACTGGAATTCCAGATGAGGATTTAAAAAAAATTACAAAGACGAATTTTGGAAAGGTGAATATTGGTACTGCTCTTCGGATGGCATTTGGAAATACGCTTAGAAAAGAGATAGAAGAACAACCTGAAACATTTGACCGTATGGAATTATTTAAAGAACCGATGAAAGCCGTAAAGGAAGCAGCAATGGAAAAAATAAAACTATTGAATGCGGATCAATATATGTCATTGATAAAGTCATAATTGATGATTATATTTCTAGACTGTATTGGGAGGGGAAACGAAACCCTATGAATACAGAATCGTAAGAGGAGGAATTTTGTTATGAGTAAAACAACCGTCCAAACACTGAAAAACTTTATTGGTGGAGAATGGATTCAGGCAAAAACAGATAAAACAGAGCCTGTATATAATCCGGCAACAGGGGAAGTCATCGCCCATGTCCCGATTTCAACGAAAGAAGATTTAGATCATGCTGTACATGTTGCAAATAAAGCATTCCAAACTTGGAAAGAACTAGCGGTACCAAGAAGGGCACGGATTTTATTTAAATTTCATCAATTATTAGTTGAAAATTGGGATGACCTTGCGAAAATGATCACGATTGAAAATGGGAAAAATTTTAACGAATCACATGGTGAAGTGTTACGTGGTATCGAATGTGTGGAATTTGCTGCAGGTGCACCAACGTTAATGATGGGAGATAATTTAGCATCGATCGCAACTGGACTTGAGTCTGGTGTCTATCGTTATCCAATTGGAGTTGTCGGGGGAATTACACCATTTAATTTCCCTATGATGGTGCCATCATGGATGTTTCCAATGGCGATTGTCACTGGAAATACATTTGTGTTAAAACCATCTGAACGTACTCCATTACTTGCTAATCAACTTGCAGAATTACTTGATGAGGCAGGTTTACCCAAAGGTGTATTTAATATTGTACATGGGGCACATGATATTGTGAATGGACTACTAGATCATGAAAAGATAAGTGCTATTTCATTTGTTGGTTCCCAGCCAGTTGCCGAATATGTGTACAAAAGGGGAACCGCTAATTTAAAACGAGTTCAAGCACTTGCAGGAGCAAAAAATCATTCTATCGTTTTAAATGATGCCAATTTAGATAATGCATCTACACAAATTTTAAATGCGGCTTTTGGTTCTGCTGGAGAACGGTGTATGGCATGTGCCGTAGTGGCAGTGGAGGACTCAGTTGCGGATGAATTCATTGAACAGTTAGTTCAAAAAGCAAACGAAGTGAAAATAGGAAATGGATTAGATGAAGGAATCTTTTTGGGTCCAGTTATTCGAGAAGAGCATAAAGCTCGTACATTGAATTATATTGAAATTGGGGAAAAAGAAGGGGCAACTCTTATACGAGATGGTCGTAAAGATAAAAGTGCTCAATCAGGCGGTTATTATGTAGGCCCGACTATTTTTGATAATGTGACAAGTGAAATGAAAATATGGCAAGATGAAATATTCGCTCCAGTCTTATCAATTAGTAGGGTGAAAGATTTAGACGCGGCGATTAATCTAGCGAATACATCAACTCTGGCAAATGGGGCTTGTATTTTCACAAAAGATGGTGGTAGTGTACGTACATTTCGTGAAAATATTGATGCAGGTATGTTAGGTGTTAATATAGGTGTTCCTGCTCCGATGTCTTTTTTCCCTTTTTCAGGTTGGAAAGATTCTTTCTACGGTGACTTACACGCGAACGGGAAAGATGGGGTAGAGTTTTACACACGAAAAAAAGTAGTGACAGCACGTTGGGTCTAATATTCATTATAAGTCCGGAGGGAAATGAAACTTTCCGTTCGGATTTATTTCGTCATAAGCACAAAAATCTTTATGAGGTGAAGTAGATGAGATTAACGACGGCACAAGCACTAATAAAGTTTTTAAATCAACAATATGTTCGTGTAAATAATAAAGAACAAAAATTGTTTAAAGGGGTTTTCACAATCTTTGGCCATGGAAATGTACTCGGGATAGGTCAAGCATTAGAAGAAGACCCAGGTGATTTAGAAGTATACCAAGGTAGAAATGAACAAGGAATGGCCCATGCTGCAACTGCCTTTGCGAAGCAAAATCATCATCGTCAGCTAATTGCTTGTACTTCTTCTGTGGGACCTGGATCAGCTAATATGGTAACCGCAGCTGCGACCGCTACTGCGAATAATATACCTCTCCTTTTATTGCCAGGGGACACGTTTGCGAGTCGTCAGCCTGACCCTGTATTGCAGCAAATAGAACAGCCTTATGATGCAACAATTTCGACAAATGATGCTTTTCGTCCGGTGAGTAAATATTGGGATCGAATTAATCGCCCAGAGCAACTCATGTCAGCAATGATTAATGCAATGAGGGTGTTAACGAACCAAGGAGAAACTGGAGCAGTTACTATTTCATTACCACAAGACGTACAAGGGGAAGCATATGATTATCCCGATTACTTTTTTAAAAAGCGGGTACATTATTTCTCACAACAAAAACCGCAAGAACAAGAAATTGCTACAGTAGTTAAACTAATGAAGGTAAAGAAAAAACCGCTAATTATTTGCGGTGGAGGTGTCCGTTATTCGGAAGCGGCACAAACTTTGGAAGAATTTTCAGAGAAATTTAATATTCCATTCGCGGAAACTCAAGCTGGGAAAAGTGCTATACCAAGTACTCATCCATTAAATCTTGGTGGGATTGGTGTGACTGGAAATGCTGCAGCAAATGAAATTGCCAAACAAGCGGATGTAATTATCGGTGTTGGTACACGATTTACTGATTTCACAACCGCATCTAAACAGCTTTTCCAAAATAAAGAGGTCGATTTTGTGACGATTAATTTATCGGAATATCATGCTTCTAAGTTTGATGCCGTTAAAATTGTTGCAGATGTCAAGGAGGGACTCCTTACACTTACTAGACAGCTTGATAAAATTGCATATCAATCTCAATATAATGGGGAAATTGAACAAGCAAAGGTAGCATGGGCTGAGGAATTATTTCGATTGTATGCCACTGATTATACATCGGAAGATTTCCAACCGGAAGTTGCGGGTCATTTAGATAATGAGCTAGAGGACTATGAAAAGGCATTACAGTCATGCCTAACCCAAACCGCTGTTATTGGAAAAATTAATGAAATCATCGAAGAAGATTCCATTATCATTGGTTCTTCGGGCAGCTTGCCGGGAGATTTACAGAGAATGTGGGTTGCGAAAAAGCCAAACACTTACCATATGGAGTACGGTTACTCTTGTATGGGTTATGAGATTTCAGGGGCTTTAGGAGTAAAAATGGCTGAACCGAACAAAGAGGTATATTCGATGGTGGGTGATGGAAGTTATATGATGCTTCACTCTGAATTAATTACTAGTATACAAGAGAACAAGAAAATTAATATCCTTTTATTTGATAATGCTGGATTTGGTTGTATTAATAATCTACAAATGGGTAATGGGATGGGAAGTATCGGTACGGAATTTCGTAAAAGAAGTGAAAAAACTAATCAATTAACGGGAGAAGTCATTGTGACGGATTTTGCTCATAATGCTACTGCTTATGGAGCAAAAACTTATCGTGTGAGAACGATGGGGGAACTTACGGAAGCATTAGAAGATGCAAAAAAACAAACGGTGTCTACTTTATTAGATATAAAAGTTTTACCAAAAACCATGACCGACGGTTATGGTGGTTGGTGGAATGTTGGTGTTGCTGAAGTTTCGGAAAAAAGGAAAATCCAACAAGCTTTCACAGACAAGAAGGAGCAATTACAGACAGCGAGAAAATACTAGGTAGGTGAGGATATTTGTTTAAAAAGGATTCCATTAAACTAGGAATTGCACCAATTGCATGGACAAATGATGACATGCCGTACTTGGGAGCAGAGAATACGTTTGAGCAATGTATTAGTGAAATGGCACTAGCAGGATTTTCTGGTACAGAAGTCGGCAATAAATTCCCCCGTAGCATTAAAAAATTAAAAAAATCACTACAATTAAGAAATATGGAAATTGCTAGTGCTTGGTATAGTGCTTACTTAACTACAAAACCATATGAAGAAATAAAAGAAAGTTTTATAAAACATAGAGACTTTTTATATGAAATGGGGGCTAAAGTCATTGTTGTTTCTGAACAAGGACACAGTATTCAAGCAGATCCATCAAAGGCATTATTTTTGGAAAAACCTTTTTTTAATGATTCAGAGTGGGATAAACTTGCATATGGTTTAAACTCGTTAGGGGAATTGGCGCAAGAAAAAGGAATGAAGGTTGTTTACCATCACCATATGGGTACAGGTGTGCAAACTACTGAGGAAATTGATCGATTGTTATCCTCGACAAATGATGAATTAGTTTATTTACTGTATGATACTGGCCATCTCTTTTTCTCTGGAGAGGATCATATGTATATTTTAAAACGTTATGTATCTAGAATAAAACATGTCCATTTAAAAGATGTCCGTGATGACGTTGCAAAAAAGGTTAAGGAAAAAGGTTTAAGTTTTTTAGATGGGGTTCGGGAAGGAGTCTTTACAGTTCCGGGAGATGGAGTGATAGATTTTACCGAAGTATTCGAAGTATTAGCCCTATCTAATTATAAAGGTTGGATGATTGTGGAGGCAGAACAAGATCCAGCAAAGGCAAATCCGCTTCAATATGCACAAATCGCTAGGGATTATATAAAGAAAACAGCGGGAGTATGATGGATATGAAAGAAGTTAAAGTTGGTATTGTTGGAATTGGGCGGTTGGGATCGCAACATGCGGAAAATCTAGCTTATAGAATTCAAAATTGCAAGCTAACAGCCGTATGCAGTATAAGGGAAGAGGAAGTTAAAAATGCACAGGATAAGTGGGATATTCCTTATTCGTATACTGATTATGATAAAATGCTAGAAAATAAGGATCTTGATGCAATATTCATTTCTTCCCCATCTAGTAATCATTGTCATCAAATTAAAAAAGCACTAGAAGCAGGTTTTCATGTTTTTAGTGAAAAACCGCTAGGACTATATTTGGATGAAGCCTATGACGTTCGAGAAAAGGTTAACAAATTTAAGGATCAAATATTTATGTTAGGGTTTATGAGGAGATATGATCAATCGTATTTGGAAGCAAAGCACCATATAGATGAAGGTGCTATAGGAGAGCCTATTTATATACGTTGCTATGGGCTAGATCCAGCTAAACAAATGGATAGGTTTCTTAAATATGCAAAAAAGAATGATAGTGGTGGATTATTTTTAGATATGGCTATTCATGACTTTGATTTAGCTCGTTGGTATTTAGGAACGGAAGCCCGGAAAGTATGGGCGATTGGCGGCAATTATACTCGCCCAGAATTTGCTGAAATTAAAGACATTGAAATGGGCTCTGCAATGGTTCACTTTGAGAATGGAGCAATCGGTACTTTTGTTGCAAGCAGAAATTGTGTGCATGGTTACCACATTGAAACAGAAATTATTGGTTCTAAGGGAAGTCTACGAATAGGGACATTACCAGAACGTAATCAGGTTGTTCTATTAAAAGAATGTGGAGTTGTTCAAGAATGTTTTGGTGGATTTTTAGAAAGATTTGACCAGGCGTACCTTAATGAGGTGGAAGAATTTATTAATTGTATTATTGAAGGAAGAAAACCATTGGTAACTGTTGATGATGGAGTAGAGTCTACAAAATTAGGATATGCATGTAAACAATCACTGGAATCCGATAAACTTGTTCGCTTAATTGACATCCATAATGGTTGATATTTTTCGATAAATAGTTGCTATTTTAATAAATTATTTGGTAATTCGACCAATATAGAGAAAATATTAATCGAATAGTTATATTTATTCAAGAGTTATAATTAAATGTGATAGGATATATAGTAGATAATGGAAAACGATCAAGTGAAACGAGGAAAAGTTATGAAAGTTACAATTTATGATGTAGCTGATAGGGCAGGGGTGTCGATAGCTACTGTTTCTAAGGTAATAAATAATACTGGAAATATGCGTGAGGAAACGCGAAAGCGGGTAAAAAAAGTTATTGAAGAAATGGATTATCATCCGAATTTAATGGCCTCTGCATTAACTGGAAAGGGTACACGTACACTCGGTTTATTAGTACCGGATATATCAAATCCATTTTTTTCTGCAATGGCTAGATATATTGAAGATTGTTCTCATGAACGTGGTTTAAGTGTTATAATGTGTAGCATTGATGGAAGCGTTGAAAAAGAACGGAAATATATTGAACTGTTACAAAGTAAACAAGTGGATGGTATTATAGTTGCATCAACATTCCATGATAAAGCACTTTTAAGGGATCTTGTGAAAAAAGGAATCCCAATCGTCATGTTAGCCTATGATGATGCATCACTAGAGGTATCTATTGTTTCAGTTGATGATTTTAAAGGTGGTTACGAAGCAGCCTCGCATTTGTTTACAAAAGGGCACCGTGAAGTTTCTATTATCGCGGAACATGCTCACAGTAGTGATTTGCGAATTTATGGATTTCGGGTAGCTTTTGAAGCTAGGGGAATAACCTTTGATGAACGAAATGTGAAAAGAGTAACGGCCTCGATTGCAAATGGGAAAGCCTTTATTGAGGAAGTTTTACAGGGTGATAAAAAGAAAATTCCATCCGCTATTTTTGCTTGTAATGACTTACTAGCTATTGGGGTTATACAAGGTGCAACCGAAAGGGGTATACGAATACCAGAAGAATTAGCAATAGTAGGATTTGATAATACGATTTTAGCAACGACAACTATACCTGGATTGACGACGGTAGCGCAACCATTTATAGAAATGGCGAATAAAACAGTCGATGTTCTTTTAGAGGAAATACAAGAGAAAAAGCGTCTGAAGAAAAGAATACTTTTTGATCCCGAATTAATTGTTCGGGGAACAACTTAGTTATAAATGAGGTAGGTGGTATAATTTTCACCTACTTCTTTCATTATAAACTATGTGGTGAATAGCCCAATTCAGGTGTAATAGTAATTATAATGTCAGCTGTGAACGAAAAAAATGTCCCTTTGACATTTGTGAATTTACCCTGGGAATAATAATTGTTTCAATTCAAAATACCATGATATTGCTTAAATTTTTTCAGTTTTAAAAGCAATTTCATCTTATTTGAGGGATAATTTAAGTAAGAATGGCCGCCTTCTGATAGTAATGCTGTGTTTTTTTATTAATAACTAATTTCATTCAAATAACTTCCAGGGGTCCTTTTAACGTCTATTTAGATTGCTTTGCGTTAAAAAATATCCACTTATAATCCAATAAACATACTGTAGTTGTAAATAAAAAAGAATCAACTTCCCACTTTTTTGAATTCACTACCCCGGCATTCACTACTCTTAAATAATAGGACAAAATTTTATAACCTGCTAAGTAGACTGTCTCCTTGTTTAGTTTGCTTAAAAATGCATTTAATCTGCTTTTTCGTAAAGTAATGGTATCCATATATTACATTGTTGAATTTTTTTAAGGTTTCAAATTGGAAGTATAAAGGTAGAAGAATAAAAAATCAATCCCTTGAAGGAGTGCTTTTGAAAGGATGTTATTGTTAGTAGTAAAAAAGGTTCCTATGTAGGAGAAGATAAAACTTACAAATTATCTTTCATCGGATTAAAATTAAAAGGTCAAAATTGTCATTTGCTAAGGTATATAGAATATAAATCCTTAATAGAGCACTGAGTGTCTCCCATTAAATTTATAGCCAATTCCCCAGACGGTTAGAATATAGTCGGGATTAGATGGGTCTGTCTCAATTTTTTTCCGAAGACTGCTAATATGGACAAGAACGGTTCTTGTATTTGTCAAACTAGGTTCACCCCAGATGGTTTCAAATAATTGTTCAGTATTAAAAACCTGTCCCGGATGACTGGCTAAAAAGGCTAATAAACTGAATTCCTTAGAGGATAGCTCAATTGGTTCTCCAAAAAGTTCTACAGTGTAATTTAGTAAATTAATTTTTAAATTTGTATATTCTAGCACATCTTTACTATTAGTTGCCATACTTAATTCATTTCCATATTTTTGCCGCCTAAGCAATGAGCGAATTCGGGCGACTAACTCCCTGGGGCTAAATGGTTTCGTTAAATAGTCATCTGCACCAATTGTTAGTCCGACGATTTTATCAACTTCTTCCGCTTTACTACTTAAAAAGATAATAGGAACAGTTGAAAATTTCCGTATTTCCTCACATACTTCTATTCCGTCGTAACCTGGAAGCAGGATATCTAATAAGACCAAGTCGGGATTTTCAGATTTTACTAGGTTTGGGGCAGAAAGACCAGAAAGGGTTTCGACTACTTTGAAGCCCTCTTCTAATAAATAAAGACGAATCATTTCTCTTATTTCATCATCATCCTCGACAATTAAAATCTTCTTATCCATGGTTAGCCCCCTACCTAGGAATAATAGAAATATTCAATAGCATCTTAAACTAGAGAAAAATAGAATCTTTCCTTTTCACTGCGACTATATTCATATATTATAAGAGAAATAGAGAAAAAAGGCTAATTTGTGAGGAGATGGGAATATGCATAAAGCCTGGTATGTCATTCTAGCCATTTGTTTTATTATGATTTCGGCATTGCTTTATAATGTTTTATTTATGAATAAAGTAAATTCTACTCATCTAGCAAATAAAGGTGTCATAGATTTAAAAGAGGTGTCGTTAGCAGAAAATAACATTATTTCACTAAATGGTGAATGGCTGCTTTATGAGTCAACCTTTCCTCCTATACAGTCTAACTTAAAAAAGAGCCGTTATAGTAAAGTACCAGGCTCGTGGGGAAAACAAGATTATTTTCGTTTAAATACAGGCTATGGAACGTATCAATTAACGATTCGGTTACAGGAAAAGTATGTCGGGGAAACGCTCGGCTTATATATCCCTAATGCTGCTACAGCCTATGAAGTGTGGATTGATGGGGAGAAAAAAATGTCAAATGGAATCATTGGTGTAAATGAAAAAGAGATGGTTCCAGCCAACTATGCACGAACGGCTTATTTTGTTCCCAAGTCAACTAAGGTGGAACTAATCATCCCTGTTTCTAATTTTTCTCAACGAAAAGGTGGGCTTTGGGATACCATTTATTTTGGGAATGCAGATGCTATTTCATTAGTAAGTGAAAAGAAAATTGCTTTGCAGTTGCTCGTTGCTGGGGCACTTATCATGATGGGGATCTATTTATTAATTATTTATTTCCTGCGTAAATCCCAGCGTTCTGCATTTTATTTAGGTCTATTTACTTTACTATTTGCAGTTCGGACTTTATTAATGGGAGAGACTTTTTTTATCCGTGTTTTTCCAATGTTCCCTTGGGAAACTCAGGTAAAACTTGAATATCTCACTTTCATTATTGGAGTCCCTTTGTTTATTCGTTATATTCAACACCTTTATCCAAAAGATGCTTGGTCAAAAATTCAAATTGGTGTCGATATCGTTTCATTTTCTTTTATAAGTATCGTGATGTTAACTCCTGCATTATTTTACACACGTTTTCTGATGGTCTATCAATTGCTTGTGTTGCCAACTGTTCTTTATTTAGTTTATCTATTTACAATTGCCATGCTTCGACAACGTCCAGCATCACGATTTAATTTCCTTAGTTTACTGGTTTTTATGATTGCTTCTTTAAATGATGCATTGTTTTATTTGAATTTTATCAATACTGGACAGATTGCAACGAAAGGATTTTTGATTTTTCTAGTCAGTCAAACATTTGTTCACGGGATCAAATATTCCGAAGCTTTCCGGTCAATTGAAAATTTATCTAGTAAATTGAAACGCTTGAACTTAACGTTAGAGGAAAAAGTAGAAGAGAGAACAAAAGAATTAAAACAAGTAAATACTAGATTACAACAAGTAGAGCAATCACGTAAAGCATTAATTTCGGATATTTCACACGAATTAAGTACTCCAATGACATTAATTGAAGGATATGCAGAAGCAATTATTGATGAGAAAATATCGGATGAACGGAAATATTGGCACATCGTTTATAATAAATCTCGAGTATTAAAGCGTTTAATTAAGGATTTATCTACTTTATCTGAATTAGAATTAAGGAAAATAAAAATGGAGTTGCAAACTTTTTCCGCAAATCATTTCCCGCAAGAAGTTTTCACTTATTTTCAAGGCGTTTTGGAAGCAAATGGATATGAATTACTTTGGCATAACCGGTCGGATTGGGCGGGTGAATTGCCTTCTAATGCTATTGTCATTATGGACCGGGATCGGATTGATCAAGTTTTTATGAATATTATGTATAATGCGATGAAATATTCAGAAGAAGTAAAAAGGGTTGAGATGATTGTGGACTGGATTCCAATTTCTAATGTGGGATCTAGTCGTAAAATCGGTGACATGGTTATACAGGTCATTGATAGTGGACCGGGAATCACTGCACATGACTTGCCCCATATTTTTAAACGTCTGTATCAAGGCTCATCTAACACTCATAATGATGATGGCAGTCGTGGTTTGGGATTGGCGATTTCTAAGGAGATAATGCATATTCATGACGGAGATATTTGGGCGGAAAGTAAGGAGAATAATGGCAGTATTTTTTATATTTCATTGCCTGTCTACGCAAAAGTGACAGATTTGGACAAACTTTAACAAAACTTTACCTCCACTTGACCTTTACTTGACCTTCCATTGATAAAATGGTGTAAATTGCAAGTTCATTGGGTAATAGTGGAGGGAAAGAGAATGGGGCTTAAAAGTAATAGAGTGATATTTTTACTGATGATTGGTTTGTTTTTGTTAGGTATGGCAATGTCAGATAGTGGAAAATTGGTTAAAGCGGAAAATGATGAACCAGTCTATGTCCTTGCAACGGATGATGATTTTGAGGGCTCGTATAACGGTGGTTTTCGCTATATTGGTAATGATGAATATGTAGAAATCCCGCATACGATTAAAGGAGTAGCAGTTACGTCTTATAAAGAAATGTTTTCCTTTATACATGGAGCAAAACCCAATAATGTCAAAGGTGTAAAGAGTACGAATAAAAATGTAACGGATATGAGCTTAATGTTTTACCATAACAATTCCACTTCACTCGATTTGAGTTCATTTGATACAAGTAATGTAACGAATATGAACTTTATGTTTAACTTTAGCCTGGCGACCACACTCGATTTAAGTTCGTTTGATACGAGCAAGGTTACGAATATGAAAAGTATGTTTCAAAACAGTAGAGCCACCACACTCGACTTAAGTTCATTTGATACGAGCAACGTAACGGATATGAGTCTTATGTTTCACAGCAGCAGCGCCAGAACACTCAATTTAAGTTCGTTTGATACGAGCAATGTCATGTTAATGGATTATATGTTTCAGGATAGTCATGCCACCACGCTCGATTTAAGTTCGTTTGATACGAGTAATGTTAAGCAAATGAATGGTATGTTTCAGGGTAGTCGAGCGACCACACTCGATTTAAGTTCGTTTGATACGAGAAGTGTCACAAATATGACTTATATGTTTACTGATAGCCAAGCTACAATGGGCTATGCACGAACACAAGCAGATGCAGATAGGTTTAATGTTAGCCCTTTTAAGCCAAGTCAGTTAGTATTTAAGGTTAGAGATGGTTATGTCCTTGCAACGGATGATGATTTTGAAGGCGTTACTAACGGTGATTTTTGGTATATTGGTAATGATGAATATATTGAAATACCACACACAATTAAAGGAAAAAATATCACATCGTATACAGGCATGTTTCGAAATACAAGTGTGAAAGGTGTAAAGAGTACGAATAAAAATGTCACGGATATGAGTTATATGTTTGCAGACAGCCAATCGACCACACTCGATTTAAGTTCGTTTGATACGAGAAATGTCACAAATATGGATAATATGTTTTCTAGTAGCCAAGCTACAATGGGCTATGCACAAACACAAGCAGATGCAGATAGGTTTAATGGTGTTTCAACTAAGTTGATATTTAAGGTTAGAGATGCTGATGATTATGTCCTTGCAACGGATGGTGATTTTCAGGGCGTTTCAAACGGTGGTTTTCGTTATATTGGTAGTGATAAATATGTTGAAATACCGCACACAATTAAGGGCCAAAATATAACATCGTATCAAGCCATGTTTCAAAATACAAGTGTCAAAGGTGTAAAAAGTACGAATAAAAATGTAACGGATATGAATAATATGTTTAAAGACAGCAAGGCAACTACACTTGATTTAAGGTTTCTTGATACGAAAAGTGTAATAGATATGAGCTATATGTTTTATAACAACCAAGCGACCTTACTAGATTTAAGTTCATTTGACACGGGCATTGTAGAGGATATGCATGGGATGTTTCATAGCAGCGAAGCAATCGAGTTAGATTTAAGTTCGTTTGATACAAAAAATGTAACGGATATGGGATCAATGTTTTTAGGGAGCTATGCAACCGAACTCGATATGAGTTCATTTGATACGAGCAACGTAACGAATATGATGGCTATGTTCCAAAGTAGTCGAGCAACTTCGCTCGATTTAACTAATTTTAATACGAGTAAGGTAACGGCTATGGTTAGCATGTTCCAGGCGAGCCGAGCAACTTCGCTCGATTTAAATAATTTTAATACGAGTAAGGTAACGGATATGATGCACATGTTTTTGGAGAGCGAAGCCATTACTCTCGATGTAAGTTCTTTTGATACAAGTAATGTAACGAATATGGGTAGAATGTTCCAGAGAAGTAAAGCAACCTTGCTCGATTTAAGTTCATTTGATACGAGTAATGTAACGACTATGACTAGTATGTTCTTGCAAAGCCAAGCGACCAAAGGCTACGCACGTACACAGAAGGATGCAGATAATTTTAATAAGACTTATCTGAAACCGAAAAATTTGATTTTTAGAATAATAGGTTCTCCTGAAATTAATTTTGAAACGGACGGAAACAACAATTATGCACAAACTCATAGTACAAAAGTGGAAGTCGAGGCGTTTAGGGATAATTTAGATAAATTACAATATCAGTGGACAGAAAGTAAAAACTTCCCAACATCGGGAACGTGGACGGATTTTCAAAGTAACGATATTTTATCAATTAAAAATGCAACAGGGGATTATTATTTACACATTAAAGCAACTAGTAAGTCAGGTATAACAACGGAGGCAACATCTAAAGACTTTAAGTTAGATAACGATGCACCGACACTCATCCTGTCAGCCAGTACGGAGGATGCTACTAATCAAGATGTTATCATTACGGCTACAGCAACCGATAAGCATAGTGGTATAAAACAAATTCGGGAAAAAAATGGTGATTGGGAAGAGGCTATTGAAATGACGTTTTCTGTTCCCGAGAATGGAACGTACACATTTGAAGTGGAAGATAATGCGGGGAATGAAATTATAAAAACGATAAAGATTACTAATATCGATAAAACTGTACCATCCTCGCCAATCATTAATGGTTCTGACGGGTGGCAATCGAACAATCAGACAATTACCATCACACATGGAACAGATACAGGTGGTAGTGGAGTTAAGAAAACAGAATATAGAATCGGTAAGGATGGCACGTGGCTAACGTACGATAAATCATTTGCAATCAGCTGGGAAGGAAAAACAACGATCTATGCTCGAACTATAGATAAAGCTGGGAATATTAGCAAAACCGCAAAAAGTATTGTTCAAATAGACCGTACTGCTCCTACATTGACACTACGTGGGCAAAATCCGTTAACCCTTTTACACGGTAATAAATTCACAGACCCAGGCTATAAGGTAGAAGATAATTTTGATGATAATGTAATCGTAAACAAAATTGGTGGTGTCGATTCAAAGTCAGTTGGCACATATAACATAACTTATAAAGCAACTGACCATATGGGAAATACGACTACAGTCACTAGAACGGTATATGTTGTCGACGCAGAACAACCATTAATTACATTAATCGGTAATAATCCATTAATCATTGAAGTTGGAATGAAATATGATGAATTAGGGGCAACAGCGGAAGATAACGTGGACGGGGATATTAGTGAACAAATCACCATCACGGGTAAGGTAGATACAAGTAAACTAGGAGTCTATGAAATTCGTTATAATGTCACTGACAATGAAGGAAATGAAGCAGTTGAGGTCGTTCGAAAAGTGTATGTTGTTGCAAAAACCGATACACTTGAACTTGATGAACAAGCTGTTCCAATTGATACAGGTTCGCTCGTAAAAATTAAAAATACAGACACAACGATTCAATTACCGAGTGATTTACCAGCTGGCACGAAATTACAAGTAGTTAAGGTTCAAGTGGAAGAACCGGAAAATTTACAACTGGCAGGGGAAGTGTATGATTTTATCTTCACTTATCCAGACGGACAGAAAGATTATCACGGGGACTTTATCCTGACCATGGGTGTAGATGAAACTGTCGACAATCCAGCCTTGTATCATTTTCAAGGGACATGGGAACGAGTTGGCGGTACATTGGATGGGAATAAAATCACTGCAACAGTTTCTGACTTTTCTATGTATGCTGTGTTTGCGGAAAAAGAAATGGAAGAAGAAATAGAGAAAAAACCAAGTAATTTACCAGTTACAGCAACAAACCAATACAATTGGTTAATAGCTGGTATTATACTAATGATACTAGGAAGCACCCTATGGTTCATTTATCGAAAAGGAAAACACCAGGAAGAACATCGCTAAAATAAAGACAAAACACAACATCATCAACCTAAACGTATCCCGTATTCAAACGATAGAATAGCTGGAACGTTTAGGTTTTTTTATTACTAGTCCATGAACGTGAAAGAATTAGTTTTAGATGCGATAAAAAGCCAATGAACATATTAAACATTGATAAAGAAAATACCACAATTTTTAATTTTCTTTTTATGAAATTTTCCTTTGCTGATTTCTTTAAAGAAAATTTCCTTAAATCAGTCTTATTCAAATATTTATTAGTGTTATTGGGGACAAAACCTTGTAATATTAAGGTTTAAGCCATAAGGTTTGATTGAATACAATACAAGAATATTATAAAATAGATAACAATGAAATTAACATGTTGAAAAATACAAAATGAATTGACGGTGTGACATCATGAAAATTGGAATAATTGGTGGGGGAGCCATTGGACTATTAATAAGCAGTTATTTAAATCATGACCATCATGTGACAATATATGTTAAAAGAGAATCTCAATATCGTCGAATAAGTCAGTATGGGATAACATTATTTGATGAAAATGAACAATTCCAAACACATAATATCGAGATAGCATATTTAGATAATATATCTGAACAAGATATATGGTTTGTTTCTGTAAAGCAGTACCAACTTCATGACGTAGTTAATTATTTTCCCAAAAATAAACCGATTATCTACTTACAAAATGGTATGGGTCATTTGTCCATGATGCAAGATGGAAATCATTCCTTCATAGGAATCGTCGAACATGGGGCTAAAAGAAAGCAAGATAATGAAGTGATCCAGCTTGGTAAAGGTAAAATCACAATTGCCCCTTTGACAGGAAGTGAAGCGACAGCACAATTAATCGTAAAACAATTGCATCAACAACATTTCCCATTTTATTTTGCAAGTGATTGGGAGTTATTATTAAAGGAAAAGTTAATCGTAAATGCAATTATTAATCCATTAACTGCCCTATTCGATGTAGAAAACGGGGAAATCAATCATAATACATATATTCGTCTTATAGCTAGAAAACTGTGTCAAGAAACTGCAAACACTTTAAAATTCGACCCCGATCATTATTGGAAAAAGATTACCCAAATTGCCAAAAACACAGAAAAAAACACGTCATCGATGAGATCAGATATTAAACACCATCGGAAAACGGAAATAGATGCGATATCCGGTTATCTATTACGTCAGAGTAATCAGTCGTTACCATATACACAATTTGTACACGATGCAATATTGGCGTTAGAAGAGAGGTATAACGAATGATAGACTGGGTCATTGGGCAAAAAGAAACAATCTTGATCGTAGTCCCTGTTTTTCTTACTTATGTCATCTATTTCATTATGTATAAATTGACTAAAAGTAAATGGAAGGCTATCCATCTGTCTGTGCAAAGTACGGCACTGTTTTACGTGGTTGCCTCGATTCTGCTTGTAGATAGTTTATTCCAGCTAAAAACGATGAGTTACATCATTATTTTCCATCTCTTTCTATTGGCAATTATTTTAATTCGGCAAAGATATTCCCAAACAGAAATTATTCTATATGACGGGATTAGATTATTGTTTCGTTTGAGTTTTCTAATATTCTCAATAAGTTATATGATATTAATTTTATATCGTGCATTTATATTTATTTATCAATTTTTTGCTTAATCAAAACAGATTCCATGAAAAATATATATAGTTCAAGTAAACTACATATGTATATGATGAATTTTTAATTTGAAAAGTCAGTTAAAGACCTGCGGTAATATGTCAAGGGAAAAATAAATAATTATTTGATTATCAAGG
>DAMCTP010000011.1:0-74818 GCA_032113595.1 Pseudogracilibacillus sp.
CCTTGATAATCAAATAATTATTTATTTTTCCCTTGACATATTACCGCAGGTCTTTCTATGTCCATTATAACGGAAAACATCGTTAATTTCTTTTATACATTTTTTAATGCAAAATTTAAATGTGTCAAATTTGTAAACGTCCGTAAAAAATTGACCTACGTCAAATAATGTCGGCACAAATCAATTCATAATAAAAGATAACAAGGAATGTTGCAAAGGAGGCTGATGATGATGTGGGAACTACGACAGGCTATATTGTTTTTGCACATATTTTCAGCCATCATATGGGTAGGGGGAATTTTCTTTGTCGGTTGGGGAGTGTTTCCGGCAGCCAGAAAACTTCCTTACACCATTCAGAGAAAATTTTTCTTATCGTTAATGGAATGGACCCATATCTTGTTTTCTATCGCAGGATTAATTGTTATTTTAACAGGCGTTTTATTAGGGACTGTATTAGGCCCATTAAAAAGTTGGCATGCAGTAGTCAGTTCAACATACGGCAATATTTGGCTTGCCGCATTGATGATTGCCACCATTAGCCTACTCTGGGGAATATTTGTTGCTTATCCTTTAGCAATGAAATTGTTTAAAAAGACAACCATTTGGGAAAATGCTGATATAGGTTATGAAAAGGGAATTTGGAAATTACTCATTCAATATATGGCAATTGAATCAGTTGAAGTAATCGGTTTTACCATCTTGATTTACCTAATGGTCATTATTTAGAAAAAGGATGTGATGATAATGATTAAAGAGGAAGTTACTTTTCATTACGGAGAGGAAATAGCTTATTACAAACATTCTTGGTGGCAACTGATTCGCCCAATGACGTTAACGGGAACGATTGCCCCAATTTTAGTTGGAACTGGTTTTGCAAAAATGACTGGTGCTATATATTTTGAAGCCCTAATTGCCTTGTTAACTGCCTGTATTCTTATACAAGTAGCGACAAATATGTTAAACGATTATTATGATTTTAAACACGGGCAAGATCCGGAAAAATGGACCGCTAATAAAACATCATCAAATCAAATGATGCATCACCAAGTGTTACCCGTCGCCATAGTAATTCTCGTTATTGCATCAATCATCGGTTTATGGTTAGCATCAATGACGACGTATTGGGTCATTCCAGTAGGAATTATCGGCATCTTGGCGGGTTATCGATATTCAGCGGGAAAACATTCATTTTCTGCTATTGGATTAGGGGAAGTAATTGGAATCATTTTTTTAGGTATTACTACTACAGTGTTGGCCTATGTTGTTCAAGGGAACACCATCACTATTGAGATTATTTTACTATCTATTCCATTTGCAGCACTGATTGCTTCCATGATTTTAACGAACAATATTCGAGATATAAAAAAAGACGTACCATTTAGAAAAACAGTGGCAATTTTAATCGGTCGTAAAAAAGCCGTTACATTGCTCCTCTTGTTACTATTGGTTGCTTATTTATCTGTGACATTTATGATCTTTATCGGCATACTGCCCTGGATAGCAGGATTTGTTTATTTAGGAACTCCGATAGCAGTTAAGTTATTGTATGTTTATCGTTCAGATGCAACACAACAAGAAAAAATGAGCGGAATGAAATGGGTCGCTCGCCATTATTGGGCATTTGGTTTGATTTTTACTATTGCTCTATGGCTCGTATGATTCGGCTGAGGAAAATGGGGTACCTCATTTTGGGAGCTCCCTATTTTCCTATTAAAGTGCCCGATTGCTAAATCAACATTTTTTCCAATGGCTCTGTTAAAGTTTGGTAAAATAGAACCTCCATTAATTGGGGATTCTTTTGGTTGTGAGGTTTTATAGAAAATTGCGTCCTATTTTAGAAGACAGTCTCTTTTTTACCAATCATTATCTTTTTAATATATCTGTTATTTGTTCTTTTATCGTTGGAATTTCTTTTTCTATTTTTTACCCATCAACCTTAACTGTATCCATGAAAAAGTTAACATGTTCCTTCATTCTCATCTCTATTTCATCAGTATTCTTTTGATCAAAACGAAGCATATTGTATTCCGTAACCATAGAAAAAATCGGGTATTGGTATTCGGCAGCAAGTAGTGTTGGACTTAGTGGACGAATTTTTCCCAGAGAAATAAGCTTTTCAAATACAATCTCAAGAAATTCCAATGTCTGTTTAATAATGTCATTGAGAAATATGTCTCTCGCTAATGGATTGCGAAAATGTTCCATGTAAAGAACCCGCCACAGTTTTTCATTTGTTGGGTTATCTATATGCATTTTAAAGTTTTGAAAGCCTTGCTCAAAAAAATCTTGCATACTTGAGTTTATCAATATCTCGTCAAGTTTTTCGATAGGTGGCAATGTTTTGGCAAACTCGTTACGAAAGTTCTCAAAAATGGTCGTGATCATTTCATCCTTGTTTTTAAAATGATTATAAAGAGAGCTTTCCTTTATACTGACTTCCCTCGTAATTTCTCTAATTGACACCCCACTGTACCCTTTTCGGGAAAATAAATCGATTGCCGCAAATAAAATTTTCTCCTTAGTAGACATACGATTAGTCATTTTATACCTTTCTCCTCCTTTCCTGTGTTACCTGTAAATAGATAGGCAGAACTTGCTGTAACATCACTTGATTAAATTTGTCAGCTTCCTCAAAACATGATAAATGACCTGATTCTTCAAAGGTAATTAGATGTTTATCATCTGCTTTTACATAATGAAAATACTCTTCTATTAAATCAGCAAATGTAGTTCTGTCGTGTTTGCCAGCGATAAAATAAATAGGAACCTTTATTTCTGGAACTAATGTAAAGAAATTTAGGCTCATAAATTCATTCCAAAGATGGGAAACTGAAAATCCAAAGCTCTTGAAAAAGTTTAACTTTTCCCGAATAGTTAGATGCGAGCTAATTAAACAATTCAGATTAATCATGGTGGCACTTTTTCGAAATGTTACCCCATTAAATTTTGTTAGCCATTTTCGTTGTACTACTAAATTGGAGAATTCACTGTAAGTTCCATTAGTAGGTGTACCAATGTTTTTAAGCTGCTTTATGGCCCTGCGATGGTTCTTATCTTTAGCCATTTGTACTGCATATTCATACGATCGTTTCTCTTCCTCCCCCCTATTTATCGGCTGATTAATACTGACATAGGCATAGAGTAATTCAGGATAACGGTGTGCAAAATACAAGCCTAATGCAGCCCCAAAAGAATGACCCATTAGAAAGATTTTGTTCTTATTAAACCTCTTTAAAAGGTATCTTACTAATTCATTCGCATCTTCCAATAACTGGTTCAAGTTCATTTTTTCAGCTGAAAGTGCCTGTGAATATGACTTCCCTGCACCCCTTTGATCCCAATTTACTACGATAAAGTGTGCTTCTAATTCCGCGTTATATTTTTGCTGTACACCTACCTGCGAAGCACCGGGTCCCCCATGAAGAAATAGTAATATCGGCAGTTCTTTATCCTTACTTCTGATTGTAATCCATTGTTCAACACCACCAAGTGTTAACTTCTCCAAACTGGATATTGAATTTGGTACTACTCTACCTTGCTCGTCTTTATAAGGTCGTATATATCCACCAATAATTTTCCTTATCATAAGGTACAATCCTCCATACAAATATTTGGGTAATTCTTTATACAACTATTATCATTAACTAACGTTCGTTAGCCAATTGATATTCCCATTGTAACAATGATGCTTTTAAAAAGCCAATACTATCTCGCAAACTAAAAATAACCCAATGTCTTTGACGAATAAAAAAACCTAAATGGGATTCACATCCTATCATAATCTTTGAAAATACTGATGATAGCAGTAATTATAAAATCATGACCTCCGTCAATTACATCGATCAAATTACGTCCTATACTAAGTACAGAATAAAAATTTCATCGTGGGAGGGAATGGAAATGCAAAGATTTATTTTAGGAAAGAAAAATCAGATTACGCTAATTAGTGCCATTTTAATCGTTGTTGGGTTTTATGGTCGATTCGGTTTGGACAGCTCAACGATTTTAAATGTATCACTCATTATGGCATCGATTCTTGGGATTGCACCTATTGCTATTCAGGCGTACCAGGCGTTAAAGGTAAAGGTCGTCAGTATTGACGTATTAGTTACTATTGCGGTTATTGGTGCAGTGCTAATTCAAAACTATGAAGAATCTGCCATTGTCACATTTTTATTCTTATTTGGTACTTACTTGGAGCAACGTACCTTGAATAAGACCCGTTCGGCAATTAAAGAGCTAACGGAATTGGCACCAGAAAGTGCCTGGAAACAAATTGAAAACGGAGAGTTTGTAGAAGTAGATGTCGATGACGTTGATGAGGGGGATATTTTATTAGTAAAGACCGGTGCAAAAGTTCCCGTAGATGGCACAGTCCTAACAGGTGAAGGTCATATTAATGAGGCAAGTATTACTGGTGAGTCGATTCCAGTAAGTAAGATAACAGGAACAGAAGTTTATGCAGGTACTATTTTAGAAAATGGGACGATACAAATTCAAGCAGACCGTGTTGGGGAAGATACAACATTTGGCCAAATTATAGAATTAGTAGAAGAAGCACAAGATTCTAAATCAGCAGCGGAACGTTTTATTGATCGATTTTCCAAATACTATACACCAGCAGTTTTAGTTCTTGGCTTTATCGTTTGGCTGTTTACAAATAATGTGGCGCTTGCCATTACGGTGCTTGTTTTAGGATGTCCTGGAGCATTAGTTATCGGGGTTCCTGTATCAAATGTTTCCGGTATTGGTAATGGTGCTCGACATGGTGTGCTATTAAAAGGTAGTGAAGTAATCAATGATTTTAGTAAAGTAGATACAATCGTTTTTGATAAAACAGGGACATTAACTATCGGAAATCCTGAAGTGGCAGAGAAAAAGTTTTATGGGGAAAACACGAAGGAAGTGCTCACCTATTTAGCGAGTGTTGAACGTGAATCAGACCATCCATTAGCAAAAGCAATACTACAAGACATCAGTGGGACAAAGTTTTCCACTGTGGAAGAAACAGAAGTCGTTAAGGGTGCCGGAATTATTGCGAAAGTAAATGAGCACCGAATCGCCGTAGGTAATGTTGCATTAATGGAAAAAGAAAATGTCATGTTAAATGAAATAATGAGAAAAGATATCGAACATTTTGAAAAAAATGGGAACTCCCTTGTTCTTACGGCTGTTGATGGAGAATTAAAAGTGCTCATGGGGATAAGAGACCAAATCCGTCCGGGTGTGAAACAAGATCTCCAGAATTTGAAAAAACTTGGTGTGAAAAATCTTGTTGTGCTTTCAGGTGATAACCAGGGAACCGTTGATTTGGTGGCAAGTGAACTTGGGTTAACCGAGGCACATGGAAATATGTTGCCAGAAGGGAAATCAGCTTATATTGAAACATTGCAAGCTGAAGGTCAGATCATTGCTTTTGTCGGTGACGGTGTCAATGACAGTCCTTCTTTAGCTCTAGCTGATATTGGAATTGCGATGGGAAGCGGCACAGACGTCGCTATCGAAACATCAGATGTCGTTCTGATGAATTCAGATTTCAGCCGTTTACCTCATGCATTAGGATTAACAAAAGCAACAGCAAGAAATATGAAACAAAATATTATCATTGCCATAGGTGTCGTTGTCATCTTGTTGGCTAGCTTAATATTTAGTAACTGGATGAATATGTCGATTGGAATGTTAGTTCACGAAGCAAGTATATTAGTTGTTGTCCTAAACGGTATGAGATTACTCCGTTATCGTATGGGAAATAGCAAAACTAAGACAGGATCAAAGGTTGAAACAAATGCTTTAAAAGTTGAGGGGGAAAAGGCTGCTTAAACAAATGAAATACTTTAAGTAAAACAAGCAAATGTTGATTTCCATCAATTTATTAAAACTAAGTCCAAGTTATAATGGAATTGTAAAGAGAAATAGTAAAAAAACATTAAAAGGAGTGAAGTACAATGAAACAAGCAACAATTCAATTAGAAACTTTATCATGTCCGTCATGTTTACAAAAGATCGAAAATGCTGTAAAAGGATTGAATGGGGTTGAAAAGGATAGCGTAAAAGTAATGTTCAATGCAAGCAAAGTAAAAACAGAGTTTGATTCAACATCCGTAACAATTGAAAATATTGAAAAAGCAATTGAAGATTTGGGATATCCAGTCATTAAATCAAAAGTAAAATCTGCTTAATAGATTATTTCCCTCCCAAAAAACTGGACTGAATGAACACTTCAGTCCTTTTTTATTGCATAAAATATCACTAAAGTAAATTATGAAAAAGTTAATACATCAAATGGGAACTAAAATTTAAGGGGGCGAAGGCCTAAATTCATTTACTTTGATGTTCCTTATGATAAATCTTCGAGTGTAGTTAAGTACCTTAGGATTCATTCAAAAACCCAAAATAGCATTTAAAAATACAATTGTTAAGTCTAAAGATGTAGGGGTATCGAACCTATCAGAATATCCAAATCAATCGTAATCCCAACATGATCTTGATGTAAAAATGAATCAATATGTTTCTTTTCTGCGTTCCAAGCAAGGGGGGACATTTGAACCAAACCCTCAAATTCTGTTTGATTTAATTCCTTAAAATAATGGAGTTTAAGACCCCTTGTTAATTGAAAGTGTTGCTTAAAGAGCGACACAGTTTCATCGTTGGTGTAAGTGTTTTTATTTGTGTAAAGTGCATTCCGTAATTCTTTCAGGTAGTTGGGACCTGGTACAACTTTAACGGCAATACCATCGGTAGCCAAAATTCTTTTGAATTCTTTATAATTTGCGGGTGAGAGGATATTTAAAATGACGTGGCATGATTGGCTCGTCAGGGGAATGTTGGCCAAATCACCAACAATCCAAATATGACTTGGGTAATTTTTGGATGCCAAGATGACGCCTTCCTTTGCAATATCTAATCCAATCCCAGTGATTACATGATGACTACATGCTTTTACTATTTTTTGTAAATGTGAACCTTCACCACTACCGGCATCAAATATAACGGTTGGGTTGTAAGAACCACCCAATTCATCAATGATTATTTCTGAAATTTTCTTGTGTAATGCAGAATATAGCTGACCTTCCATCATTATTTGTTGTCTAGCCTCAAATAATTTTTTATCATAATGTAGATTGGATGGGCGAGTTAACATATTAATATATCCGTACCTAGTAAAGTCAAATGTATGGTTATTCGAACAAATAAGGCTTTTAAAACCAATTACCTTCATGGACAGATGACAGATTGGACATCTAAATATATTCACTATTCTTTTTACTGCTCTTGCACTTTGTTCCTTTTTGGTCATGCAATCTTTCCCTCTCTACAAATCAATCGCCGTTAAATATCCTAATGAAGACTTCCTTTTCAGTAACTATCTCAGGTTTTGGAAAAATTTAAAGGATGTTTCATCCATACATTCGGTTCAATGTAGACACCCTTGTCGGCATCATGATCTAATTCTAATGGCACTAAACCATCATTTATGATATAGCTCCCTGACGAAGGTAATGTCATCTTAGTCCACTCTTCCCAATCCTTAACAGTTCCCGGGATCACCATAGATGTTTCTGCTATTTTTATCATAGTAGCACCCATTTGAAAATGGGTTCTTATCCAAGGGTCAAAGTGAGTACCATCTTCCCTCCGCCAGTTGATATATTCTTCCATTGGAATCAAGGGGTATCTATGTTTTAATGAGGGACGTACGGGGGCTACCATATGATCGAATTGGCTTCTAATAGCTAATGCCTTCATTTCCTTTACCATTTGTCCACTAAGGCCTTGCCCTCTGAAATCCGGATGAATCACAATAGCCAAGGCTGACAATGAATTCGGCTGTAAGTTATTTTCATCATCAAGTATTCCCTTTTCAAAAACCCCATCCCATCCGGATGGTAAATTATCTTCATTACCATCCCAAACAAAAGGAATTGAATTCCCACAAGCCACTGCTTTTAATTCCTCATCTAAGAGAATATATTGAAATTCAGGAAACCACGTAAGTAATGTATGCCAATACTTTATTGCTACAGGATCTTCTCTCATATAATTTACCCATCCTATTTGATGCAGGTGATTTAATGAATTTTCCAAATCTGGGCGTTCTTTTAATGTCACAACAGTGTATTTTTTATCCATCGGTGTATCCTTTCTACCACCCATTAGTAAAACTTTTTGTCATGCATATTAACTACTCCACAAGCATCTTGTAATCACTATTTTTGACGATCTGCGTGGCATCCATTTTTGTCCATTCAGGTATCGAAATATCCGGATTATGTTCAATAAAACTTTTTGTAACTTGATAACCTATTTTATAATTAGCCCACTGCGGAATGTTATTAGAAGATTTTCCATATAAAAAATCATTGTAGCCATTAAAATAGGCTGAATCATCTATTTTAGTTAATTCCTCCAAGACAGCATTTTCTTCATCCTCCGTCAAGGACTCAATCCAAGGGACTTTCATTGTAGGATACAAAATTTTAGCAAAATTATCTGCTTTCCCTTCAGTAATCACTCCATCTAATATCGTTGACATACTTTTTGTCCCATTATGTGACATATGAACAGTGTGATTATATTCATGGGCTACCGTATATTTCAACATTTCTTCTTCAAAAGCTGGGTCTAACATAAGCAAGATTTTATTACCAAAGAAAGCAGCGCCACCTATTCCTTCCATTTTATAAACAGTAAACCAATCGTCGGGATTAACGGGAAAAACATAAAATGTAGTATCCCTTCCAGGCAATAATTCTGTAGATTTTTCAATAGATTTCTTGATCCACTGACTAATTTTATCTTGTTTTTTAAGTAATTCATTTGTGTTTTCTTTTAATTTAACTATTTTTGTTGTTGGCGAAAAAAAATTACCTAAATTTTGATGATAAATAGCGGATTCTTTCATGAATGGTTCAAGTACAGTATGACGAAAAATTTCCTTATTATCCAACTTGGGGTCTTCGTTCATCAGTTTCGTATAGCTAAGCACTTCATCAAAAAAGTAATATATCTCAAAATCTCGGCCATTATGTGAAAAATGGTAGGTAGTTTTGGTTTGTTCCGGAGACTGCTTAACTTCTTCCTTTGTTTGTTCAGCACAAGCAGACGTGGTGGTGATTAATAGTAGGATTATTAATATTTTGATTATAAACTTCATTATTTTCCACCTATTTCTTGTAATCTTAATCTGTTTTTTAAATTATCGTGCCAACAGTCGTATTATTTGTCTCTAATGTTTTCCAAAACTTCTATTATACGGTTGTTTTGATTTTCAATTTCCCTTAATCTCTTTTCTATTACTGTCGAAGAAAGAAATAAAATAAGAAAAATAGCAATTAAGATAAGTGTCACGTAATTCCCTCCTAGATTTTCCGTCTTAAGGCACAATTCCCGTTATTATCTTGCTCAATTAAATTACTGTTATTGTATCACAATTCTGATCAACTTCATCTGAATTAATCGCATACTTTACTTGCCTAGGTGACATTTAATAGCTTTTCTAAAAGAAAATGTCATCATTCATATTTAAAAAATCTCACCATTTTTGTCGACAGCCCCTAAATCACATACTTTTCCCAAATATTGGGCATCATAATCATAACGAAATACTTTTTCATTAATAAACACCAAGGGGTTAGGACAAATGGCGAAAAAAATTCTTATCATTACACAAAACTTTTATCCTGTGATTGGCAGTGCAGGAAATAGGATGAAAAATCTATACCAATTTTTACGAGGGAAACAGTTTGATGTTTCCGTTTTGACAACTGACCCCGCCTATCCAAATAAACAATTATATCAACAGCAGAAATTCTGGGATGATGCCGAATTAAATGATGATGAACGAATAATCCGTATTTCAATGAAGCATCGCCACGATGGAAAAAGTTTATTGTCAAGGCTCTTTTTTTATGTGGAAATGACACTGCGTTTTCTTCATGTTATTTGGGATTACCGTAAACAATCATTTGATTATTTGTACGTTAGCTCCCCACCAATTTTCATTGTCTTTACAGCCATTATTGGCAAGTGGTTAATGAAAGCAACTTTAATTTTGGAAATTAGAGACTTATGGCCCGATAGCTTGTTAGGAATAAAAAGATTTCAAAACAAATGGATTATCCGACTATTTCGCAAAGCTGAAAAAGTCATGTATCGCCAGGCGAAAATCATTGTGATTAACAGTAAAGGATTTTTAAAACATATTCAAAAAGAAATCGAAAAAACTTCAAAAAAAATCATCTATTTACCCAATGGTGCTAATGAAAAGGAGTTATCTGTCAAAAGGCATCATAACAATCATTTCCGTATCATTTATACCGGAAATGTTGGCTTAGCACAAGATATACATCGCCTGAAAAAATTAGCAAGACGCCTGCATGAACGGGGATTTCATTTCGATATTATTGGTTATGGGTACTGGATAGAGCACTTTTCCCAATTTGTCGCTAACAACCAATTGTTTAACGTCCATATTCATCAACCAGCGACACGAAAACGTTGCTTGCAACTAATTAAAAAAAGTGATATTGCTGTCGCATTTTTAAATAATCATCAAGTTTTTTCGACAGTATTGCCCGGGAAATTAATCGATTATATGATTTGTCAAACACCAATTGTTGCTGGTATAACAGGGATTGCAGCCGATACGATTATCAAAAACAACACCGGCTATGTCTTTCCAGAACAAGATATAGACGACATGATTCAACAAATTGACCGATTAAAAAACCAACCAGCATTAACAAAACAATTACAGCAAAACTGCTATGAAACCGTCAAACGGGATTTCCTTTGGGAAAACCACATTGATACATTAATTAATGAATTGAATTAATCCGACAAGATGAAGGAGCAAGATTAATGAACCAAAAAAAAGTTTGCATGTTTGTTTGGAACCATTTCACGAATGATGCAAGAGTACTTCGCGAATGTACAACCCTCTCCAATAATGGTTACACAGTACATCTCATTTGTATCGACAATCCGAATGATCCAACCCTTTCTAAAAAAGAAACATGGAATCACCATTTCACCGTATTTCGCCTACAACGATACCCTTATTTATTGTTATGGTTGAGAAGGTTTTTTTTACTATTGAAACGGCGTAAATCATTGTTGGTTTCTGTCGTTGTCCTTTGGATTATTTTCATTTATGACTTTCCCATTGTAACAGCTATTATCACATTGGCGGCATTGATTTTATTTATACCGTTTATTAAAAAAGTTTTTATCCGAAGTAGTTTAATTGTGCGAATGATACTAAAAGGATATCGAGATTCATATAATATATATCATGCAAATGATTTGAATACATTGTTACAAGGCTATATTTGTGCAAAATGGAGATGGAGCAAAAAGACTTTAATTTATGATTCACACGAAGTCCAAACGAGCAGAACAGGGTATAATAGTCGGTTTTATTTTTGGTTTGAAAGATTTTTAATTAAACGAATTGACCGAATGATTGTTGAAAATCACACCCGGGCACAATACAATGAACAACTTTATGGCTTTTATCCAAATGTTGTTCATAATTACCCGTCTACAATGCTACAACGTTCCTATGACGAAAAGGATATTCATCAGCTATTACAAATTTCTAAAGATGAAAAAATTTTGTTATATCAAGGGGGAATCCAAGAGGGACGTGGATTAGAAAAGTTAATTGATGCCTATCCATTGTTTGATGAAGGGATTTTACTATTTATTGGTGACGGAAAATTGAAAGGGCAATTGGAACGGATGGTGGTACAAAAAGGCTTACAAGAGCAAATTTATTTTTTGCCGAAGGTACCGCTGCAAGATTTATTAGCCTATACGAAAAATGCTTATCTAGGATTTCAAGTTTTACAAAACACTTGTTATAATCATTGGTCTGCATCCTCGAATAAATTATTTGAGTACATGTTATGCGAAGTGCCCGTTGTTGCTTGCCATTTTCCGGAAATCAAACAGGTTGTCGAAGAACATCAAACAGGTGTGATTGTTGACTCACATGAAGCCTTGGCCATTGCAGAGGGGGTAAATTTTTTATTGAAAAATAAAGCACATTGGTTACAGTGTAAAAAAAATTGCCTCAAAGCACATTCTCATTTTACTTGGGAAAACGAACAAGACCAATTGCTGGAGGTGTACCGTCAATTTTAGTGGGGGTGATCGATTGAAATTATGTGTCATAGGGTTAGGGTACATAGGGTTACCGACGGCACTACTTTTTGCTGATAAAAGTGGAATTGATGTTGTAGGACTAGATATTGACGAATCTTTAATAGAAAAATTAAATAGTGGTGACATGATTTTGGAGGAAAAAGGCTTACAGAATATATTACATAAGGCAACAGTTACGGGGAAGTTTAGGGCAACATTATCACCTGAAAAGGCAGATGTTTTCATGATAACTGTTCCCACTCCAATTAAGGATGATAATTGGAAAACATGTGATTTAACGAATGTCATGGAAGCATTGGATCGTATAGTTCCATTATTAGAGCCGGGAAATATTGTCGTGGTCGAATCGACGATTCCACCTAAAACGATGGAAAATTATATTAAACCAAAAATAATTGCAACAGGACTACAAATAGGAAAGGATATTTTTGTTGCTTATTGTCCAGAGAGGGTGATTCCCGGTAATATTTTACATGAATTTACTTATAACAATCGAATTATTGGTGGTTTAACACCACCTTGTGGGAAAAAAGTGGCAACATTTTACGGAAATGTCGTGCAAGGGAAATTGATTGAAACGACCGCTGAAATAGCTGAAATGGTCAAATTAATGGAAAATATTTATCGTGATGTGAACATTGCGTTAGCAAATGAATGTTTTAAAATTTGCCTAGAACTAGGCGTTAATGTGCTAGAAGTGATTGAAAAGGCAAATGAGCATCCACGGGTTAACATCCATGCTCCTGGCGCCGGCGTTGGTGGGCATTGCTTAGCAATTGATCCGTATTTCGTCATTTCCCAAGTACCAAATACTGCTCACATGCTTCAGTTATCAAGGGAAATAAATGAATCAATGCCGGGGTTTGTCGTTGATATTGTCATGAAATTAATGCGTCGAATTCAAGGAAATAAAATCACGATTTTTGGTGTTGCCTATAAGGGTAATATTGGCGATATTCGGGAAAGTCCTGCCATTGCAGTTTATAATGGGCTTCGAACAATGAATCAATTTACGGTTTCTGTATATGACCCTCATGTTGATGCAGAGTTTGTTGAATCAAATAGTAACAAGGCATTACAAGATACTAGTTTGGTTTTAATATTAACCGATCATGATGAATTTAAAGATTTAACAAGCGATCAATTTTTAAATATGCCTCAATGTGTTATTTTTGATACGAAACATGTCGTTAAAAACTACCCCGAAGGAATGGAATATATCCACTTTGGGAATTTATATGAGTATATTAAACATACAGTTTGATAATGTAATAGATAGTTAATAGACCCCAATTGAAAAAATGTATTCGATGAATTTATATTTTTAACTTATTGAATCAATTTTTCAGATGATGCAATTGTCAAATGAGCATCTGTCTCTAGCTCCGATGAAAATGCCGAGAATGTGATTTTCAAATGAGCAACTTGCTCTAGCTCCGTTGAAAATGCCGATAATGCGATTTTTAAATGAGCATCTTGCTCTTGCTCCGTTGAAAATGCCGAAAATGCGATTTTCAAATGAGCATCTTGCTCTAGCTCCGTTGAAAATGCCGATAATGCGATTTCAAATGAGCATCTTGCTCTAGCTCCGTTGAAAATGCCGATAATGCGATTTTCAAATGAGCATCTTGCTCTAGCTCCGTTGAAAATGCCGAGAATGTGATTTTCAAATGAGCAACTTGCTCTAGCTCCGTTGAAAATGCCGAGAATGTGATTTTCAATTGAGCAAATGGGATTATTGACATAAATCGTTAAAAATTTAGTTGACACCAATATTTTGAATTAAAAATAAAATTGCCCCTTAAACGGATTTATTAACCTTTTCCGTTTGGGGCGATGTGATTTATAATTATACTTAAAAGTGACAACATTTTCTATTATCGGTTTCAAGATTCTTTTATTTCATTATCTGGTTTAGACTTTTTCTCAATATCATAATATTCACGAGCACCTAAACCACCCTCGCTAATCATTTTGGAAGTTTCCTTCGTACGCATTTCTGTTTTTCTATCTACCTCGATTTTCGTTCTGTCATCGTGATTAGAATTGTTTTCTTTGCTCATTGAATTTACCTCCCATTTTTATTATATTTTACCAAAGTTCTTATTATTATGTCTATAGTTAGAATTTCCGGGTTTTAATGAAAGTAAACATTCTTTGTGGGATTATTTTTAAATAGAAGGATGGACTGTGTTAAAATATCAATAATAATACTTGTAAGGAGATTTTATTCTGTCCTTAAGGGGATAATGTTAATATCAATATTGGGAGAAGATAAATGATGAAAGTTATTGATACACATTGTGATGCTTTATATAAATTACAATTGGAAAAAATGACAAAAGATTTAGAATGGAAAAAAAGTACGATGGCATTTGCAAATTCAAAGCAATTACAGACAAATTTAAAACGATTAAAGGAAGGGAATGTGTACGTCCAATTTTTTGCGATTTTTTTAGAACCGAATATTCCGTTTGATTTAAAATGGCATTATGCATTGGAGCAAGTTGATATTTTCTACGAAGAAGTGTTAGCGAAAAATCCGGAAATGAAACATGTACGTTCATGGAATGAGATTGAGAATCTTAAAAAAGGGGAAATCGGTGCTGTCTTGGCATTAGAAGGTGCTGATTGTTTTGGGAATGATTTGATGAAACTTAGACAATTGTATCGTTTAGGTGTTTTATCGATTGGACTTACTTGGAATAATGCCAATTTATGTGCTGACGGGGTTGGTGATGATCGTTTAAGTGGTTTATCCAATTTAGGAAAAGAAGTTGTGCAAATAAATAATGAACATAAAGTGTTAACAGATGTTTCCCATTTATCAGAAAAAGGTTTTTGGGATGTGATGGAGTTAGGAGATTTTCCTTTTGCTAGTCATTCCAATGCAAAGGCTATTTGTCATCATCCACGAAATTTATCTGATGAACAATTAAAAGTCATGTTCAAAAAAGGAGCCAATGTACATGTCGTTTTTTATCCTAGTTTCATTAACCTTGATCAAGAAGAAGCATCATTTGATGATCTAATTCGGCATATTGACCATATGTGTTCCTTAGGTGGCGTTAACAACATTGGATTCGGTTCAGATTTTGATGGCATACCAGTAACCATCACAGGATTAGAGCATTCGGGAAAATTTCCTCGCTTAATTGAAGCATTATTGAAACATTTTACAGAAGATGAAGTGAAAGGTTTCGCCTATCAAAACTTTTTGAACAATCGGCCGAAATAAAGTTTTTTCTTAAAGGGGAAGTAAAAGTGAAATTAAGTATCCTTGATCAATCACCAATTTCTGAAGGGAAAACCTCTAAAGAGGCATTGGAGGCTTCTATTAAATTAGCACAGTTAGGGGATCGGCTTGGCTACGAAAGATTTTGGATGGCTGAACACCACGATTTATTTGGACTTGCATCACCTAACCCTTCAGTTATGTTAGGGGCCATTGGCCAGGTGACAAAACGAATAAGGATAGGTGCTGGTGCGGTGCTTTTACCTTATTATAAACCATTTCATGTCGCTGAAACGTATAATTTGCTTGCCACCTTATATCCGGGGCGGATTGATTTAGGAATAGGTAGGGCCCCAGGAGGTTCAGCACAAGTATCGATGGCGTTATCGGACAATTATTTACAACAAGTAGGTCGTTTTTCAGATGATATAGATGAGTTGCAACAGTTCTTGCATAATAGTTTTCCCGCAGATTCGGATTTTGCCAAAATTTATCCGACACCTGTCCCGCCATTTCCACCGGAATTGTGGCTTTTGGGAACGAGTGAGAAAAGTGCTAAGTTGGCAGTGGAAAAAGGAATGCTTTATGCTTTCGGACATTTTATGGCTGATGGAAATGGCCCGAGTATTGTCAGTCTTTATAGGGATGCATTTAGGAAGCAGCATGGTCATCCCGGCTATGTCATCGTGGCTGTCCATGTCATCTGTGCTGAAACAACGGATAAGGCTAAAGACATCGCCCGAAGCCCACAACTCTGGTCGATTTTGCAAAATAAACCACACGAGGGACTAGCTGTTCCATCTATCGAAGTGGCCAAAAGTTATCACTATTCAGACGAGGACTATGAAATAATTAAATCGATGGAGAAAAAAATGATCATTGGAAATCCAGAAGAAGTGACTGAAAAACTTGAGGCAATTCAACAAGCATATAAAGCGGATGAAATAATGGTCGTCACGATTACTCATAGTGAACAAGATAAATTGCATTCCTATGAACTGCTGGCCAAAAAATTACTGTAAAGCCATTAATGAAATTTCCCTTTTGGTGGATCACTACATTCACAAAGAAAGGGAATTTTTTAAAAACTTTTTTCTGTTTTGTACGTCTAATACATAGGAAACATTACATATGGAATTTTTATCGCACATAAACGTTGTCGGACCGCACATAAACTGAGATTCATCGCACATAAACCGTGGCCATCGCACATAAACCGTGATTCATCGCACATAAACCATGACCATCGCACATAAACTGGGATTCATCGCACATAAACGTTGTCGGACCGCCGCACATAAACCGTGGCCATCGCACAAAAACTGGGATTCATCGCACATAAACAACTTTAGCCCAAGCTGAAATTCAAGATTCACTGTAATTAGATAAAGATTAGGAGGGGCAATCCATTGGGGCAACACATAAAACTTGCCGAGCAGGCAATTAATGGGGATGACGATGCTTTCGTTCAATTAATGCAATTGTATAAGGTAGATTTATATAAAACTGCGCTAAGTTTTTTGAAAAATGAAGAGAAGGCATTGGAAGCCATTCAAGAAGTGACTTACCGGGCTTATAATAATTTGTCCCATATTCGACAAAAGCAGTATGTGAAAACGTGGCTCATACGCATTATGATTAATTATTGTCAGGATGAATTGAAAAAAGGTCGTCGATTTGTTTATGATGACTCTGTATTAGAGCAACAAGGAAAAGTGGAGAGCTATGTGGCTTTGGAAATTGAGGATGTATTGGATCAATTAGATGACCAGGCGAGGGAAGTCATTACGTTAAAATATTTGCAGGAACTGTCTATTAAAGAGATAGCACAAATGATGGAACGTCCTGAAGGTACGATAAAAACGTGGTTACATAAAGCGTTGCATAATTTAAGGGTAATTTTTAATGAAAAAGGGGGAACTCGTCATGTATGAAAAGGAAGAGAAACAGTTGACGGAATGGAAAAAACATATCGATGAACAAGATGTCCCCGATAAAAATTTAGATGAAGCTATTTTAAGTGGAGTTGCGCGAGCAAAAAGTGAACAAAAATCTTCACGATTTAATTATAAAGTCATTCTCGGCTTGACAGCCCTATTTTTATTATTAGTTGGATGTGTCGCCACCATTTGGCTCGTTAACCCGGAATTATTAGCTGATAATGAAGGATTAAAAGATGCGATGAACCATGAATATTATCAAGTGATAGATGAAGTTCGGGCTTCCAACGGGTTAGAAGTGACGATACAAGGGGCCATTGTGGATGAGAAAGGTTTTGTCTTATTTTATAGAGTAGAAACAGATGAAAAATATCAGGAAGTATTCATGGAAGATTTTGAGATGACCGATAAACAGGGTAATGATATTGAATGGAGTAGTGCGTCATACGGAACACCTAATTATACGGAAAAAGGTGCGAAAAAATTTGAAGGGAAAATGGAAATGTTTACGGTAGATGAGCTTTCGACATTTGATTTTATCGCTTCATTTAAATTACGTGCCCAGCCAATGGATGGTGTTGAAAATAATGGTGTACGGGCAACCTTTGAAATTCCTTTTTCTTTAAACAAAAATGAAATTGCCCCAAAATTTGAATATGTCCTTAATGAAACAGTCGAAATTGAAGGCCAGAAAATTTCTTTTAAAAAAATGACGATTTACCCATTACGGGCTGAATTAGTCATTGAAATCGATGAGTCAAACACGAAGGAACTGTTAGATTTTCCTGATATAAAAATGGTTGATGGTACAGGAAAAGAACGTGGAAAAATAATGAACGGGGTGACTTCTACTTACTTAAATGAAGAAATGAACAAACGAATCATCTATTTACAAAGCAACTATTTTACTGACCCTAAAGAACTGTACATCACATTAAATGAAATTAAAATTCAAGCCCTGGATAAAGATGAGCTTGAAGTGGTCGTTGATTTAGATGAAGAAAAAATTGTGAAACAACCAGCTTCTGGGAAGTTTGTTGATTTTGAAGTGAAAGGACGCCACCTTGAATTTACATTACAACATGAGGAAGAGTTTCCTTTTGGCGCATTTGCCCATGTAGAGGATGAAGATGGGAATGTGCTTGAAGTCCTATCTTCAGGTATGTACTGGATTCCCGATGAAAAGGAACAATCAGGTCATTATTCAGTTGAAATAAAAGGGTTAAGTAAAATGAAGGGTAAACTTGTGTTGCCGTTAAGTTTTTATCCGGAATGGATTGAGGCAACGGATGATGTGAAGATTAAAGTGAAATAGCCCATAGAAAATAAGGGATTTTCAAGATCCAAAAAGTTTAATTGAATCCATCGTGTTGGTGGATTCTTTGAAATTTATGAGGCAATTATTGTTAATTTGACATAAAATAAGTAAAATATTAACATAGTACTCGAATTTTTATCAATAAATGAAAATAAGAAATGAGTGTTAGTAAATGAAGAAAGTTTTTTTGAAAAAATGGATGTTATTGATTGCCAGTATTATTTTTGTTAGTCTACTAGTTGCTTGTCAAGGGTCGAATGAAAATGCTAAGAATAACGAAAATGGTGAATCGACTGGAAATGATGTGCGTAGTAAAAGTGCTGAAGATGTGATAAATGAGGAACTTCCCCATCCAATTGTGACAATGACGATGGAAAATGGTGGGGAAGTGACGATACAATTAATACCGGAAGTGGCACCAAATACAGTGAATAATTTCATTTCATTAGTGGAGGACGGGTTTTACAACGGTTTAATTTTTCATCGGGTAATCCCTGGATTTATGATACAAGGTGGTGACCCATCTGGAAATGGAACTGGTGGTCCCGGTTATTCGATTAAAGGTGAATTTAACAACAATGGATTTGACAATAATTTAACCCATGAACGGAATGTCATTTCCATGGCCCGTTCACAACATCCTGATTCAGCTGGTTCGCAATTCTTTATTATGGTAGATGATGCCCCCCATTTAGATGGGGAGTATGCTGCCTTTGGTATTGTGACAGCTGGAATGGATGTTGTTGATGACATAGTCAATGCTGAACGTGATAAAATGGATAAGCCGTTAGAGGATCAAACTATTAAATCAGTAGAAGTTGATTTGGCTGGATATGAGGCACAGAAACCGGAAACGATAAAGTAATGAAGAGGAATGCGGTTGAAAACAACTTAAATAGAATTGAAGTGATAAATTGAAAATAAGTTGGATTTTTTGGTGGATGGTGAATGTTTTTTGGTTAATTTTGTTTGCGATAGGGACAGCCTTCGTTTGGTTAAGAGAAATTGACGGTTCGGGAGTCATTCAAACTCCTGAAGCTAAACTTGTATCATTTATTGTTTTGCTAATAGCATTTATCTTCCCATTTATTTTTCAGATGATCTGGTTAATCATCAATATAGTCGTTAGCCATCAGAAAAAAGCCCAAATTCAACAAAAACATCATTCATGGCAGAAGAGTTAACAGTTGCAAAAAAATGGTAATAATTTCACTTAAAATGTGATCTATATGCTTCGATGAAGGCTACTGGTGAAGTCTTCACAGTATAGGCGTAGACACCTTGTATCGTATGTAAATAGAGGACACCACCTTGATTTGTTATTTCCCGATAAGAAAAATCCATCACATCCCCAATCGGGAACTCTCTGTTTTGTGTGACGACCTTTTCATCATATAGATAAATGCATCTATCATGTTCAATTTCATACTGTTCAGTACTAGTTACTTTTCTTTCCGTTTTTGTATATGGGTGTTGTGCAATTAAATACATATAATCCTCCTAAACACACGGGATACCTTTTCGGAAAAAATTCACAGAAATTGGAATACTAATCATCCACCCATCCATCTACAAAATAAGCTTCATACCTTCGTGACTAGCTGAAAATCCTAATTTTTCATAAAAACGGTGGGCATCGTTGCGTTGCTTGTCGGTTGTCAGTTGCACCAAACCACAATTCTCGGATTTAGCAATCGAAATAGCCTCTTTAAACAATTTTTCCCCAACCTTTTTACCCCGATATTTTCGATCAATACGTACTCCTTCAATTTGCGCACGTTTCATACCTTGTCTTGCCAATCCAGGAATGATTGTCAGTTGAAGGCATCCAATCACTTTTTGATTTTCTACAGCTAAAATAATTTGATTTCCAACCTGTGATTCTATCGCTTTAAATGCTTCAACATAAGCAGTAGGCAGTGGTACTTCGAAACGTTCACGTTGTGAGCCTAATTCATCGTCAGCAAGTAAACGAACAATTGCATGTACATCCCCTTCATTTGCTTTACGAAATTCCATTAAAATTCCCCCCAATTCATCGATAAATCGAGCTATCTATTGGATAAAAAATTATACTTAACTTAAGTGTATCATATGTTTTCCAAATTAAGTTTTTTAACATAACTATATTATCTTGTAAGAGAATATTTTTAAATGATTTTTCTACATAACTGTTACTTTCACGGTCTCTACCGGTTCAATATTAAATGTCCTTGTTATAGTCTGTTTATTTTAAATTATTACAATAGATTAATTCAATAACTTAATAAAAAATAAAATAAAATTAACTATATTAACTTTTATATTGATATTATTAATATTATGATGTATATTATTAATATAAAGGAGCTGATAGCCGTGCACCCTGTTATTCATCAATGTCCAGTTTGCCAGCATCATTTACATGTGAAGAAACTAGGCTGTTCACATTGTGACACAGTCATTGAAAATGATTTTTCCTTATCTAAATTTGCCTCAATGACGAGGGAACAGCTAGAATTTGTTGAAGTTTTTTTATTAAGCAGAGGTAATATAAAGGAGGTAGAGAAAGCGTTAGGTATATCTTATCCTACGGTTAGGGGTAAGTTAAACGATATCATCGCTGTATTTGGACACAGGGAAACCAAGGAAAATCATGACGAGATAATTACCATGCTAGAAAACAATGATATTTCCGCAAAGGAAGCAGTGGAATTATTAAAAAATCAAAGGGGTGAATGATAATGAGCAGTGAAATTGGTCGTGTTATTAATTTGTTACAAGAAGGAAAAATTAGTGCGGAAGAGGCCGAGCAATTAATCAGTGCAATTAAAAATACCGATACGGAGCATAAATCTTCCCGAAAGGGCTTCTTAGGAAAAATATTAAAAGTCCGCGTGAAATCAAATGGGAAAGACAATGTTTCTGTCAACATTCCTCTTAATATTGTAAAATTTGCATTGAAAATGGGTCATGGGATTGCCTGGAGTATTCCTGAGGCAAAGGCATATTTGGAAGATATCGATATCGATGTGATCCTCCATGCTATCGATCACGAAATTGATGGAAAAATTGTCGATATAGAAACAGATGAAGGAGATATTGTCATCATTGAAATTGCCTAACTAGAGGGATTCCTTCTATAAAGAAAAGTGGACTGCTATAACATGGTCATGGAATGTTCTAAATAAAAATGGTAACATAGGAAATAAGTTTTAATTTTGATGACACTTTTTAAACAAGTGTCTAATCTTTTCAATAAAACCAAACCATTATTGGAAAAAGTATTTTAGGTAGGAAAGGAGCAAATGTACATGAGTGATGAATTATTTGGCGCGGGGATTGTCGGTTTTTTTCTAGCCTTTTTTGCCTTACTAATTATTATGGTCATTGTGGCACTAATTTTATATGTATTTCAGGCAATTGGGTTATTTACGATAGCAAAAAGGGAAGGCAAGGCAGATATGGCATGGCTTGCATGGATTCCGATTGTCAATTCGTTTTTACTGATGTTACTAGTTGAGGATGAAGTACATCAGGAAATAAGAGGCAAGTTAACGTTGTTTTATGGAATTGCCTTTGTTGTCTCACTTCTTTTAGGTGGATTCATCCCGTTTATTTCATTTATTCCACTATTAATGATTATTTATGCCTTTTATTTCTTAGCGAAAAGATATTCCGATAACCCAGTGATGCATATGGTAATTGCCATAATTACAATCGGTCTTTCTGTGGCAATACAAATATTTATTTTCAGAAATCGTGAAAGGGTTAATCCAGAAATTATCGACAGTCCAAAAAGCTAAAAAGGTCACAAAAACATCCTATTTAACGTTTGTTTCATTTATTTTTATGATCAGATAGTGTAGGATGTTTCATTTTGTATGCTTCTAGGTCTTGTTGCTACTAATTTTAATTTGGAGATTGTATTGAAATATGGACTAGGATGAAGTAGATGGGTCAATATACAACAGTAGAAGATGTAGGTTATAACCGAATAACGATGATAGCCATTTTGTTAAGTGGTGCATTTTTAGCTATTTTAAATCAGACCTTATTGATTACGGCAACCCCTCATATTATGATTGAATTTGATTTGACGGAGAGTTCTGGACAATGGGTAACGACGATCTTTATGTTAGTGAATGGTATTATGATTCCCATCACTGCTTTTTTAATGGAAACATTTTCGACGAAAAGATTATTTTCAACTGCGATGGGGCTTTTTGTGCTTGGTACTGTCGTCTGCCTTTTTGCAATAAATTTTCCAATGTTAATGATCGGAAGAATTATTCAAGCGGCTGGTGCTGGAATTATTATGCCTTTAATGATGACAGTGCTAATGCTTATTTTCGCTGTTGAGAGACGTGGATTTGCAATGGGAATGGCAGGGCTAGTTATTGCCTTTGCTCCTGCATTAGGTCCAGCCGTAGCCGGTTGGTTTGTAGAAGTTTTCCCGTGGCGATATTTATTTTTAATTATTTTACCATTGGCAATAATCGATTTAATCTTAGCACAATTTTATTTAAAAGATATTATAACGAGAACTTTTCCAAAAGTAGATTATTTATCCATTGTTTTGTCTGTTTGTGGTTTCGGAGGTTTATTATACGGATTCAGTAGTGTTGGTAATTACGGTTGGGCAAACGCACACGTGATCACATCTTTAATTGTTGGCTCGATTACGCTAACTTTGTTTATTTTACGGCAATTAAAGTTGAAACAACCTATTTTAGAATTTCGTGTTTTTACGAATAAAATTTATACGTTTACGACGATTATCGGCATGATTGCTTTCATGATGTTAATTTCTACTGAAACAATTTTACCTTTGTATATGCAATTGATGGCTGGATTTACAGCATTTGAATCTGGGTTAATGATTTTACCGGGTGCGATGATTATGGGGTTTCTATCGCCGATAATTGGCAGGATTTTTGATGCAATTGGAGCACGATGGTTGTTAATAACTGGCCTTTCTATCGTCGTCATTACTTCATTTCTATATACGGGATTATCGACTGATACGACATTAACTTATTTAACGATTGTATTTGCGATTCGAATGATTGGTATTTCAATGGTAACAATGCCGTCGACAACTGCTGGGCTTAACGTGTTGTCAACGCGACTAATGCCGCATGGTACAGCGATGACGAACACGATGCGCCAAATTGCTGCCTCTATTGGTACTGCTTCACTTATTACAGTGATGTCACTTGCAAGCATTAAAACAAAGGGTGTGGTGGAGCCGAATCATTTAATTCACGGTGTAAATGTGTCCTTTTATGTTTCCGCAGGCATTTCTTTTGTCGCCCTTGTATTAGCGTTTTTTGTTAAAGACCGGGAAAAATCGAACAAAGAAATAGTTAGTTAAAACGAGGACATCGATGATAAAAGGCCCTTATTTGTAAAAGCAAAAGCTACAGCTCATCATGAACTGTAGCTTTAATCATTTTTTCACTAAATAAATATTAACAAAGCATTTTAACCAATTTGTTCCCGTAAACCTTCTTTTTCAAGGACAATCTCGATGCTTTTATCAATAATAGATAATCCTTCAAATAATCCATCATGATCAATCATAAGTGGTGGTAAAAATTTGAACACCTCATCATTTGGACCAGATGTTTCCATTAATAATCCACTGTTAAAGGATTCTTCACATATTTTTTCAGCTAATCCATCGACTCCGCAAGCAATTCCTTGCATCATGCCCCTACCTCTAGCTTGGCCTTTTAATGCTGGGTACCTATTAATCATTTTTTGAATAAAAAGTTCCAATATTGATGCTTTTTCTTGAATTTCCATTGAAAAATCATTATTTTCCCAATATGATAATGCTTCTTTTGCTGCAACAAAGGCTAGGTTATTGCCACGAAATGTTCCATTATGTTCCCCAGGCTCCCATTGATCATATTGCCTTTTCATCAACATGATCGCCATCGGCAATCCGTAGCCACCAATTGATTTTGACAAACAAACGATATCTGGTTCGATTTGAGCATCTTCAAAACTGAAGAACGTCCCAGTTCGGCCGCAACCGGCTTGAATGTCATCAACAATGAGTAACATCTTATATTTACGGGCAATTTTTTCTATTTTTTGTAACCATGAAAAGCTTGCTGCATTAATGCCACCTTCCCCTTGAACTGTCTCTAGGATTACTGCGGCTGGAAGCTCCACTTCATTCAGGTCTGTTAAATAGTGTTCAATAAATGCCAACGAATCCGTATTTTCATAGGCATGATCAAACGGCATGGAAATCGCATGATTCAGTGGTACACCGGCTCCTGCGCGTTTTGCACCATTACTAGTGATGGATAAAGAACCAATCGTCATCCCATGAAATCCGTTGGAAAAACTCATGATATTCGTTCTTCCGGTAATTTTTCTAGCCAACTTTAACGCACTTTCCACTGCATTTGTGCCAGTTGGTCCCGGAAACATGACTTTATAATCCATTTTCCGTGGTTGTAAAATCACTTCGGAAAACTTTTGTAAAAATTCCCCACGTGCAGTGGTCGCCATGTCTAAACTATGGGTTATACTGTCATTTTTGATATAGTCAATGAGCAATTGTTTCATCGTGTCATTGTTATGACCATAATTCAATGTCCCTGCCCCAGCAAAAAAATCAATATATTGTTTTCCTTTCGTATCCCATACACGATATCCTTTCGCCTTTTCAAATACTGTCGGGAAACTCCGACTATAACTTCTTACGTCAGATTCTAACTTTTCAAAAACGTCCATCTTAACAGCGTTGGACTCTTTAGTTGATAACATCTAAATAAAAACCTCCATATTTTTTTACACAATTATAAAACTGTGTTCCTTTGAAATTGTGATAGTATTTAGCTGGCAATAACCATTTGCCACCATCACACTTACTGTTTTATTGGTCCAATTCGATAAGTGAATTCCTCTTCACTAGATTGATCAGGGAAATCATCTTTACTGAAACATTTATCGATGTCACATTTCGTATGAAGCTTTTTAGCAATTCTTTTAAATAAACTCTGTGAAGCTACGTTTGATTTGGTTACCGTCGCCTCTAAATAACGAATGTTTTTATTTGCTAACTGATTTAATAATTTAGTGATTAACTGTGTCGCTAAACCACGACCACGAAAATCAGAACTAACAGCTACTTGCCAAACAAATAAAGTATCTTGAGCGGAAGGTTGAATAAATCCAGAGATAAAACCTACTGCTTTTTTCCCTTCATAAACGATGATCGATGTTTTGTTGAAAAATTTACTCCACATTAAATAACAATATGAGGAATTAATATCTAACACTTTTGATGCCTTGGCAATGCGGTACATTTTAGCCCCATCATCTATCTCTGGTTCTTTAAAAATAAGTTCTTTCGATTCGACATGTTTCTCTTCTAATAAAATACTAACTACCATACACCTCCATTTTTTCACTGTTTATAGCTTATCGTTTAGGAAATTTTCTCGCAAATAGCCATGAACATGATTTAGGTGCATTATTCATGCTAAGGAATGTTATGCACCATTAAAAACACTCGATTCTTAAAATCCCTCCGTTAGAGTCTATTTCTTATCCATACTTAAAAAAGTATTTCAATTTCATTGGCTCATCGTAATTTTATTTTCATTTATATCGGTTGATTAAAAAAATACAAAATAAAAACCAAAGAGGGAATTTTCCTAACTAGTTTCACAAAGATAGATGGGATGGTCATTTGTCGTTTGATTTTATGGTATAATGGAAAAAATCATATTAAAATTGGTAGCGATTACCTTTGGTCAATTGTTACGATTCGCTTATTAAGAGAATTGGTTTTCAGTAAAATTTAATCATACATCAATAGTTAGCAATACATAGATAATTTATACAACTTGGGGGCATGGCAATGGAGGAAAAGGGCGAGAAAAAAAGGAAAAGATTTAACTGGAAGAAATTCTTGTTTTATTCTGGAGGAGGAGTAGTACTCCTTGTTATTATCGGTTTTTTATTTCTGAATCATTATGTTGGAAAGTCATTGGAAGTAGTCGAAGGAAGTGTGAAGTTAGCAGAAATAACTGATGAAGTTGTTGTGATTACCGATGAGGTGGGGGTTCCCCATATTAAGGCGACAAATGAGCAGGATTTATACACTGCACAAGGATATGTGCAAGCACAAAGACGCATGTTGCAAATGGAACTTTCACGAAGGCAAGCATCTGGAACATTAAGTGAGATCATTGGAGCGGGTGCTGTTTCAAATGATAAATATTTTCGAGCCCTTGGTCTTAGACGTGCTGCGGAGAAATCATTTGATTTGTACAATGATCATGCCAAGGATGTCTTGCAATGGTTTGCAGATGGAGTGAATGCTTATATAAATGAGGCGAAGGAAAATGGTACTTTGCCATTTGAATTTTCCCTAATAGGTGCTGAACCTGATGAATGGACACCACTCGATTCTTTAACGATTGGGAAATTCATGGCATTTGATTTAGGGGGTCATTGGGAACGTCAAGCATTTAATTACTATTTATTAAATAAATATTCGAACGAAAAAGCCTATGAACTTTTTCCAACCTATCCGGAAGGGAAAATGACCATTATTGATGGCGATGAAATTGATATTGCCGCGAGTTTTAAAGATGCCGTCATCCCTCATGAATTTAACGGTAGTAATAATTGGGTCGTTAGTGGAGAAAAAACTGCTTCAGGTAAGCCGTTATTAGCCGATGACCCACATTTAGGTCTATCAACCCCTTCTATTTGGTTACAAATGCATTTGGAAACGGATGATCTAAATGTCAGTGGAGTTATTTTTGCCGGAATTCCGGGTATTATTTTAGGTCACAATGAACACATTGCTTGGGGTGTCACAAATGTCGGCCCTGATGTGCAACAATTGTATATTGAAAAACGAAATCCTGATAATGATTCAGAATTTTTATATGAAGATGAATGGGAAAAAGCAGATGTCATTAAGGAACCTATTAGAGTGAAGGATAATGAAACGATAGATTATGAAGTGCTAGAAACAAGACACGGGCCAATTATTTCAGAGTTTGCTAAGGAAAGTGGTGAAGATACTGTACTGTCACTACGTTGGACAGCGTTAGATGCGACACCGGAATTGCAAGCCGTTATTCAGATGAACCATGCAACAAATTGGGATGAATTTGAGGTAGCATTAGAGGATTTCCATGCCCCAGCCCAAAGCTTCGTATTTGCTAGTCAAGACGGAACGATAGCTTATAAGGCCAACGGGAAAATACCAATCTATGAAAAATCAAAACATGCACTCGTTCCCTTACCGGGATGGCAGGCTGAGTATGAATGGGATGGGTTTATACCTTTTGATGAGTTACCACGAGTCATTAATCCGGAAAAAGGATTTATGGCGACTGCAAATAATAAAATAACACCGAATAATTATCCACATCATATTAGCAATGTATGGGCTCAACCATACCGGTATGAACGAATTTATGAAGTGCTAGATGCCTCAGATAATTTGACGGTTCAAGATATGAAAGATTTACAAATGGATCCAACGAATTTACGAGCAAGAGAATTTGTCCCTTACTTTATAGAGGCGATAAAAGATGAATCATTGACAGATAGGGAACAAAAATTAATCACACTAATGGAAGAATGGGATTATACCGATGTCGTTCATTTGCCACAGCCATTAATTTTTGATCATTGGTTCCAATCAATTGAAGATTTACTATTTGCTGATATCCCTGAAGACATGATGGATTTATTTAGTGGGAAACAACAAACGGCAGATGAATTGTTACGTAAAGGAAATCGATCCATATGGATTGATGAAAAAGGTGGCTTAGAAGAAGTGGTACTCCAATCCTTCCAGACAGCCATCGAAGAAATTGAAGAAAGTTTTGGTTCAAACGAGAAAAAATGGCGTTGGGGAGATTTTCATCAAGTGCAATTTAAACATCCATTATCATCTGCCAACAAGTATTTAGGTTATGTTTTTAATAAAAAACCGTTACCTGTAAATGGGAGTAAAGTGACCCCGATGGCGGCTAGTCATGATGGAGATGGGATTGTCAACCATGGAGCATCTTGGCGATTTGTTATTGACCTTAATGATACTGATCTGGGCTACCATATTGTAGGTCCTGGTCAATCTGAGCATATAAAAAGTGCCTCATATAGCAATCAATTAGAAGATTGGATAAATGGTACGTATCACGAAACATCATTAACTACTTATAAAGGGAAAAAGTTATTGTTAACCCATCCATGAATAATAAAAGACTAATTGTATTTAAGAAAGTAAAATAATTTTTAAACCTCCTCTATTTCATAAGCGCTGTTAAAGTTTATTGTTGAAAATGGATATTATTGATAAAAAATACGGGACTCCTGTGGGAAAGCTTGAGCTGAAGATCCACTCGGTAAAGTGAATTAATTTACCAAGATAGCTAAAGCCAAGCCCACGGAAAGCATCGGAAAGCAAGTACTTTTTATCAACAACTAGATTTAACAGAGCCATTTCATAAGGTGGTACTAACTAAAAAATTGGCAATTTCATTGTTTAATTTTCCAATTAAGAAAGGGGGTTACATTATTTGCCTGGGAATAAAAATGACGCACAATATTATGAAAAATTATTGAAAGATTATGCAAAATGTAGTAATAAAAATGTTTTAAAAAATGCAACAGAGATGGGGGAGACTTTCGTTAATCGAAGGATATTCCCGGAAGAAATTGTTTCCATTCATATGGATGCAGTGAATAGCTTGTTTGGGGAAATGTCCAAAGAGGGGAAACAATCATTGGAGTTTTTACATCAAACCTTAATTGCCTATCGTAAAGGTTATGAACGATTGGAAAAAATTAGAATGGAGCAAAGAGAATTAAAATCAGAAATTGCTGTAGCAGCAAATATGCAGAAAACGGTTTTGTTAACGGAAACACCGAATGTAGAGGGCTTGGACATAGGGATCATTTCCGTTCCGTATCATCAAATGAATGGAGATTATTACCACTTTGTAAAACGGGATGATGGGGCCTTTGGCTTTGCCATTGCTGATGTCATTGGTAAAGGCGTTCCCGCTGCATTAAGTATGTCAATGATTAAATATGCGATGGATCACTTTTATGAGGAAGATATGAGCGCTAAAGAAGTATTACGAAGATTGAATCGTATCGTTGAAAGAAATGTTGCCGCATCAATGTTTATTACGATGTTTTATGGGCAATATTTTCCTAAGTCGAAAATTTTTAAATATGCTTCTGCTGGACATGAACCAGGATTTTTATATCGAGAAAAAACAAAACAATTTTCTATGATGGAAACGAAAGGACTTGTGTTAGGGGTGCTAAAAGAAAGTGAGTATCCTCAATATGAGTTAACGATGGAAACGGGTGATATGATTATTCTTTTGACTGATGGAGTAACTGAATGTCAAAGGGATGGTCATTTTATCAATCGAGAGGAAATATTGGCAATTATTGAGACATACAATGGTTTATCTGCCCAACAACAAGTAGAAAGTGTTTATGATCATTTTCAAAATGGGGATGAATTTTCATTAAGAGATGACTTTACATTAATGATTATTAAAAATACTGTTTAGTGTTTTGAGTGAATGGGTATACGTTTTTATAAGATATTATTAGGGATTATATTATGACATAGATAGATAGTTAATATGTAATTAGTGGGGTGTCAAAATGAATTTAACAATCGATGTTGACCAGACGGGAGATACAGCAACGGTAATGTTATCAGGTGAAATTGATATTTATACGGCACATGAATTAAAGGAGAAACTGCTTCCGTTGGTAGAGAAAGTCAATGAGGATGTCAAAGTTGATTTGGGAAATGTATCTTACATGGATAGTACAGGACTAGGGGTGTTTATCCACGCCTACAAATCAGCTGTTGCAAATGAAAGCAATTTAGAATTAATCCATGCGCAGGATCGGGTCTTACGATTGTTTACAGTGACAGGACTTGATGAAATTTTAAATATAAAAAAGAATCATGAAGGGGGGCAATAATGGTGGAAAGTTTTGATTTCGTGGAAATAAAGGTTCCCGCAAAGGCATTATATGTAGGTGTTGTCCGTTTGACCGTATCAGGCATTGCTAATCGAATGGGATTTTCCTATGATACAATCGAAGATTTAAAAGTAGCCATTTCAGAAGCCGCCACGAACGTTGTCGACCACGCTTATGATCATGATGAAATTGGGGAATTAAATTTAGGTTTTGGTATTTATAAAAATAAATTAGAAGTGATGATTTCCGATCAAGGAGAAAGTTTCAATTTAGAGGATATAAAAAACCGAATCGGTCCTGTTAGTGAAAAAGAGGAATTAAGTCCTGCTTCACAATTAAGGGAAGGAGGATTCGGACTTTTTTTAATTAATACATTAATGGACAAGGTTGAAATTAACAATGATTATGGTGTAACAATTTTAATGACAAAATATCTCGATGAAACCGAGGTGGATGAGAATGAGCACGTCGCGACAAAATAAAGATAGAGAAAAAAATAAAGCGACAGTAATTTGTAAAAGTGTTAGTAAGGGAAAAGATGTTTCAGAGAGAAATGGGATTCATCATTCTACTAATCATTTGGAAAATAATGCAGCACATAAAAGTACTCATGTAAATCCTCATGATTTGAAAAATACACATGTTTATGAACTGATTCAATTCATTCAAGACGAGCCTGAAGATGAAAAGTCAAAAGAAAAATTAGTATTACAATATGAGGGGCTTGTTCATTCACTAGCAGGCAAATATTCCCGCATGCAGGAAAATCATGAAGACCTTGTACAAGTGGGTCTAATAGGATTATTAATTGCCGCAAAAAGATTTAATCCTGATTATGGTAAAACTTTTGAGGCATTTGCGATACCGACAATTATAGGAGAGATTAAAAGATTTATCCGGGACAAAACCTGGGGAGTCCATGTACCAAGGAGGATTAAAGAACTTGGCCCGAAAATTAATCGTGCCATCGATGAATTGACAAATACAATGGAAGTCCCCCCGAAAGTAAAAGATATTGCGAATTACTTGGAAGTATCTGAAGAAGATGTACTTGAAACGATGGAAATGACGAAAAGTTATCGTGCCTTATCCATGGATTATACACATGAAACAGGCAATGATGGCAGTACATTTACGTTGATGGACTTAGTAGGTAAAAATGAGCCTCGATATGAGAAAACAGACCTTCAGCTCGTTTTAGAGAGTGTTTTTCCGACACTACCTGAGAGGGAACAAGAGATATTAAGGTTAATTTTCTTTGATAACCTTAGTCAACAGGAGGTAGGTAAGGTACTAGGTATGTCACAAATGCATGTATCTCGTTTACAGCGTAGGGCATTAAGGAAATTGCGTGAAGTCCTTGGGCCGGATAATTTCAACATGTTTCAATAACCAATATGATTGAAATAATTTAATTTTATAGTAGTTAAACAATAGATCAACTTGCTTTTAGGGGGTAATTAGTTAAGTCTGGATTAACTAATTTAAGTGATAGAAGCATGTTTTTTTATGGGTTAATTTTGTGTTTTTGGTGGCTTTTGTAAGGTTACAACTATGATGATTACTACGGCGCATGTTTTTCTAAAGGTAATTTGGTAGAATATACAATGTGGAAGGAGAGGTTATAGTGGACGAACAATTAATTAAACTCGTAGCAAAAGAGGTAAATGTGAAACCAAAAATGGTAGAACAAGTTATTTTACTTTTAGATGAAGGTAACACGGTGCCGTTCATTGCCAGGTATCGAAAAGAAATGACGGGTGCTTTAGACGAGGTATCTATTAAAGACATTCAGGATAAATGGAATTATGCGGTCCAATTAGCAGATAGAAAATCTGAAGTCATTCGTTTAATTGAGGAACAAGGTAAATTAACGGAGGAGTTGCAACTTGACATTGAAAATGCAACAAAGTTACAACGGGTGGAGGATCTATATCGTCCATACAAGCAAAAGCGAAGAACACGAGCAACTGTTGCGAAAAAGAAAGGGCTAGAGCCATTAGCAACACTTATTTGGGAACAGAAAATTGACAATATAGCAGTTGAAGCTGAGAAATTTTTATCAGAGGAAAATGAATTACATACTATAGAAGAAGTATTACAAGGAGCCAATGACATTATTGCTGAATGGATTTCCGATGATCCGAAATTTCGTGATTACATTCGGGAAATAACGTGGAAATTAGGTGTCGTAAATACCTCTTTAAAAGATGCCGAACTGGATGTAAAAGGTATTTATACTATGTATTATGAATATGCTGAACCAGTTAGGCAACTAGTTTCCCATCGAATTTTGGCGATTAACCGTGGAGAAAAAGAAGATGTTTTACGGGTTTCCATTGAAGGGCCAACAGAAAAGATTGTTCAATATTTAGAAGAACAAATTTTACAGAATGGTGTTAATGAAGAAAATGCTGAATTTTTACGTGCTGCCATTGAGGATAGTTATCAACGATTGATTGAGCCGTCGGTTGAAAGGGAAATGAGAAGTAGATTAACAGAGACAGCGGAAGCACAAGCAATTGATGTATTTTCTAAAAATTTACGTCAATTATTATTACAACCACCTTTAAAAGGGCGAACAATATTAGGTGTTGATCCTGCATTTCGTACGGGATGTAAATTAGCAGTCGTTAATGATACGGGGAAAATGTTAGCAATCGATGTCATGTACCCTACTGCACCGAGAAATGATGTTGTAGGTGCAGAGACAATTATATTGAAAATGATCAATGAATTTCCAATTCAGTTAATTGCTATTGGAAATGGTACAGCATCAAGAGAAACAGAGCAATTTATCGCAAATGTTATCGATAAAAACAAGCTTGATATACCGTACATTATCGTCAATGAAGCGGGAGCAAGTGTCTACTCTGCTTCAGGGTTGGCTAGAGATGAGTTTCCTGATTTAGAAGTGGAAGAAAGAAGTGCCGTATCAATTGCAAGAAGGGTACAGGATCCGTTGGCAGAGTTGGTTAAAATTGATCCTAAATCTATTGGAGTCGGACAATATCAACATGACGTTAGCCAAAAGGAATTAAATGAATCACTTGATTTTGTTGTAGAAACAGCGGTTAACCAAGTTGGTGTTAACGTGAACACTGCGTCAACTTCCCTTCTTGAGCATGTCGCCGGGTTAACGAAAACGACAGCCAAACATGTTGTTGTCATGCGGGATGAATTTGGAAAATTCTCCAATAGAAATGAATTGAAGAAGGTGCCCCGTTTGGGACCGAAAACTTATGAGCAAAGTATTGGATTCCTAAGAATTGTCGAAGGGGAACATCCTCTTGATGCAACTGCTATCCACCCGGAGAGCTATGATGTCACTATTAGGTTATTAGAGAAAGTCGGAGCATCATTAGATGAAATAGGAACAGAAAAGTTAGTACAAAAATTAGGGACCATTTCTGTTCAGGATTTAGCAGCTGAACTAGATATTGGTGAGCTAACATTAACTGATATTGTTGAGGCATTACGTCGGCCCGGACGTGACTTACGTGACGATTTTCCACAACCAATCTTAAAACAGAAAGTGTTATCGATGGAGGATTTGGAGCCTGGTTTTGAAATGGAAGGAACCGTAAGGAATGTTGTTGACTTTGGTGCCTTTGTCGACATAGGAGTTGGCCAGGATGGACTTGTCCACATTTCTAAATTAGCGAATAAATTTGTTAAACACCCAATGGATATTGTTTCTGTCGGGGATGTTGTGACTGTTTGGGTTGATGAAGTTGATGTAAACCGGGGACGAATAGCATTGACGATGGTGAAGAGTAATTGAACCTAGTTTTCTAGTTGGAAATATTCTTTTACATTGTTTCCCACGGTGAATTTGGTTATAAGGGACGCAACTAATATGTCGATAACGACATGTGACAATGTTAATAATGAAGAAAATGAAAAGGGCTTATATGCTGTGTACCCGTTAGTCTAACTTTATGGATGCAGTGCAATATTAAGCCCTTTTTTTCTCTGCATGAAATTATTTCAAGCAAAGCAAATGAAAAGTGGTGGCTAAAGATGTTTAAAAAATTGTTACTCATCGTTAACGACGGTTCCTGCCCGGAAGGTGATAGCAAGGGGTTTGTTATTCATCGTTGTACCTCGTTGGTAAGGGAGATTTTAGTAAAATGAAAGTCAAAAAGTAACAGATTAATAGTTCAGTCCGGGATTAAAAAACATCAATTTACAACCTGTACTGGACTACTATTTTTTTCGGATAAAAATGCATCATTATAATATAGTCACTTATCATCCTAATTAGCAAAGTATAATCCCCCTTATATTTAATATATGTTAAAAAGTTTACAAGAGATTTGTCGTTGAGGTATTGAAATATTTGATGAAAAGTAAAATAATGGAGATGAATTTATGAAAAGGGTTCAATTAATTTTAATTTTATTCAGTATGCTTTTAGTTATGGTGGCTTGCACATCAGGTAAAGCAAGCCAAAAGGAGATCACCTTGCCAGAAAACATTCCTGAATTTGTTACTAAAGATCATTTTGAAACAATTAACTGGGAAAGGAAAGCGGTTGAATTTGGTGACCGAAATATTATTGGAAACGAAAATAAATCTGGAGTTATCGGTGCAGATAGTCCAAGTTTAAATGGACAAAAGTGGATGTGGCATTTATGGGGAATTGACAATCCTGAAAATACAAAATTAACGATAGTTGGTTTTCATAAGGAATCAAGGACTGTCCACCAAATACTGATAGATGGATGGACAACAATCCTTAGTGGGCCAAATAATAATGCAGATGGACATACACCATCATCAGTAAAAATACCAAAATCAGGGGAATGGGCGATGTTACTTTATACGGATGATAAATTATTTGACACATTAATATATGATATAAAGGATTAGGTTTGCCAATTATAGTGTGCGATGTATGACATTAAAAAGGCACCCCAAATTCATTTGTAATTTGTGGTGCTATCTATGTGATGCTTGTAAGAAGGTAAAAAAATAAAGGGGGTACTTAAGGTAAATGGAATAACAATATATGAACTAGAAAATTAATCTGAATTTAAGGCGGTTTTGTAAAGTATCCCTCCTATTTTGTGAGTTGGCATTTAACTCTTTATAGTTTCCCTCCCCGAAAAATCAGATCGGTTGTTGCTAGACGATCCGTCATTAATTGATTTAATGCATGATGAATTTGCCCAATTTTCCAAAAGTGGTTTAAGCTTTGTTGGATAAATTTTTGATGGCATAAATTGTTTGACAATCGTTGGTTAAGGCTTATTTTCCCCATTTGATTTAATAGCATTTACCTTCATTAAGCAAATATATAACAAAAATTTGTCTTTTATACTATCTGGATTAAGACCGGTAAGATTATAAATTTTATCAATTCGATATCTCACTGTATTTTTATGAATAAACATTGAATTAGCAGTGTCTTCATATTTGGAATTGTTTTTAAAAAACTCTATTAAGGTCAATAATAACTCACTATTAAACTTATTGTCGTGTTCCAATACCTTATTAAAAACTTCCATTGATAATTCTATTAATTCCCTGTCAGGAGAATTAGAAAAAATTACACGTTCAATACTTAATTCCGAAAATATACATATATTTAAGTTTTCACGAATTTGAACATTGTTAATAATACCACTTTTGTTTAATCTATTATTATCTAGAGTAATTTTTAAGCCAACTTTAGCTTCCTCATAGCTCTTATATAGGTTGGTTATTTTTTCAGTTCCTCCAACTCCACAATAAAATGATGTACCTATTATAGTATTTAGTATTGAGGATAATCGGTTCAACACCTTATTCATGTTTTTATTATTTGGTATTAATAAAACTATATAATTATTAATGTCCAAGCCAATAAAGATATCGTCTTGAAAGTTGTTTTTTATATTTTGCAATATTACTTCCTTTTTTTGAAGCCTATTAAATTCATTCATTTCCCTGTGGGATTTAAAAATACAGTCTAATATTAATACATTATAATATTCCTTAGGATTCCAATTAATTTCTAGGGATTTTCTAATTAAAACTTCATATGATAGGTTAGAATCTTCAATTAGCTCCGTTAAAAAATTATTTCTAAAACGTTGAATTGTATTTGAAACACTTCTGATTTTTTCAATTTCCAATGCAGCAACTATTATAGTTTGCTCTATGGCTGCTATCTTCCAAGTGTCATGTCCCCCCAGATCGCCCCATAAAAATATCCCTCCCTCAAATCCCTCGGAAGTGTTTGTCCATCTTACATTTAATACATGATTATTCCATTTAACTTTTTGAATATTAACCCCCATCTTAAAGTTTAATTTGGAAATAATCTCCTTCAACGCATCTTTAGGGCATAAGTTTTTTTTGGAATTTATTAAAATGTTAAAGTCCCTAGAATAAATAGTTACAGGTATAGATAAAATTGAACTTAATAATTCAGATAAGCTATCTAAGTTTCCCTTATTTTTTAAGAGAGTGTGGAACCTCTTATAAACATTATGAGTCATCCTTAGTTGGTCTTGCTGTTGTAAGTTGATCTGAGACATAATAGGTATTGTTATTTCCGACCATGAAAGATGATCGGGTATTGAAATAATAGGGAAACCGTATTTATTTGCAAAATTGACTATATTATCTGGGAGATGTGATATATATCTACCTAATTTGATTCCGAAACCGGAACATTTTTTTTTGTGAAGACTTTTTAATAAATTAAACAATCCTTCCTTCCAATTATTATTGTTTAAAAATGGATAGCCTGTAGAAACGATAAAATCGCCCTCTTTACACCATTTATATCCATCTGGTGCATCAATAAAGGTTGTATTTAAAACTGTATTTTGCAATCCGCTCTGTCCTGCAAGGACCTTTGATTTCTCTAGGATATCTAAATTTAGTAAATCGTACACATTCATAATATTTTCACTCCTTGTTAAGGTGAATTATACATTTGTCTAAAAATTAATACAATTTATTGCTGAAAAATGTATATTATCCAAATATCTTTGTGTTAAAATATAAAATAAGTTCAAAATAGTTAGATTATTTAATCGTTATTGGTCTAAGCATTCCGCTAAAATAGTTAAGTCATGAGAGGAGAAAACATGAACATTAATAGAAAAAGGGCACTCGAATTCCTACAAAATATAATAAAAATTAATAGTATTAATCCTCCGGGGAACGAGTTAGAGGTGGCTAATGCTATAGTAAGTCATTCTAGAAGTTCAAATTTAGAGACCCATATAAGGAAAATAACCCATGATCGTGCAAATGTTTTAGTTAAATTAAGGGGGAAATATCCTGATAAACCTAAATTAATATTTAGTGGCCATTTGGATACAGTGCCTGCTGGAGAGATACCGTGGGATTTTGCCCCATTTAGTGGTACAGTTATTAAGCAAAAGTTATATGGGCGTGGTGCATCAGACATGAAAAGTGGAGTTGCAGGAATGATTGAGGCCATGATTAATTTAAAAGAAGCAAATTTTGTTCCGAATTCGGATATTATATTTATTGGAACTGCTGGAGAAGAGGTTGATTGTTTAGGAGCAAAACGGGCAGTGGAGGAGGGGATGATAGAAAATCCAGGTGCAATTATAATATCAGAACCAAGTAATAATAGGGTGTGTATAGCACATAAAGGGGCCCTTTGGTTAGAAGTTAAGATATTCGGAAAGACAGCACACGGTTCTATGCCACATGAAGGGGTAAATGCTATCGGTCATATGATTAAATTTTTTAATGAATTGGAAAGATATCAATTCCCGGGAGGTGTAACAAATAGCCTATTAGGAGAACCATCTTTTAGTTTAGGGACAATAAAGGGGGGGGTAAAAACAAATGTTGTTCCAGATAATTGTAGTTTAACGATTGATTTCAGAACCATTCCTGAATTATCACACCAAAGGATATTAAGTGATATAAAACAAATAATTGAAAAATTAAAACAAGAAACAAATGATTTTAAAGCCACTGTAAAAATTTTAAATGATTTACCACCTTTGTTCAATAATGAAAATGATGATTTTATAAAACTATCTTTACAAGTCGCAAATAAGATTAATGAAGGGCAGACCACTAGGACTGCAAATTATTATACTGATGCTTCTATATTTGGTCCTGCTTATAATAATATTCCTATCATAATCTATGGGCCGGGAGATGACAAACTTGCCCATCAACCAAATGAGTATGTTGAATTAAGTAAATATTATGAGTCAATTGAATATTTTATGGAAATGGCTAAAGTATTTTGAAAGCGGTAACAGAAATATTATAAGAGGAGAGGTTTATAAAATGAAGAGAAGATATTTCCTATATTCGTGTACTTTATTACTAGTGATTTTGCTATTTAGTGCCTGTAATAATGGTGAAAGTAGTTCAAGTGAAGTTGATAATTCAAATAAATCGGAAAATGAAACAGGCAATGATTCTACTGAAGATACATTTTATGAGGGAAAGTCAATAGAACTATTAGTTCCGTTTGGCCCCGGAGGCGGTTCAGATGTAACCGCTCGATTCGAGGCGCCTTATCTAAGTAAATTTATCGCCGGGTCACCATCTGTACAGGTTATAAATGAGCCCGGTGGGGGAAGTATTAGTGGAGTTAATATTTATGAGAATTCTCGTGATCATAATGGTGAAAATTTACTATTAGCCGCTGAATCTACCTATGCATCTTACTTATTGGGAAATCCGGATATTCAATATGATCTTTTGGATTTCACTCCTTTAATGGGAATTCCAAATAACTCTATATTATATATTTCATCTGATGTGGGATATGAGGACCCCAAGGATTTTCTAGATATAGACTTATATTATGGGGCAGTCAATGCCACCGGGGCGGATATTGTAACTTTATTAGCTTTTGAAATACTTGGTGTAGATGCAAATACTATATTTGGATATGATGGTAGGGGAGCAACACGAGTGGCCTTCGAACAGGGAGAGTTAAATTTTGATTCACAGACAGTTCCCTCCTATTTAGAGAATGTGGAGCCTTTGGTTGATGGGGGAAAAGCAATACCCCTATTTAACTATGGTGTTTTTAATGAGGATGGGGAAATAGTAAGGGATCCAAAATTCCCAGATATGTTAACCTTTGTAGAGTTTTATGAGGAAATACATGGAGATAAGCCATCAGGTCAAGCCTTTCAGGCGATGAAAGCACTTATGATCTCAAATTATTCATTATCAAAAATGTTAATGGTACATGATGATGCCCCTACCGATGCCATAAATGCTTTAAAAGAGGCTGCCTCATCTATAGCGAATGATAAGGAGTTTTTAGAAGAAGGAGAAGAAATTCTTGGAGGATATACCCCAATTTACGGAGAACAATTGGAAAGTTTAGTAAAAGAATCTTTTGATGTAGATGATGAAGTTATTAATTGGGTCATAGATTTGTTAGAGGATAAATATGATGAAGGTTTTTAATAGACGGTTCGGGTAATACAGAAGGGGGAGGGAATTCTATTGTTACAAGAAGCAATTAATGCTTTGGGTGTAATTATTGAACCAGTACGTTTTGGAGTTATGATCATCGGCATACTATTAGGAATAACGGTAGGTGTTTTACCAGGTTTAAGTGGATTGATAGGAATGTCCCTATTGTTACCTTTCGTATATGGAATGGATCCGCATACCGGAATGGCCTTATTAATTGGTATGGTAGCAGTTACGCATACAAGTGATACGTTTCCTTCTGTATTAATAGGAGTACCCGGTACATCTGGGGCACAAGCTACAATAATGGATGGGTTTCCCCTTGCCCGAAGGGGAGAAGCCTCTCGGGCTCTTGGGGCAGCGTTTTTTGCTTCCCTCGTTGGTGGGGTTATTGGTGGAATAGCATTATTTATTGCTATTCCTGTAGCTAGACCCCTAATATTAGCATTTGGTTCTCCAGAGTTATTTATGCTTTCATTATTGGGTTTAAGTATAGTCGGGGTTGTTTCCTCAGAGAGCCCTTTCAAAGGAATCATTGCAGGTGTCTTAGGGTTATTGGCGGGAAGTATTGGTACGGCACCAACAGTAACGGAATATAGATTTACCTTTGATTCACTGTATTTAAGTGAAGGATTTCCACTTCCTGTGCTAGCATTATCTTTATTTGCTTTTCCAATCCTTCTGGATCTTCTTATTGAGGATGAAAGCATATCTAAAGTTGATAATCTGAAAGGTAGCTGGCTTACAGGAATAAAAGATGCATTAAAAAATAAATTTCTAATATTCAAAAATGCAGTAATTGGCGTATTGATGGGATTTATTCCGGGTGTAGGTGGTAGTGTTATAGACTGGATTGCATATGGGTTTACAAAGCAAACAGAAAAAAATACTGAAAACTTTGGAAAAGGTGATATTAGGGGAGTGATTGCACCTGAGAGTGCAAATAATGCAAAGGAAGGTGGTACTTTAATTCCCACTTTGATGTTTGGAATTCCCGGTAGTGGAACAACTGCTATCCTTTTGGGTGGTTTAACATTAATGGGTTTACAGGCTGGACCATCAATGATTACTCAAAACTTGTCGGTAACACTAACAATAGTTTGGACTTTAGTCATAGCGAATGTAATTGGGGCCGCGCTATGCATAGCATTAATAAGGCCTATTTCTCGGATTAGCACTATGCAATCTACAACACTCGTTCCCTTCCTTATTGTATTATTAACTATTGGGGCATACCAAAGCACTAGACATTGGGGAGATTTAATTCTGTTTATTGTACTAGGTTTATTTTCCTGGATTTTAAAAACTTTGGATTGGCCAAGGGCTCCAATTTTAATTGGTTTTGTTTTATCAGTTCCTGCAGAACGATATCTATGGTTATCAATGTCGAGATTTGGTTTAGATTGGATGCTAAATCCAGGGGTTATCATTATAGGTGTAATTATAATTGCTTTAGTTGTTGGAAACACATGGATAATGAGGTCGAAAGGTGGTAATGCAATTGAATAAAAAAACGACTTCCTTGATATTTTCAATCATGCTATTTTTAATTTTATGTGTTGCTGCTTGGAAATCTCTTGATTTTAGAAAAACAGCCATGTATTTCCCTTTGACAATATCATTATTGGGAATATCCCTTTTAAGCATCGATATAATGCGAAATATACTTCATCTATATAAAGATAATAATAATAGAGAACCATTTCATAATAATTTAAGGGCTCTTTTTAAATATACACTGATCATTCTTTGCTATTTTCCAATAGTTTATTTACTTGGAATAAAAATAGGCACCCTTATTTATTTGTTTTTATTTTTAATGTATATAACAAGACTTGGTTTTGTAAAAGCTATTGTATCCGCATTTTTTGTTACAGTTGCATTAAATATTTTTGGCAGTGTATTTAATTTACAATGGCCTAGCAGTTTATTGTCTAATATTTTTCCATTTCTTTAAGTCTGGATATAAATAGAGGTTAACAACAAGGAGAGAATATTATAATGAAAAAATGTAAAGTATTCGTCCCAGCGGGTGGATTGGGATTTGGTACAATTACCCCGGAATCAATGGAAATGGGTCTTGAACTAGAACCAGATGTTATTAGTTGTGATGCTGGTTCAACAGATTCAGGGCCATATTATTTGGGAACAGGCAAAGGTAAATACGCCAACGATGCAGTTAAAGAAGAAATGAAATTAATGATTAAAGGTGGACAGAAACTGTCTATACCTGTACTAGTAGGAACTGCTGGAACATGTGGAGTTAATAAGAATGTAGATGAATTGGCCCAAATATGTAAAAATATATGCGAAGAGGAAGGGATAAAGCTCAAAATTGCAAAAGTATACACGGAACTAAGTCGGGAGGTATTATATAAAAAGTTTAAAAGTGGTCAAATTAAGCCATTGGAGGGTGCACCGGAAATTTCTAATGATACGTTTGATCAATGTAATCATGTTGTTGGATTGGCTGGTGCTGAACCATTTATTAAGGCCTTGGAAGAAGGGGCAGATGTCGTATTATGTGGACGGGCTACAGACACCGCTGTAATTGCCGCAATGCCTTTAATGAAAGGTTGTAATGTTGCAGCATCATGGCATGGTGCAAAAATAGCCGAATGTGGACCTTTATGTACTACAAATCCTACCGAAGGGGGTGTATTAGTAACCTTTGATGATAATGGTTTTATTATAGAGGCAACTGCTGAAGGGAATAGTTGTAGCACCTATTCCGTCTCAGCACATATGAGTTATGAAAATTCAGACCCTTATAAATTAATTGAACCATCAGGAGAACTAGACACCTATAATTCAACCTATTACCAGATTGATGATAAAAGGGTAATGGTAACAGGATCAGAGTTCAAACAAGCCAGGAAAAATACGATGAAATTGGAAGGGGCGGGATCGGCAGGGTACCAAACCATTACAATAGTAGGGATACAAGACAGAAAGATTATGCGAAATCTAACTAAGTGGATAGATGAATTAACAGAATTTGTTAATAAAAGACTAGATGATTTAAACATACCTAGGAATGAGTTCTCATTTCAAATAAAGCCTTACGGATGGAACGCCGTAACTGAAGGGGAAGTACCCATTGGTTTTATCCCTAATGAAATAGGCATTTTATTAGTAGTTAATGCATCTACTCAAGAACTTGCAACCCAGGTAGCAAAAGTATTTAATCCAAGTCTCCTTCATTTTCCGCTTGATAAAGAGGAGCAAGCACCAACCTTTGCATTTCCGTTTTCCCCTGCTGAAATTGAAAAAGGACAGGTATATGAATTTAAATTACACCATATAGTGGAAGTCGATTATCCATTAGAATTAATAAATATAGAATATATGAATGTATAAAAAAGAGGTGAACATTGACATGAGTGGCTTAAGCAATTTAGCAAAATATATTCGATCAAAAAATGCCGGACCATTTTGGACAACGATAGATATATTTTGTAAAAACAGAGACTCCTATAATAAAGTTAAAAACTCAAATAACTTAAATGAATTGGTTATATCTAAGATTTATAATGTTAATGAAAGTGAAGTAAGCTTCTTCTATATGGATAATTTAAATGTCGTAAAAATATCTTTTCCAAGGAGACCACCACAAGGACACAAATTCGAAAAGGATATGCATTCAGGACAACAATACAATCAAATCCTCAATATTACTATTTAAAATTATTTGGGTACGTTTTTTCAAAAAATGTACCCATTTTATATGATATAATTCAAAATTTTAAACGGAATGATTATATGGATAAATTTAATTTTGTAAAAAAGTTAAAAGCAACTATTGAATTACTACAACTAAGAAGGGTAATTTTTCTACTTTTTTTCATATACACCATTTATTTAGGGAAAAATATTGTACTATTAGGTTTTTCGATAGAGCAACAAATCACATTAGGGCTGCTTTTTTTCGCTATTTATTTATGGACATTTTCTACCCTGCCTTCCGGTTCTTCAAGTATGTTAATTTTGGGCTGTTTATTATTATTTAATCTTGTAGGGAAAGTAGAACAGGCATTTGTTGGTTTCCTTTCGCCGGCTATCTATTTTGTTTTCTTACTTACTATGATTAGCAATGCAATTGTAAAAGCAAACGTAGATCATATTATAGTGAATTTGATAGTCAGATGGAGTAGGGGTAAACCAATCCTTTTTTTGTTGTCGTTACCTTTTATTATGGCTATTTTACCCATATTTTTACCATCTGCGGTCGCAAGGTTTAAAATGTTTCATCCAATAATAGAAAGAATGAATCAATATTTTAATTTATCTGACAAAAGCCCCTTTAAAAAATACTCCATTTATATAATTGGAATCATGAATCAATCTGCCACAATGATTACACTCACAGGTGGGGCATTTCCCGTCTTAGCATCACAACTCTTTAATGACTATAATATTATTAAAGTAAGTTGGCTATTTTGGTTCTTTATGATAGCCCCACCACTATGGTTGGGCTTTATAATCATCAATATATTTGTTTGTTGGGTTTTAAAAATAAATATTAATCTTGACAACTATAACTTTAAAGGCTCTAAACTACCAAGTGGAATAAAAGAAAATAATAAAAAAGCAATAATAGTTTTAATCAGTTTTTTAATGATGATACTTGTTTGGATTGTCATAGATCAAAACAAAATACCATTATTATTACCTCCTATGTTATTAATGGTAATTTATTCTTTGCCAAGTATAGGGTTAGTTAATAGTAAGGATTTTGAAAAGTTTGATTGGGAAAACTTTTTGTTGTTGGGAACTTCATTTTCTTTGGGTATATTAATGGAGAATAATGGAACCTCAATGAAGTTGGCAAGTGAATTGTTTAAATTAGTTTCACAAGATGCTTCAGTTCCGAGTCAAATTATTATCATATCTATATTATTGGCTTTTTTACGACTTTTGTTTGTTATCCCTTCATCTGCAATTATTGTTATTTTTCCAGTTGCAATTTCTTACTCACAAATTGTAAATGTCTCCCAAGTTAGTATGGGATTTCTAGTTGTTATGATTATTGGTGGGGTATCTATATTTCCTGTACATTCTCCAACTATTTTATTAGCAAGTAACACTAAAACACTGAATGCAAAAGAGCATTATCTAATTTCCATTTTTTCTAGTCTAGTAATAGTTTTTAGTGCTATTATGGCAGCTATTTATTATTGGTGAAAACTATTAGAGAGGCATTCCTTTTCCTAGTAGTTACATACATGTAAAAAAAGTGTAGCTGGTAAAGTAAAGAATTTTATTTTGAAAGATTATATTAGTACCAATTACCTCTAGTGGGAAAATGAAGATTTCAGAGACACTCTTGTATGTGGTAAATAAAAGTCTTTGTTTGAAGGGACTGTTGAATCAGTTTTTTAAATAATGGAAGCAATTTTACGAAAATACTTTTAATGCAAGATTAAAAGTGTTATACTCAATTTAACCAGTGGTCAAAAAAGGGGATTAAATTGTGTCACCACGTAAAAAAACTGCTTCACATGAATTAACGAAGGAAATGATTTTACAGAAAGCACGGATTCAGTTTGTTGAAAAAAGCTTTCAACAGGTTTCCATGCGTAGCATAGCAAAGGAACTAGGCTGTAGTCATGGTGCAATCTATTATTATTTTAAAAATAAAGCGGAACTATTTTACAAGATTGTCGAAGATGACTTTTCGCAACTTAATAAGCGATTAGAGGAAACGATCAACGAATCTGTAGATGATTCAACTAAATTGTTTAATGTACTAATTCGGTTTATTGAATTTGGATTGAATCATCAGAGTCAGTATGAAATTATGTTTTTGGTAAGAAATACAGAGGTAGACGGTTTATCCCAAGCAGCGGCTAATGAAAGTTATCAACACTTTGCGCAAACCATTCAATCCTTATTGAATAAAACGGTAAAAATTAGTGAGATTTGGTCAGCATTTTTGTCATTACAAGGTTTTGTTTCACAATATCGTGGATATGTAAATAATTTTGAAGAGGCAAAATTAGCGGCCACATTACATGTTGATTTTATTATTAAAGGTTTAAAAAGTTAATCCTAATGTCATTGTAGCAGGGGTAACCTGAATTATTTTTTAAATAAAATTGACCATTGGTCAAACAAAAAAGAAAGGGTTGATAAAATGAAAAAAGCACTTGTTTTAGGTGCAACAGGTGGAATTGGTTATGCGTTAGTACGTGAGCTTGTTGACCGTCAAGTGGAGGTAGTTGCATTTGCAAGAGGAAAGGATAAATTAGAAAATCTTTACCAAAATGAAGCAAAAGTGGCGATATTTCCGGGAGATGCGTTAGTAGAAAAAGACGTTACCAAGGCAGCTGAAGGGGTCGATGTTATTTTTCATGCAGTCAGTTTTCCTTATCAAGAATGGAAGGATAAACATCCATTATGTCTAGAAATAATGATTCAGGCTGCTGAAAAAAACAATGCGGGGATTGCCTTAGTCGATAATATTTATGCTTATGGTAGGCAACCGAATAGGAAAGTTGATGAAAATGTGCAAAAGAATCCCCATACAAAGAAAGGGAAAATTCGGCTGGCAATGGAAAATAGATTAATAAATAGTAAAGTTCCTTGTTTAATCGTCCATATGCCCGATTTATACGGGCCAAATGCAGAAAACACCATTCTTCATGAAACTTTAAAAAATGTAGCCCGTAACAAACCGGCAAATTTTGTAGGTGATTTAACGATGGCTAGAGAATTTCTTTATACTCTTGATGGTGCTAAGACGATGGTGGAACTAGCCATGAGAGAAGATGCATATAACCAAAATTGGAATATACCGGCCACACATGCAATTAAAGGGGAAGAAATAATTGAGATATTACGTAATGAAATAGGGTATAAAAGGGCGATTAAAACAGTTTCAAAAAAAATGGTTTGGTTTGTCGGCCTATTCCAACCATTTATGAAAGAGATGTTAGAAATATGGTATCTATTCGATGATCCTGTTGTCCTCAGTAGTAAGAAGTACAGAGAAAAAATCGGACCAATCCCACAAACATCATATGAAGAGGGAATTAAGGAAAGCATAACTTGGATAAAAGAAAATGCAAAAATATAATGTGCAATTTCATCATCATGTTGACTAGTGGAGCCTTGGAACTAAACAAAAAAAGAGCACTGTCCATTTTTAACAAACAGTGCTCTATTAAACTATTCTATTTATAGTTGTCTAGTGAAAATTCCTCAACAGCTTTATTCACTTTGTCCATTGAAATGCCAGCAGCTTTTGCTACTCCTTCACCATAGGTAGGGTCAGCCTTATAACAGTGGACAATATGGCGGATTTTAATATGCTCCTCGGCACCCTCGAAATTTCTAGCAGTATTGTCAAATAAGCGTTGTTTTGCTTCATCATCCATTAAGTTAAATAATTTACCAGGTTGCTCAAAGTAATTATTATCATCTTCACGGAAGTTATAGTGAGTCGCGTCACCCTCTAATTTTAAAGGTGGCTCCATTTTGTCACGTTGTTCTTCCCACTCACCATAACTGTTAGGATCATAGTGTAATAGACTTCCTTGGTTTCCATCGACACGCATTTGTCCGTCACGATGGTAACTATGGTATGGACAACGTGGTTGGTTAACTGGAATTTGGTGATGGTTAACACCTAAACGATAACGTTGTGCGTCACCATATGAAAACAATCGACCTTGCAACATTTTATCAGGAGAAAAGCCAATTCCAGGAACGATATTAGCTGGTGTAAATGCAGCTTGCTCAACATCAGCAAAATAGTTATCTGGGTTTCTATTTAACTCAAATTCTCCTACTTCGATTAGTGGGAAATCACCTTTGTACCAAACTTTAGTTAAATCAAAAGGGTTGAAAGGCATATTTGCCGCCTCTTCTTCTGTCATCACTTGGATGAACATTTTCCATTTAGGGAAATTACCTTCTTCAATATTTTCATATAAATCTCTTTGTGAGCTTTCACGGTCACTACCAACAACTTCTGCCGCCTCAGCATCCGTAAAATTCTCAATGCCTTGTTGAGAGTACATATGGAATTTTACCCATACTCTTTCATTTTCAGCATTAATCATACTGAATGTATGACTACCAAATCCGTGCATATTACGGTATGATTTAGGAAGACCTCGGTCACCCATAATATAGGTTACTTGGTGTAATGCTTCAGGCAATTTTGTCCAGAAGTCCCAATTGTTATTTGGTGAACGCATGTTAGTACGTGGGTCACGTTTAACGGCATGGTTTAAGTCAGGAAATTGTAATGGGTCACGGAAGAAAAATACAGGAGTATTATTTCCAACTAAATCCCAGTTCCCTTCTTCAGTGTAAAATTTTAAAGCAAATCCGCGAATGTCACGTTCGGCATCAGCTGCACCACGTTCTCCGGCAACAGTTGAGAAACGAGCAAACATGTCCGTTTTCTTACCAACTTCTGAGAAGATTTTTGCTTTTGAATACTTTGTAATATCATGTGTCACAGTAAATGTACCAAAGGCACCAGATCCCTTAGCGTGCATACGGCGCTCAGGAATTACCTCTCTATCAAAATGTGCTAGTTTTTCTAAAAACCAAACATCTTGTAAGAGCATTGGACCTCTTGGGCCTGCTGTCATGGAGTTTTGGTTGTCAGCAACTGGGGCACCAGCAGCGGTTGTTAATTTCTTTTTATCTTCATTATTTTTCACTAAAAAAGCACCTCCGAATGTTATTTACAATTAATATCATATCAGAAAAGTTATTAATAATCAAAAGGCTGGATTATGACAAATTAAAAATAAGTGGCACATTGATATTGTAGGCTTTTGGAGGTTTTTTAATTTAACAATAATAAACATGTATTTATGAATTAATTGTTAATATTTCATTTAATTGAGAATGAATGTAGACTCACTTTTGAGATTTCTAAAGTAAATTAGAGTTTATCAATAATTATTGTATAATGGGAATGGAGATTAATGGGGATGAAAATTTAAATAATTGTTGTGTGTAAAACTAACTATGTTACGTACTTTGGCAGTCCGTTTATTTATCATGGTAAGAAGGTGGGGGTATGATTGTTTATTAGGAGAGCCCCAAAGATTTCGGGAGAAAATGCTGTTTTCGAATTAAAGGAAATAAGGGTTGGTCATGATAAACAGTGGATTTATATTCGGGGTGAGAACAAGCGTCATCCAATCCTCCTCATGCTTCATGGTGGTCCTGGGACAGGGCACATAGGGTTTTATCGTAAGTTCCAGACCGAACTTGAAAAACATTTTGTTGTTGTACAATGGGATCAAAGGGGGGCTGGTTTATCTTATTCTAAAAAAATTCCCTCTGAATCAATGAATATTGATCAATTTGTAAACGATACAGTTGAAGTAACAAACTATTTATTGGAATATTTAACTAGACAGCAGCTATATTTAGTTGGGCACTCATGGGGAACTATCTTAGGTATGTTAACTATAAAACGGGCCCCTCAGCTATATAAACGTTATTTTGGCGTTGCCCAAGTGACAGATGTTGCTGCAAGTGAAAGGCTTTCTTATACAAAATTATTAGAAAAAGCTAAAATGGAAAACTATCATAAGGCCTATGAGAAATTATTACATATTGGTTCCCCTCCATGGGATAATTTAAAGAGTGATAGAATTCATCAAAATTATGTCGAGGCTCTAGGTGGTGGAATAACAAGAGATGGTAAATTGGTGCGTAAAATATTGATCAACTTATTGACTAGTAAAGAATATACAATTTTTGATAGTATACGATTTTTGCAAGGGCAATTTTTTAGTATGAATCACTTGCAAGAAGAAATGAGAAGGGTAAATCTAATAGAAACTGTAGATGAAGTGGAAATACCAATCAATTTTTTAATGGGTAGACATGACTTGATTACCCCTTTTGAACCGACAGAAGATTTTTATCATAAATTAAAGGCTCCGGAGAAAAAGTGGGTCATGTTTGAAGAATCCGCACATACTCCTAATATAGAAGAACCTAAGAAGTCTATGGATACTATTCTTTCTGAAGTGAGAAAGTTTAATCAGTGAATGGACTTATCATATTTAAGTATTTATTTCGATTTTAATAGTATGATAGATTGGATGCTTATGTGTTTGTTTGATAGGCAATAATTTGTTTTCCCATCTATAAAGTGAATAGAACAAAATTATAACTGAATTAATGAAGCAAATAAATTTCTTGATAACACAAGTAATTTATTATTGATACAAAAGGTGTCAATTTAGGGTGATAATGATGAAAAGTATTATTAAACGTATTATATTAATCATCATTCCAAGTATTATTTTAATAATTGGATTGATTCTTTCCGTGGGCTTTATTAACCATAAATTCCAATTGTCAAAAGAAGAGAGGCTATTTGTTCCATATGGTGAGCTTCTAGAGGTTAATGGCCATCAAATACACGTTTATACAGAAGGAGACGGAAAAGAAACTCTCGTTTTTTTATCAGGTGGAGGCACTAGTTCACCTGTACTTGATTTTAAATCTCTTTATACCTTATTAAGTGATAAATATAGAATTGTTGTTGTTGAAAAGGCAGGTTATGGATTTAGCGAAATCACAGATACTGATCGGGATATTGATACAATTCTAGCTGAAACTAGGGAGGCTCTCGTCAAATTGGGGATTGAAGGGCCATATATTTTGGCGCCCCATTCTATGTCCGGTATTGAGGCGTTAAATTGGGTGCAGACGTATCCCGATGAAATAAAAGCGATCATTGGATTAGATATGGCTGTTCCCGCTGCATATGAAGATTATGATATAAATATGCCCCTTTTTCATTTAAGTGTTTTGGCTGCAAAAACAGGTATAACGAGATGGATTCCCAAACTATCAGAAAGTGACGCAATAAAATATGGGACATTGACAGAGGAGGAAAAGGAGTTATATAAAGTCATTTTTTATAGAAGAACATTGACTAAAAATATGATTAATGAAATAAATAATATTAAGGCCAATGCAAGAAAGGTAGCAAATGCTAATACCTCAAGTTTTCCTATGCTATTATTTTCCTCAAATGGTCTGGAAACAGGTTTTGATGAGAAAGCATGGAAAAGAATTCAAAGGGATTTTGTTAGTAAAAATGATCGGGGGACTCTCGTCCAACTAGATTCATCTCATTATGTTCATAATATTGATTATGAGAGAATAGCTAAGGAGTCAGAAGAGTTTATAGAAGATTTAAGCCGTTAATATTTTTCAATTAAGGTAATAGGTAGGTTTTCAAAAGTGTGAATGTTATTCTATATTTTATCGGGTATTATAATGGATGGGGTTTTTTATTTTTGAGAAAGTAATTTAAGTTTGGGGAAAAATACTTTTTATAGAAAGAGGAATTATATGGAGTGGAAAAATCTTTATCGAGGGATTGCGATGGGAGTAAGTGATGTCGTTCCAGGAATTAGTGGCGGAACGATTGCTGTTATTTTTGGCATTTATGATCAACTGATAAAATCGATAAATGGGTTGTTTAGTCGGAAGTGGAAGGCTAACTTAGGATTTTTAATTCCACTTGGGCTTGGTATGGCTTTTGCTATTTTTTCCTTCAGTCGATTAATGGGTTGGCTTTTGGCACATCACGAACAGATAACATACTATTTTTTTCTGGGACTAATTATTGGGATATTACCTTATTTAGCCCGTGAATCGAAGGTTACTTCGACGTTTAAGTGGTATCATTATTTGTTTTTAATAGGAAGTGCTGTCCTTATAAGTATGCTACCGCTAAACCCCGAAGAAGGAACAATTATTGTGGAAAGATCGTTGATGATTTACGTTAGTTTGTTTTTCGCCGGTTTTATTGCTAGTGCCGCCATGATTTTACCAGGAATTAGTGGTTCGTTAGTGCTGTTGTTACTTGGTTTTTATAGTACAGTTATTAATGCCATTAACACGCTCGACATAACGGTTATTGTTGTGGTCGGTGTTGGTATAGCAGCAGGGATTGTAACGATGAGTAAAGTGATTCATTTTTGTTTAACCCATTTCAGAATTGCTACCTTTGCTGTTATTATTGGATTGGTGATTGGTTCAGTGTATGTTATTTTTCCTGGCTGGGCAACAAGTTTTTCACAAATGCTATGGTTTGTATTTGTTTTTGCTGCCGGATTGTTAGTTGCATATGTTTTGGGGAAAGTAGAGTACTGATTGCCCTCGTATAAGGGTATAGTAAGGTTTGCCCGAAATGTTAGTAGATATGCTGATTCATAGTTTTAGGAATGATGATTTTAGGCCGTGAGGGTTCATCTCACGGTTTTAGTTTTGATAAAAATTGGATTTAGTAGCCATGAGCGACCTTCTCACGACTAGAGATTTGCTGAAAATTGGATTTAGTAGTCATGAGGGAATTTCCCATGGCAAGAGATTCGCCGAAAATTGGATTTAGTGGCCATGAGCGACCTTCTCACGGCAAGAGATTCGCCGAAAATTGGATTTAGTAGTCATGAGGGAATTTCCCACGGCAAGAGACTCGCTGAAAATTGGATTTGGTAGTCATGAGGGAATTTCCCATGGCAAGAGATTCGCCGAAAATTGGATTTAGTAGCCGTGAGCGACCTTCTCACGGCAAGAGATTTGCTGAAAATTGGATTTAGTAGCCATGAGCGAATTTCCTATGGCAAGACATGGCAGGAGTTTAGCTAAATTAGATTTAGTAGCCATGGGTGGCCCAATTACCAGTTGCTATAGATGTTTATCAGTCGGAGAAATCGGGGAAAGCTGAAACTGAAGCCAATAGACCAATTTCATTGAAAGGAATAATTGAATAAAAAAACATAAGCCAATAGGACAATCCCTATTGGCTCTAATTGATTTTTCCGCTAATATCTTCTAATCTTCATTGACAGGTGTCGTGACCATTTTAGATACAGTGGAATCTAAAGAACGTTTCATTCGATCTTTAAAACTACTGGAAATTTCACCACTATCAAGAAAATCTTCCACTGGTAAAATTCGATAGGTAAATGTAGATTGTCCATTCTCTTTATTGCGATAAACCCATGTAGGGACATACTCGACATTTTGTAAGAAGGTTTCTTTCGTTTGATCGTTTTGACGAATATCTAATTGGACGATAATGCCGTCCTCTGTCGGTTCGAATCCACTCCCTAATGTTTCTTGACGTTGGTTTGAAACGAAATTCCCCATTGAATAAATGACAAACGATTCGTTTCCATCAACTTCAAGGAATTCGGATTTTTGAATGACATGTGGGTGGCTACCTAATATAATATCGACACCTTCTCGGGTCATCATTTCAGCATAAGCGACCTGTGTTTCATTTGGTTCTGGAGCATATTCAGTCCCCCAATGCATAAAACTGATAATTAAATCTGCTCCTAATTCTTTAGCCTCTCTTATATCCTCTATGATGATCTCTTCTTCCATTACATTCATCATGGCATGTAGTTCCTCATCAGGAAATTGTGAGCCAAGTCCATTCGTACTTTCTGTATAGGCAATAACAGCAACATTAATTCCCTTAACATCAATCATTTCGACACGAGAGTCTGGTTTTTCATCATATGTTCCGATTGAAATTAATCCTTTCTCACGAATTTTTCTAACGGTTCGTTTTAACCCTTTACTTCCAGTGTCTAAACTATGATTATTTACTGTTGTTAAAACATCAATACCTGCATCCTTAAGAGCATCGATTGTTTCGTCTGGACTATTAAACATCGGATATCCACTAAAACCAAGGTCGGCACCACCTGCTGTCGTTTCGTAATTAGCAATTGCTAAATCCGCTCCCGTAAAATATGGTTTTACATCTGCAAAAACTGATGTAAAGTCATAAGTACCAGTTTGCGCATTATATCCCCCTTGAATTTGTCCCATATGAAACATGATGTCCCCAGCAGCCGCAATTCGAATATCAGTAAACGTTTCTGGTTCTGGTTCCGGCTCTGGTTTAGGATCCTCATTATTTTCATTTTCTCCAGAAGAGTTGTTTGTTAATTCTGACGGATCATCATTTGCGACAGTTTGATCACTATTATCTTGATTCATCCATTCATCCTTAAACAAATATCCCACACTAATGATAATCGCAATAATAAACATTGATAATAGTATATAAACAATTCGTTTTGTTGTTTTGTGATTATTTGGTGACAACATCAATGAGGCCCTCGCTTTCTAAAAATTCTTCATAAGTTACTTTACTATTGAATACGTCAGTTGCCATTTCAACACCTAAATAGCGAATGTGCCATGGTTCATAAATATATCCTGTAATATGTTCAGCATCTTTAGGATAACGAATAATAAATCCATATTCATAGGCATGATCCTGAAGCCATTTCCCTTCTTTTGTTTCTGCAAAACCCTCTGTTAATTGATAGTCGACACTTTTACTAGTGACGTCCATGACTAAACCTGTTTGATGTTCGCTTTGTCCAGGTTTGGCACTATAACGATTAGCTGCTTCCTTTCCATGTTTATCTACATAACTTTGAAATAAGTATTCCTGTGTTGCATAGGAACGGTAACCAGAACGTGCATATAAATATATGTCAGACTTCTTGGCTTCATCAAACATCATTTTTAATGCGTCGGCTGCTTCTTTTCTTAATTGATTGACCTCGGGATTTTCTAATACAGTCGGCACCTCAACAGTGACCAAGTCTTCTGGAGTATCGTTAGCCGTTAAATGATATTGTTTATTCACAAGTGCAATAATTGATGGGTCCTCCATTGTTTCATCAATACGTAATTCGTCTTTGTTCCCATTGATATTATCATTATAGTGTGAATTTTCATTTGAATCGATACTTTCTTCTTTTTCCAATTCTTCACTATTTCCGTGAGTATTTGAACCTTCGAATTGGTCATCATTGTTTTCCTTTGCACTAGGCTCATCACTATTTTGGCAAGCCACTAGCCCTATCAGAAAAATGACAAACACCATGGGCAATATTAGTTTATTAATTTTCACGTAAGCACCTTCTCTAAATATTTCTGTTTAAAAATTGGCTAGCCCAACAGGCCATAACAAAACTTAAAAAGTAAAGCCTAGCAATTTGTTTTTATTATCAGTAAACTGTATCTGGCAGTTTTCTAATAAAATGGTATGACAATAAAATTCATCTTGATTTAGATGATAAATGTGACCGAAATCCCTACTAGTAAGGCCAGAGTATTGTAATGTTTTTATTTGTTGTTCGTTAACTGTCGGGTTATTATCAGCCTGTATCCATTCAATTAAAAATGGTAGCATTTCATTTGTTGCATCATAAGTAGGAAACAACATCCGCCACATTAACGACTCTCCATCGGGCGTTGTTCTTCTACCGTCAACTGGGCCAATAAACGGTATGTCGTTATTTTTAAAATGATTCACATATTTATTTATGTTACTTGTTCGTAATGCAAATTGGAATGGACCAGATAAATTATTTGCTAACATATATCGTAGATGTACTATTAATGGATTGTCTGATTTTGTAGCCACGACATGATCATAAATTCCCAACCATTCGATGTAACAATCGTTGGATAAGTGCGCCAAATAGTTATATGTTCCCCAGTGGGTATGCTTACCACCTTGTACATAATCGATAGAATAATTAATTTTACATTGTTCACTGGCATCCTCAATATTTGCACTAGTGATAACGATATGATCTAAGGCTAACATTGTCTCATCCATCCCTTTCAAGTAATGCACTTCTATTGTAGCAAAAAATCTAAGTAAAAAGTAAACTATCACTAATAAATTTCTTCATATAATGTTAAAATTAAACAATAACCTTTGTGAAAGGGGTCATGTAATGATTCATTTGCAAGTCGACAATGTGTCGACAATTGTTAATCGTAAAAAATTGTTATCAGATATTACCTTTTCCGTTCACGGAGGGGAAGTTGTCGCCCTAGTCGGACATAATGGAGCAGGGAAATCTACCTTAATGAAAACAATTTTAGGTATGTTAAAAAAAGAAGATGAAGGTCAAATTATTATTCAGGATGAGTATGACCAAGATACTGATTATTTGGCTTTTAAAAAACACCTTACTTTTATTCCAGAAGAACCAATGTTATTAAATGAAATGACTGTGATGCAGCACTTTCAATTGTATGGTATGAGTTATCAAATCGATGAAACACAGTTCCAAGAAAAAATCGCACGTCTATCTGAAGGATTTGAACTTCAAAACAAACTGTCAGTTTATCCGGAAGAATTATCCAAGGGGATGCGACAAAAAGTGCAAATTATATGCGCCTTATTGCCTGAAGCCCCTGTACTTTTAATCGATGAGCCGTTTATGGGGTTAGATATTTATGCCGTTGACTATGTCATCGAATTGATGAAAGAAAAAATAGCCAATGGGACAAGTATTTTATTAACGACACACCAATTAGACCAGGTGAAGGATTTGGCTGATCAGTATATTTTATTACAACACGGCCGTATCGAAGAGAAGGGATTAATTGAAGACTTTGATACGATTTCACGAGGAAGTGAAAATGTTTAAACTATTTATCTTTTTAAGAAAAACTCGTTTTCGCAAGAAACTTCATTTAAATAAAATGGCATTTTCGTTGATGTTCGATTGGGTATCATTATTTTACACATTGGCTCTTTTTGGTTATATAGCATTTGCTATTTTAAAGGAAGGAGACATTTCAGCGTGGCGTTTACAATTTGATTCTGTCATGGGTGGCATCGTTATTGAAAGAATTTGGTCAGTCATAACAATCATTCCGCTTGCAATGTTATTTCGCTCATTTCAATATCCGGGTGTCATGTTTACTTCGGCGGAACGAATGGTGACGATTTTACCAAATAAATTAAGTTATATTTGGTTCCTGACGGCAGTAAGTAAATGGTTAAAATCAGCGATTATTTACATATTGCTCGGAACGATATTGTTTTTATTTTCACCATCAGCCTTATCAATTATCATTTTATATATTTTTGTTTTGATGTTATTAAACATTGTCATGACACCGATTGAATGGAAGTTTTTCCAGCTTCATATTATGAAGAAAATCCTTCTATTTGGATTGGTTATTGCCATTAACATCCTTTCAATTTTAATTAATTCGGCCTTATTTGGATTCGTTTTTCTCATTGTTTTAATTACGATTTCCTTGTTAACATATACTAAACGATTCAAACATATTGATTGGAAGCGAGTGACTTCCGCATGTGATTACAAATTATGGAACATGAAAATTATTTCACGGGCATCTAAAACATCCTTTAAAAAGGATCGACAATATAGTATTTGGCAACGATTATCATTTTGGAAAAAGCCTTTCCCATACAATCAAAACAACTTGTATCATCGTTTATGGTTTATTTATTTCGAAAAAAACATCATTGTTATTTTGCAATTTTTCGGTGCAATGTTGCTATTGTTATTTGTTTTTGTATTTGTAAATGAGTTAATTTATTTCATTGGAATTGCTTTTGTTATTCATGCATTTACTAGCGTTATTGCAACTTTTTATCGTGACAGACTAACAGATGATATCGTTCAAATCCTTCCATGGGATGTGAAAAAATATCAACAATCATTGTATCTTTGGGCATCAATATCGGGAACATTATTTTTATTACCGTTTATGTTATATGTGTTTTTACACCCTGAGTATAACTTAATTATCCAATTTATATTCATCATCACTGCGTTTCAAACGCTGTTCCATGTAAAAGTAAATAAACATATTAAAGCATGGGAAACAAAAATTAGATTAAATCCATGGTCAGAACTAATGGGATATGGTCTACTTATTTGTATCATAATAGGATCGAAAAGCACTATCTTTTTATATGCCGGATTAGTTTTATGTTTTATTATTATTTTTGCAAAAGTGAGTAAGACATTAAAAAAAAGTAGTGATTATGAACGTTATTAAATGGGTATACGTATAATATATGACACTTTAGAGGCTAGCAGAAAGAAGGGGATTCATTTGATTGGTTGCCTTTTATTACATGGTTATACTGGTGGTCCATTTGAAGTTGACCCTTTAAAGGAATTTCTAGAAGAAGAGACCAATTGGAAAATTGTTGTTCCTGTTTTGGAAGGACATGGTGAACAACTTCATTTGGATGGTGCCACCTATGAAACGTGGCTAAAAGATGCCGAAGATGCTTTGGAACAATTAAGAGGACAATGTGCTGAAGTGTATGTTATTGGATTTTCCATGGGTGGCATGATTGCCGCTTATTTAGCAGCGACACAAAAGGTCGATAAGTTAGTAGTGCTTGCGGCTGCTAGACGATTTATTTCTGTGAAATATTTAAGTCATTATTTTGGTGAAGTGATTACTGATAAAATTACAGGTCATTTGGATGAAAATGAATGGTATGCCAATTATAAGGAAAAAATGGGGGAAATTCCGTTCAAAGCAAATTTGGAATTTATCCGTCTCGTACAATTTACAAAGAAGTTTTTAAAGGATATCGTAGCCCCGACATTCATCGTACAAGGGATGAAAGATGAAATGGTTCCCTATAAAACTGCTTACACACTGGAGGAAGAAATTGGCTCTGAGTACAAACAGGTAGTTCTCTTTGAAAAATCGGATCATTTAATTTGTTTGGGTGATGATGGGCCAGTCGTCAATCATTTAATTTTGGAATTTTTAAAAACGGAAATAAAAGAAAATGAAAGGGAAAAAGAAAAACGGGTTCATTAAAATGAGACCCGTTTAGCCATCTTAATTTGTTATTGTTTGGATATGGTTAGGCGTTTTTTTCGGGTAGTCGATACGACGAATAAAAACAATCCAAAAATAACGATTGATCCCCCGAGAAATTGTGACCAGGAGAGATGTTCCCCTAAAATGAAATATGCAAGCAGGGATGCTCCGATTGGTTCAAAAACAATCGACATCGAAATCGTTGATGTACTGACCCATTTGAGTGCCCAATTGAATAAGGAATGGCCAAAAAATGTTGGAATGATGGCAAGGCCAAAAAACCAAATCCATGAATTAGTAGAAAAATGTATAAAGTTATTTCCTAGGACAGCATTATAAAGGAGCAACATTAAAGCACTACTACTATAAACGATAAAAGTATAGGTCATTAATGAGAGTGACCGGCGTAATTTTTGCCCTAATAAAAAATAAACAGTGACAGTAATTGCACCTAGAATTGCAAGAATATCACCAAGCAAGGCAAGTCCACTTATTTGGAAATCACCCCAACCGATAATAAAGCTACCTAATAATGTAATGAATAGGCTGATGACAGCGGCAACTGAGAATCTCTCTCCAAAAAATATATAGGTGCCAATAAATGCAAACAACGGTTGCAATGCAACGAGAACAACAGAACTTGCAACAGATGTATAATTTAAAGATTCAAACCAAAGAATAAAATGTAAACTTAAAAAAATACCGGAAATAATAGCGTAAATCCAATCTTTTTTCGTAATGGAATGAAATTCGCCCCGATATTTAATTAAGATAATCGGTAACATTAATACTACTGCCAAAAAAATACGATAAAATGCAATCATACTTGCGGGTGCATCAGTAATTAATTTCACCATGATAGCAGAGGTCGAAATCGAAAAAACGGCAACGACTATTCCGATATAAGGATTAATTGGTGGAAAACGCAATCTGAATTTCTCCTTCAGTCAAGATGTTTATAACGTGTTAAGTATAACCGATTATGCTATCTTTTGCATGTAAAAGAGTTGTTGTTATTTCAAGGAATGTTGGATGAAATAGCTAACAGGGGATAACTATACTATTGGCATTTTATTAAAGTATTATGGTATACTTAAAAGGTTGTGAATAAACATGAAAATATTAAGGCAATAACTTCATGTGGAAGGAAGCCTTATGTACTTTAAGAAATAGTGAATTCAATTTCGGATGAAGACATCATCACATGGTAAGCGTACCATGTTAGTAAAATTACCACTTTAAATGATGAAAATACCAATAATAGATAAAAGTATTGGAAGGTTGAAATTGACGACAAGAAAATAATCGTTCAAAAAGACGAATGGATTTGAGACAAATTCTTTTAATTGATATGTGGCTGCCATATCAAATTGAATTGATGAAAGTTGTTACTTATTTGTTTTTTTGAACAATCTCTTAAAGTTATAAGAAGAGGTTTCCTATGTAAACTTTTTACAAGATAGGAAAGGGAGAAAACAATGACAACTTTTAAAGAATTAAATCTTTCCGAGCCGATATTAAAGGCTCTGGAAACGATGGGATTTGAAGAAGCAACACCGATTCAAGCACAAACAATCCCACAAGGGATGGAAGGTAAAGATGTAATCGGTCAAGCACAAACTGGAACAGGGAAAACAGCGGCTTTTGGTATTCCAATGATTGAACAATTTGAAGCAAATGGAAAAGGTGTACAAGGATTAGTCGTGGCACCGACACGTGAATTAGCAATTCAAGTAGCAGCGGAAATCAATCGGTTAGGAAAATTTAAACGAATAAGAGCATTAGCGGTATATGGTGGCCAACAAATGGACAGGCAAATCCGTGCGTTAAAAGATAAACCACAAATTGTCGTGGCAACACCGGGAAGACTTTTAGACCATATGCGTAGAAGAACCGTGAGAATGGACCATGTAAAAGTAGCTGTACTAGACGAAGCCGATGAAATGTTAAATATGGGATTTATCGACGATATCAAGGATATTTTAAAATCGATCCCTGAAGAACGCCAAACATTATTGTTTTCTGCGACAATGCCGAAAGAAATTAGAGAAATTGCCACCACTTTAATGAAAAATCCAACTGAAATTAAAGTGAAAGCGAAGGAAATGACGGTAGAAAATATTGATCAATTTTTTATGGAAGTGCCTGAACGTTTTAAATTTGATACGTTGACAAATCATTTTGATATCCATTCACCAACATTGGCGATTGTATTTACACGTACGAAAAGACGTGTCGATGAAATTACGGATGGCTTACAAGTACGCGGATTTCGTGCTGAAGGAATCCATGGTGATTTGACTCAGGGGAAGAGAATGTCAGTATTAAATAAATTCAAACATGGTCGAATTGAAGTGTTAGTGGCAACCGACGTAGCTGCGAGAGGGTTAGATATATCCGGGGTGACTCATGTTTATAATTTTGACATTCCCCAGGACCCAGAAGGTTATGTTCACCGGATTGGGCGAACAGGCCGAGCAGGAAGAACAGGAGAAGCTATTTCATTTGTGACTCCGCGGGAAATGCCGCATTTGCGACTCATTGAACAAGTGACAAAGAGTAAAATGAAACGAATTGTTCCACCGACAAATAAAGAGGCTGAACGTGGACAACAACAAGCAGCAGTTGAAAAAATTGTGCGCGTCATTGAACATGAGGAATTAGGATCGTACAAAGATACTGCAAAGGATATGTTGGAAGAACATGATTCCATTTCCATCGTTTCAGCGGCGTTAAAATTATTAATGAAGGAACGTAAAAATGTTCCAGTACAAATTTCCTCTGTACAGCCAATTAGTGTAAAATCTGGAGGACGTGGACGTGAAAGCAATCGTCGACATGGTGGGGGAAAACGTTTTTATGGGAAACGCCCACAAGGTGGCTCAGGTGGAAGAAGACGGAAAGGGAATTTTCAGAAGCGTCGTTAACAATGCAGTTTGAACAAATATTAGCATAATGCCCTTTAGTGTGGTGCTAGCAGTGATGAATAGGTATTTAAAAAATGGCATAGTCTAAATGCTTTAGGCTATGCCTTTTGTGTTGCTTTCTAACTCCGTTGATTTCCACTTCAGATGGACGCTTTCCGCGGGCATGGAGGGCATTGTTAGACAAATATTAAAAGCGTTTGAATATATTTTAAATAAAAATTTTTACGGGGATATAAGTACCGAAAATATTTCATACCGCCTATAGCCTGTTATTCCGCTATTTTATTTTCATCACCGCTAGTAATCCCCTTTATCTAATTATTTTTGGAATAATGGGTTTTTATCTTACTTTCAATTTATAGAATTGTATGATTCAATGGTAGTGGAAATAAATTTTTAATAGTTTATAAATATTGATGGGGAAGTAGGCATAATATGAGAGAACAACCAACACATTTTATCGCAAAAGATGCTGTCAAAGTGTGGCGAATTTCATCTGGTATAACAATCTTTTTAATTTGGGGACTTATTGTTGGTTCATATATCACATTGGCATCCATTTTTTATAAGATTCAATATGTATATGTTGGAGTGGCCGTACTATTTCTGGCATTATTTTTTTATTTTTTCGTCTATTTAATCCCTAAATTACGATACCGTAGATGGCGATATGAAATTTTTGAACAGGAAATATATATCCAACGGGGTATTTTAATTATGCGAAGAACCATTATCCCGATGATTCGCGTTCAACATGTTGATACGAAACAAGGGCCAATTTTAAAAAGATATCATTTAGCAACAGTAACGATTTCAACGGCAGCAACGGTACATGAAATTCCGGCATTAACAGAAGGTGATGCTTCAGATTTACGTGATCGTATTTCTGTCCTAGCAAGGGTGGATGAAGATGACGTATAATGACCATATTAATGATAATCAGTTAGAAATAACACAACCACAACGGCTTAATCCGGCTTCGATTTATTTTAATTTAATTCGTATTATTAAAGAAACAATTTTAGGATTGAGTGCGGGGCTTATTTTAACGATTAAACAGTCAATGTTTTATTTCCTTATTTTTGTAGGTGTTTTTTTAGCATTTTTAATTATCTCCAGTATATTATCTTGGTTGAGATTCACTTACAGGGTAGAAAATGATGAATTAAGAATTGAACAAGGTGTTTTTATACGGAAAAAACGTTATGTGCCCCTAAATCGAATCCATAAAATTGACTTTACTGCCAATGTCGTTCATCGGATTTTTGGTTTAGTTAAAATTCAAATTGACACTGCGAGTACTGGTGGAGCTGAAGTTTCCCTAAGTGCTGTTACTAAGAAAAAGGGTGAACAGCTGAAAGGGGCATTAAAGAAACGTGCAGAAAATTTAGAGGATCTTACCATTGAAGAAAATGAAAAAATTGATGTCATAACAGAGAAAATTTCGTGGCAACGTCTGTTTATTACGGGGACAACCTCCGGTAGTGCAGGTCTAATTCTTGCCTTTATCCTACTTATTTTTTCGCAGGCAAGTGATATTATCCCAGAAAGTATTTATGAATCAACGTTTCAATGGCTCGACTCTTTAAGTGTGTTTTTTATTGTTTCTCTAGTGATTGCACTTCTTATATTGTTATGGCTATTCGGTATAGCCGGCACGATGATTCGCTATGGGAACTTTGAAATTTCCAAAATAGAAAATGGATTATTTATTAAACGTGGATTACTAGAAACAAAAGAATTAACGATTCCGTTTGATCGAATTCAAGCGATTGGTATTGAACAAAGTATTTTACGACAACCGATAAAGTTTGTTTCTATCGTGGCCGTTGTTGCTGGTGGTTCGGCTGATAAATTGGAAACGTATCCCGTTTTGTTCCCATTAATCCGTGAAAAGGAAGTAAATCAATTTTTGCAAAAGTTTTTACCAGCATATGGTCCGGTAAAAACGGAACTTCAACCATTAGCGAAAAAAGGGTTAAAATATTATTTATTTAATACGTCCATTTTGGCTATCATTGCGACGTTAGTTGTTCTATACTTTTTCCCAACATTTAGTTGGATCCCTTTAATTTTTGTACTAATAAGTGGTTGGTTTGGCTGGCTACGATATAAAGATGGTGGCTATACGATTGAAGGTAAACGACTGACACTAAGAAAACGGTTTTTAAACAAATCGACGATGATCATCTATCATAAAAGGATTCAGTCTTTTGAGCGATTTCAGCATAAGTTACAAAGAATGCAAAAATTAAGCTCGATACAAACACCATTACTTGGCGCTTTATTAGGAAAATATAAACATTTTCATGATGATGATGCTGACAAAATGGCGGAATGGTTTTCCTATCGTAAAGAAGAGATGAAGCAGGAATTAAATCTTCAAAGGGACAAGCCGTTTTTGCCCCGATAGTAATAATTAAAAAAGTTTCTGTTAAGGAAATGAACCTTTCGGTATGAATGGCTGTTCATTCATGTTATTATTTTAATTAAATGTACCGGTCATTAGGAGAGGATTAAAATGTTAGATCAATTGCGTTTAAAAATGTTAACAATTTCGTTGCCATTTCGATTAAATCACGTAAATTGTTTTGTTGCCGAAGGCGAAAATGGCTACATTATTATTGATACAGGGTTAAATAATGATGAATCAAAAAATATATGGAATGACGTCATTAAGGAAAAGCCAATTGAAAGAATTTTGATTACCCATTTACATCCCGACCATTATGGATATGCTGGCACTTTACAAAAGGCGACAAATGCCCCGTTATCCATTACGGAAATTGATGCTAAAACAGCAAAATATATATGGGAGGAACAACCTCTTCGCCAATTAAGGGAGGATTATGAGCGTTCAAATGTCCCGCAAAATGTGATTGAGGGAATCATTGACATAACGAAAAATTTTGTTTCAAAGGTTAGTCCATTACCTAAGATTGATCATTATTTTCAAGAGGGAGAAAAAGTCCATTTAAGTGGTTTTGAATATGAAGTCCTCTTTACACCGGGGCATTCGGATGGATTAATTTGTTTGTACAATAAAGATAAAAATGTCCTCATTTCAACCGACCATATCTTACCTAAAATCACTCCAAATATTTCCCATTGGTTTTATGGGAAGGGAAATCCCTTACACGACTATGAGGAGTCGTTACAAAAAGTAAAAAAACTGAATGCGGCATATGTCATTCCTTCCCATGGGGAGCCGTTTTATGATGCAAATAAACGGATTGATCAAATTTGGTCACATCATTTAGAACGATTTGATATAACGTTAACTGCATTAAAAAAGGTAAATTCTGTTTTTGATGTTTGTCATTATTTATTTCCTCAAGAGTTAAATGTGTATGAATATCAGTTTGCGATAGGTGAAACACTAGCCCATTTGGAGTATTTAAGGGGTAAAGGGGAATGTGAAAGAGAATTAGTTAATGGAAAATGGCACTATCGTAAAAAATAAAGACAATTTACAAGCACTTTTTGGTAGAGTTCAAGAACAAAATAACAGATTTCTAGTAGAATTTAGTATATGATAGAGGTATTCTCTTTAAAATTGTCAAATACTTATAAAAACGCTATGATATTTTTAGTAATATAAAAGTTAAATGTGATTGAGGTGTATTATTTGAGAAGGTCTAAACAAAAAAAACAACGTAAAGGTTTAAAAATTACTCTAATAATTATTGGAATTATAGCCTTGGGAATTGGTATTTATATTTTTTATTTTTATAATTTTGTGAAAAGTACTGTAAATGATCAAATGAATGTTCCAGTTGATACAATAGATACAGATATTTCAAAGAAAAAGTTAAAAGAGACTAACCCTATTAATGTTTTATTATTAGGAATCGATGCCCATGAAAATCAAAGAGGACGTTCAGATGCCATTATGATTATGCAATTACAACCGGAAGATGATGCCATGACAATTGTTAGTATTCCACGTGATGCAAGGACAGAAATCATAGGAAAAGGATTTGAAGATAAAATTAATCATGCCTATGCTTTTGGTGGTCCGAATATGTCAGTTGAAACGGTTGAAAACTTTCTTGATATTGACTTAGATTATTTTGTAACGATCAATATGGATGGACTAATTGAATTAGTCAATGAACTCGGTACAATTAGTGTGTATAATGATGTAGCTTGGCAAGACAGTAAATATGACTTTCCAATTGGTGAAATTACGATGGATGGGGACAAAACGATGGCATTTGTAAGAATGCGTAAAAAAGACAGTGAAGGGGATTTTGGCCGCACGAAACGTCATCGAAAAGTGATAGAAGGGATATTAAGAGAAGGTGCAAGTGTTGGGTCTGTACCAAAATTCAGTGGGATGGTTGATGTACTTGGTGTTAACATGGAAACCAATATGGATTTTGCCGACATGAAAAAATTGTTTAGCGGTTATAAAGATACGAGAAAGAATATTACAGAGCACATGATAGATGGGAAAGGACAAATGATTGATAGTATTTACTATCTCATTGTTCCAGATGATGAAATAAGGAAGGCACATGATTTGTTGACAACACATGGCTAAATAAAAAGGTTCTATGTCGCTTTTAAGAGTGCATAGGACTTTTTTCAACCTTCAAAGTAAGTCTATAAGGGATGTTTGGGGCGTATCAATGATTTCATTGGCGTAAGAAATTATTGTGGGAATCATTCACCTAGCACAACAATTAATCACGTGTCATCTCATTTCTTTTTTCACTTCCAGATAAATCTCTTCTACCTTTTCACCATCTTGATCATTTAAAATGAGGTAATTTTCATCAGTTTCAATATATAAATATGGTGGTTCTGAACCATTAATAAAAAGTAATCCTCTACCATAAGGCTCTTCTAATTTAAAATTACCAATTTTTTTGTTTGCAGCCGAGATACCGTTGGAACGAAATTCTATTGTTGGTAGTTCATCCCACAACTCAACAGAAGTAATCTCGGATAAATTCCATTCATTACTATATGGCCCTGTTACTTCCAATGTCGTTTCGGTAATAATGAAGTCATTACTACGGGTTCCCCATACTATAACCCCACCTATAAACACAACAATGACAACTGAAAACACACCAAAAAAGCCCATCATTTTCCTTCTTTTGTGTGGCACTTCATATCGTTGTATCCAAGTTAGTCCAACTAATAATACGGAAGTAAATAGGCCTAATCCGATAAAAAAAGGATAAGAAATTGAAAATAGACCAATGACAAACGTGATAAGCATGATCCAAAATGTTAGTGTAAACAACTTACCAAGGGCATTTAAATAACCACTCTTCTCTAGATACTCTTTTTCCTCTTTAGATCTGTTAGAATAGCCATTTAAAAGGGAGTAATCCTTCACCTTAGCGAATAAATACGTAATTCCCCCAAAGGTAACTAATGAAAATCCCATTGTCAAAATATAAATTAATTTCGCCGTCGTCACCGGAGACACCACCTAATTTGAATGGAATAGATTTAATAGATAATTCAGGCTAATATTCCCTCTCAAGTATGATAAAATTTTCATTTCCAATTTTATAAATTGCCGTTTATTTATGCTTCCACTGGCTATATTTCAGGTTCTCTTGATTGATCTATACTTTATTTATTGTAATAGGGTAATTTGAAGACATAAATAAAGCCTAGCAAATAAATAAAATGAAAGCTAATGAAAATGTGTGAAGTTGTATTTTTAATATTTCACTAGCTTTAAACCTCCATTTTTGTTTATTGAAAATTCAATTTTCAGGCTATTTATATAGTGTGAAATTGAATTTTAGCCATGTGCAATATTTTGAATTTGATGGCATACTTGGTAAAAATAAGAATGGAGAAACCAGATGAAAAAATGCATTCTATTGTTAATAATGTGTAGTTTTAGCCTTTTACCAACAGATCAATATCATTATATATATGGTGTCATTGACAGAATCATTGCAGACATAGGTGTGATTTTAATCGATGAGGATGGTATTGAAATGGAGCTATCTACTCCCAAGTTACCAAATGGAAGCAAGGAGGGAGATATTGTGAAACTGAGAATAATTAACAAAGAAATGATAGTGCTGGAATTATGTCGAGAAAAAACACAATTAGAAAAACTAAAAAGTGAGCAATTGTTAAATGTCCTCCGAAAGAAGTCCTCCTAGTCACCTTAGAAAATAAAAATATACTATTAATAACACAAAGAAACACATCCCCTTTATTTCCTTAAAAATAAAATTATTCGATCCTTAGATTGGTAAATCTTTTGTGATAATTAAAAATCTTTACCTAGATTTAACATTGCTAATTTACAATAAATTAAACTACTAATAAAGCATATTAGGGTAAATGAGAAAGAACTATCTATTAGTTTAGCAATATAAGCAATTTAGTGACCTCCATTTGCGGAAGTGATATATAAAGGAAGTTTTTTTGTAAAGGGGAAATGTTAATGAATAAAATAAAAGTTAGTCTACTGCTTAGCTTGATCATTTTATTCCTAGTTGGTTGTGTAAGTATACCTATTGGTGACGGAAATAAAATCAAGGTCGGTAAAGATGGCATTGAATTTTCGGATAAGGAAGGCAATGTACATACGATTGCATTTGATACTGAAAATGGCAAATTATATATTGACGGTTTTGGCTTAGAAGAAATTTTGGGACTAGGTGGGACGGTAGAAATTCCAGAAAGATTTCCCCCAGATATTCCAATTCCTGAGGATGCAAGGGTTTATAAAGCCAATGATACGAATGGGATTATAACGTTAGCATATGAAACTGATCAATCTGTCGATCGAATAGATAAAATGTACACAAAATATTATCAATCTAATGTATTTATAGAAAAACCCGTTGTTTCTGAAGAAGATGATGAAAATGGAAAAATGAAAACCTTTCTAGGTTTAAGAAAAGACGGCACATTAGATGTGAGATTTTTCCCCTCTCAAATAATGGAAGATGGTACAACGGTTGGCATTGTATTTCATGAAGGTAACAAAGAACCTTCAAAAGAGTTTCCTGGCGATATGTTTGATGTTGTCAATCCATTTGAATGGTTTACTGGCGACATGTTTAATGGGTCATTTGAAAACTTACCGGATGAAGATATTGATAACGATGGGTCAAGTGAACAGATGACTGGCGATATGTCTAGTAGTAGGGATGTAGATGAATTTATTCAACATTACTTACCTTCAGGTTTCCCGATTCCGGAAAATGCAAAAATTAATCAAGCTGAAGCATTGCTCGGAATTATTTTATTGGCTTTTGAAGCGGATACTTCCCCGGAAGCAGTTGAAAAGAGATATAAGTCTTATTTTAGTAGTGAAGATTTTATTGATCAACCTACTTTTATAGAAAAAAAGATTGAAAATGTTTTGTTACACATAATTGAAGGGAATCATCGTGAGGGAAAATTTAACTTACGTTATTCACCTTCTAATAACATAAATGGTGGCTCGGAGGTGATTGTCATTTTTGAGAAAAATTAAAGATAAAATTGTAAGACCTTTATAAAAGACTACTCCTTTGGAAAATATTCATTAAGGTACACATGCTAATAATACCTTAATGGATATTTTTAATGAATCATATAAATGTAAACGCTTTACCTAAAATGTTGAATCAATTTGTTTTTTAAAGTATAATGTTGATACTATGAATTACTTATGGAAATATCACTACTAGTTTTAATGATAGACTAGTAAAAGATACCCATGGGTAAAAAAATGAAGGGGGTCGAGGTAATAGTGAAAAGAAAGAATATTCTATTCATTTTATTACTGGTAAGTATTACGGTTTTATTTGTTGCTTGTGGTGGTGGAAACTCTGACAATGGTAATGATGGAAATAATGGTAATGATGGTAATGCATCAGAAAACAACAACTCCAATTCAGAGAATGCTGCAAACAATAATGATGGAGAATCGGAAATCACAAAATTAGTAGTTGGTTCTGATGCAACTTATGCTCCGATGGAGTATATCGATGACAGTGGTGAAATTGTTGGAATTGATATCGATATCATCAATGCGATTGCTGAAGAACTAGGAATTGAACTAGAAGTGAAAAATATTGGTTGGGAACCATTATTCCCAGCACTAAAAAATGGTGAAATTGATTTTGCTGTATCTTCTATTACAATTACAGAAGATCGTCAAAAAGAATTTGATTTTACAGAGCCTTACTATGAAGCAAAACAAGTCATTTTAGTACCTGAAGATTCTGATGTTTCTGGGTTAGCTGATCTGGAAGGTAAAAAAGTAACGGTTCAAATTAATACTACTGGTCACATTGCTATGCAGGATTTTATGGGAGAAACTAGCCCAAATATCATTCCTTCAGAAACAATGCCAATTGCGATTCAAGAAATGTTAAATGGAAATGCAGATGCAGCAGTAGGGGATAATTCAACAGTAAATGAATATATTAAAAACAATCCAGATCAAAAAATGAAAGTAATTGAAGACGACGATAATTTCGAAAAAGAATTTTACGGATTAATGGTCCAAAAAGGAAATATTGATGTTCTACAACTTTTAAATGACGGAATTAAAGCAGTAAAAGAAAATGGTAAATTAAAAGAAATTACGGGCCTTGACTTAGACTAATATAATAGCTGTTCGCTGGTAACGGCGAACAGTATTTTTTCAACTATTTGGTGTCAAGATTTTTTTGTGAGCCTTTTTGGAGGTGTTTACGATAGAGTTTTTGTCAGCCATTCGCTTTGACATGATTTGGAATTACAAGGAACTATTTATCCGTGGAGTATGGGTGACGTTAGCATTAACAGCGGTTGGTTATTCTTTTGGTGTGTTAATCGGATTAATATTTGGTTTAGGGAGATTATCCCATAGGAAGTGGATTTATTACCCAAGTAAATTGTTCGTTGACTTTTTCAGGGGAACACCTCTATTAGTGCAAATATTATTAATTCACCTAGCACTTATCCCGACTATATTTGGCCATTCCTTGGGTTTTTTTGTTTCCGGAGCTTTAGCATTAATGCTAAACTGTGGTGCCTATACAGCGGAAATATTCCGTGCAGGAATTCAGTCGCTTGACAAAGGACAAATGGAAGCTGCTAGGTCTTTAGGGATGCCACATGGAATTGCCATGCGTAACATCATATTACCACAGGCATTTCGCCGTATGATTCCGCCTTTAGGGAATGAATTGATTGCATTATTAAAGGATTCTTCGCTAGTAACAGTGATTGCTGCAACAGATATTCTGTTTGCTGCAAAAGTGGTTGCTGGGGCACATATGAGGTTTTGGGAACCATATATATTTGCGGCGATTTTATATTTAATTTTAACGTGGGTAGCAACGAAATTAATTGCTTATATTGAGAGGCGCTTTAGTAACTCGTATATACCAATGAGCCGACGTAAACAATTAAAAGAGGAATAGCTGGTGTAAATCCTGGAGGATAGGATTGGGCAGCTCCTGTATGAACCACTAATGAAATAGGTAGGTGGGATAGTTGATAAAAGTAGAAGGTTTAGTTAAATCCTTTGGTGATTTGGAAGTGTTAAAAGGTATTGATTACGAAGTGAAAGAAAAAGAAGTGATTTGCATTATTGGAGCGAGTGGTTCTGGTAAAAGTACTTTTTTACGCTGTATTAATTTATTAGAGGAAATTACAGATGGTGCTGTTTATATAAATGATGTGAAAGTAAATGATCCTAAAACGAATATTAATGACATAAGAAAAAGTGTTGGGATGGTATTTCAACAATTTAACTTATTTCCCCATATGAATGTAATGGATAATATTACGATTTCACCACGGAAAATTTTAAGAATGGCTCCGAATGATGCGGAAAAAGTTGCTCATGAATTGCTAAATAAAGTCGGTTTATCTGATAAGGCATATGCTTATCCAGAACAATTATCAGGTGGGCAAAAGCAAAGAGTGGCTATTGCTAGAGCACTGGCGATGAAACCTAAAATTATGCTGTTTGATGAGCCAACTTCCGCCTTAGATCCCGAAATGGTAAAAGAGGTATTGGATGTTATGAAAGAATTAGCTCATGAAGGAATGACGATGGTCGTTGTCACACATGAGATGGGCTTTGCACGTGAGGTTGGTGACCGGGTTCTCTTTATTGATGGTGGTTATTTAGTAGAGGAAGGGACACCTAAGCAAATTTTTAAAAACCCACAACATGAAAGAACCCAAGCATTTTTAAGTAAAGTATTATAAAAAAAATTTTGTTATATTTTTTATCGATTAAATTGTTTATTAGCCAATCCCGGATGGAACTTGGCTAATATTTTTTTATTGTCTCGGAAACTATAGAATTTGTTATTTGTGGATAACTTTTATGGTAAAATTTAATTATCTTACTTGATCTGTTTCTAACGTAAGACATCCTTCGCGATTGCTGGTTTTGCTTGCTTTGTGTGTTGAAATTCAAACGGTTACTTCTTCAGCATTAGTCTTTTTCCCCCAAGTAGAAAATATAAATTGAGAGGGTAAACAATATGACACATGTCCATCGGCTTCACAACCAAACAGTATTAAAAAGCTTTTTTCACTATTTAATTCCCTCACTTATTGGTATGAGTTTATTATCAGTAAATATTGTGATAGATGGTATTTTTGTTGGGCACGGTGTAGGTGAAGTGGCATTGGCCGGTGTTAATGTTGCATCACCAGTCTATTCCATCGTATTATCCATTGCATTATTAATTGGTGTCGGTGGTGGAACGATGTTTTCAATTGCTTTAGGTAGACAGGATATCGAACGGGCAAAAGTCATCTATACCACATCTTTTATCGTTGTGACTATTATTACGATTGCTGTCACCGTCATCAGTTTACTGTTTTTGGAGGAAATTAGTTATTTGTTCGGGGCAAATGGGGAAACTCTACCGTACGTCGTCCAATATATGAAAATTATTTTATTGTTTTCGGTTATTGTCGCATGGGAATCAATGTTAAGTATTTTCGTTCGCAATGATGGCAATCCATTTTTAGCCATGATAAGTCTTGTGTTAACATCAATATTGAATATTGTTTTAAATTATTGGATGATTTTTATTTTACAATGGGGTGTGAGAGGAGCAGCCTTGGCAACGGTTATTTCTATCTTTAATGGGTTACTTTTGTTAAGCAGTCATTTTTTTAAAAAGTCTTCCCATTTAAAACTGACAAAAAAGATTATTTCCCCGAGGGATGTCTTCCAAATTAGTAGTGTTGGAATTCCTAGTTTCCTTTCTGAAATTGGGTTTGGTATTTTCGTTATCGGATACAACGTGGTCATTGTCCGTTACGCGATGACAGATGGACTAGCAGCCTTCTCCGTGATTAACTATTTACACACTTTTATGTTTTTAGCCTTTATGGGAATTGGCACAGCGATTCAACCGATGATTAGTTACTATTTTGGCGCTAAAATGAATCATAAAATTGCTGAAGTAATAAAAATAGCGGAAAAAACGGCTATCATCATTGGGGGTGGTTTCTTTATAGGCGGATATTTTAGTGCTGGCTTTTTAGTTTCTTTGTTTGGTATTACCGATCCACAAATTACTGCATTAACTATCGTCGGTATCAGATTATTTTTCTTAAGTTATTTGTTTATGGGAATTAATTTTATTTATATTATTTATTTTCAGTCGATTGGTTCTGTGAGGCCATCAACATGGTTAACGGTTTTTCGGAGTTTTATCGTGTTCATGATGATGATTATCGTATTACCATTGCTATTTGGTATCCATGGTGTTTGGCTAACATTACCAGTTACAGAGGCCATCATAATGCTAATCATCATTGTATTTGCTCGTCATAAAGTGGTCGGAAAACAAGCAATTAACACAAAACTGTATACAGCGGAATAAAGGTAAGATCAAAAAGTTGTTTGAAATAAAGTATCTCCTTACCAATTTGGAAGGAGATACATATTAATTGACTATTTAGCCTTATGCCCAATTGGCCATTGATCCGATAAAGTTATTGGTAACTTGGCCCGAGTACGACCTTTGAAGAGTACTTTAACCATTGACTGCATTGACATAAGGGAAGTATCATAAGCAGTCATCAATACTGAAGCATCTTGTACTTCGAGTAAATCGTATGGATTACCGAATGAACAAATTACTATTTTATCATGATATTGTTGCACAATTTGTTGTGTATCCTGTAATAGGTGAGTGTTTTTTGTTAATGATTGTATCGGAATTATAATTTGTTCCGCCTTTTCACAAGCTTGTATGACGGAATCCTCAATTGACAATGGCAGTGTCGTAAAATTAAGTAATTTATCATGGAAAAAGTGAGCAAATTGTGCAATAGATGACCCTTGATTTGTTTTTTCATTTATTGGCGTTGACAAAATCACTGTTTCTAGATGTTTATTTAAAGGGATTTGATGGTGGTTATTCTTTACGATTGTTATGGATTGTTCACTGAGCTTTTTTGCGAATTCAATATGTCGTGTATGACCGATGGGCTGTTGGTCACTTGTTGAAATCTCACTTAATTGCCGTTGTTCTTTCAGTTTTAAAATCCGTTCAACAGATTCGTTAATTCTTTCTTCACTTAGTTCCCCCAATTTCACCGCTTGTAAAACAGCTTCTATCATATTTCGTTGGCTTTCCATTGGACCATTCAAATACACAATATCTGCCCCTGCTTTTAGTGCTTTAATAGCATCCCCATATTCACTGGGTTTTTTACCCATAAGATCTGTCATAATCATACCGTCATAGCCAATTTTGTCACGTAATACGTCTTGGATCATTTCTTTTGAGGTAGAGGCTCCCTTTGCATGGGAAATCATTAGTGCATCAGTACCTTTTTCTATTGCATACATAAAAGGTAATAGTGCATTTTCATCGATATCAATTGGGTGTATGGCGTTTTCATCAACAATCGTTGGGAAGTAATTCATCATTCCAATGACATTTTTATTTTGATACCCATGAATCATGTCTACCCCATGTTTTTTTACTTTTTCCACATTTTCACCAAAAGGAAATAAGTCATAGTGTTGGGTGATGCCATTTTTTCGGACATTTAAATTTGGTGAAAAAAGAAAGTTAATACCAATTGATTTTAATTGTTCAGCGACAATTTCTGCCATTTTTCTCGTGTATAACCGATTGTCCATGGCACCAAATGCAAGATAATTTGTAATAGGCGTCATTTCTTTGATAAAACG
>DAMCTP010000012.1:0-63927 GCA_032113595.1 Pseudogracilibacillus sp.
TTATAATTAAAATCGAAGAGTATCGTTTTGTTAAAAATTTCTCCATTTGAGAAATGATATTTTCCCCAATATATATTGTATAAGGATGTGTTGACGTTTGTACATGAACTTCTTTCATTTAAAAGCTCCTAGTCTCTTCACGAAATTCCTCTATTGCCCGCTTTAATTGTGGAAATTGATCACTCGGAAATTGTTCAGTAATTGCCTTGGCCAGTTCAAAAGCAACTACATGTTCCATCACTACTGCAGCAGCAGGAACTGCACAAGAATCTGAGCGTTCAATGCTTGCATTAAATGGTTCCTTAGTATCAATATCAACACTTTGAAGCGGTTTGTACAAGGTGGGAATTGGCTTCATCACACCTTTAACAACAATTGGCATCCCTGTTGTCATGCCACCTTCAAAACCACCAAGTCGATTCGTACGACGAAAATAACCTTTTTCTTCACTCCATAAAATTTCATCATGGACTTCACTACCATTTCGTCTAGCAGCCTCAAACCCAATCCCGATTTCGGCACCTTTAAAGGCATTGATACTGACAACACTGCCGACTAATTTGGCATCCAATTTACGATCATAATGAACATAAGACCCGACACCTGCTGGCATTCCCTCAACATAAACTTCACATACCCCACCGATGGAATCACCATCTTTTTTCGCTTGATCAATCTTATCCATCATCTGTTGTTCTACAGCTTTATCCAACACCCTTACTGGGGATGCTTCAGAAATTTCTTGCCGTTCCTGAACCGATAGGTGATTTTTTTCTTCCGCTTGAATTCCAGCAATCTCTTTTACGTATCCGGTAATATGAATGCCTAATTGTCGTAACATGATCTTTGCTACAGCACCTGCTGCTACTCTTGCTGTCGTTTCACGAGCAGATGAACGTTCCAACACATTTCTCATATCTCGATGACCATATTTTAAAGCCCCATTTAAATCAGCATGTCCAGGACGTGGGCGTGTCACTACTCGACGAATTTTTTCGTCATCTTCTATAGGGTCCTCCCCCATGATTTTTGTCCAACTTTTAAAATCATCATTAGTAACGACTAATGAAATCGGTGAACCGAGCGTATACCCATGACGGACACCACTTTTGATTTCTACTAAATCTTTTTCAATTTGCATTCTTCGACCACGGCCATGTCCCTTTTGCCGTCTTAATAAGGATTCATCAATTTCTTCTTTTAATAGTGGCATTCTTGCTGGAATCCCTTCAATGATTGTCGTTAATTGTTTACCATGGGACTCTCCGGCTGTTAAGTATCGCATCATCATTCCTCATTTCTATTTACTTCCGATAAAATATTTTTATTTCTGTTAACTTATGGGTTTTTTATGATAAAAAAAGGTATCTAAAATTTGTAAATCATATTTTATCGGTTCAAAAATTTGTTCTGTGCTACCGATAAACAATACACCTTCATTGTTTAATGCACGGCTTAATTTTCCATACACCATTTTCTTTGCTTCCTCAGTAAAATAGATGAGCACATTTCGACAGACAATTAAATCAACATTCGAAGGGTAAGGATCTTTTAATAAGTCATGCCTTTTAAAAACAATATTTTTTTTCAAATGATCATCAATATGGAATTCATCATTTTTTTGTACGAAATATTTAGACTTCTGAAAATCAGGAACTTCTTTCAGTGAATTTTCATAATAAATTCCTTGTTTTGCCTTACTTAAAATCAATTCATCGAGATCCGTGGCTAAAATTTTGAATTTAACACCGGAGAAATAATCTGTTAATAACATTGCCAGACTATAAGGTTCCTCTCCAGTTGAACAGGCGGCACTCCAAATAGTAATACTTTTTTTATCCTTAGTGAGCAATGGTATTACTTTTCCCTTTAAAACATCCCAACGGCGTGGGTTCCGATAAAATTCAGATACATTAATCGTAATACGTTTTAAAAATTCTTCCAACAAATCCTGTTCTTCTTGAATTGCCTTAAAATAATAAAAAAAGTTATCAAAGCCATGCTTATTACGTAAAGATGTGATCCGTCTTTTCATTTGTGCCTCTTTGTATAAACTTAAATCAATGTCATAGATTTCGTTAATTTTTCCTATAAAGTCTTTATAAGTCCACAATGTATTTTCCTCTTTCATGGATAGATAGAAAGCCTCCGTATTGAACAGAGGCTAACAAGATATGACATTAAAAAATAATTATTGAGTTTAATAAATCCAGCTATCTGCTTGCTTACTATAGCTTAGCTGTTCTTCAGTAGTAAAAAATAAATTGATTTCCCTCATAGCACTTTCTGTAGAATCTGAACCATGTATAATGTTTTTTCCTACTGTGACAGCAAAGTCACCACGAATTGATCCTGGATTTGCTTCACTTGGATTTGTTGCACCAATCATGTTTCTAGCAGTGCTAATGACATTCTCCCCTTGCCAAACCATCGCAAATACAGGCCCTGAAGTAATAAAGTCAACTAATTCACCAAAAAAAGGACGTTCCTTATGTTCTCCATAATGTTCTTCAGCAAGTTTATTTGAAATATTCATTAATTTTGCCCCAGCAAGGGTAAAACCTTTTGATTCAAAACGTTTCACTACTTCTCCTATTAAACCTCTTTGTACACCATCTGGTTTAACCATAATAAAAGTCTTTTCCATGATTAATATTCTCCTCTTCTTCTACAATTACTGACAATGTCTCTGAAATTTTATCAAATTATAACGTATAATACAATAAAATAACTATTATGAACGACGCTTTCCTAATTTATGAGCAATGAATACTAGACTCTTTTTAGCAGCTTCATTTGTTAAATGGTCCAATGACTGTAATGCTTTTAGTAAATATGTATGGCTTAATTTATAGGAACATTCAATCGCATCAGTCGCTAATAATTTGGTTAACATTTGGTGCATCTGATCTTCTGTTATTTGAGATGTATGCTTAAAGATTTTTTCAAGCTCCCTTTTGAATAAAGGGTCTTCCATTGCATAAAGAACCGGCAGCGTAATGTTACCTTGTTGAAGATCGTGACCAGTTGGTTTTCCAAGTGTCTGTTCATCGGAAGTAAAATCTAAAATATCATCAATAATTTGAAAGGACATACCGACATTATAGCCATAACGGAATAACGCATTTGCTTGTTTTTTTGTTGAACCCGAACTGATTGCCCCTAACTTACAACTCGTGGCTATTAATAAGGCCGTCTTCCTTTTAATCCTTCGCAAGTATTGTCGAATATGTTGATTGACGTTTCTTTTATCTCTAATTTGGATCATTTCACCTTCGACAACATTTTTTAATGATTTAGACAATATTTGATGTATTTTAGGGTTAGAAACAGTTGTCACGACCTCTAAAGCTGTAGCTAGTATGTAATCACCAGTATAAGTTGCAATTTTATCACCATATGTATGCTTTACTGTAGGTTGTCCGCGACGAAGATCAGCATCATCCACTACATCATCATGGACTAATGAGGCCATATGGATTAACTCTAACGCAACTGCAATTGCTTTTACCTTTTCAACATTTTCCTGATAATTTCCAAATTGTGCAGATAATAAAACTAAAATTGGCCGTATCCTTTTACCACCTGCACGTAATAGTTGAGTTGAAGTATCTTGAAGAATTGAATATTCTGTAGAAATGACGTTTGCTAGTCTTTCCTCGATATCTTCAATGTCATTTTTTAAAAATTGATATATATTTGCCATTTGCATTTATTTCACCTTTTATTAACCAATCTACTTTGTCGCCAAATGCATTGCTGCAACCCCACCAGAATATCCCTTTACTAAAACGTCAGAAAATCCGGCATCTGTAAATAGCTTTTTTAGAGCTATTTTGTTAGGAAAACTTTTTGTTGATTCATGTAACCAAGCATATTCATCATAGCTTTTAGCAAATAGTTTCCCGAACAACGGCATGATAAAACGAAAATAAAAAAAGTAAAGTTGTCGAAATCCAATTAAAGTTGGTTGAGAAGTCTCCAAACAAACAACTTTACCACCTGGCTTAACGACACGATACATTTCACTAATCACCGTCTCGTAATCAGGAACATTTCTAAGACCGAATCCAATTGTAACATAATCAAAAGTAGCATCATCAAAGGGTAATTCCATCGCATTTCCGTGGACAAATGAGACATGTTCAAGCTGTAAGTTCGTTTGCTTTTCCTTAGCGACTTTTAACATATTTTTACTGAAATCTAGACCTACAACTTCCCCCTCATTCCCAACAGCATCTGCCATTGAAATTGCCCAATCACCTGTTCCTGTACAAACATCTAATACATGACTATCTTTTTCAACATCCATTCGCTTCATCACATCTTTACGCCAAGCAATATGACGTTTAAATGAAATAATTGAATTCATTTTATCATAATTATGGTAGATTTTTTCAAAAACATGATGAACCCGTTCTTCCTTTGTTTGTTCAGCCATGAATTAACCTTCTTCCGCGATAATTGATTTATCAAACAAACCAATCCGTTTACATACAAATTGCTTTACTTGATTAAAATCATAAGACAAATAATGCAGTGTTGTTTCTATTTCGTGAATACAATGATCAATTTCTTCGTCAATTAATTTTAATATAGATGTTTTATTTTCGAGAGAATTATTTTTCTGAAAATAAATATTCACATAAGCAAACTGATCATTCACAATGTTATATTTTTCACGTAATAACCGATTGTATAATAGGAGGTTTTGAATCAATGGTATTAATGGTGTTTTCCCGAAATGATCAGCGGCTTTAACGAACAAATCACTTTCAATTGTTTCATATGAGGAAAAAAGATGCTGTAATGTTGGTATTTCCCCATCAAATAAATATACTTTAAATTCATTTATTAATTTCGTCGCTTTAGCTAATTGCCGAATTAAATTGACTTCTTCTAACTCAGCTAATACATAATAATACAAACTGCTATAATAATCTCCTGCTAACACTGTCATCTGTTTTTCAACTTTATTAGTCGTATTACTAAGTTCATTTGGAATACATTCATGAGTATCTAACGCCATTTGAATAAGCATTACGGCAATCATATATTGCTCTTTTGTATTTTCTGATAATGGTTGATCATGACATAAAAAATAAATGATAGCTAATTTATCTTCATCAATAATGGGCGTAGGAATAATTTTTTTAACAAAAGAATGATGGAGCTTTCCATATAATATTTCTTTAATACGTTTTATTTCATTATCTATATTATGCACCGAAATCACCTGTGCCCTTCTATACAAATAACAACAAATAATCATATCGATAAAAACTTCCCTAATATGATAGAACCATACCTTATTACTATCATCTATTATACCAATATTGTCAATCATTTTAAAGTAACGAAAACAAATTAAAAAGCCTATCCTTCTCGTAAGTAGGATAAGCTTCTTAGTTCTTTCATGGATACAAATTTGCTTCATAGTACTTAGAAAACAAAACGTAGGAACAGATAAAATATCTGTATGTATTAAAGAGTAAAGTTAAAGGTTAGAAGGAATTAAAATAAATCTAACCAGCCAGCCTTGTCCTATTTTCCAAGATTAAAAACAATTTGTCCAGTTCATTATTTAACGGCATCTTTAAGAGCCTTACCAGCTTTAAATGCTGGAACTTTGCTAGCAGGAATTTGAATTTCTTCACCTGTTTGTGGGTTACGACCTTTTCTTGCCGAACGATCACGCACTTCAAAATTACCAAAACCAATAATTTGAACTTTTTCCCCATTTTTCAGAGAATCTGTAACAGATTCAAAAATTGCATCTACAGCTTTACCAGCATCTTTTTTCGACAATTCTGCTTTTTCAGCAACTGCATTCACTAGATCTGTTTTATTCATGATGTTCACCTCCTCCCAAATTTATAATTTGTTTATCTACAAATTATAATGCTACTACCATTTGTTCACCATTATATTTATTTTTATACATTGCAAACATAAATATAAGGATGCTAAGGCTTATAGTAACCGACTTTATTATAAAATTCAACATAAAATACGTATTTTCACAATATTTTTTTCAATTATATATTTTCCACTATTTTTATGGGAGGAATGACCTATAAAAAATGGTCCTTAAGTGTTATTTTAACTGTTTAAACACTAAATAACACGCATTGATAAAATTGATTAAATCGTTAAGTATTTATCTAAATTGCTATTTTAAATTTCTTTATTGACATAAAAAAACAGCCCGAGAGCTGTTATAAAATAATAGCTATTAGTCCACCAGAGCCATCATTTATGATTCTTTCTAATGTTTCCTTAAGTTTATACCTAGCATTCTCCGGCATGAGCGATATTTTTGCTTGAATCCCATCCCGAACAATTGAATGTAATGATCGACCAAAAATGTCTGAATCCCAAATTGTTAACGGGTCCTCCTCAAAATCCTTCATTAAATAATTGACTAATTCCTCACTTTGTCTTTCCGTGCCTATAATCGGGGAAAATTCTGACTCTACCTCTACCCTAACCATATGAATAGAAGGAGCCACAGCTTTTAATCGAACACCAAACCGTGAACCTTGACGAATAATTTCAGGCTCATCCAACTCCATATCAGTAATTGACGGGGCAGCAATTCCATAACCAGTTTGTTTCACCATTTGTAATGCACTAGCAATTTGATCATACTCCCTTTTGGCGTAAGTCAAATCTTGCATTAATTCAAGTAAATGGTCTTTCCCTTTTATTTCTTCACCAACAATTTCTTTTAAAACAATATCGTATAAATCGTCGGGTGCATGTAAATCAATTTCGGCAATTCCTTCACCCATTTCCATTCCGGAAATAAAGGCCGTTTTAATAAATTCATACTCTGTAAATTGGCCAATAATTGATTCTACATCTCGTAATCGCCTAATATTTTTCACTGTGTTTTTTATTGCTTCCTCATATTGAAGCCTAAGCCAATGTTCTTCTTTTAAAACCATGACCCAACTTGGTAAATTAACATTCACTTCTAATACTGGGAATTCAAATAATGCTTCCCGTAATGCATTATAAACATCATGCTCATTCATTGATTCAATGCTGACACATAAAACGGGTACATCATGTTCCTCTTTTAATTGTTGCCTTAACATTTCCGTTGATTCATCTGTTGGTCGCATGGAATTTACAATTAAAATAAATGGTTTTCCAACTTCTTTTAATTCATTTATTACTTTCGTTTCCGCATCAACAAAACTAGCACGATCGATTTCCCCAATCGTCCCATCAGTCGTAATAACAATACCTATCGTTGAATGCTCTTGAATAACCTTTCTCGTACCAATTTCGGCTGCATCATGGAATGGTATAGCGTCTTCATACCATGGAGTATGTATCATCCTAGGTCCATGTTCATCTTCAAATCCTTTAGCCCCTTCAACGGCGTAACCAACACAGTCTACTAGCCTAATATTAACATCTAACCCTTCATCAATTGGAACAGAAACTGCTTGATTAGGCACGAATTTAGGCTCCGTTGTCATAATTGTGCGCCCTCCCGCACTTTGTGGCAACTCATCCAATGCTCGCAAACGGTCATGTTCATCTTTAATATTCGGTAAAACAACTAATTCCATAAAACGTTTAATAAAAGTTGATTTTCCCGTTCTTACAGCCCCGACAATTCCTAAATATACATCGCCATTTGTCCGTTTAGAAATATCTTTAAAAATATCAACTTTATCCAAATCTATCTCTCCCCTTTCTATAACAAAATCATTTATTTAATGTAAACAGCTTATCTAAGTGTATGATGTTGTTCATTAAGATTATGACAAAAACTTTTGATTTAAATAAAAAACTCTTCTAACATTAATATGCTACAAGGGAAATATAAAATTACTTAATGACAATTGCACAAAATATAGCGACATATTCCGCTTTAAATTCAATTAACAATTAAGTGCAGAGGTTCATAGATTGCCTAATTACCTTTTTACTGAATCAATTTCATAATTACTCTTTTTAAAAAGTTACAGTTTAACAGAATTTCTAAATGTAAATTTAAAAATTATTGTTTCCGTGTTTACCGGCTTCACTTCGCTTTCCGTGGGCAACAGCCGAAAATCCATTTCAAAAATTTGCTAAAGCAAATTTTTGAAGTTAGTTGAAGCGTTGCCCACGAAAAGCGAGTGGATTCTGACTTGAAATTTAAACTTCACCTTAAACATCCCAATTTATGTAGTCTAGTTTTAATTAATTTATAAAAAAAGCTATCATTGGGGGATTCTCTTAGTATAATTTTATTAAGCAGTTGAAACCAATAAAGCAAAGTTCATTGATTTTTGCATGCTTTTACGTTAAAATGGATATAGATAAGAAAAGAGGAAGGACTGTCATCCTCCCTCTAGCAGCCTCAGCCGTACAGGCGGTGGTTGTCACAAAAGATTAGTTTTTATGAGAACCACCCTGCTTGTCACGGCGTCGGGTGGTTTTCTCTTTGTCTAAAAAGGTTTTCCGAAATAGATGCGTGCTAATAGCACGTACAATTCCTTTCAACACTTCTTTACTAAATACAAAGAAAATCTCCATAGTTGTTCACCTCCTTTCCTTGAGAAAAACAAGAAAAGGGATCCATGTGACAACCGCCACCCGTATAACTTTTGGCTACATATTTATTTTATCATAACTGAATAGAATAACCAATCAATAACAGAACTTATGTTCCGTTATTGATTGGTTATTGAAAGTTTTTTTAACCGCTCAAAGCCCGTCTTTTCGCTATTATATTTCCATCACTACTAGCAATCCCCATTTGATTCGATTCATAAATGACGCTTTATTTTTTTATTGATTATTCGTAAAATCGGTAAACTTAAACATCGAATACTATTGAATGTTTCAGGATCCCTCTTAATGTTATTTACAATAAGTGGTCACTTAAAACATTGATGGTGACTAATTGGTCACCTTTATCACCTTGAAATATCGATTTAATGAAGAAATTTACAACGATAAATCAATTTTACTTTATCAATAAATTCAAAATCAAATTTATCCATTTTCAAACAAAAAAACTGGTTCATTATTTTCATTAATTTTGTATGGTAACGAATAGGCTGGAACGAATGGATAATTCTCTGTCAAAATACTTCTAATATCTTCATTTTCCTCAAATTGTGTAGGGTATTCTTCCATTACCTCCCTTAAATCAATTCGATAATCAATATATACTTCCCCATTATAATCCATGACAAATGGTAAATTGTTGTTAGTAAAAGGACTAACGACATATGGTTCAGCATCATAGCCTAACTTTTTATGATTTATTTGGAAAATGCCCTTTTCTATTTGATTTCCAAATGGGGGATGGCCATTTTTTGAACGATACGTATGTAATTTTACATTTAATGACCTTAATTTTTCCGTCGTCCGTAAATCGAGTAATTTCACCTGCAAATTTTCCTCAGGATTTAAAATGACATATTGATAAACTCCACCATTCTCAAAAGCAGTCCCAGGTATTTCATCAATATAGTGCTCGTCTTTCAAAACAGAGAAATCAATTAGGTACTTCTCATAAATAGATGTATCACTATCTTTTGTTTTGATCGGTACCAAACCACCGGAATCCTCCTTATATTGATCCACAGCAATTTGCACCATTTCCAACTGTTGCTCATTCGGCATTTGATTTTTTGCCAGTTCACTTTTAGGATATAAACACCCTGTCAACAGAAATATACATATAACGAACATAACAATAATAGTCTTTTTCATTTGTAAGACACCTCTTTAACCTGTTGGCCCACTAATAACAATAAATACAACGATAAGCCCACCGATGATTAAACAACAATATGCAAGGAGTGAAATAATCTTTTGGAAAACACCGGTTAGTTTTCGCCTACTCCATTGAATAAAAACAATCGCCATAATTAGTAGTCCAATGCCGGCAAAGGATAATATTTCTTTTAATTCTGCTGCACTCATCCTGTCACTCCTAAACAACAAAACTATGAATAGTATTTAACAATAATTTTTTTTTTAAAAAAGTATCTATACTTCACACTATTTAGTATCATAACATACAACCGAATATTTTTTTAAATATTAAAACCCGGAATGCCACAAAACATCCCGGGCGACTAAACAATTTCCCGTTACATCACAAGATTTTGTTTACAGTAACACTATATATTATGCTCTAAGAGAAGAAAAGCATCATCATATACCTAGTTTTACAAATATATTAAAAAATATTGTTTTCCGTGTTTACCGCCTTCACTTCGCTTTCCGTGGGCAACCTAAGCTAACTTCAAAAATTTGCACTAGGCTAACTCCTGAAGTGTATTTTCCGACGTACAGGATGCACTATCGTAGACGTTGCCACAGGACGTAGCAATCTAAGTATACGTTCCCATGTTGCCTTTCCCACAGGAGTCTATGTGAAGCCGGGTCACACAGACTCCATGGGCTAGAAATTACAGAATTTACTCAATTGCTAATGGATATCGTTTCGTTTTAAGGTCGTCACCGGGATCCTATAGATTACTTTCCCTGCATTACTACTTATTTATTTAAATCAACATAACGGCTTAAATCATCCATTTCCTCACGCATTGATCGTTTCATCAATTGTTCCACGATGAGACGAGGATCTTTGTCATTAAATAATACTTCATATAAGCCAAATGTTATTGGCATATCAATATTTTGTTTTTTAGCAAGTTGATATGCGGCTTTCGTCGTACGAACTCCTTCGACAACCATGCCCATTTCATCTAATATTTGTACCAATTGCTTTCCTTTACCAAGTAAATTTCCTGCACGCCAATTTCTACTATGGATACTTGTGCTAGTAACAATTAAATCGCCAACACCTGATAGCCCGAGAAATGATAATGGATTGGCTCCTAATGATACTCCTAAACGGGTAATCTCAGCAAGTCCCCTAGTAATAAGGGCTGCCTTCGCATTATCACCATATCCCAGCCCATCAGATAAGCCTGCACCTAAAGCAATAATATTTTTTAAAGCCCCTCCCAATTCAATTCCTACAACATCCTCACTCGTATACACTCGGAAAAACTCATTTGAAAATAGTTGTTGCACATCTTTAGCTGCATCCAAACTACTTGATGCCACAGTAACTGTTGTCGGATGTCGCTTGCCAACTTCCTCCGCATGACTTGGCCCAGACAGTACGACTAATTGATCTTCCGTTAAAAAAGGCAACTCTTCAAAAATCATTTCGGAAATTCTTTTCAATGATTCTGGTTCAATTCCTTTTGTTGCATGAATAATCTGGATATTTTTTGGGAATAAGCCCTTGATCTTCTGACATACTTCACGAATTGCTTTGGATGGCACCACTATCAACATGGCATCGACATTTTTAACAGCATCTTCCAATCTATGATATGCGACAATATTATTAGGTAATTGAGTTTCTAAATATTGACGATTTAATTTTTCCCTATTGATATTATCCACCTGTTCTTTTCGATGTGACCATAATCTAACATCATGATGATTATCTGCTAGCACAATACTTAGGGCGGTTCCCCAACTACCTGCCCCTAACACAGCAATGGTTGACATAATAGTTCCTCCTTAACTTCGTTTCCGTGCAATAATATGAATTGGTGTTCCAATAAATCCGAATGATTCCCTTATTCTATTTTCTAAAAAGCGTTTAAAAGTAAAATGCATTAACCCTGGGTCATTCACAAAAACGACGAAAGTAGGAGGCTTCACTGAGACTTGTGTCGTATAAAAAATTTTCAATCGTTTCCCTTTGACCGGTTTTGGAGGACTAACAGCCAATGCATCCATGATAATGTCGTTTAAAATATTTGTTGATACTCTTTTTGCGTGGTTTTCACTTACTAATTTAACGATTGGAATTAATCTTTGTAATCTCTTTTTTGTTTTTGCCGATAAAAATACAATTGGTGCATAACTAAGAAACTGAAATTGTTCTCTTATTGAAGTTTCAAATTCTTTCATGGCATGCTCACTACGTTCAACCGTATCCCATTTGTTGACTACGATAACCATGCCTCTACCAGCTTCATGGCCATAACCAGCAATCGTTTTATCCTGTTCCCTTATTCCTGTTTCTGCATCAATTAAAATACAGACAACATCTGAACGATCGATTGCTTTTAGCGCCCGTAACACACTATATTTTTCTGTTGCTTCATATACTTTTCCTCTTTTTCTAATTCCAGCCGTATCAATAATGGTAAACTTCTGATCATCTTTTTCAAAAGCAGAATCAATCGCGTCTCTAGTCGTTCCTTCCATCGAACTAACGATGACCCTATCTTCATTTAAGATGGCATTAACGAGGGAAGATTTCCCTACATTTGGTCTGCCTATGACACTAAAGTAAATAGTGCCTTCATCTATTATTTCATCTTCTTCACTTGGAAAATGACTAATAACTTCATCTAATAAATCACCTATTCCAAGCCCATGTGTTCCTGAAATCGGAAAAGGTTCACCAAAACCAAGGGAGTAAAATTCATAAATTTGATCACGAATTTCTGGATAGTCTATTTTATTAACTCCCAAAACAACAGGTTTTTTAGACTTATATAAAATTTTTGCTACTTCTTCATCAGCTGGTGTAATTCCTTCTCTCCCATTAACGATAAAAACAATGACATCTGCCTCATCAATAGCAATTTCCGCTTGATGTCGAATTTTTAACAATAAAGGCTCTTCAGATAGTTCAATACCACCAGTATCAATAACACTAAAATGGGTTGAGAGCCATTGTGCCTCCCCATACAATCTATCTCTCGTTACTCCCGGTGTATCTTCAACAATTGACATCCTTTCACCGAGTAAGCGGTTAAAGATAGTCGATTTTCCTACATTAGGTCTTCCAACAATAGCGACAGTTGCCCTAGGCATGAGAAGACATCCTTTCTCTAAAACCAACGATACTTAATCAAATATATCGCAGGGTTCCATACATTCTTTATTCTATCAAAGCTCTGAAAGTTTCACAATTTGTGAGGAATTAACAATATGACTTAAAATATCTTCTGAAAATTCGCCCGTAAAAAGTATACCATGAGTAACAATAATGTAGAAAAATTAATAGTAAGAATAGCATCATTCGACAACTCATGATGAAGATCATATACGTGTAAAAAAATATCATATAGAAAATGGGCAGCTAGTACAGACAATATGACGCTTGAAATTTGTTCAAATAATCCCTTTTGCAAAAAAATAATCACCCCTACAATAATGAGCGAAAACATCATAAAGGTCGGCATAAAAAACCAAATAGGCGAAACCTTTTGCCAAAACAACAAACCAATATAGCCAATCGTCATAGAAAAAGTAGTTAAGAACCGAAAATAAGTCGGTTTTTTTCTAACAAAAAGAATCATTGAAATAATGAACATAATGAAAACAACGATTGATATCCGTATTGATAAAATCGTTATATAGACGGGGAAAAATATTAACATAATTAAAATACTAAAAAGTAAAAATGATCTTAGCCGTCCCTTTTCCCAAAAAAACATAATGATAATAAATAGTATCCAGCTGAACCAATAAGTTAAAAACAGTTCAAACATAAACATCACCTACTATTATATCATTATGTGATATTTAACATGACTTTAATCAAAAAACTTTTCCATTACAGCATAATTTATGGAAAAGTTTTTAACCATTTATTCATTTTTATATTGATCTAACTTATCACCAATCATATCACCCAATGAAAAACCTTGGTCGTCATCTTCTTTTTCATATTGTTCAATATGACTTTGTTCTTCCTCTAATTCAATTTCCTTTATACTTAATGAAATACGCTTTTCTCTTTCACTAACACTTAACACCTTACTCATTATTTCTTGTCCTACTTCAAGGACCTCGTGGGGAGTCCCAATATGTCGATTGGCAATTTGTGAAATATGAACGAGTCCTTCCACTCCTTTTTCTATTTCAACAAACGCTCCAAAATCTACTAGTCGTTTGACAACTCCTTGTACATTATCCCCTTCTTTAATTCGGTCTTCAATATTTGTCCAAGGGCCTGGTAGGGTGTTTTTATATGACAGTGAAACACGTTCACTATCTTGATCTACGGATAGAACTTCCACTTTAATAACTTGTCCTTCCTCTAACACATCAGATACCTTTTCAACACGTGAATGATCTAGTTCAGATATGTGTACTAATCCATCAATCCCACCAATATCAACAAAGGCACCAAAACTTGTAATCCGTTGCACTGTTCCTTCAACAATATCACCTTGCTCAAGTGTTTGTAACTTTGAAATCCTCTCTTTCTGTTGCTCCTCTTCAACAACAGCACGATGGGAAAGGATGACACGATTTTGTTCTTGATCAATGTCAGTTACCTTAACGAGTAACTTTTTATCTTTATAATCAGAAAAATCCTCAACAAAATAAGTTTCGACTAATGATGCCGGAATAAATCCCCGAAGTCCAACATCAACAACAAGACCACCTTTTACGACCTCTTTTACAGTCGTTTCAAAAATTTCTCCGGCTTCGAATTTTGCCTGTAAATCCACCCAGGCTTTTTCTGCATCCAGCACTTTTTTAGATAGAATTACTTCTTCATCATCAATTTTTTTGACAAGTAATGTTAATTCATCACCAATGTTAACGAACTCAGCTGGATCATCAACATGCAAATTAGATATCTCATTAATCGGAATAATTCCCTCCGTTTTGTAGCCGATATCAACATATACCTGGGACTCATCTACTTTCACTACTTGTCCAGTAACTTGATCACCGACATTTATCTCATTTGTTTCACTCATACGTACCACTCCTAAACACTAGTTTATATTAAAAGTATAAAATTATATGTAAAATGATAATTATAGTATACCATGAATTGTAGTGAGTCACGACTAAAGTCACACAATAATTAAAAATCCAAGTGGTGATTAACTTGTTTTTCTATCTTTTAATTATTTTCTGCCTCTTCAATAATTAATGTTACTACATCACTAATTGATAAAGAAGTTGTATCAATTTCAGTAGCATCATCTGCTTTCACCAATGGGGAAACAGACCTAGTATAATCAAGTTGATCCCTTTCCTCAATTTCCTTCGTGATTTGTTTCACATCGGAAGTGACTCCTTTAGAAATATTTTCCTCATGTCTCCTTTTCGCTCTTTCTTCGGCTGACGCTACTAAAAATATTTTGACTTCAGCATCAGGAATCACATGAGTACCAATATCCCTGCCATCCATTACAATGCTTCGATTGTTGGCAAATCTTCGTTGCTGTTCGACCATCTCTTCACGTACTTCTTTGATTTGGGCGATTTTTGAAACATATTGGTTTACTTTATGGGTACGAATGTCATCAGTCACATCTACTCCATCTAAAAACACCCTCTGCCCATTTTCGTGATACGTCAATTCAATATTCGTGTTATGTAATAGGGTGATGACTTCATCATTATTTTCTATATCAGTGTTTGTTTGTAATACTTTTAATGTAAAAGCCCGATACATTGCACCAGTATCAACATAAACAATTGAAAGTCGTTCAGCAACAAGTTTAGCAACAGTACTCTTACCAGCCGCTGCCGGACCATCAATAGCAATTCTTACTACTCTTTCTTTCCTCACATTATTTCCCCCAATGACATTCCATATAAATGGATTTAATCCAAATAATCATGATACTTTTTCCTATAAATCATACCATAAAAAAGGCAAATTAGTGAAAAAAAATCAACTTTTACGAATGTTCATCAATTTAAAAATGACAGGCACCCTTTTACAATTTAGATGGGGGCCTGTCATTCATTATATTAATTTCCTGTTGTATAGATAGACTTGCCAACGGCTACATCACTACTTCGAAATTAGTTTCAGTGCCCGTTAATTTTTCTACCTTTTCTTCAGTACCATCCATTGCATTAATAAAGATTCGATATGTTTCATCACCCATTGTCCCCAAAAATGCATATGTGAGTACTTCATCACCAACACTATTTTCAATTAAAGCCAAATGTTCGTCCTGTAATCTTAACTGCCCATTCACAAAAGATTCGGCTTCAGCGGCGGTTATTTTAGGCTCCTCCATTTTACGATCATGGTGATTTATTAAAAAACTTCTTGCATTGAATCCAATAATATCACCATTATCTAAAGCAACCTTAACGACAATCGTATCTGGATAAACCTTTATATCATCTTCTGTGTAGGCAAAAGTATAAACGCCATAATTATCAAACTGCTGACTTTGAAAAATATCCATTTTTTCGTAATCAAACTTTTTCAAATACTTCTCTGCTTTTTTCAAGCCTTCATTTAAGGAAATTTTTTGTTCATTTAGTGGCCGATTAACTAAAATCGTGACAGGATGAGCCCCTTTTTCTGTTACATCCATAAAAATACTTTTTTCATCCTGTTCATCTTCATAAAACACATTATAATTGGCCACATCTGCCCCTTCTAAACTCTTACTTATTGTAATTGCATCTTTATTTTTGATGGAAAATAGATCCTTGCTAAAATCAATAATTTCTTCTTCACTTTTTCGATTACCCCTTATTTGTTTAAATGTATAATCTTTCTCTTTTCGTGACATTAGAGGATTATCTTTATTGCCGTCAATAAACTCAGTAACTCCATCCTCCACTGTCTGTAATCCTGAAATGATTGAATGATCAGATGTGTCATCATCTGATTGTAATACAGTATCTATCTCCATCCAACGTAAATTATCTCTTAGAGATAAATATTGTGCCTCCCTCAGTTCATCCTTAATAGTAGCAGCCTGTTCATAATACTTTTTTAATGTATCTAATTCATCGTCTGTAAGGGGATCATCATCCAAATTACGAATAGCCGTTTTATACGTGAAATTACCGATATTTGATAAAAATTCTTCCGTTTTTTGAATCGGCATTAATGAAAGTGGCAATTGGCTGACGTCAGATTGGGCAGCAGAAGACAAACGCCATATGTCAACAAATTGAGGGGATAACCGTTTACCAGAATTCATTGCCAATGAGGTACCAATTTTATCATGTAATGAATCCATATGATATGATAATTGGTGAAACGACCTTTGATAATCATTTTCCGCATGAATGAGGAGCATATTTTTTTCACTATGTCCTTTATAACCCCAATAACCAACACCGATTAGACCAACTGTTAATATTCCAATGATAATCGAACGGACCATATGTCTCACCCTTCCTATTTACAAAATATATGTTTACCAATCCGTTTAATTTGTGGACGGGACCAAATCCATCCCGAAGTAGCAGTGTCTGGATTAAAATAATAAATGGCATTTTCCGAGGGATCCCATCCATTGATTGCATCAATAACAGCCCTTTTCGCTGTATCGTTTGGTGTTAGCCAAATTTGCCCATCAGCTACAGCAGTAAAGGCCCTTGGCTCAAAAATTACACCCGACACAGTGTTGGGAAAAGTATGATGTTTTACCCGATTTAAAATGACTGAGGCCACTGCTACCTGCCCTTCATAAGGTTCACCTCTCGCTTCACCATAAACAGCATTTGCCAACAACGTAATATCATTTTGTGAAAAGCCGTGCGGAACATTAACAGATGTTGACTGAGCAGGTTTATTTTGATTTTTTGACTGACTTGTCTGTTTGTTTGATGGTGTTTGATACATTTTTTCTTTTACCGATTTTTCATCGAATTTTGTTGCTTTTACAAGTTTTTCCTTTGTTTTTTGACCCGCCAATCCGTCGATTTCCATGCCAAATTCATATTGAAAATTTCTTAATGCCCAATATGTACTCCAACCGAACACACCATCAATTTTCCCATGATAAAAGCCGATATATTGAAGCCTAGCTTGTAGTTCAATAACATCATCACCAACAGCACCATGTTGAATGACTTGTGGGCTAAATGCATGAACCTGTTCAGTTTTCTCTATGTGAAAAGTCGCTATCAACAGGAGAGTTAAAATAAATATAAAATACACTTTTTTATCGTTCATTTTATTTCCTCCAAATTATGTTGTTATCATATAATTTGATAAAAATGTTTCTTTTATACATTTTTCTTTGAATTAAAAAGATTGGATTTGTTTAACGATACAATGCCACAAAAAAAAATAAAGCCTACCATCTAATTGGTAAGCTTTTTCATTAATTTTATTTTATTTTAAACCCAACCACGATATCGAGATGCTTCAGCCATTTTCCTCACACCAACCATGTAAGCTGCTAGTCGCATATCAACCCGTCTCGTTTGAGCAGTATTATAAATCGTTTCGAACGCTTTTTGCATAATTTCATACAACTTTTCTTCTACTTCTTCCTCAGGCCAATAATAACCTTGATTATTTTGTACCCATTCAAAATAAGAAACAGTTACTCCTCCTGAGGATGCTAACACATCAGGTACAAGAAGCTTTCCACGTTCGGTTAAGATTTTTGTAGCTTCCATCGTTGTTGGCCCATTAGCTGCCTCAACGACGATATCAGCCTTAACATTAGGGGCATTTTCAGCTGTAATTTGATTTTGTACAGCTGCTGGTACTAGAATATCACAATCTAACTCTAATAATTCCTTGTTCGTAATTGTATTTTTAAATAGTGTTGTTACTGTTCCAAAACTGTCACGCCGGTCTAACAAATAGTCAATATCCAAACCTTCCGGATCATGCAATCCACCGTACGCATCAGAAATTCCGACTACTTTTGCTCCTGCTTCATGTAAAAATTTAGATAGGAAACTACCAGCATTACCAAAACCTTGAACAACAACACGAGCACCTTCTAATTCAAAGCCTCGTTTTTTTGCTGCTTCTTCAATACAAATGGTTACTCCCTTTGCAGTTGCAGATTCACGACCATGGGAACCTCCTAATACAATTGGTTTCCCTGTAATAAAACCTGGATTATTGAATTCATCAATACGACTATATTCATCCATCATCCAAGCCATAATTTGTGAATTAGTAAATACATCTGGTGCCGGGATATCTTTCGTCGGACCTACAAATTGGCTAATTGCACGGACATAACCACGACTTAAATTTTCTAATTCGCGAAAAGACATTTCACGTGGATCACAGACGATACCACCTTTTCCACCACCGTATGGTAGGTCAACAATACCTGCCTTTAGACTCATCCAAATAGCTAAAGCATTAGTTTCTGTTTCATTCACATCAGGGTGAAAACGAACTCCACCTTTCGTTGGTCCAACAGCATCATTATGCTGGGCACGATAACCAGTAAAAACTTTAATTGAACCGTCATCCATCCGAACGGGAATTCGTACCTTTAACATACGTAACGAATCCTTAAGTAATTCATACACTTCATTTGGATAACCTAACTTGTCCAAAGCTTCCTTTACAACAGTCCTCGTTGACTCCAAAACATTGCTTTGCACCTTTGTTTTCTCACTGGAATCTGCTGTTTTATCGGCTGACATGTGCTTTTACCCCCTAAATTATCAATCCATCATTTTAATAGAAACCTTCATTTTTTAGTATACACCTTTAGGATATTTATGCAATCAGTAGCTACTATAGATTACACAATAAAAGTGGAAACAAATACCTACACAATTAAAGCCATTTTCATTATAAATACCTACCCATTTAAAGATTAGAGAAACCAATTTAATAATTGTTTTAATTGAAACAAATCAATCAACTCTTCACTTGCTGAATAAAATAGGTAACCGACAGTAATTAACGTTAAACAAACAGATACTCCAAGACGCAAAAGTGGTCTTGTTCCGTATAACGTTAATTTCCGTTTTGATTTTCGATGCACTTCCCTCCTTGGTGGTAAATTCAGGGTACCCATTTCAATTACATTGCTTTGATATGGGGTAGATTCTTGATTATCCTCATTTGATCTAGCACTACTATTTAAATAATCATTTTCATTTTGTGATGATTTCTTTATATGGTCTTCGGATTTTCCTAGCATTACATTTTGATTGGATATTCCTTTATTTAAATCTGACTCTTTCTCTAAACTACGTTTTACATATTCCTGAAACAAGTCACTATCATAATAAATGATGTCATCTGAATGGTCTGTTACTTTTTCGTAATGACCGTATGGTACATAATCATTTTTTTCACTACGAATACTTGCAGTCTCAAGTAGGGTTTCATTGCCTTCGTCAATGGACTGTTCAATAGTTTCATCTTCGTTATGATCCCTTTTATTTTTTGAAGATGATTCCTCTGTATCCATTTTTTCATCAGAAGTAAACGCTCTTGCAACCGTTTCTTCTTTGTTAGCAGATGATTCCACTTCAGTCTTTTTTTCATTGTTAGGGGATGATTCTTCCGCAGAGGATTTACCCCTGATTGAATTGGCTTCATTAATAAACATTTTGCTAATTTCCAAAGAAGAATTTTCAGCAAATTTCTTTTCAATGGCACCAATTGTTAATCCTTCGTTATCGGAATCATTTTGTTTCGATTTATGGTTAGTTAACGATTCATTAGAGATAGTTGTGGACCTCTCTTGTAAATCTAATGATGATTCATTAGGAAATTTATTATCTGCTATTTTTTGTTTCACCCCACTAACATTTTGATAGATCTCACTTGAGTGAATCGTGGAATCCTCTTTAGTTTTCTTTAGTTTGGACTTTTGTAACGTGTCCCATTCCGTTTCTTCATCACTCAACAATGATTCACGCCCAAGTTGCTGGGCATTAATTTCGGCTAATATTTTTTTTAAATTTGCTGCCTGATTTTCACTTTTTTTACCATTTGTCATTTATATACACTCCATTTTTGAAAGTTAACCTATCAAGTTTAGTTTGAAACTTTACGAATATAAATGCCTAATAAAAAGTCAAGAACAAAATGAAATGCTATCGTTACAAGCAAATTACCGGTCAATTCAAATAAATAACCAATTAAAAAACTAATCAAAATAACTAACAAAAACAAAAGTGGCTTTTTTAAATAACGATAATGAATGACAGCAAATAAGCTACTAGCAAATACATAACCAAAAACAGTTTGTACTAAACCACGAAACAGCAATTCTTCACTTATGGCAACTATAAGAGCAATAAAAGCAACGTGTAACATAGTAGTATGCTTAAATACTTTTTCATTCATACCCCCATCATCAAAGTATCTTTTTGGAATAACCCTATATAAAAAAATTTCTATCAACACAATAATCATTGCAGGGATAATTCCTAATAAAATAATTTGTTTATAATCAAATATGAACAAGTTTTTCCAGTGTAACAATGATGACGGAAATAAAAATATACTTAAAATTATACCTAACAGTAAAAAAAATAGCTGCGACATGTATAGTGCTTTTCTAATTTCTTTTGGGCTCATTCGTTTTATTAATTCTGATTGATTCATTATTTCTCACCTATACTATTATCATACCATATGGATCACAAATCATAGTATCTAAAAAATCAATTTTATTAAAAATCTAAAGTATTTAATCTTAATTGATTCTTACAAAAATCAATTATCGCGCTTAAATCGTACCAACTCCCTCAAATTCCTTAAAATCGACCTTTCGTCTATTCTAAAATTTAGTCCAAAAAAATAGCCTACTAAAAAATAAGTAGGCTATTGATGGTTACGTTACGATTTTGATTGTTGGATTTGAAAACGATTGCCAGAATATTTATCTAATAAATATTTAATGATTGGATACAGCAGGATAATGAATACTACATTACCTATTGCATGATACGTATCGAATGGCAGTCCCAACATGTAATAAGGCCAAAATTTACCTGTCACTTGATAAGTTGTTAATGAAATGATCAATCCATAAAAATAACCACTTATAAGGGCCATTAGTGCAATAATGTAAATAGGGATAGATTTAAATGTCTTGCCAATCAGGCCACTTAATAGACCGATGATTCCCCAAGCAATGACTTGCCAAACTGTCCATATTCCCATTCCTAACAACATGTTAGACAAAAAGGTAATGAGAAAGGCTAAAATAATTGCTGACAATGGACCTAACATGATTCCCGCAATGATAATAATAGCGGTTACAGGTTGAACATTTGGTAAAAACACGAACAATGATCGGCCGACAACCCCTAAAGCTGCTAATATCGCTAATAAAGTCAGCCTGTACGTATTCATTTTTTTACTCCCAACCTTGTAAGTCTAACAATACTTGATCACCAGGTGTCAATTCAAGGTCGGCTGCTCCTACATCGGCCAATTCACCGTTAATAAATAGTGCCCAAAATAATTGTTCATCCTCCTTAGGACTGACACCATCAATCCCTGTAATAAATCCACCCTCTTCTTCGATATCAAAGTGTTCTTTTAAAACATCCATTAAAATGTCTCCTTCTTTCACTTCGATATCTTTTTCAGTCAGTACTTCTGCCTCTTCATCCTTCGAAATTGTAACATGAATAACTTCCTCATTGACTTCATTGTTGTTTTCCTCTACATTATTTACCTCTGGAGCATTATTTGATGACTGATTTTCATTGGACGCTCCACAGCCGGTGATGACTCCCACTGATAAAATTAGTGCAAGCAATATTGTCAATAAACGCTTCATCTTAACCATTCCCCTCCATTCAACTTTAAAATACAAACAAAAAAAAGCAAACTCATGAACGGTTTGCTTAAACGTATTGAAATTACAAAATTACTCTTCATTTCAATCGCTCAAATCCCCGAAGCATTGAAGTTATAAAAATAAAGCAGGTCTTCTGACTTGTAATGTCATTCTACTTTAGACACCTTCCCATACAATCATTGTACAGTGGTTATTGTCTATTTCGTCATTACTTACAGATGCGAGGACAGTCCCAGACTTACACTGGATTCCCATTTAAGTATACATTTCGTATACACACCTTATTTTTAATTTATTCAATTTTTCATTTGTAACTTAACCAAATAAATTATATCATACGAAAAATAATTTGTCAGTTTTTCATAAATTTCACTGTACCTTATTGTGGAATTTTAAAGGTAAATCTTGTTCCAACTCCTCGTTTACTTTTAACTGATATCGTGCCTTGATGAGCTGTTACAATGTGTTTTGTAATTGCTAAGCCTAACCCAGTTCCGCGTTTTTTATTTGTTTGTATACTCCTTGATTTATCTGCTTTATAAAATCGTTCAAAAATTGCAGGCAAATCTTCTTCATCAATTCCAGTTCCATTATCAACAACATCGACTTGAATAAATTCACTCGTTGAATGAATAATAATTTCAATAGTACCTCCACGGGGCGTATGATTCATTGCATTATCAATTAAATTTGTGAAAACTTGCTCAATTCGATCCACATCAACATACATTGTTTTCTGTTCAATTTGCTTAGATACCTTTAAAGAAATTTCCTTTTCCGCTGCCACACCTTGAAATTTTTTATTAACTTTGTCAATAAATAAATCAATATCCATATCAACATAATGTAATTCAATATGTCCTGCTTCCATCCTACCAATATCTAATAACTCATTAACTAATCGCCCCATTCTCAGTGACTCATCTAAAATAATTTTTGCTAATTCATTAATTTCTTCTTTCGAACTAGCAATATCATCCACAATAGCCTCTGAATAACCTTGCATTAGAGCAATTGGTGTCCGTAATTCGTGAGAAACATTAGCGATAAAATCTTTCCGTAATTTATCTAATTGCCTTTCATCCGTCATATCACGAATCACAGCTACGGCACCACGAATTTTTGAATTATCATATAATGGTGTCATAATCATGACGCAATTTCTACCTTGGACATCCATTTCATGAATCACTTCATTTTCGTCTTTAATAATTTTGTCTAACAACATCATCATATCATCAGGTAATTGAATATTTTCCTCATGGAATTCAAGATCCTTATCAAAATAATAATCTTGTAAAAATGTTTCCGCTGGCGGATTAAAAATTATAATTTCACCTTTTCTATTAAGTGTAATGACACCATCTGCCATGGAATCCATGATACCTTTCAATTGTTCCTTTTCTTGTTCTAACGCATTCATATGAAAATGAAGTTGCTTGCCCATATAGTTGAATGCAGCACCTAACTCTCCAATTTCATCCCTAGATACAATTGGAACTTCCTTATCAAATTCACCTTTTGCAATACCTATTGCTGCCTCTCGCATTTGTATTAAGGGTGATGTAATTCTCGTTGATAAGAAAAATGCAAAGAACGTCGTTAAAATAATAGCAATCGCAGCAGCAACAAAAATAATTTTAGTCGTTTCCGCTTTCGTTTCCTGAATGACATCTAACGTTTGATAAATAAAAATACCGCCCATTTCACTAGCTATTGGCAGACCGATTACCATGACTTCTATTTCTTCATTTTTTAATTTCAACACTTCATTAAAAGTATTTTTTTTAGTAATCACTTGTTCTAACCGTGCATGGTGATCGGGTGTTATTTGATTAATATTTCTTAAAAGTCCATTTGTAGTTTGTGATGGTAAAACCGAGCCATCTTCTAGATAAACAATTACTTTACTTGTAGGATCTTTTACATGTTCTACCATTTCCATCATTAAAGAATTTTCATTATATTCTTCAATTAATACGCCAATTTTAGTCGCAGACTGGACCATTTTATTTTCGGCTTCTTGAACATGAAAATCTTCAAAAAACTCCAACAATAAAATAGTAAGTATAAATAATACGAAAGAAACTAGCAATAAGATCGTTATTGCTAGTTTTCCGACAACACTTTTCCAAAACATTATTAATCAACTTCCTCTAATTTGTAACCAATTCCCCAAACAGTAACAATCATTTCAGCAGCTTCTTTCGAAACGGAAGCCAACTTTTCACGTAGTCGTTTTATATGTGTGTCGACTGTTCTTAAATCACCAAAAAACTCATATTGCCAAACTTCCTTTAATAAATCTTCTCGTTTAAAAACTTTATCAGGTGATTCAGCCAAAAATACAAGTAATTCAAATTCTTTCGGTGTTAACGTAATTTCCGCGTCACCCGAAGTTACACGATATGCATCAAGATCAATCGTTAAATGAGGGAAAACAATTAATTGATTTGTATTTGCCCCTTCTTTTGATGTTGCTGAACCCGATCGACGTAAAACAGCTTTAATTCTTAAAACAACTTCTCTAGGAGAAAATGGTTTCACAATATAATCATCGGCACCTACTTCAAATCCTTGAACACGATTTGACTCTTCCCCTTTCGCTGTCAACATAATGACAGGGGTCGTTTTTTCTTTACGTAATTCTGTACATACTTCAATTCCATCCATTTCAGGCATCATAATATCTAACAAAATCGCATCATAATCATTTTCCAAAGCCTTTTTTAGAGCTTGTTGACCATTTTCGGCTTCTTCTACCTCAAACTCTTCCCGTTCTAAATACATTTGGATCAAGCGACGAATTCTCTCCTCATCATCGACGACTAAGATCTTTTTTTTCTCATCCATCAAGACCCCTCCTACAATCACATCATAACAATAGTATAGTAAAACATTGATTAAATGTATAAGAATATGTGTGTTCATTTCGATTTTTATATAAAAAGATTAACTGATTAGCATCAGTTAATCCTTTAATATTTATGCGTATGAGTGTAGCCCAGCAAGAACTAGATTTACAACAATAATGTTAAACATAATAATCGCAAAACCAACTACAGCCAACCATGCGGATTTTTCTCCTTGCCATCCTTTAGATAGTCGCAAGTGTAAAAATGCGGCATAGAAGAACCATGTGACAAGTGCCCATACTTCTTTTGGATCCCAACCCCAGAAACGATCCCAAGCAATTTGTGCCCAAATTGATGCAAAAATTAACCCTCCTAAAGTAAACAATGGAAATCCTATCGCAATCGAACGGTACGTAATTTCATCTAACAATTTTAAATTACTATTTTTTAATAGTGGTTGCAGTTGGGCACCGATACGTTTACGAATAATAAGACGTATTATTCCATATAAAATAAATCCTATCATAAATGACCAAATGACAGTATTAAATTTAACAGGAGCATCTCTCCCTTGCATCCAGGTAGGAGTATCAAATAACGGTGACATTCCTTCTGTTATTAATTCACCACCAGTTGGCCCACTAATTGGTGGCATATAATACGTCATTTCAACAACCCTTTCACCTGATGGAACCTCAAATGTTGCCTCATAACCGATTCCTTTAAATGTCGATGAAACGATGACAAATCCAATAAATACAACGAGCGAAAATAAAATTAATTCCAACCAAAAGTTCTTTTTATTTCTTTTCGATTGATCAATCGCTTTAATTAAATAAATTAACCCAACGACAAAACTGACACCCAAAATTCCTTGTGATAATGATACAGTTGTTACATGAATATATAACCAATGACTTTGTAATGATGGTACTAACGGTGCAATTTCAGTTGGAAACATACTTGCATAAGCAATGACAATAAGTGCGATAGGTAAAGCAAATAACCCTAAAACACTTAAACGATACATAAAATATAATATAATAAATGCTAGAACGATACTCATCCCTAAAAAGGTAACAAACTCAAACATATTACTGACTGGTGCATGTCCACTAGCAATCCAGCGAGTGACAAAATAAACAAGCTGTGAAACAAAACCAATGATTGTCAAAGTGATGCCAATGGCATTAGCCTTGACTGCCCGATCACTTGACCCTTTATCTCTAATCGTTGCACCAAAGAAAATGGTAGCAATTAAATAAATGACAAATGATGTATATAAAGCTGTACTACTAATAGTTAATAAATTTCCCAAAATTTACCCTCCTTAAAAGCTAATTTTCCGTATGATTATCTAAACAAACACATTATTTTACTACACAATAAGCAATGGATTATTCTATATCTTCTTGGTCAACTACCATGTTAATATTCGTATCTTTAATAATTGCCTCAATTTCGCGTTCTAAACCATGCCAATTTTTATTTGTATGCCCTGCCAGTAAAATCCCTTCCCCTTCAGGATTAATCCAAATTCTTCGATGATACCAATACATCCCCTGTATGACACCAATCATAAAAATAGCTGCCCCTACACCAAATAACGGTAATGTATAGTCACGGCGTACTGTTAACCCACTTGCATATTTTACAGAAAAATCTGCAATAGCTAGCTTATACTCATTTTCTTCAGTAGGGTCAATATTTTTGCCAATCCCAACAAAACTCAGTTCACCTTCGGTTTCTCCTGGTGGAAAGACAGACATCACAAACGCAGGATTACGGGGGTATTTAGTTTTTGACCTTGGTTCACCATTTTTTAGCTCGTACTCTGGATAATATTCTTTAAGTTCAACGATAAATCCATTATCTAACTCGTAAACAGACTTAGGATCATATAAATCTATCGTTAATTCTCCTAAAGCGGTTTTATCACTATCATTTGTTTCATGTAAAATAAACGTCATTTCAGAAAATTCGTTTTGTTGATAACCTGATTGGTATAAAGTATAATTAGCAAATTTCAAAGGCTTATTCATTTGAATACTGCCCTGTTTTACAACTTCCAAATCCTCTTTATTCCCGATAGCTTTTCCACTCGTATCTTTATAAATTACGACATCTGTTTGATAGTTTTTATGTACTTCGCCAGTTTTTTCTAAGGCTGCCTGAAATCGTTCATCAGTTTCATCATACGACTCTAGTAAAAAACGCTTGTTTTCAATTAAATATTCCCCGTTTGTACTAGGAATAACTTTATTTTCACCTTCACGAACCCAAACATAATCATCCAAATAAAAAAGTGGTGTCATACGAAGTAGTGCAGCTAATAATATAATAATAAGTCCAATATGATTGACATACGGTCCCCATCTTGCAAACCGATGTTTTTCAGCTAAAATATTACCATTCTCCTCGAGAATTTTATATCTTGACGTTTTTAAACGCTTCAAGACGAGCTGCTTTTCTTCTTCTGTCACCTTTTCTGTCTTACTATAAAAACGTTGTCTACTTAAAAACATAGCATGACGCTTAGGACGTTGCATTTTAAGGGCACGATAGAGTGGTACAAAGCGATCAATACTACAAATAACTAAAGAAATTCCAATAAGTGCAATTAAAATTAAATACCACCATGAACTATACAATTCATGGAAGCCTAATTGATAATATATTTTTCCTGGCAAGCCATACCAATCTTCATAAAATACCGCTGGATCACGATTTTCCGCTTCCATCGGAATATACATTTTTTGTGGAAAAATTGTCCCAATTCCAGAAGCGACTAACGCAATAATAATTAGTATAACCCCGTTTTTTACGGATGAGAAAAAATTCCACGTTTTATCGACAATCGAACGATTGTATGTTTGTGATCTCCTAGCAGAACCATCATAACGCATATTTAATAATTTTTTTTGATCATTTCCGTCAATATGTTCATTTCCTGCTACGGGCTTACCACATGATTCACAGAGCACTGTCCCTTCCGGATTTACATGACCACATTCACACTTTAATTTATTTAAATCATTCATCATGACATCATTCCTTCCAACATTAACAAAGGATACTAAGGTTAGTTCGGTAAAATTTCGTTAAAATGCCCTTCCAATTGATCTAATGTTAATGCCCCAGATACTTTATTAACTATTTTTCCTTCCGGATCAATAAAAAAAGTGCTTGGCAGTTGGCCGACTTTATATTGGTCCATAACCTTACTCTTTTTATCGTGTACTACGGGAAAAGTTAAATTATATTTATCAATAAACCGATGAATGACCAAATCATTCATATCTAAACTGACAGCAACTATTTCAATATCATCTTTGTACTTTGGATATAATGACTCCATAAATGGCATTTCCGCTTCACAAGGCTCACAATAAGTTGCCCAGAAATTTAACATCACACCCTTACCGCGTAAACTTTCTAGATTAATTATATCAGTATCATTATTTTTACTAATTTGTTTTAACGCAAAATTAGGGGCTATATCGCCACTTTTATATATTTCATTATCTTTCGTAAAATTAGTAACAAGTGCAAACACAACTGCTACCAATAGTACTGCTAATACAATAGTACGAAAAATATGTCGGCTCTTTTTTTTCCGTTGTTGTTTTTTTCTACGCTCTTCAACAGTCATTTTATCACATCCCACTCACCATTGTACCATGAAACAACGCTTGTAAATTTGACTATTCTTTAACATTTTCCATCGCTTGTTGTTTTAATTGATGAATTTCGTTTCGTGTTAATGGACGGTATTGTCCTGGCTGTAATTTTCCTAATTGAATATGACCAAATTTTTCTCGCCTTAACTTAAGAATTGGATAGCCGATATGTTCCATCATTCTTCGTAAATGGCGATTTTTCCCCTCATGTAATCGAAACTCTACAACCATCGACTGCTTTTTTTTATCGGATGAAATAATTCGAAATGAATTTATTGATAGCAATTCTCCTTCATCTTTAACCCCTTTAATGAGACTTGTTAATAGATCTTTACTTGGTATACCCTTTACCTTAACAATATACACCTTTTCAATTTCATGTTTTGGATGCATAAGTAAATGGGCAAATTCCCCATCATTCGTTAATAATAAAATTCCAGAAGATGTATAATCTAATCGACCAATCGGAAAAATCCTCTCTTCCACTTCAGGTAATAAATCAATGACTGTTTCACGATCTTTTTCGTCTTTTACGGAGGAAATATATCCCCGTGGTTTATGGAGAACGAAGTAAACTTTTTTCTCCTTATGTATCGGAATTTCATCAACTTCAATTTTATCAGTTGGAGATACCTTAGTGCCTAAGGTCGTCACTACTTGATGATTTACTTTTACACGACCTTCTTCAATTAACCGTTCAGCTTTTCGCCTTGATGTAAGTCCACTCTTTGCAATCACTTTTTGTAGTCTTTCCAAAGTCATATTTATCACCTATACTTAATTTATTTCCAATTAAATAATATCATATATAATAGTCAGACAAAACAATACGGAATTTGAACGTATGTGTATTGAAATAATAATAACCACCGTAAAGGTGGTCTAATCTATAATTTACCATTTTCTCTCTAAAAATGATACATTATTGAATAAAATATCCGATTATACAGATTTTTGTTAAAGTTATAAAAATTATTAAACAGTCGTTACAGGATGACAAAGTTTTTCGCTTAGGCTGTAATGATGAATAATAGTTTTACATTACCATTATTATAATTTTTACATCAGATAGTAATGGAAAGTAATTTTCCATTACCATTATCACAATTTTTACATGTATTAGTAATGAATGATAACCAAGTGTTACTACAACAGCCCATTTTTATCCAAAATGAGAGCCTTGTATTATAAAAAATAAAAACATTAAATATTCAAAGGATTTAGTAATTTATTCAACCAAAAACAATTTTCACAATAATAATTGAGGCAATGATACCTACTAAATCTGACAATAACCCTACTTTCAACCCGTATTTAATTTTTGAAACACCGATTGCACCAAAATAAATCGTCAAAATATATAATGTCGTATCTGTACTACCTTGCATTGTTGCGGCTAAACGACCAATGAAGGAGTCTGCCCCATATATTTTCGTTAATTCTGCCGTCATACTTAAGGCGGCAGTACCTGAAATGGGCCGAATCAGTGCTAGAGGAATAATTTCAGGGGGAACACCGATTTTAAATAGTAAGGGGGTTAACAAATGAATAAAGGCATTTAATGCCCCAGAACTTCTTAATATAGTAATGGCCACTAGCATGCCTAATAAAAATGGCAATAACGATATTGCCAATTGAATCCCTTCTTTACCACCTTCAACGAACAGTTCATAAGCAGGAACTTTTTTAATCGTGGCAATAACTAAAATAAATAATATGAAACTTGGTATCGCCCATATACTAAACGCTGTGATGATACCCATTCTATATTCCCCTCATTTTTTTCTTTCTTTATAAAAAAAATACCGATCAAAAATGATAGCAGACGTTGTTGAAATAATTGTTGCAATCAGTGTCGTTCCGACTATTTCAGTTGGTGACGCCGCCCCATATTGCATACGAATCGCAATGACTGTCGTTGGAATGACGGTTAATCCCGATGTATTTAACGCCAAAAAAGTAATCATCGACCGAGAGGCTTCATCAGAATGATGTAATTTTTTCATTTCTTTCATTGCTTTTATGCCCATCGGTGTTGCTGCATTTCCTAATCCAAATATATTAGCAGTAATATTTGATAAAATATAACCAATTGCCGGATGATCCTTTGGAATGTCAGGAAATAACTTCTCAACGACAGGACGGCATAGTTTAGAAAAATAATAAAGCATTTTCGTTGCCTCGGCAATTCTCATCATTCCAAGCCAAAACACAAGTACACTAATTAAGCCAATCGTAATCATGACAGCTTCATTTGCACTGTCAAATATGGCCTTGTTCACCTCACTAATCGTATCGTTTACCATTGCATATAAAATACCGATGATGGCCATCAAAGCCCAAATAATATTAATCATCTTGAATCACTTGGAACATTCTTTTAACATTTTGTAACAATTGTTCCATAAAAGTCTTTTGATCCACATTTTTTGCATTAAATGTCACTTCAATTATTGGCTCTTGATCTATCGAAAAACTTAATGTCCCGATCTTCTCATCTTGTTTCCCATAAAAAACTACCCGCTTATTCAACTTGTCTAACTCACTTTCTTGTAGGGGAAAAATTATATCCTCAGCAATCATCCCTTCCATCTTTTCTCCATTAGATCTTAAAAATTCCTTTTTTCCCTTGGAGAGGAGTTTCATAGGTTCATATTGTTCAAAGCCATCATTATATAACGATATATGTTCATTCCAATCATTGGGAGAATTTAATGTGACAGCTATTAACTGAAGACCATCCTTTTTTGCAGTTGATACAAGCGTACGGCCTGCTTTCTTAGTAAACCCAGTTTTGCCGCCAATACAATATTGATCATAAATATGAAGTAACTTATTTTTATTGTTCCATTGGTAACTCCGATTTTTTGAATGATATGCTTTCGTACCGGTAATTTTTTTAAAAGTATCATTTTCCATCGCATATTGCATCAATTTTGCAACATCATATGCTGAGGAATAATGATTTTTCTCCTCCAATCCATGAGGATTTTCAAAATGAGTATTGGTTAAGCCTAGGTAAGCAGCCTTTTCATTCATTAAAAAAACGAATCCTTCAACACTTCCGCCAATATGTTCAGCAATTGCAACGGAGGCATCATTACCTGAACGGAGCATTAATCCGTACAAAAGATCCTCTAAAGTCATTTTTTCTTTCTTTTGTAAATAAATAGACGATCCAGACGTATAAATTGCTCTGTTACTCGTTTTGACAATATCATCCAAATCACCATACTCTATTGCAATGATCGCTGTCATTACTTTCGTTAAACTAGCAATCGAGGTTTTTTCATGGGCGTTTTTTTCATACAATATTCTGCTTGATTCTTGATCTAATAAGACAGCATGGTGGGCGGATATGGATAGATCACCATTCAATTGTAAAGAGGCCTGTTGCCAATTCGATTGCTGCATTGTTAACTGATTTGGAAAATTTTTTCGAAGATATGATGAAGTATACGTATATTTTGTAGTAAGGCCTCGTATTATTTTTTCAAAAAGAGGTGTGGTAAAATTAATTTTCATATTGTTTTGCTGGCTATTTAATTGATGAAACCATATTTGATTCTGTTTAAATTTTTCCGAGTGGTGAAATAAAGAATCAACCCGGGCAACTTGTCCAAAAATTATTAATAACGATAAAAATAAAGAACCAAATATTAGGCGCAACATTATAACCTCCAAAAGTTTGGATATAATAAAGTTTATGCGCCACTATTTAGTTCATGCATAACGGTTTATATATTTTAGGAAATGGGTTTGATCGTCAAACCCTAAGTATATAATTTTACACTCCCCTATTATTCTACCTCTTGACGAGACATAAACAAATTAGCTTCCTCAATAATTGGTTCCTCATCAAAATTTTCTGGAAGTGGTGGTAGGTCTTTTAAAGATGATAAACCAAAATAAGTTAAAAATTCCGTACTTGTACCAAATAAAACTGGTCTACCTACCCCTTCTCGTCGTCCAACACTTTCGATAAGAGAACGGGCTAATAGCGTTTGAACCCCATAATCACTATTGACACCACGAATATGCTCAATTTCACTACGGGTAATCGGTTGTTTGTAAGCAATGATTGCTAACGTTTCTAAGGTTGCCTGAGTCATACGTGATGAACGAGGTTCTTGTAACAGTTTTTTATAATAAATACTATGTTCTGGTTTTGTTGTTAGATGATAAATTTCATTTGACTGGATAATGGTCATCCCGCGATTAACGTGTTCATAATCAAACATTAATTCTTCTATTAAATGATGCGCCATTTCATCAGGGACTTCAAGGACACGGGCTATTTGTTTTATTGAAATACCTTCATCACCACTCGCAAACAATAAACCTTCTAATACGGCTTTTAATTCTACAGTCATCTAGTATCACACCCCAACTTTTTGAATAAATATTGGTTGAAAATGATTTTTTTGTTCACATTGAATGGAATTATTTTTTAATAACTGTAATAACGCAAGAAAAGTTGTCACAATATGGGATCGATTTGGATACGGAAACAAATCATGAAATGAAATTCTATCTTCTTGTAGAGCATTTACTAGATTCATAATTTCATCCATTCTATCTTCAATTGAAATTTCAACCCGATTAATCGTTGTTTGCAAAGGTTTATTCCATTCCCGTCTTTCCAAAATATAATGAAGAGCATGAATCATTTGATAAATAGACACATCACCGCGAATCACAGGGGTTTTCCCGAAGTCTTCATCAAATTGAACTTGTGGTCGTGTATAAATTTGATTTTCTTCTAGTTCCTTATTTTTAAGTAAGCTAGCAGCCTCTTTATATTTTCGATACTCTATTAATCTCTGAATTAACTCTTCTCGTAAATCCTCTTCATATTCATCATCTTCAATAACTAATTCTTTTTTTGGTAGAAGGGTTGAACTTTTTATTGCCAACAAGGTTGCTGCCATTACTAAATACTCACTTGCGATATTTAATTCAATCTCTTGCATCGTTCGAATATAAGTCATATATTGATCAGTAATTTCCGCTACTGGAATATCGTTAATATCAATTTCCAGTTGATTCACCAAATGCAACAGTAGATCAAGTGGACCTTCGAATGTATCCAATTTTACTTTATACGCATGTTCCATTGCACTACCTCTTTTCGAATGAATCTATGGAATCTATGGAATCTATGGAATCTATGGAATCTATGGAATCTATACAAATTTTACACAATTTTGTGAATAAGGTCTACTGAATCAACTATTTTCTAGCAAGGGTTAATATATGTTAAATATCAAAGTATCATCGCTTTCGTGCCCTTCTCCACATAATCCAATCGAGAAGGGCAGGATTACAGTTTATTCGTGCCCTTCTCTACGCAAAATCAATTAAGAAGGGAAGGATTACAGTTTATTCGTTCCCTTCTCTACACAAATTCAACTAAGAAGGGAAGGATTACGGTTTATTCGTGCCCTTCTCTATTCAAAATCAATGAAGAAGGGAAGGATTACAGTTTATTCGTGCCCTTCTCCATTCAAAAGCAACTAAGAAGGGAAGGATTACAGTTTATTCGTTCCCTTCTCTACACAAATTCAACTAAGAAGGGAAGGATTACGGATTATTCTAGATTTTAAGTCAAAAATACTTCCCTAGACTAAAGAAACCCAATCAATTAGTTAGTAGGGAAAAAACCAGCCCACATTAGGCTGGTTTTCTTCATTTATCATATATGATCAAAGTTAACAATCAAATTCTTTATTAATTCCAAATCAAAATTCGTCCTCAGATGCATCTAATTGCTGATCATCAACGCTTTTATCAAAAAATTCTTGAATATTTTCGTTAGCACAAACATCATACTTTTCTCCATACATTTGAATCACTTCATGAATCATTTTTCTGCCAATGCCTGTATTTCGATATGATGGGTTAACAGATATATGTTGAATGACGGCATTTATATCATTTTCAATTTTTAGACCAATCGCACCGACAACATCATCTTTTTCTTTCCATAATAAAAGATGCCAATTAGGATTCGTTTCATATTGATTCATTGTCTCCTGTAACACCTTTACATCCTTTTGCAAAGGCATGAAAGACAGTAAACCCATAGCGATTTTTTCATAATTCTTTTTAAATCGTAATAACATACATACCCCTCATTAAAATTTATTTAATACATATCTGTAAAATAAATGATACATACAAAATAACGAGAAGGCAACTTTTAGCAAAAATAACACGAGAGCATCAAATAGGTTCCCTTTTCGATATGGAGTATTTAATTCACATACCATGGCATTAATCGTCTAATACGACGATTTCTTTCATGACATCTCCATTTTGCATATTTTTAGCGAATTCAATTCCCGATGTAACTTGTCCGAATACAGTATGGACTCCATTCAAATGTGGTTGGGGTTCATGAACAATAAAAAATTGACTACTACCTGTGTCTTTCCCGGCATGTGCCATTGATAAAGAACCTTCTACATGTTTATGCGGATTTCCTTCTGTTTCACATTTAATTGTTTTTCCAGATCCACCTGTACCATCACCAAGTGGACAGCCACCTTGACTGACAAAGCCCGGAATAACCCGATGAAACGATAAACCATCATAAAAATGATCATCAGCAAGTTGCTTGAAATTCTCTACTGTTCCAGGTGCTTCCTCATCATATAATTCAAATTCTATTTTGTCATCATTTTCTAATGTAATATAACCTTTCTTCACTTTACTCTATCCCCTTTTTATTTATTTGGTAAAATCGTTCATTTTTTATCATATCATCTAATGATTCTCTTTGCACAACTAATTGACTTTTTCCATTTTCAACAAACACAACCCCTGGTTTCGGTAAACGATTATAATTGCTTGCCATTGAGTAACCATAGGCACCGGTTGAAAATACTGCCAAAATATCCCCATGGTCAATTTGGGGGAGAGGTAAATCCCAGATAAGCATGTCACCTGATTCACAGCATTTCCCTGCAATCGACACTGTTTCAACAACTTTATGTTTTGCTTTATTTGCTATGACCCCTTCGTATTTTGCCGAATATAAAGCCGGGCGAATATTATCTGCCATACCCCCATCGACTGCAACATACTTTCTTACACCTTCTATATCCTTCATCGAACCAATAGAGTACAGTGTCACACCGGCTTCACCTACAATAGAACGACCCGGCTCAATCCAAATTTCCGGCATTGATATTCCCAAATCTCCCACTACCTCCGTCACTTTTCTTACTAAATAACGAACATGCTCTTCAATAGGGAGTGGATGATCCCCTTCCGTATACCGAATACCAAACCCACCACCGAAATTCATCACTTTTGGAATGAAATGATGCATTTTATGCCATTTTTCAATTAATTTAAACGATAATTCAATGGCAATTGAAAAACTATCACTCGTAAAAATTTGTGATCCAATATGGCTATGAATTCCCTTTAGTCTAAGATGGGAATGATCAACTACTTGTAAAAATGCTTCATCAGCCTGACCATTTTCGATATTAAAACCAAATTTAGAATCCTCATTACCAGTCATGATATATCGATGGGTTTCCGATTCAATTCCTGGGGTTATACGTAATAATACATCTATTTTCTTATTACTTTTATATAAAATTTTTTCCAAAAGTTTAATTTCATAAAAGTTATCAATAATAATACACCCAACACCTTCATCTATTGCCGTTTTTAGCTCAGCTTCGCTTTTATTATTACCATGAAAGTGAATTTTTTCGGATGGAAATCCAGCCTTTATTGCCGCGTATAGCTCACCTGCAGATACGACATCCAAGCTTAATCCTTCATCATGAATAACCTGAAATAAAGCCAATGATGAAAAAGCCTTACTGGCATACGCCACTTGAGCTTGTACCCCTAATTCCTCAAAAGTATCCACAAATTGACGGCACTTTTTTCTAATTAAACTAACATCATAAACAAAAAGTGGTGTCCCATAAGTTCTTGCCAAATCAATTGCATCGACATCATCAATTTGTAAATGACCCTTTTCATTCACTGTGAACGGATGAAATTCCAAAACCATATCACACACGCCTTTACTTTGAACTAGAAATAATGTATCACATTGTGAATGAAAACGAAAGAATTAAAGATAGTTGCTACCTTTTCTGTCTAATCAGATTTTTAGGAAATACGATTTTAGGCCGTGATTGCACATAAGGGACAGGGAAACGAAATAGAAAGCGAAAAAAACTTCTCCGGTCAAACGGGATGAGGGGCCAAAAATAGGGTGCATCAATCGTATTTAAATGCACCAGATATAAAATCGTCGTAGTTAAAGCAATCATAAATCCACTGACACCAAATGTTAAAATGGCGATGATAAACCATATTTCCACAAATTTATTAGCAACACTTAATTCATAACTAGGGGTTACATAAGAACCAATTGTACTAATGGCAACGTACAAAATTACTTCAGCATTAAATAAGCCAACGTCGACGGCAATATCTCCAATTAATACGGCAGCAATCAAACCTAAGGCTGTTGCCAAGGGGGTTGGCGTATGTATAGCGGCCATTCGTAAAAATTCAACCCCTAATATCGCTAAAATAATTTGGATTCCAATTGACACGTTACCAACTTTATCTGGCCCAATAAATGATAAACTTTTTGGTAATAAAGAAGGTTCCAACACAAATAATAACCAAACAGGTAATAAAAATACTGACGATAATACAGCAATAATTCTAACCCAACGTGTCATCGTCCCTATCGTAGGAGTTTGCCTAAATTCTTCAGCATGTTCTAAATGATCAAAAAACGTCGTTGGCACAATGATAACATTGGGAGATGTATCAACCATTAAGACAACGTATCCAGACAGCAAATGGTGTGCGGCAACATCAGGTCTTTCTGTAAATCGTACTAATGGGAAAGGATTCCACTTTTGTTCAACAAAAAATTCTGACAATGCTTTATCTGCCATGACAAGACCATCAATATCAATTTTCTTTAATTTTTCCTTTACAGAATGAACGATAGCTTCATTTACAATGGAATCAATATAACAAATACTTACTTCTGTCTTTGAACGTTTACCTACTTTCATTAATTCATTACGTAATCGTTTATCTTTTACTCTTCTCCGGGTTAATGCAGTATTTTCAACAATGTTTTCTGTGAAGCCATCGCGGGATCCCCTAATCACTCTTTCGGTGTCTGGTTCCTCAGGTTGTCTACCAGGATAGTGACGAACGTCAACAATAAAAGCATCCCTTTCACCATCAATAAACACAATGACTAAACCAGATAAAAGTTCGTCCGTTAATTTATCAATTTTATTTTCCGGATCTACCTGTTGGTTCACCAAACGGTTTTTTATAATCTCGTAAATATTATCTGATTCCGATTCATTGTCATTCACTTCAACAAGCTTTTTCAAAATTTCAGTTACCGTCGTATCATCTACCAAACCATTGATATAATATAGTTGAACTTTTCGTTGCAGTACAATCAGTTCGCGAAAATCAATGTCATATGATGTACCGACACCTAACTCTATTTTCATATATTCTTCATTTCGTTCAATTTGTTTTGCGACAAATTGCAAACGATCACGTTTTACCATATAATCACCTTTCATACTGACATTTTCAGTTATTTTTACGGTTGTACGATAAAAATCCATTGCATCAGGGAACCAAACATTTTTCCTAAAACAATCGCAAAAAGCAAGTATAATATATATTTTTGCAAACCAATTCGCTTCGCTAACAACGGAAATACATTTAATATTTCAGCTAAGGCCGCAGCAATCATGCCGTTAAAAATTCCTTGTAACAATCCCCAAATAATTATGATTGGAGGGGAATAGTGCCAAGTGATTTCTGTAAAAGATAAGTAGGTGCCTAACTGGACACCAAAAATGAGGACAAAGGGATAGATAATTAACAAGTGATTTGAATTAGATAAATGAACGAGTCGAGGAATAATACCTAAAATCGTTAATAATCCAACAAATCCACCACCGATCATAATTCCACTGGCAAATCCAATCACTATTTCAATGGCATTATAAAAAATATTGCTCATCATTTAACTCATTCTCATAATACGTCAAATATTCATCTACTTTATTTTGATAAAGATGAATTTCAACTTCCAATGGACTTGGTTCTTCATTAATTTTCTTTCTAAAAATCCTATTTAAAAACAAAATCATGCCAACACCAAGGCCTAAAGAATAAGGGATTTGGATCATTAAAGGATATTGTTTGTACTGATTGGATAGCAAATAGTGTATTCTTTGGTGTACCTCCTGCATACTGACATCATAGTGAAAATTCATAATCGTCATGGCCGAACCAACAAATAATAATATCCAAACAAATAATACGATGAACAGATTGGCTGATTTTTGTTGTAAATTGACGACAACCATCGTTTCAGATCGTCCTATCAATTGAAAATCCAAGTGGGGATATAATTCTCGTAAATGTTTTATGACAATAAAACTATCGATAATAACGATATGGTTGTCTTTTTTCGTAATCCGATAAATAGGTATTTGTAGGAGTTTATCTTCATTTTCTCTCGGGGAACTAATGTGGGCAATATCCTTTAATTTAAGTGATTGATATTGTGACACATTTACTTTCTTTTTCATCCGGATATAAACGACTTCTGTCATGGTGACATCCCTTTCCAACTCATCGTTAAAGTTAGTTTGTATCAAGAAGAAAATTATATACAAAATCCTTTACTTTGAGCAGTAAAGGATCAAATTAAATGAAACTTATTAATTTTTTGAAGTAAAAATCTATGATGACTGGTTGATAAGTTGTTTTAAAGTTTGTAAAATTTTCTTTTCTAAGCGGGACACTTGTACCTGAGAAATATCTAATCTTTCCGCTACCTCAGATTGTGTATAATCTTTATAATAGCGCAAATAAACGATAATTCTTTCCCGCTCGGTTAACCTTTCAATGGCTTCATCTAAAATTAATTTGTCAAATGATATTGACTCATCATGTGGGAGTTGATCAAGTAATGTAATTGGTTCCCCACCATTCTCATAAACTACCTCATGAATGGAGTGAGGAGATTTTATCGCCTCTTCTGCTTGAACAACATCTTCAGGCGTCATATTTAGTGCTTCAGCAATTTCAAACACTGTAGGTGATCGATTTAACTTTTTTGATAACGATTCTTTTGTTATCCTAATTTTATTCCCAACCTCTTTTAAAGAACGACTTACCTTTATTGTGCCATCATCCCTTATAAACCGTTGAATTTCTCCAATAATCATCGGGACAGCATAGGTTGAAAAACGAACTTCAAAGGTAAGGTCAAATTTATCAATTGCTTTTATTAATCCAATCGTACCAATTTGAAAAAGATCATCAGCATCATAGCCACGGTTTAAAAATCTTTGTACAATTGACCATACGAGACGAACATTTTTTTCCACTAATAAATGTCTTGCTGCCTCATCTCCTTGCTGACTTTTCAATATATAGTCTCTAACTTGTTCATTTGTCAAAGTTCCTTTTTCTTTACTTCCTTTTACATTTACATCCATTGTCAGGCACCTAATGACAAACGATATTGCTTTTTAAAAGTTGTTTTCTCATCGTCACTGTCGTTCCTTCACCTATAATAGAATCTATGTTTAACGAGTCCATGAAACTATCCATAATAGAAAAACCCATCCCCGATCTTTCCAATTCTGGTTTTGATGTAAATAATGGTGTCTTGGCTTCCTCAATATCGTGAATTCCTACGCCTTTATCAATAATCATTAACTCAAGCTCGTTGTCTTCATATATGTGACATTTAATTGTAATATAACTATCCCTATTACCTTGATATCCATGAATAATTGCATTTGTTACTGCTTCCGAAACTACTGTTTTAACTTCCGTTAACTCATCCATTGTCGGATCAAGTTGTACCATAAAGGCTCCTACCGTTGCACGAGCAAAAGCTTCATTTTCACTAACACTTAAAAAAGTTAATTCCATTTTATTTTTCACGATGCCACCCCCAAGGATAATAATGCATGTTCTTCTGTCGATTCTAAACGTAAAATCTTAAATAAACCTGACATTTCAAAAATTCTTTTAATTGGCTCATGTACAGAACAAACAACCATTTGACCACCGGTACGAATAATTTCTTTATATCGACCTAATATAACACCTATGCCTGAACTATCCATAAACGTTAAATCTTCTACATTAAGGACAATATGCTGGATCGGATTTTGTTGCAATTGTGCCTGCCATTTCTCCCGTAAAATATTTGCCTCATGGTGATCCAATTCACCATTTAAACGAATAATTAATACATTTTCTTTCGTTATAAAAGAACAGCTCAATCCCATTAAAATCACTCCTATCTCGTTTGACACTATTCTTTTTCTCGTTTTCAAATTAATAATCCTTTAATTAGACAATGACGATAAAAATTCAGCTAACTTCGACATTTCATTTTCCTGAGGATTGCAATGTCATTAATTGCCGAAATGTTCTTTTCAACAAAGTAGTGAAGGATGCCTTGTCCATATCCTTCGTTAATATTAATGGTGATTCAAAAATCGTTTCCTTTTCGTTACTAATCGTTACGTGCCCAACTTTTTCTCCTTTTTTGATTGGTAATTGATAACCATCCTTTATTCGCACGTCAATGGTTGGCACAAACGTGTCCTTTTCCCCCTTCCTATGAAGAATATTAATCGGCTCACTCGTTACAACATCATATAATGCATCCTCTGTCCGCATATTTTTTATTTTCGTTAACGGTTCTCCTTGAGTGAATAACTTTTCAATTTCATAGTGGGAAAAGGCATGATGAATCATTTCCATCGTCATTTTATTTCTATTTTTTATTGAATCGACTCCCATCACAACAGCAATAACACGCATATCGTCTTTCATTGCTGTTGCTGCTAAACAGTATTTTGCTTCACTCGTATAACCTGTTTTTAAGCCATCAACTTCAGGATAAAATCGAACCAATTTATTCGTATTAACTAACCAAAATTCATTTTCCTCCCCTTTACGTAAATAATCTTCATAGATTGATGTATATTCTGTAATTTTTTCATTTTTTAATAATTGTTTAGACATCATCGCCATATCATATGCACTGGAATAATGATTTTTAGTCGGTAACCCTGAAGCATTCTCAAAATGAGTGTGCTGTAACTGTAATTGTTTCGCCTTTTCATTCATAAGAGCAACAAATGCCTTTTCGCTTCCGGCAATTCTTTCCGCCAATGCGACACTAGCATCATTAGCGGAGGCTACTGCAACAGCTTTGACTAATTCATCAACCGTCATCTTCTCTCCCGCTTCTAAAAACACTTGTGACCCCCCCATAGAGGAAGCGTGTTCACTTACCGTAATTTCTTCATCCCAAGATAATTGTTTCTCGTTAATAGCTTCCATCACTAAAAGTAATGTCATAATTTTAGTCATACTTGCTGGTGGAAGTTCATCGTGTGCATTATTTTCATAGAGAACCTTTCCAGTTGATTGCTCTATCAATATACTCGAGCGTGCATTGTTATCAAATAAATCTACTTCCTCGGCTTGACTTATGTGACTATTAAAAAGTAATAGACTGACCATTAAACCAATCATAATAATTATTCGCTTCATGATGTCCCTCCGAATTTTTTCATATATACATAGAATGGCCAGAAAGGCATTAATTTATAACTAAAATATGTTTATTTTATTTAATTTTTTGGTAGTATTGTGTATACTTAATGTGAATATAAATTTTTATTATTCATTGATTCATTAAAGGAGGTATTTAAATGTCCAGAAAGTTCAATCAAGAGGAAAAGGCTTATATTATGTCACAGTTGATCAAACGGGGTGCTGATTTATTTCGCCAATATGGTTTTAAAAAAACGTCAATTAACGATATTACAAATGCGGTAGGTATCGCACAAGGGACATTCTATCATTTTTTCACTTCAAAGGAATCATTATATTTTACAATTTTAGAAAAGGAAGAAGAAAAAATGACATCACAATTTTTCACAGCCCCCTCTTTAACAAATGTTCACCCTAAAGAATTTATCAAACAATCGCTTAAAAACTTAATTGGCAGTGTTGAAAATAATCCACTCATAAGGGATTTATTTATCAGGGATACGATGAAACAATTATTAAAAAAAATTCCGCCAGAACAATTAAAAGACCACTTCTCTCACGATGAATCCACATTTCAGACATGGTTAATGTCTTTAAAAAATTTGGGTATTGCTAGTAAGCTTAATTCCAATGTAATGACTGGATTGTTTAGGGCTTTATTTATGTTAAGTCTTCACAAACAGGAAATTGGCGAAAACGTGTATCGTGACGTGATCAACGTACAAATTGATTTAATTGTTGAGCATTTGTTCATTGAGGAGGATTGATTTTCATGGCAACCGTGATTGAAACAGTTAACTTAACAAAAAGGTACCGGGATTTTTATGCAGTTAAGGATGTTTCATTACAAATTAAAACGGGAGAAATTTACGGATTTATCGGATTAAATGGTGCTGGGAAAACAACACTGATAAGAATGTTGCTCGGCTTAATTAAACCAAGTAGCGGGGAATGCTTTATTAATGGAAATAAAGTGACGCGAACTAGTACAGATTTATGGAGGAATGTTGGCCATATTGTAGAAACACCTTACTCATACCCGGAATTAACTGTCACAGAAAATTTACATATACAAAGACGACTACATGCCATCAAAGATAGGACAGTAGTACAAAATATTATGAGGGAACTTCATTTAACAAAATATCAAGATGTAAAATCAAAAGATCTCTCCTTAGGTAATGTGCAACGATTGGGGATTGCTAAAGCATTGGTTCACAGCCCGAAAATTTTAATATTAGATGAACCAGTTAATGGGCTAGATCCAAAAGGAATAGTCGAAATGCGAACACTGTTGCAAAATTTATCAATAACTAAAAATGTCACTATTTTTATGTCTAGTCATCTATTGAGTGAAATAGCAAAAATCGCCACAAAGATTGGTGTTATTCATGAAGGAAAAATGATCGAAGAAATTGATGTAACAATATTATATAGACGTTTAAATCAACGACTTATCATTAACACAAAAGACAATGCACAAGCAAGTGATCTGTTAAAGGGGATGGGGAAACCTGTTAGGTTTACTAAAGACGGAAAAATAGAAACATATGATGAGAAGGCAATTGCAATGCCAGAGGAAATAACTTTAAATCTCGTTAAAAATGGCTTATCTCCCTCAGAAATCCACGTAACTGAAGAGGACTTGGAATCTTATTTTCTACGAAAAATTCAAACGAAGGAGACATTGTAACATGACATATTTCCTTAATGTATTAAAAATAGAAGGTTTGAAAATTAAAAGCTCAAAAGTCATTTGGATCACAGCACTTGCTTTTTCCATTGCCCCCATAATGGCGGGGTTTTTTATGTTTGTTTTAATGCACCCAACCCTTGCACAACAATCAGGTTTAGTTGGAGCAAAAGCGCAAATTGCTGGTGAAGCCAATTGGACGGCTTATTTTGTACTCCACGCACAAATGATTGGAATTGGAGGATTAATTATATTTGGTTTTATAATGAGTTGGGTGTTTGGGAGAGAGTTCACAGATCAAACTGTGAAGGATTTGCTCATACTTCCTTACTCTAGGGCAATCATTGTCATGGCAAAATTTTTAACTGTTGTTTTTACGTGTATTTTGTTAAGTGTATACATTGTTGTTTTAGGAACGGCAATTGGTCTAGTAATTGGACTTCCAGGATGGAATATTGAGGCACTAAAATTAGGAATACCTTTATTTTCTATTGTCACTTTAATGACAATTTTAGTCAGTACTCCTGTTGCTTTTTTCGCTAGTTACGGTAGGGGTTATCTCGCACCACTAGGATATGTCATTGTCACATTAGTCATCGCACAAATTATCGCAGCCATCGGATATGGTGACTTTTTCCCTTGGTCAATTCCAGCAATTGTCAGTGGGATTGAAGGCACACCAGTGCCTCTGCAATGGAGTCAATTTCTAATCATTTTTATTACAAGTATTGTCGGAGTACTTGGGACGTTAAACTGGTGGTTATTCGCCGATCAACATGAATGAAATTTTTAAGTTATTAATTTCAATAGTGTAGTTAAGAAGTTAAATAGACCTTTCATTCCCGGTTACATTAATTTCCGTAGCAAGTGGGAATTGAAACAGCTTGGTTGCATGAATTTCCGTGGTAAGTGGGAATGAAAACTGTGCTTCGCCTATTTAAATATCATTGTAAAATTCGTTTCCGAACAAAGCTTAATCGATAACATCCAAAATCAAGGGATAATCTACCCGATTATCTGAAAACGATATATATTGTAGTAATTGTTCCCCCACTTGTTGTCCATGGGACATTTCATTCGTATGAATCGTCATGAGTGGTTCGCCAACTTTAACGTAATCGCCAATTTTTTTATGTAAAATAATTCCGACAGCTAAGTCAATCTCATCGTCCATTGTTTTTCTACCTGCCCCCAACTGAACAGATGCCTTACCGAATGCCTCTGCTTCCATCTTAGAAATATATCCAGACATCTCTGACCTTACTTCAACCTGATACTTGGCTTTCGGCAACAAATCTGAATGATGAATAAAAGCTGAATTACCACCTTGACCTTCAATAAATTTTTTAAAATGAGCAATTGCTTTTCCATTTTTCATACTTTCTTCTAATAGTAACCTTGCTTCTGTAAACGAGGAAGCCCTTCCAGCTAGAACGACCATGTGAGTGCCTAACGTTAAACAGAGCTCAGTCAAATCAATAGGCCCTACCCCTTGTAAAACATCAACCGTTTCAGCAATTTCTAGCGCATTGCCAATCGCATAGCCTAACGGTTGGTCCATATTTGTTAAGACTGCCACGGTTTCTTTTCCATTAGCATTCCCAATACTAACCATCGTTTCAGCCAACAATTTTGCTTCCTTAAAAGTTTTCATAAATGTTCCTGAACCGACCTTCACATCGAGCAAAATTTTGTCAGTACCTGATGCAATTTTTTTACTCATAATGGAGCTTGCAATCAGAGGTATGGACACTTCCGTAGCTGTGACATCCCGTAAACTATAAAGCAACTTATCAGCAGGGGCCAAGTTTGTAGATTGGCCAACAACAGCGACACCATATTCATTCACTAATTGAACAAATTTATCATTAGAAATTTCTACTTGAAATCCTTCAATTGATTCCAATTTGTCGATCGTCCCACCAGTAAAGCCTAATCCACGACCACTCATTTTGGGAACAGTAACACCGACAGAAGCGACTAATGCTGATAAAGAAATTGTCGTTGAATCACCAACTCCACCAGTAGAATGCTTGTCAACCTTCACTTGGGCAATATGCGACAAATCAACTGTTTCACCTGAATCTACCATGGCCCTCGTTAATATCGCACTTTCTTCCAACGACATTCCCTGAAAATAAATAGCCATTAATAATGCACTTGCCTGATAGTCAGGAATGTGCCCGCTTGTGTACCCTTCAATAAAAAAATAGATTTCATCTGTCGACAAAGCATGTCCATCACGCTTTTTGGCAATCACATCATACATACGCAAAACCAAACACCTCTTTTATTTTCATTCACTGATTTCTAGTAAAAAACTTGTCCCTGCTGTATCTAACTGAACTGAAAAGTTTTCGGCAATCGTTGCACCAACATCAGCAAATGTTTGTCTAGTAGCTATTGGTCCCCCTACTTTAACTTGACGATGATAAACAATCAAAGGCACCATTTCCCTCGTATGATCGGTCCCGGTAAATGTCGGATCATTCCCGTGATCTGCTGTCATTATTAAAAGATCATCCTCTTTTAATTCTGGTAAAAATTTAGTTAATCGATGATCAAAACACTCTAACGCTTTTGCATAACCGGCAGGATCCCGGCGATGGCCATAATTTGCATCAAAATCAACTAAATTTATAAAGCATAGTCCCGAAAATGACTTATTCACCATTTCTGTTATTTTATCCATGCCATCTTCATTGTCCTTCGTTCGGATTGCTTCTGTTACTCCTGACCCGTCAAAAATATCATTAATTTTCCCTAAAGCAATGACATCTAAACCAGCTTCTGATAAAGCGTTCATCACAGTTCGACCAAATGGTTTTAATGCATAATCATGCCGATTAGCAGTTCGCTGAAAAGCCCCTTGTTCACCAATAAATGGCCGAGCAATGACACGTCCGACTAGAAATCGTTCATCCATCGTTAATTCCCTAGCAATTTCACAAATCGAATATAATTCTTCTAATGGGATCACTGATTCGTGGGCAGCAATTTGCAAGACAGAATCGGCAGAAGTGTAAACAATCATTGCCCCCGATTTCATATGCTGTTCACCAAGCTCCTCAATAATAACAGTGCCTGAAGCGGCGACATTTCCAATGATATCTCTACCAGTACGTCGTGACAGCTCATTTAACAATTCCTCAGGAAATCCCTTTGGGAAAGTTTTAAAAGGTTGGGATACATGCAGTCCCGCTAATTCCCAATGTCCAGTCATCGTGTCCTTTCCCACCGATGCTTCAATCATTTTCCCAAAATATCCAAGGGGATTCTCTACTTGTTCAATACCGTCAACTGATTTTAAATGACCAAAACCTAATGATGCTAAAGTGGGTAAATTTAATCTACCAACACGTTTGGCGATATTTCCTACTGTATCAGCACCAACATCACCATAAGACACGGCATCAGGTGCCTCACCTATTCCAACTGAATCTAAAACGATTAAAAAAATCCGCTTAAAAATTCCCAATTTTGTCAACCTTTCTCCGATGACAATTTCTACAAATAATAACATGATAAAAATTATAAGGTCCCTAATTATCTAGGCATGTCCACATTCATCTGTATTGAATGGACAAAAAGAAACTATGAAAAAGACATCCCTACTATCCATTGCCATCAAGCCCGGGGATGGTACTGCTTATACATATCTTTTAATCTCGTCTTTGTTACGTGAGTATAAATTTGTGTTGTTGAAATATCAGCATGACCCAACATTTCCTGAACAGCCCTTAAATCGGCACCATTTTCCAATAAATGAGTCGCAAAAGAGTGACGTAACATATGTGGAGTAACAGATTTATTTAACCCGACTTCCAAAGCAATTCCTTTTAAAATTTTCCAAAATCCTTGTCTTGATAAAGGTTTTCCTAATCGATTAACGAATAACCCCGGTTCGTCTTGATTTTTTTTAATTAAAACTGGTCTTGCATGATCTAAATAATCTTGCAAAACATCCCTCGCCACTTCACCTAGGGGGACAATTCGCTCCTTGCTCCCTTTTCCCACACAACGAACAAATCCCATCATTAGATGAACATCAGACATTTTTAGAGAAGTCATTTCCGACACACGTAATCCCGTTGCATACATTAATTCAATCATCGCTCTATTACGAATATGTAACGGTTCCTTTCCATCATAACTGAGCAACAATTCAACCTCATCCATTTTTAAAAAACTTGGTAACGTTTTTGCTAGTTTAGGTGTTTCTATTTGTAAAGAGGCATCATGGTCAACCATTTGCTCACGAATTAAAAATTGGTGGAAAGATCTTAAGGCAGATGTGACCCTTGCTATCGTTTTACTTGACCTTCCATCTTCTTTTAAATGAAGTAAGAAAGCGACAATGTCCCTTCGTTGGACCCGTTGCCAGTCCACAATCTGCTGAGATTTTTTAATAAATTGGACATATTGTGTTAAATCACGTCTGTAAGAGATGATTGTATTATCAGACAATCCACGTTCAATTTTTAAATAATGAAAGAAATCCTCAACAGCATCGGTTAGCATCATCATTCTCCTAATCGTAAAAATAGATAGACTCTATCAATGAAACTATTGTTATCACTAAATACTTTCATCGCTGGACCTTCCGGCTGGTCATACCGATGGTATTGTTCGTATTCGGCATGCATCGCCTTTAATCCATAATAAAATAAAAATGTACAACAAACAAAAATAATAATTAGCTTACACGCATCCCAAATAATTCGTTTCATTGTGACACCTTCCTTCCAGCTCTAATTTAGGACCATTAATCACCCTATTACTAGAAAGGTATGCCAAAATGAAGCAAATATATACATCAGAATAATAAATGAAAAAATGACCCTAAATTTATTCGGATCATTGTTAATTCACATTCACTTTTACTTTCTGACATTGTTTACAAATTCCATGAAAAGTTAATCGATGGTCCTCGACCTTAAACTGCCAATCTCTTTCCACAATTTTTTCAACGTCTACTAATAAATCATCAATAATTTCTTCCACAGAGCCACATTCACTACATACAAGGTGATGATGAAAATGCTCAATTCCCTCTTTACGTAAATCGTATCGGGACACACCATCACCAAAACTAATTTTATCAACAATTTTTAATTCACATAACAATTCTAATGTACGATAAACCGTGGCTAAACCAATTTCAGGTGCTTTTTCTTTCACAAGAAAAAAAACTTCTTCAGCACTTAAATGATCTTCCTCACGCTCCAAAAGTACTGTTAACGTAGCCTCTCTCTGTGGAGTGAGCTTATAACCTTTAGAATGGAGTTCTTTTTTTATATCATCGATACGTTGTTTCATCGTTTTACCCCTCCATCTTTCCCTTTTATTATAGAGGAAAGATGAAACAACTGTCAAAATAATTGTTATCAATTAGATTTAATAATAAATATTAAATTATAATTATTATAAATAAATTATATAAAAATGTTACTCCATATCAGAGAAAAACTAACTTTCATCACCATTTTTAACACTTCATTTGAAATAAATGTCTCCAGTAATGTACTAATAAATGCGAAAAAACAAAGGATTGCATAAATAAATGTATATTGTGCCATTGGCTTACCAATCGAGCCTCTTGTACTTTGTCCAACTATTTTACGTAATATATTAATGGAAAAAATCATTGAGATGCTTGCAGCAAATAAGTATACCGGAACGATAATAATATTTTGTGGGGCAATAGATAAAGTTGCAATGAGCAACCCTTGCCACCCTAGTTGATTGACGATAAATCCGACTGAAAAACCAATTGCTAAGCCTTTAATAAAAACTAACAACCAAATGATTGGAATACCAATAATTGTTAATCCTAACAAAAATAACACGAACAAATATTTTATATGGAAAGAAAAACTCTGCTTTAAAATCGCCATTCTTTCAATCTCTTGTTCATTCATTAAACTATTCAAAAAATTTTCAAACTGAAAGTAAATATCCTGCTTTTGAATAAATGACATACTATTAACGATAATTGCCCCAAAAATGATGCCAATAAAAAATAACGTTACAATAAAAATATAAACAGTCAAGTGGTCCCGTATATGGTTCAATAATTGATGATCATTTCTACGCATCATAATCCTCCATCTATTAAATGATTTATTTTAATAGATATGAAAGGTAGATAGGATTCATGACTACTTCAATAATTATTTTGTTTTAACATGACCGTATTTCCCACCACCACCAGCTTCAACCTGCAGTTGTCCCTTTCTCATTGCCAAAATTATTTCTGTTAACTTATCAGGCAAGACTTCCCTAAGTTTTTCATCTGGCACATAGTGAATAATATTCATTTCAGTTGAGAAAAAATTTAGTAGTTTTTCAAATGTCTTCGGCCCTAGACCTGGTAAATAATCAAGTGGTACTTGATATAAGTATGGTGGTCTTTCCCTAGATGATCCACTTTCTGAAGCCAATTGGTTAATACGATCAAAAACCCCATTAATAATTTTGGTCCCTTGACAATGGGGACATGACGAAGATTGAAAAGTGACTGGTGCGAAACATTGCTGACAAACCGTTGTATAATATTTCCCTAATTTAGGATTCATCCCATAATTCGCCAATACCCTTCGTCCCCCATCGTTTTTTAATGCAGCATGAAATTCATTAAATGAAGGGGTTGCCATTGTAATTTGTTGATATTCCCGTCCAATTTTTCCCAAAGAATGACTGTCAGAGTTTGTTAAAAAAGTAAATTGATGCAGTTCGGCAATTTGATCCGCCATTTCTGTATCCGAGCTAAGCCCAAGTTCAACAGCATCAATGAGATCTGGATCGAATACTTCTAATAAGGAATGTTTAACACCTTTTCCATATAAACTTTTAAATGGAGTAAAAATATGGGCTGGAATAAATAAACCATCTAATTCCTTAACTTTTTCCTGTAAATCCTTCGCCGTACCATAATACCGTTGGGAACTAAGCGTTATATTTTTCATCCGCTTCGAAAGCCACTTACTGAATTGATGCATATGTGCCAAAGTAGGAAAAAAACATAATGCATGAATCGGTCCATGACAATTGTCATCATAAATTTCAATTTCCGAACCTAGTAAAAGTGTCACATCCTCGAAACGAATCCCACCGTCCTGTAATTCTTCCGCTTCACCTTGTTGAATTAGCTGAATGAGTTCCTCCTGTACCGCCGGAGACTGACAATCAATCACACCAATAAGATCCATCCCTTTACGACGGCTTGCCTCTTTTAACACATTTGTCATCGTAAGATTTTTTGAGGCAGTAATTTTTACAGGTTTATTATAAATATCACGACCGATATGAATGTGCATATCAGCAAAATAATTGTTAAGCATCATATCTTCATTCCCTTTAATTTTAAATATGTGATGGCATACATTGTTTTTGCATCATAAATTTTTTTCCCATTGATCAATTGTTCTGCTTGGTCCAAAGTAAGTTCATGGATTTCAACAAACTCATCCTCATCACCTGGAATAGTTTGTTGTAGCCTCTTTAATTGGTTAGTAAAATATAAATGAATCATTTCATCAGCAAAACCAGGTGAAGTATAAAAGGAAGCAACAAGTTCTAACTGGTCTGTCGTATACCCTGTCTCCTCTTCCAATTCACGAACTGCTGTAATTTCCGGCTTTTCATTCGGTTCTATTTTTCCGGCAGGAATTTCAATGAGTGATCGTTCTAGTGGTTTACGATATTGCTCAACAAAAATTATTTTATTATCTTCTGTTATCGGGATGATTGCTACAGCCCCAGGATGTTTCACAATTTCCCGTCTTGACTTATTCCCATCTGGAAGTAATACATCATCAACTTGTACATCAATAATTTTTCCATTAAAAATCGACCTAGAACTAATTGTCTTTTCATAAAATTTATCCATTAACCGTTATTTCCTTTCTTGTCTTGGAGAACGTATTAATTTGATTGTTTTATTATCAGTTTAACTATTATTATGAGTGATTTTATTCTGTTTAAATGCGAAATCATAGTTTATGTGCGGTAAACACGCATTTATGTGCGGTAAATCAATGTTTATAAGTGATCAACTTGTGTTTAACATTTCATTTACATAAAAACTTGAATTAAATCACAATAAACCTATTTTAACATAAGATTTGATGATTTTGTCCGAAATCATTGAGTCAACTTGATGACTTCACTTAAAACCCTTATTACTATACCCCTTTAAATTAAATGCCAACTTTTGGTACACTTAAATAAATGGGGTGGTTTGCATGAAAAAAGTATTAATCGCAGGAGCCACTGGATATTTAGGGAGATATGTTATAAAAGAATTAAAACAAAATGGCTATTACACAAAGGTGCTTGTCAGGGATGAAAAAAAGTTAGGCAATCCCGGTCCAATCAATGAGCCGCCAATAAGGGAATATATCGATGAAGTTGTTTTAGGTGATGTTACAAACAGAAAAAGTCTAGAAGGTATATGCCAAGATGTCGATTATGTATTTTCCTCTGTCGGCTTGACGAAAAAATCTGGTGGCTCCACTTTTGCTGATGTTGATTTCGGTGGGAATTTCAATTTATTAAGAGAAGCTGAAAACCATGATGTCAAAAAATTTATGTACATACATGTTTTCATGAGTGAACATTGGGAAAAGCTTGGCCCACTACTAGAAGCCAAACAAAAATTTGTTCAAGAACTAACTAATTCCACTGTGAATCATTTGATCATTCGACCAACAGGATATTATTCAGACATGTTACCATTTCTCGCAATGGCGGTAAAAGGCAGGGTATACATGATAGGAAGTGGCAATGCCCGTATGAACCCAATCCACGGAGAAGATTTAGCAAAATATTGTGTTGAAAATTTTGCCAGGGAAAACGATATACTTGATATTGGCGGTCCCGAAGTATTAACGTATAATAAAATTGCACGTTACGCCTTTGATGTAGTCGGAAAAAAGGAAAAAACATTTCATATTCCTAAAATTTTATTAAAACTACCGTTAGTTATAACGAAATTAACGAGCAATCATTTACATGGACTTTTTCAATTTTTTAATAATGTCATGACATCCGACCTAGTTGCACCAAAATATGGAAAAGCCTATCTTAAAACCTTTTATGAAACACAAAAAAAATAATGTCATAACAAAAGCTATCTTCAATAACGAAGATAGCCAAGTCACACCAATTATCTGAAAATATGGTTGCTTTATTTTCTTACTCCTTCAGAAAACTCCCGCTTTAAATTTACAATTGTTTCATCCATTGTCATATCACGATCCATCGAATCATACGATTTTTCTGCTTCTACACGGACCTTTACTCTCGTCTCCCCGATAACCTCGGCAATAAACTCACGTTGTATATCAACAGAAATTTGTACGTTTTCTTCATCGATATTACATCTTAGACAGCTAGGCTGTTGCACTACCATGACAACGACATCTTCTTCATGATTAAAGCTTTCCTCATCTCGTTTAGATAACGGAATTTCATCACGATATTCTACTGTTTCCGTCACAACTTCCGTTTCTGTATTGTCATGGAACGAGTACCACACATTTACATCGTAATTTCCATAAACAACCACATCATTATGTCCGTTTTTTTCTGCACGATATTCATGATTAATGACCCAACAACCCAAAATACTCGTCGGATGATGATGTGCATTAATGATATCAGTTTTTTTAATTAATTGACGACCGGTACCACATACCGCCTTCGTAATAATCTCTCTATAATTTGTATCATTAAAATTCATTGTTCTCTAAACCTCCTCTATAGTCATTGCTATCTTATGCAAGACGAAGACCTAAAGTGCAAATAATATCAAAGAGGATGTATCATTTACAATTTACATTTAAACCTTTCTTGTTTCCATAAAACAAAGGAAGAAACTAATCCTAGATAATAACCATGAAATTAAAAAAACGTAAGTAGTCTATAAACAAACTACTCACGCTTTTATTTATTTAAATTAATCCTAACCCTGACATGAAGCCGTACCATTTCCTACTTTCGATCCCGTTTCTCCCGTTAACAAATCACCATCAGTATCTTTAATAACATGATTTGTCACCTCACGAGCGATTGTACCAGAGACCAATTGTAATACGTCATTGACAATCCCTTGAATCTCTTTAAATTCCTGCACAACAGGTATCTCATCAAGTTCATCCTGTAAATCATCAATCTCTTTTTCTATCTTTTTTAATGCTTCTTCCTTATCATAGGCTTGCAAATTAACAGCCTGTTTTTGCAATCGTTTAATCCGAGAAATATAGTCTTGCACTTTTGCATTTGCATTAATTTTAGCCTCTAATTGTTTAAATCGTTCGATTTCTTTTGTACTTGCGAGCATTTCCGCTAAATGTTTCGCTTCAGCCATTACCTCTTGGCGTGTATGTTGCTTCATTTAATTCACCTCAACTGTATTCGTCACAAGCTCTCCGTTTAATGACCAAGTTCTCGCATCAGTGATTTTTACATCTACAATCGAACCGATAATCGATTTTGGCCCTTTAAAATTAACGACTTTATTTTTTTCAGTATATCCTGCTAACACTGTGTCATCTTTTTTACTTTCACCTTCAACAAGCACCTTCACAACTTGCCCTTCATAAGCCGCCATCGTTTCCGCCGATTGACGGTTTACCAATTCATTCAAACGCTGAAGGCGTTCTTTCTTAACTTCCATAGGAATGTCATCTTTTTTCGCCGCTGCCGGTGTTCCCTCACGTGGTGAATAAATGAACGTATAAGCTGCTTCGAATCCAACTTCTTCCATCAATGTCATCGTTTCCTCAAACTGCTCATTAGTCTCATTTGGAAAACCGACAATTATATCTGTTGTCAATGTGACATTTGGCATTGCTGCTTTAATTTTTCTTACTAACTCTAAATAGGATTCACGCGTATATTTCCGATTCATTTTTCGTAAAATTTCACTACTACCTGATTGGACAGGTAAATGAATATGATCAAGAAGATTACCACCTTGAGCGAGCACTTCAATTAAATGATCATCAAAATCCCGTGGGTGTGATGTTGTAAAACGAACACGTGGAATATCAATTTTATGCATATCATTCATTAAATCACCAAAGCGATAATCAATCTCTTCAAAATCTTTTCCATAAGCATTTACATTTTGACCAAGCAATGTTACTTCCTGATACCCTTGGGCAGCAAGATGTCGTACCTCCTGAATAATATCTTCAGGAAGGCGACTCCGTTCCTTTCCACGGGTCATTGGTACGATACAGTATGTACAAAACTTATCACAGCCGTACATAATATTCACCCATGCTTTAATTTTACCGTGACGAACCTTCGGTAAATTTTCAATGATGTCGCCTTCTTTAGACCATACTTCAACAACTTGAGCCTTACTAAACATCGCTTCCTTCACTAAATGTGGCAAACGATGGATATTGTGTGTTCCGAAAATCAAATCAACTTGTTGATGCTTTTCCAAAATACGATTCACGACAGATTCCTGTTGTGACATACACCCACAGACACCGATGATCAGATCCGGTTTTTCCAATTTTAACGGTTTTAAATGACCAATCTCACCAAACACTTTATTTTCAGCATTTTCACGAATCGCACAAGTATTTAATAAAATGATATCAGCATCATCTGTCGTCTCTGTTGCCTTATACCCCATTTCCGTTAAAATTCCCGCCATCACTTCCGTATCATGCTCATTCATTTGACAGCCATATGTTCTAATGAGGAATTTCTTCCCTTCCCCAATCGCAGTCATGTCATCAGGTATATTAAAATCGTAGTGGACTTCAATTTTATCACGACCACGTTTACGAGCCTTCCGAATATCTGGCTGTGTCGGAGTATAAGTCGTCTGGAAATAATGGGCAAAATCAGCAGAAGTTTTTTCAGAGAGTGGTTTGTCCTGACTGGATTTTCTGTCCACGGACGACTCCTGTTTAATTTGCGCCTGTTCCTTCCGTTGTTGCTCATTCATGTAATTGTTCGCTCCTTTCCAAAATCCTACAAGAAAAATCTGTTCATCTAAATAGTATATAATTTTTCAAGAAAATCCACAACAGAATAAGCGTTGTTACATGTGAAATGATTCAATTGTGAACGAATAATGAAGAAGATTGATAGGGGGAAAATTATTAATTATGATCCATCTGGTAACGCATTTTTTGTTTTCGTTACTAACTTTTCAAAATACAACCTAGTTAGAGACCGCATTCCAAAGATTTGTTTCTAACTTCATAAAATGAAATCAAGTTAGAAACATTTTTCAGTCCTGTATAAAATCGTATCAAAAAATTTAAAAAAATCATTATAATTGTGGCAGAAGCAGAAGGAATTAAGGAATTGATGGATAACCCGCATAAATTGGCGGATATATAATTGAAACTGGCGGATATACTCCAAAAATTGGTGGATATATCACTGCAACTGGTGGATATATGTAAAAATGGGAGATTTAATAGGAGAAATTATCCTTATTGTGGGTTACGTCTATTTAAAAACGCATCAAATTACAAACAGGGTGCCTTTCATTTTAATGCAGGACAGACCTATTTGGAAGGGCCAAGATGATGATTTCCCACATGGTGGCCGTCCGACAGACATTATTACACAAGATAGACGCGACAAAATTCAAGCAGGCGAATTTGACTGGACAGAAATCGAAAACGTCATCCCCCAAAAATAACCAAAAAAAGAGGAGTACTAGGTCACATTCCTAGCACTTCTCTTTTTTCTCAAAATTCAACCCGTCATTTTATAACGGTCAATAGCCGGTTTTCGCTTCCCATACCTCGTCCCCATAATAACCCCTGTAATGATAAAAACAGACCCAATCAACTGTATCGGCAACACAACCTGTTGTAAAATCAGGTAACCTAATATCATCGCTACAAATGGTTCCATATTTAAAAATAAAGATGACGTTGATGCTCCGACCTTTTTGACTGCACCATTCCATAAAATCGTGACAAATCCATTCGTTAAAATTGCCGTTACAATTAAAATAATCCAATGGTTTGTTTCAACCTCCATCGCCAAAGACAATTGTTCCACCCGAACAAAAGGAATTAATAACAATAAGGCAAATAAACTTGTATATAATGTTATCGTCATTGGCTTTAAATGCTTCGACAAATATTCAACTATCACTAAATAAATAGAAAATGTCAAAATGGTTACCCCAATAAGTAACTCCCCTTTTCCAGCAGATAATGATAGTTTACTCCCATCTGTGACAACGAAGGCAACCCCAACAATCCCCAATAAAATCCCAATCCAAAAATAAATTCTTTTTCGTTCTTTTAAATAAAAATAGGTGATTAATGAAGTTATAAGGGGACCTAAAGCATAGATTAACGCAGCCGTAATTGGATCAGTATATTTCAACCCAGCATGTAAACTTAAATGACTCACAGAAATTCCGATAAAACCTGCCACGGCAAGGATGATTAATAATCTAAATGGAACCCGATGTCTGCGCAAATGCCTCCAGCCAACCGTTAACAAAAAAGCATTAATAAAAACCAAACGTAAAAATGTTAAAGCAACTGGATGAAAACTTTTCACCAAAATAGCACCAAAAATGAAGGTACTTGCATAACACGTTACAGAAAATAGCAAGATTGCATACACTTTCAATGTATTTTTTGAACTATTTTGTTCTAATGTGACAGGCTGATTCGACATTTGCCCCATTTCAAGCCCCCCATTTCCCAAGATCAATTAACATCCCTATAAGTATACAAAAAAAATTGCCCCTTACCTTTTGAAGACTTAAAAATTCGCTTCCATCCACAAAGATAGGACAATTAGATTAATTCATTTATATCACAAAATATGGAAATGAGCAATTTAAAAAACCTACCCTTTTTTCACTTAAATAATAAAAATGAATCCATAAAACATTAACTTCAACAGTTATTCTTTCATTTAAACCAGCTTCATAGATATATATTATCTAATTACTAAGCACCCCTCCGGAAGTGGTTTATCACTAACCCAATTCTCAATTATCTGATTCATTAGATTAGGTTTTGCTGTCGGTAACCCATGACCAATACCGGGAATTTTCACGGCAGTTACATTTTCATTCACCCCTACAATATCCTTAACGGACTTCCGCATCATTCCCTTTTCCCTCCCACCAACTGTTACTAAAATACGACCACTAGCTTCAGAAAATCCATCAGGGATGCTGAAACTCATATTTTCTTGCAATACATTAATAAGCGTTTCAGAAGACATTTGACGTGTTTCATCGAAATATTTCTCAAACATATCATCTGTGATATATAACTGTTTCGCCTGTAATCTGGCAAACCATTTAAATTTTACTAAAGGCATTGATAGTTTCACCATTGGCACTATTGACATTTTCATTAGACTAGATGGCCTTACTGCCACACTATTAATGATTGAATAGTCGATTAAATGTGGATGCATACTCATCATTTGTACTAATACTTGGGCACCCAACGAAAATCCAACAACAGCGACTTGACGACCTTTTGCAATTTTTTCAATCAACTCAATCACCATTTCTGCACTTTCCCCAATTGAAAATGGTACCGAATGATTGCCATTCCCGTGTTCTGGCAAATCAACTGTTACACAGTGGTAATGTTGCAAATATTCTACTTGTTGTTCCCACATCCAACTACTTACCCCACCACCGTGCAAAAACACAATTAGTGGCTGACTAACATCGCCATAATCTTCGTAAAATAATCCCATAATGTCCTCCTTATTACACCGACTCTTGTGTTAGTGTCTATCATCATTTTTCATTAATATATTTTTTCCTGTTTCACTTAACAACATTATCCCATACAAATCATGATTATTTTCCGTTGATTAAAATATATAAGGTTATCTCCCCCACCATTTATGGTAAGATTAATATGGTACAAATTTTAAAGGGGACCTTACTTATGTCAGAACCTAATATTAATGAAAATTTTAATACAAGTGAATGGTATGCTGTTGTGAAGGGATGGCTAATCGTCCCATTTTTGATCGCTTTATTTGATTTAGTTGGGGCGATAATTATGGTAATCTTTGCCCAACCGAGTCAATTCAGTGATAATGAAATTTTATTTTATTACGGAGATTTTATTCGTCTACCCTTTCTTGTCATCGCTTTTGTACTACTCCTCAAGCGAAATCGATTTTACCCTATAACGATGATGATTTATTTTTTTATCAATATTTTGCTCATCGTTATGTTTTATTTAAATGATCTGCAACTGGATACGTTACGATTAGTGATGAGTGCTGGTTTGATTATTTACTTTGTTCGTTCTAAAAGGGTGAAAGCAACGTTTGGTAATATTTAAATTGTCAGATGATAATTAAGGGTTTAATAAAGAAGTATAAATTGAATTTGTGGACCCCATATTATTTTAAGATTTTTCAATAAAAAATTTCACCCCTGTTGGGTGTGTCCTCACAATGAGTGATGGCATGTTTTTTTAGTATTTCATATATGTACCAAAAATCTCCTGCACAACCTCCAGTGTGAATAATAAATGCTAATGCAACGATGCTGCCTTCAATACCACTTACATACAATTGCAAGAAAAGTAAGCTATTAATGACAAAAGGAGCAAGTATAATAATAGAAAACTGCCATTTTTTATAAATAACACCAGGGTTTGAGGCATAAAACATCCCCTTATGGAAACCATATTTTACTTTTGTTTGTTTTTCTGATGAAAAGATACGGAAAAATAAGCCATGAATTAATTCATGGATTGGAAGCGAAACAGCAAACAAAACTATCGACCAAATAAACGTTGTAAAAGTTACCGTTAACTCTACATTGTTGAACAATAGTAGGTTTCCTAAAACAACAAGAAATGCCGTAATAACTAAAACGATGATACTGAAAATATTTATGATTACATATAGACTTTTATCCTCGAAAATGTTCAGTTCTTTGTAAAGCTTCATGAAATCATCCTTTTGGATTATTGGAATTGTTTAGAAATGATGAGTACTGATAGGTATAGAATAGTTATAGGATAGGTGCCCTGCATAACGTTATTCGTAAAGTTAATTCCATTGGAAGCCCCTAAAAAGTAGCACGATGCCCCTTCTTCATTCGCCATTTCCAACATATCTATCATCAAATCAAAACTAGCAATTCGTTCGGTTAACGGCTCCCGTTTATATTTTGCCGAAAAAAGAATACCTGTCCCATCTAGTACAATAAAATCCGCCGACAATACCGCATCTTTATAAGCAGGATTACTCCTAGTTTCCATTACAATTTCAGGATTCCCTGTTACAATAAAACTTTTTTCATCACTTTGAACCCGTTGTTCAACCTTCGACTTTAAAAACTTCTCTTTCATGCAATTCACAAAAGGGATATCCATAATATTTACTGAATTAAGTTCACTCGCCAACACAATCAATCCTTCATATTCACGTTTACATCTAACTAACTTTTCATTCACTATAAATCTATTGTATACTAATCTACGATAAAAGATAAATTAAGTTATTAAATATACAGTATATGAATCTTTGTAAGGAAAAATTTTATTTCATGAACCTTCCTAGATTATATTTCATGTATTGTACATGACGAAAAAAGTAAACTGGGAGATAGGAGGAAACCCATTCTTCCAGTTTACGATTTCAGAGTTATTTTACTTTTTGCCTTTTTCGGTTTATTACCAAAATGATAATCGCTAAAATAATGAATAGGCCACCTATCATAAGCCAATTATAAGTATTTGTTGCTGTTTTTGGTAATGGGCTATCCTTTTTATCAACTTCTTCCACTTGACTGAATACACCATAAGTGGAAAAGTGATTGACTACCGCTGTGATTTGTCCATCTTTTACGTCCCCACCAATATGTTCCCACTCATTATTTTGTTCGTTGTAGTGGTAAATGGCCGCGGTTTCAACGTGTTTATCGACACCCATCGATAGGATAAATTCGCCCGTATAATCCTCATGTCCTTCTGGATAGGTGAAAACAAAATTGTATATTTCACCCGCTTGCACAAGTCCAGTTGCGGTAATATTATTCACTGATTCTACGTGAAGCATCGTCCCCTCTGGTAAATCATTCGGCAATTGGATGGTTGTTTTTGTTTCTGGCAATTCGACAGGTGTTCCTGCATAAACATGTACGGGAGATTGACCTAATTCAAGCTCAACAACGTCTGGTGCAACAACGTTCACCGTTCTAGTGACTGTTGCCGTATTTTCCGCATGGTCTGTCGCTTTATAAATAATTTCATATGTGCCAACCGTATTGGTATCAACCTCGCCATCCACGTTTACTATTACATTTTCATCAAAATTATCTGCTATTTTATAACCTGGTTCTGTGAATTTATCACCATGAAAAATGGACAACGGATTATCTCCACGTAATGTTAATATAGGAGTTGTACGATCGATTTTTACAGTTGCTTCAGTTTTGTTACTCTTATTCCCTACCTTATCTATTGTTCGGGCATAGATAGTCGTTTGCCCTTCCTGTACGATCGTAAATGGCTTATCATACGTTAACCACTTTCCGTCCAAACCTGTCTTATATTCTGTCCTGTCAACCCCGCTGCCACCTTTATCTGTTCCATGTGTAATAGTAATCGTCTGATTGGTCGATTGCCATCCATAAGGGCCACTAATACTTGGTGCAGAAGGTGCGGTTTTATCAATATTAGTAATTTCTATCGTTTCTGTTATTGTATTCCCTAATTTATCTTTCGCCTCAAATGTGTACGTTCCATTCTCGGAAACGGAAAATGTTGTTTCACCCGTATTTTTCCAATCATCATCGACCATCCGAATTTGTGTGATATCACTGTGATCATCGGTTGCCGTAGCTGTAATGATAACATTTTGATTAGTGGCATCTTCCGTACTAGCAAACAAATTGAGTTTCGGTGCATCGTTATCTAACTTAAAAACCTTAGATGTTACCTCTGTTGTTATACCTAAATCACCAGTTGACTTAATATGCAAATAATAATCGCCTGTTACATCACCGATTGATAAAGTATCGTTATTGTTGAAATCCAACCACGTTCCCGACGATGTTGAGAATTCTTTACTATCTGTCCACTGATATTGTAAACTTGCCAGGTCATCCCCCAACACCTCGACTTCCACCTTTGTATCATGAACCTTTTCATAATTGTCGTTTCCGTCCATTTCAAAGTTAATTACAGAGATACCCTTCACTACAAAATTTAATGCCTCCGGCTTATTAGAACTACTATTAAACCTATCCGCATCTGTTTGGTTTTTTGCATAGCCTTTGGTTGCGTGGCTTTCGAAAAACATTTTACCCATATCTGTTACATTTCCTGTATCAAACGAACCCAAGTCTAACTTGATTGCGTGGCTACCATTAAACATATAACTCATATTCTCTACATTGCTCGTATTAAACGAACTTAAGTCTAACTTGTATGCTTCGTTGTTAGCAAACATATGACTCATATCCGTTACATTACTCGTATCAAACGTACTCAAGTCTAACTTGATCGCGAGGCTACCTTCAAACATATTACGCATAAACTTTACATTGCTCGTATCTAACGAACTCAAATCTATGGATTTTGCTTTGCTACCTTGAAACATATAACTCATATCCGTTACATTGCTCGTATCAAACGAATCTAAATTTAACGATGTTACTTTGATGTAGGAAAACATCTCACTCATATTCGTTACATTGCTCGTATTAAACGAACTTAAGTCTATGGATTTTGCTTCGCTGTCTTGAAACATATAACTCATATCCGTTACATTGCTCGTATTAAACGAACTCAAGTCTAAATCAATCGCTTGGCTACTAGAAAACATACCAAGCATATCCTTTACACTGCTCGTATCAAACGTACTCAAGTCTAACTCCTTTGCATGGCTACCAATAAACATATAACTCATATCCTCTACATTGCTCGTATTAAACAAACTCAGGTCTAAATCGAACGCTTCGCTACCAGAAAACATACCAAGCATATCCTTTACACCGCTCGTATCTAACGAACTCAAATCTATGGATTTTGCTTTGCTGCCTTGAAACATATAACTCATATTCGTTACATTTTTATTCGTACTTTTAACCCCTTTAACATTAGATGTTTCCGCCCCATTTGAATCAGAAAACATTTTTTCATACGATGTGACATCTACACCTTTAATCTTATGTGGGATCTTTACATATTCATCATTTCCGATATAGCGGAATTCACCATTTGCATCGCCATCAAAATCATCATCCTTTGCAAGTACATAAGACACAAAAGTTAATTCACTCGGCTTATTAGGGCTGTTATTAAACTTATCCGCATCTCCTTGGGTTCGAGCAATACCCCTTGTTGCTTGGCTGCCTTGAAACATCCCAACCATATTCGTTACATTGCTCGTATCAAATGAACTCATATCTAACTCAGTCACTTTGCTATCTCTAAACATATGACTCATATCCGTTACTTTACTCGTATCAAATGAACTCATATCTAACTCAGTCACTTTGCTATCTCTAAACATAT
>DAMCTP010000012.1:64027-64599 GCA_032113595.1 Pseudogracilibacillus sp.
GACTCATATCCGTTACTTTACTCGTATCAAATGATCTCAAATCTAACGCAACCACTTGGCTTCCTTCAAACATACTTCCCATATCCGTTACACTACCCGTATCAAACTTACTCACATCTAACTCTGTCGCTTGGCTTTTGTAGAACATAAGACTCATATCCGTTACATTACCCGTATCAAATGAACTCATATCTAACACAGTCACATGGCTCTTGTAAAACATATTACTCATATCCGTTACATTACCCGTATCAAACTTACTCACATCTAACTCTGTCGCTCGGCTATTGGTAAACATATACCCCATATCCGTTACTTTACTCGTATCAAATGAACTCAAATTTAACCCAGTCGCATGGCTGCCTTCAAACATCCTTCCCATTTTCTCTACACTACTCGTATTAAACGAACTCAAGTCTACATCGGTCGCATAGCTACCAGAAAACATACCAAGCATATCCGTTACTTTACTCGTATCAAATGAACTCAAATCTAACTTCTCCGCTTGGCTGTTATAAAACATATAACTCATATTCGTTACATTTTTATTCGTACTTTTAACCCCTTTAACA
>DAMCTP010000012.1:64699-69143 GCA_032113595.1 Pseudogracilibacillus sp.
ATCTTATGTGGGATCTTTACATATTCATCATTTCCGATATAGCGGAATTCACCATCAACTTTTCCGATAAAATCATCGTTACTGGCTAAAACATAATTGGTCGAAGTCGATGACATTAGTGTTTTTCCTTTTGCATTTACCCCCCAATCCGAATATATAGTAAATTGCAAGATTAGTATAAAAACAGCCAATAGTTTAATAGTTTTTCTCATTATATCCTCCTTCTAGATTTCACCCTCAAATCGCCTAAATTATGATAAATCCGATTCCTTAAACTAGAATTTTTTCATAAATTCATATTATATCAATAATTTTTATGTAAACCGTTTGCTTGGTAAAATCCTACCATTACCAAGTCCCCCACATTTTAATCGAAATAAAATTAACGATTTTCTCACCTAATCAACTTATCGTTATCGCCCTAACAAGATTAGCCATTTCAATGGCTGATACACCTGCCTCCCAACCTTTGTTGCCAGCCTTTGTTCCGGCTCGTTCAATTGCCTGTTCGATTGTATCGGTTGTTAACACACCAAAAATGAACGGTATGCCACTGTTGATACTAGCTTGTGATATTCCCTTCGCTGCCTCGCTACATACATAATCAAAATGGGGTGTTGCCCCACGAATGACGGTTCCGAGCGTGATTACCGCATCATATTCCCCGGAATCTGCCATCTTCTTAGCAATGATTGGAATTTCAAATGCACCTGGAACCCAAGCAATCGCCACATCCGATTCATTAACTCCATGCCTGTGAAGGGCATCCTTTGCCCCACCAAGCAATTTAGAAGTAATAAATTCATTAAATCTCCCTACAACAATCGCTATTTTTAAATCTGTCCCTATTAAATTTCCTTCAAATACTTTCCCCAATTTCAATTCCTCCCATAAAATATCATCCATGACCCGCTTCCCCTTTTTCGTAGGCAATGCTTCATCACTTTTCCCCAAAAGTTAAAATTGCAATAAATGTCCCATTTTTTCATGTTTTGTTCTCAAGTATTTTTCGTTATTATTTTGCATAGAAGTTTGAATTGGCAATCGTTCGACGACATCTATGCCATAGTCTTCTATACCAGCAATTTTACTCGGGTTATTCGTTAACAGTCTTACTTTTGTAACGGATAAATCACGTAAAATTTGTGCGCTAATCCAATATTCCCGTAAATCTGGTTTAAAGCCGAGTTTAATATTTGCCTCAACTGTGTCCAATCCTTCTTCCTGCAATTGATAGGCTTTCATTTTATTCAATAATCCAATGCCCCTCCCTTCTTGTCGCATATATAAAAGTACCCCTTTTCCTTCCGCTTCAATTTGTTGTAAAGCCATCTGAAGTTGCTCACCACAGTCACATCGTTTAGAACCAAACACATCACCTGTCAAACATTCAGAATGTATCCGGACTAATACAGGTTCATCTTGGGAAAAATCCCCTTTTACAATAGCGATATGTTCTTTTTCATCTAACTTATTTGAATAATAAATCGCCTGGAAATCCCCGTATTCTGTCGGTAAATGTATCGCAATTTCCTTTTTAATTAAGGGAGTGTTATTTTTACGATATTGGATAAGATCCTTAATTGTTATCATCTTTACATCAAATTTATTGGCAATTTCCTTCAATTCATCTACCTTAGCCATCGTGCCGTCTTCCCCTACTACCTCGCAAATGACGCCAGCAGGTTTCGCACCAGAGAGTATTGCTAGGTCAACTGCTGCTTCTGTATGTCCAGCTCTTTTTAACACTCCACCTTCCTTCGCAATAAGTGGAAAAACATGGCCAGGGCGATTGAATTCGGCAGGTTTTACTTCGGGTTTTAACATTTCCTGGATGGTTAGAGCCCTCTCATATGCTGAAATCCCTGTTGAAGTTGAAACATGATCAATACTAACGGTAAATGCAGTCCCATATGAATCTGTATTTTCTTCAACCATTTCGGTTAATGCCAATTTTTGGGCCAGTTCATTTGTAATAGGGGCACATACTAATCCACGTCCATGTTTAATCATGAAATTAATCGTCTCCGGTGTGACCTTTTCAGCAAGTGCGACAAAATCACCTTCATTTTCACGATTTTCATCATCACAAACAATCACAACATTGCCTTTCTTTAATTCATCAATTGCCTGTTCAATTTTGACAAACATTTAATTTCCCCCTCATTTAAGCAAACCCATGGTCGTTTAAAAATTTTTCAGTAATTGAATGACCTTCTCGTTGCCGAATAAATTGTTCTACATATTTTCCAAGCATGTCACATTCAATATTAACGATGTCACCAACGTTCTTTTCACCTAAAATAGTCTTATGCACCGTGTGCGGGATAAGTGAGATAGTAAAGCGATTTTCACTGATATCGAAAATGGTTAAACTGATACCATCAACAGCAATCGATCCTTTATTGACGATATAGCGGTGTAATTTAGTCGGAAACGTAATGTCATAATAAATCGCATTATCGATACCCTTTTTAGATTGAATTTCACCAATACCATCTACATGCCCTGACACAAAATGTCCGCCAAAACGACCATTTGCGGCCATTGACCTTTCCAAATTTAAATTAGACCCGACTTTGAGTAAACGAAGACTAGTAGTGCGAAAAGTTTCGGGCATGATATCGACAGTAAAATGGTGATTTGTATATGAAGTCACTGTTAGGCAGACCCCATTGATAGAAATACTGTCACCTAAATTTATATCTTCCAAAATTATTTTAGCGTTAATTTTCATCTTCATAGATTCTTGATGTTGTGTTAATTCAGCAACGACACCTTTTTCCTCAACAATTCCCGTGAACACTTCACTCATCCTTTACATTTTTATTGTGAATAGGTTTGGCTATTATTTTAATATCAGCACCAATCCGTTCTACTGATTGTATGTCGAGATCTAGTGCCTCTTGCATTTTTTGAAAACCTTCACCGGCAAAAAACGTTGGGGCTTCACTGCCGCCAATTAGTTTTGGTGCGATATAAATAATTATTTGATTGACTAATCTTGAGTTTAAAAAACTCGTATTAACAATTGCCCCGCCTTCCACCAATAATGATGTCACCCCTAATTCACCAAGCCGGGGCAGTAAATCAGGTAATCGAATACCATTTGGCATGTCAATGATTTTCACATCGTTTTGTTCATAAAGACGTATTTTCTCACAACTTATATTTCCCCCTGTAACAATCCACGTTTCTGCAGAACGATCCTGAATGACCCTTGCATCAATTGGAGTCCTCAACTCGTGGTCAAGGATTATACGAATAGGGTTTTTCCCACCATTCGGTAATCTCGTTGTCAGCAATGGATCATCCTTTAGTATCGTTCCAATCCCTACTAAAATGGCATCATGTTGGTGTCGATAATAATGAACATCCCTTCGAGCATCCTCTCCCGTAATCCACTTACTTTCTCCAGATGAAGTTGCCATCTTTCCATCAAGACTTATAGCCGTTTTTAACGTGACATAAGGCTTATTCGTCTTCACAAAATGGTTAAATTCACGATTTAATTGTTCTGATTTTTCCTTTAAAATACCCGTTTCAACCTCGATGTTTGCATTTCGGAGTTCCTGTATCCCTTTTCCAGCAACTAAAGGATTGATATCTTTCGACCCAACAACGACACGTTTAATACCAGATTCAATAATAAAATTTGTACATGGTGGTCTTTTCCCAAAGTGACTACATGGCTCTAATGTCACATAGAGTGTGGCCCCTTTTGCTCTATTACCCGCCATTTGCAAAGCAAGGTCCTCCGCATGTTCTTCCCCAGATTTTAAATGTGTACCTACCCCTGCAATCCTGCCATTATTAACGATCACTGCACCAACAGAAGGATTTGGGGATGTCTGACCTTTTGTGGCAGTCGCCAAATCAATTGCTAATTGCATATAATATCTATCATCCAATCATTTTCACCCTCGCCCAAAATAAAATGCGCAACAAAAAACCCCCGGAAAATACAGTTCTCCTGGGGGTTTCACATAGGTAAATTGAGTACTCCTAAATTCAGCAAACACAAAAATAGCACAATAAACCAATGGCATTAGAATAATCCTTCTCCCATCCAGACTTTAACTGTCGGCTCTGGAGTTTCACCAGATCCACCGCATCATGCGGGTCACGGACTAAGAGGCAGAAGCCTCATCACCGCCGGTTGGGAATTACACCCGACCCCGAAGGAACTTTTATAACTATTTTATTTTATTATAATAATTGTCTGTAGTTTATCACTAGTAGGAAGAAATATCAACCTATTTTTATTTTTTCATTGTCCCTACTTTGTAATCAAATTTGTTATAAAACCTTCAGTATTTTTACTCCATATTTAGTTCCTAGAAATGTATAAATTTAAATTATTCAAAGTCAAATAATTCACCATGTAAATTTGTATTATTATATAAAAAGATAACCTTGGAAAAATTATTTTCGTCAATAAATG
>DAMCTP010000013.1:0-3238 GCA_032113595.1 Pseudogracilibacillus sp.
TATTACGTATATCCATACGCTTGGTAGCCGTGAATGTAACTCGTATAGCATCGACGCCATACGCCATTAACTCGTGATGACAATACGCCTTGCGTAACGCCTTTGTTTGCGATAGATAGACGCCGTACAGCCGGTATAACAGGCGTTTGTTGCCGTTAGTATCATCGTTAATACTATCACCTAGAAACGTATGTATCGACGATTTAAAGGCGTTATATGGACGATGTCTGCCGTTAGGTACATACGTCTTTTTAATAGATTTATAGATTAATAAATTAGCGGTTTCTTTTCCAACAATAGGCGTCCTATCCCTTGTCGTCGTTGAGTCCGCGTCATCTGAACGCCCTATCACTTCCGCCCTATCATTACTAGTTACATAAGGTAAAATACGATAGATATTCGCCCCTTGTCCGCCTGTAACACGACGTAATGTCGGTAGTTTTTCGATGATTTGCAATTCTACTAATTTCCTAATCGCTCTAATAACAGTTATAACTGATTTGTTGATCGCCTGTGCTATTGTTTCAACTTTTAAATGACATGCGCCATTGTCGTTAATTGCATACTGTGAAATAGCTTGTAATACTTGGCGCTGTGATTCGTTCATCTCATAATAGTTTTTATTGGTATGTTCCTTAACGTGATAATTCAATTCTTGTTCATTGTTAAACGTCGCATATTTTTTTAGATAAGGTAAACTCATTTCTTCCGCCTCCACTTTATAGAGGCACTATATACGAACGTATGTTCTTTTGAAAGTTAAACGTCCCGAATTTTACAAAACGTCTTTTTTACGATATAATACGTTATAGGTGATGCGTGTTATATCGTTCGTCGTTCTTTATTGAACGTCGTTTGTATATAGCACCTTTTTTTATTTGTTAATTTCTTTTACTTCCCCAACTGATGCACAAAACATTAAAGGTTGACAAGTTCTCATATACATAACTTGATGAAATATATTATCCCAACCAACTGTGACTTGTTCACCGCTACTCGTATCGTGTATAACATAACCGTGTAGTATTCCTTCTGAATCTGACATTGCTTCATAATCCTGATACGGGAATTTCTCTTTGATAAACTTTAATACTTTGTCATGATGTTTTTTGTACTTTATAAATGTCTGTATATCTGACATGTTGCGACCTCCTTTCAGCATTGTTTCAGCGTGCGACTTCGTTCATTCGCTAACTCGTTTATCTTTCGCTTATAATTCATTAACCGATCGTGACGGTACTTGTTACGTCGCTTACTAACGTGTATCGATCCATATTCAGCGACTTTCCTCGTGTAGTAACTGATTCGCTTTTCTATCATCTTTAACGCCTCCTAGTTTTTATAAATCTTTTAACGGACTAAACTCTTTATGACGTTCGTTCAATTCGCTACTATATAAATTGACGTACGTTTTCACCATTTCCATAGTGCTATGACCTAATATTTTTTGTAACTCGAATATGCCTGCGCCATTCATGACGGATAATTTTGCGAATGTATGTCGTAATGTATGAGGCGAACACCTAACGCCTTTGATATCCGCTTTAACGCCATATTTTCCGACGATCTTTTGTAATGCGTTACGCTTCATCGCTTTACCACTAATCGTTACGAATAGTCGTTGCGTTTCACATGTTCCCCTAATTTTCATATAACGTCTTAATTGCTCTTTCATTTTGTGTTGTATTGGTACGTATCTATGCAAATGCCCCTTTGTATGTCTTACGAATATTTGACCCTCTGGAAATTTGATGTCCTCTAGTTCTACCGCTGTTATTTCGCTTAATCGTAACCCTGTTTCTAATATCAATAACATAAAAGTATAATCGCGAAAGCCCGTAAATGTTCGTCTGTCTGCTGCGCCTAGTAATTGCTTTAACTGTTTTATGCTGAACGTTTGTATGTTGTCTTTACGTACTTTCAACAATGGATACTTAACCATAGGATTGACGGCAATATATTTCATATCGTGCAAATATCTAAACAATGCGCGTAATGCACGTAATCGAATATTGATTGTATTATCACTAATTCTGCGCCTTTGTTCGTACTCAATAAAGCCGTCTATATCTTGGCGTAAGACCTTGCTAATAAGTTCGCATTTTTCGATAATTATTAAATAGCGCCTAAACGTTCCGAATTGCGTACGATAGTATGAAATAGTATCAACGCGTAACCCTCGCCGTTTAGCGTCTTTAATAAAAGAGTCGCAAGCCGCGTCATATGACAACGTTTCATAATCTAACGGCATGACCGCAAGTTCGATTTCTTCACGTGTTAATTCATTTTTGCGACGTTCTGACATTAAAAAAACCGCCTCCCTTTATCGTAATAAAGAGAAACGGTAAATCACGTCTAGGCATACGACCTATTATGCGCCTATTATACACAAAAAAGACGCTTTAACGGTCTTTATAAACCGTCAAAACGTCGTCATATCAACATCGTAAGTACCTGAGGTGGGATTCGAACCCACAAGCCCGTGAGGGCATTGGATTTTGAGTCCAACGTGTATGCCAGTTCCACCACTCAGGCGTAAAACAAAAAATGTACGTTAGTCTTATGGGTTGCTGACGACGTACTCATTATACATGCCATAAATTTAATTGGAGGCGGCAACCGGATTTGAACCGGTGATAAAGGTTTTGCAGACCTCTGCCTTACCACTTGGCTATGCCGCCAAAAAGTAAGCGGAAAACGGGATTCGAACCCGCGACCCTCACCTTGGCAAGGTGATATTCTACCACTGAACTATTTCCGCAAAACGAGCTGGGCTACTAGGATTCGAACCTAGGAATGACGGAATCAAAATCCGCTGCCTTACCGCTTGGCTATAGCCCAATGAAAAAATGGGGCGACCGGAGGGATTTGAACCCTCGCATGCCGGAGCCACAATCCGGTGTGTTAACCGCTTCACCACGACCGCCATGAATTTTCATTCAGGTAGATTTAAATGGCAGGGGTAGTAGGAATCGAACCCACATCAAAGGTTTTGGAGACCTTCGTTTTACCATTAAACTATACCCCTATTAAAAATGGTGGAGGGGGGCAGATTCGAACTGCCGAACCCGATGGGAGCGGATTTACAGTCCGCCGCGTTTAGCCACTTCGCTACCCCTCCAATTTGAATGAAAACGTGGCTCAAGACGGAATCGAACCGCCGACACAAGGATTTTCAGTCCTTTGCTCTACCGACTGAGCTATTGAGCCATAATTTGTATTTGTATATAACATAAAG
>DAMCTP010000013.1:3338-66857 GCA_032113595.1 Pseudogracilibacillus sp.
GAAATTTTCTAAACGAAAATTTCACATTGCTCTACCGACTGAGCTATTGAGCCATAATTTGTATTTGTATATAACATAAAGCTACATCTTAGTTCAGCATGTTCCCCTGCGGTCCTGTCGGTCCTCGGGGCAGTTGGTGAAATTTTCTAAACGAAAATTTCACATTGCTCTACCGACTGAGCTATTGAGCCATCATGATATTGGTTAAATTAAAATGGCGATCCGGACGGGACTCGAACCCGCGACCTCCAGCGTGACAGGCTGGCATTCTAACCAACTGAACTACCGGACCGTTTTTGGAAAAAAACCATCCTACGGGATCACACTATAAATTTTTTTAGTTTTGTACAAAAAGTGTTTGCTTGCACCTACGGCACTACACATGTTCACTTCGTTCAAATTATTTGGTTGCGGGGGTAGGATTTGAACCTACGACCTTTGGGTTATGAGCCCAACGAGCTGCCAGACTGCTCCACCCCGCGGTATGTTTGATCATAAAGATTTTCCCTGCATCTTGTATACAATTGTCTCGCGTGTGATCTCGTCGTGTATACACTCTCCGCATGTACAACATGCTCCACCCCGCGATATGCAATTTAATACTATCGTATTATATTTTTTACGATGGTGGAGAATGCAGGGCTCGAACCTGCGACCCCTTGCTTGTAAGGCAAGTGCTCTCCCAGCTGAGCTAATTCTCCGGGAAAATTTCTACAATCAATTATAATGGTGACCCCTACGGGATTCGAACCCGTGTTACCGCCGTGAAAGGGCGATGTCTTAACCGCTTGACCAAGGGGCCATAATTTAATTTCGAACAAATTTCAATCATGGCGGAGAGCAAGGGATTTGAACCCTTGAGACCACGTTAGTGGCCTACACGATTTCCAATCGTGCTCCTTCGGCCAGCTCGGACAGCTCTCCGAATGGCTCCACAGGCAGGATTCGAACCTGCGACCGATCGGTTAACAGCCGATAGCTCTACCACTGAGCTACTGTGGAATATTTAACCTAAATAATTCTCAATATACACTAGAAAATCATAATGATAAGCTACCAATTCATTTTTAGCGACAATTTTTATTATAGCCTTTTATATAAATATTGCAAGTTTTTTAAATTATAGATCCGTCAAAAAAGATTTATGAAAAAATCCTAGATGGATTCTATCGCCAACTGATCAGCAAGTAATTTATCCAATTGCTTCACCAATTTCACTATTTCAGGTTTTGTCACTTGGGCATTTGCCCCAACAGCTTCTCCCTTATGAAAAAGTTCTGCAGAAATTAATGAAGAGAAAATAACGACAGGCAACTGCCTTAATTCATCATTTTCTTTTATCTTACTCGTTAAATGATGCCCGTCCATTAATGGCATTTCGATATCGGTAATGACTAAATCGACCTGTCCGACATTATCGTTCGTCACCAATTTCTCCAGATAATCCCATGCCTCTTTTCCATTGTCAAAAAACGATAAATTTTCATAACCGGCTTCAACTAAAGTATCTTGTAACAGTTGGCGTAAAATAGCAGAATCCTCTGCGATCACTAAATGTTTTTCCGAACGTTTTCTTTCCCCAAGAACTACTAAATCGGAAACATTTACAGATGCCTTCGGATTAATTTCCGCCACAATTTTTTCAAAATCAATTAAAATTGACAAGTTATTCTCCAAATGAATGATGCCATTGGCATATTCCTGTTCACCCGTAGATAATTCCGAAGGTTTTTCGATATTTTCCCAAGAAATTCGGTAAATCCTTGTCACATGATGAACACGAAATGCAACTTTAATTTGATTTAACTCAGCAATAATAAATTTATCATTTTCGGGATTGCTTGAATTTTCAAACCCTAGAACCTTCGCCAAATTAACGACAGGAATGACTTCTTCACGCAAACGAAACATGCCTTCTACATATGGATGAGCATTAGGAATGTCAGTTGTATCCACCACATTAATAATCTCACGTACCTTAAGCACATTAATTCCAAATAATGATGTACCAATTTCGAACATCACCACTTCTAGCTCATTTGTCCCACTCTCTAATAAAATATCACTTTGGTTTGCCATGCAAATCCCCCCAATTTTCTCGTTAATAAGCCTTCCGATTCATGTTAACTATTAACAGTATATCAATTTTATCCAATAAGACCAAATGTTATTATCTTCATTATTAGGGTAATATTTTTTTAGTAATAGCGTAATTAACTAGTTTTTTCGGAATACTTTCCCTTGCTAAAGGATATTGATAAGATGAAGGTAATAGTTGAAAGGATGTGTCAGAATGAAACACAAAATATTAAACAATAAATTAAGCATTCCACAGCTTGGTTATGGTGTTTGGAAGGTGCCTAATGATGATGCAATTGACGCTGTTGAACAGGCGATAAAAACGGGTTACAGACTTATTGATACAGCGATGATTTACAAAAATGAAGCCGGTGTCGGAAATGCCATTGCAAAGGCTGGGATACCCCGTGAGGAACTATTCATTACGACAAAAGTATGGAATGCTGATCACGGGTATAACAATACTTTAAGGGCATTTGAAACGAGTATAGAAAAATTGGGCCTTAATTATGTTGACCTGTATCTCGTTCACTGGCCAACCCCCATGTTTGATCAATATGTTGATACATATAAAGCATTGGAAAAATTGTATGAAGATGGTCGGGTTAAAGCGATTGGTGTTTGTAATTTTGATATTGAGCATTTGGAACGAATTTTGGATGAGTGTAACGTCGTGCCAGCCGTGAACCAAATTGAGTGTCATCCATATTTTCAACAACAGGAGTTAAAGCAATTTTGTGCAGAACACGGTATTTGATTGAAGCATATAGCCCATTAATGAACGGAAGAGACATTTTAAATGACAGGGTGATTGCTGAACTAGCTAAAAAGTATGGAAAAACCCCGGCACAAGTGATCCTAAGATGGCATTTGCAAACAGGTGTAATTGCGATTCCAAAGACTGTCACCCCATCTCGAATGGAAGAAAATTTAGATGTGTTCGATTTTGAATTGTCTGGGGAAGATATGAAGGTGATTGCCAGTTTGGATAAAGGTGAAAGAATCAATGCTGTACCGAGTGAATTTTATTTGAGATAATAGGACTAATGGGGTTGGGGATTGGAGTTAGATTCCATGAAAGTTGGAATGAATCTAGGAAAAGAAATCTGATTATTATCAATTACATAAATCGTATTAAAAAGTAACCATTGCAGAAAACATTCTTGCCTTCCATGTTTAGGGCCAAGAAATTTGCTAGATGGTTACTTTCATATATTTATTTGGGGATTTTTATTTCTGTTCCGTCTTTACAATAAAATGGGTATCATCTAAGACTATTGTACCCTTCCCCTTTGAGCATACTAACTTCAGCCTCTGTATCAAGTAGTCTATTTGATACTAAATCGACTTTCTTACTAACAATATCAATTTTTTCATTTAATCTATTTTCCATGTCAGATAGATGTTGTGACATCTCTTTTTGTCCTTTGGCTAAATCCTCTTGCCCTTCAGCTAAATCCTTTTGTCCTTGTTCCAGTTTATCAAGTCTTTTCACTAGTCCCATTTGCTCATCTGAGAGTTTCAAAATCGCTTGTAAAATCTGTTCTTTTGTCACTTTATCACCCATTTGCTCTCCCCCTTGTATATTATTAAAATAGTAGATAATTAAGTTATAGATATATTTTTCGTAGTAAAAAGATGATAAGATTGGTAGATACTTTCTGTGAGACATAAGGAAAAAGTCATTGCGTAGTATTTTTTATTATAGCTTATTTTCACTTCATTTAAAAGAACATTCGATGTCTTCTTTTGTTGTATCCACATCAAATATTAGCACCTTTTTGCTTTAATCAAAATGGTAAATCACTATCATCAATCTCTGGTGAGGTATCATTTTCTGAACGGTCACTTTCCCCAAGTTCCTCCCATTCCTCCCATGTTACCCCGTAAGGTGCCCCACCACTTGTATATCCGACAATATATGCAAAATTTTCGTCACTCTCTATTTCATTCATTTCATAATAATGATTTCTATTTTTGTCCTTTTTACGTTTTGCCATTGGTAATCCTCCCCTTCATTTGTATTCATAAGGAAATCTGCTGTCTTTAAAAATTCAAAAAGCAACCAAAGATGAAAATTCACGCTTTAGTGTTAGCGTTAAATTTTTCAACTGTATAGGTTGCTTAAACATTTATTTAACTTAAATGAATCTATTAACCTTTCAAATCAATATGATTCCCCAAATAAGGATGTGGCACTTTTGCAACGACTGGGGTTTGCATCATTTCCATTAATGCATTGTTGTTGTCCTTCGCTAACGACATCGCATTTTTCATCACTGCAATGCTCGCATCTTGCTTTACCATTGCTTGTTTCATCACTACTGACATTGCCGCTATATCCATTGCAAACTCTCCTTTTTTAGACTGAAAATTTATCTACTTATCTACTTCTATTATCGGACAAAAACATAGTAAATGGAAGGAATTCAGGTTTTTATTGGTATTATTTCTTATTTGTGAGGGTTTTTTATTTAAAATGAGGGAAATAAAACAAATAGGATATAACATTATCCGTACTTTTCATCTGTTGGGGATACTTAGTGAAGTTTTCATAATTTAGTTTAAAATTAAACTCATAAGCTTTTTATGTAAAACAATTCGGTCATTACGTATGATAAGCGATAGGGTATTTATTGCAATTTCTCTTGTATTTCAGCAATTCTGCCTTCATTAGCATTTGTTTGATACGATAATTTGCGCATGACAATTTCATGTGTATCAGATCTCTCTTCTAATCGTTTAAAATAACTTCTGTTTTCGGTTGTTAAATTGTCAACTTTCTCATCAAGGCTATCAAATCGGGAAGACATCGTATCAAATCCATCATCCATTTTAAATTCAATGCCCTCAAATCGGACATCAACTGCAGCAAATCCCTCATTCATTCTAGATTCAAGACTTTCAAATCGGATATCGACTGTAGCAAATCCCTCATCCATTCTAGATTCAAGACTTTCGAATCGGATATCGACTGTAGCAAATCTCTCATCCACTCTAGATTCCAACTCTTCAAAACGAGCATCGACTGTAGTAAATCCCTCATCCATTCTAGATTCAAGACTTTCAAATCGGATATCGACTGTAGCAAATCTCTCATCCACTCTAGATTCCAACTCTTCAAAACGAGCATCGATTTTTTCGAATCGAACATCGACTGCAGTAAATCTTTCATTCATTTCTATCTCTAAAAAATCTATCTTAGCTTTAACATACTTCATATCCACTGCTAAATCTGTCACAACATCAAACAACGCATCAATCTTTTTTTCCAGCATTATCGTCACCTCCTTCAACACAATATGTAAAAAATATTATACTATATTTTCCATTAGATTGGTAGGGGAATAAGTAGAATAAGAACAAACTCAAACGATGAAGAATCTTATGTTGGTTATAACAGTTATATTAAAAGTTTCCCCTTATCTCATTTTTCCGTTTCATCCCTTGTATCTGGTCTAGGGAATAGCCATATAAACCTTGCGAGACTAATCAACGTCATAAACAATCCAATAAATGACTGAATGGAAATAACCAAAAGTCCAATGTTTGTTACAGGTTTTAACTCAGAACTAAAATTTGCCATCGTTCTGAAACTACCATAAATAATTCCTAAAAATGTTACTGGTATTTCCTGAAAATAATGTTGTAAAGTCATATAAGAAATAGCAAACCATCCTATTATCTCTATATAATTGCGAAGTAACAACATTACCATTCTACGGTAACTTTTTATTAAATATAATTTGGGGGTTTTTTGAAACTTCTAATCCTTAATTATAGGACATATTTGACAATTAATGATTCTAGACCATTAAACCACCATAAACAACGGGGTGCCCCAAACTAGTTTCTTCCGTATTTATCTTCATATCTAATAATATCATCTTCACTGAACTCCTCACCCAGCTGTACCTCTGAAATCATTAGAGATTTTTTAGGATTAGTATTACTTATTTTATGCTTGCACCCCTTAGGAATATAAATATAATTACCAGGTTGTATATTTTTTTCACTTTCCCCTATAATGACTATCCCATGTCCAGAAATTACTACCCAATGTTCCTCCCTTTTTTTATGTTCTTGTAAACTTATTTCCTCGTTCGGATAAACAGTAATTATTTTTGCCCTTGCATAGGGATTCAGAAAAGTTGTTTTATAAAAACCCCATGGCCGGTTATAAATTTCATGGTCTATCGTTAATTCATCTAAATCAAAGAAGTTATATCTTAGTGAAAAATTAATATCTTCAATTAAGGCAGTATGAAATTGTTTTTTTGTAATTAAATTTACAAGTTGATAATTATCACAGATAACAGGTAAAAAGTTTATTTTGGGGGATTTAAAAATATTAATTACATTTTCAAACTTATCATTTTCTTTTATAAAGATAAAATCCTTTTTAAATATATTCTTGATGGAATCATTTGCGGAATATTTGTCTATAAATGCCCTTCTAATATCGCCGTCTGTCAACGTTCCTACCACACTCATATTTTCATTTATAACTATTAAAAAACCTTTATTATTTTCATCTATCTTCTGTAATGCATCCAATATCTGACCATTGTTGCGAATGATAAATGGTTCAAAATTCATCGTCCTTCACCCGACCTTCATAATTGGATTTGAGAAGGATTAATTCAACTACCTCACGAACTGCCCCTTGCCCACCTTTAGCGCGGGATACATAATCGACAATTGCCTTCACACTATCAGTTGCATTTTCTACAGAAAAACTATACCCCACTTTCCTAAGCAATTCAATATCATTAATATCATCACCCATATATGCTACCTCACTATAATCCAGATTATATTTTTGTAATAATTCCTCCATTACAGACACTTTATTATTGATACCCTGGTAAACATCCATTATTCCCATTTTATTTGCTCGACTTTTAACTATTTTTGTATTTTCACCCGTAATTATTGCGGTTTGAATACTATTTTCATGCAATAGTTTTATTCCCATACCATCTTTAGTATTGAACTTTTTAATTTCATCTCCGTATTCAGTATAATACATACCTGCATCAGTTAATACACCGTCACAATCCATAGCAAATAATTTTATATTTGAAAAATCTAATGTAATACCATTCCTTCTATATTTGATACTATTCAATAATAGTCCCTCTACAATTATCCAATCGGTGGGTTCATCAATCTCATGATATGTTTCTTCAGGCATTTCGTAACTACCAATTTTACCAGATAGTCTTAACTTCGAATTTATGAGAAATTCCTTTTTAGTTATATAGAAAGCGCCATTTTCTACTAGATACCCTGATTGCTCCTGTCGAGGAGGCCTAGAATTGACAGTATAATTTAAGGGTTTAACTGTATAATTATTTTTATTGATATCCCAGATAAATCGTTTTTGTTTTACAACAGAAAGTAGACTGTCAAAATCACCTAATTTATACTTTTCAATTGCCTCACTAAGGTTTTCCGATGTAAGTAATGGGCTAGTAGCCTGGATAAGGATAATATTTGTAAAATGGAAATTCTCTGCAAACTCCAACATGGCCATTTCTGTTGTTGCATCATCGGTTGCAGTTTGTGGATTCCTATCTATGCACTCAATCTTATACGAATTAGACTTATGATAATTAGACACACAATGTTTAATTCGGGCACTGTCGGTACTTACATATACTTTATCAATATATTTGCAATTCACTGCAGCATCAATAACCCAATATACAAGGGGTTGCCCTGCAATGTGTTTTATATTTTTGTGGGGAATGGACTTACTCCCTCCCCTCACGGGAATAAAAGCAACTATCTTTTTTGGTTTATCCATATTATCTATCCTTTGAATTTTAGTTTTTTACGTTGTACATTTTCTATATCCAATATTTCCTTTTTCTTAAAAGAAAGTGCTTCACAGGTATTTTTTAAATTTTCCACTAACAATTTCATATCATGGGGTTCTAATGAAGCAGAATGATCCGTCCCTTTCCATGTTCTATCTAAGGTATAGTGACGCTCAATCCAGGTTGCACCCAGTGTGTAGGCTGCGATATCAATTGCATTTCCAAGATGGTGTCCAGAAAAACCTATCGCCTTCACTTTATTCCCATATTTGTTTGTCAATCTTGTAATCTCCAATAATGCAACATCCCTATAAGGTACTGGATAACCTGATGTACAATTATATAAAACTAAATCACTTTCTCTTCTTTTGTTAACAAAGAATGAAACTATATCATCTATTTCATCATAATTTGACATACCAGTAGAAACATGTAATTCACCAACATAATTTTCACATAACCAGTCTAGCATCTCGAAGTGATTATTCATTGCCGAAGGAATTTTAATCATTTTGGGATTCAGTATAGCTATTTCTTTAGCTGAGGATAAATCCCATACCGATGTGCTATATTCAACATTGTACAAATCACAAAAATCCTTTAGTTCCTTATGTTGTTTGGGGGTAAATTCTAAAGCCTCACGATGTAATCCATATGTTTTCCCATATGAATTAACAGGATTGGGATGAGGGGCATTGTATTCCTTCTCAGATAGTAATTCTCGGTTATTTCTAGTTTGAAATTTGACAACATCAACCTTACAGTAAATAGCAGCAATTTTAATCATTTCTTTTGCGATATTTAAATTCCCTTTATGGTTACAACCAATCTCTGCAATAATTTTTGGTTTCATAAATTATAATCCTTTCTATTTTTTAAGTGATTGTTACCCTTGATCCAATTGTCCAATTTTTTAAGAAAACTTTTATTAATATTATCTATTACCAAATTAACATATTTATAAGTGTCCCGAATTTTAGTCAAATTATCAAGGGTATTATATATCTTTTTGGAGAGATTCCTCTCAAATCCCATTTCATTAACATTAACAACCCTGTCATTTAAATTTAATTCCCCATATAAATCAATTATTTTATTGTAGGAACTTAAACCAATTGTTGGTATATTTTGTGCAATTCCGCATATATTACTATGAAATCTCATACCAAGGATTAAATCACATTTTTTATATAAACCAAATATAATATTCTCTGAATTTTCACCACTAAGGTAAGGAGCGATTGTTATTCTAGATCTTCTAAATCTATCATTCATCATTTTTACAACATCACTAATTGCCTCGACATCACTATATATGTGAGGGAAAAACATTAAATCATAATTATTATGTTTTTTTAAAAAACGATTTAATACGTCTGATAATCCATTAATAAAATCCCTATAAGATAAATTTTTATTGAATCTTATATGCTTCATATCACAAACAACATTAATCCCCATAATGCGCCTGTCACTATCCATTAAATTTATACTTAATTCCTTAGGTTTAAATGAAAAAGCCCCGTCTGCAACCTTTTGGACCCTATTTAAATATTTATATCCATATAGATTTTCCAACGTTTCATAAGACCCATCATTTCTAATAGTTACCATAAATTGATTGGAATTGGTTATATAATTTAAAAAACAATCAAATTTTTGAACATTTTCCGAATTAACCCCTTTATTTATGTCACAACCCAAACCAAAAAACAAGATTGGTGTTTTAATTTTTTCAAGGGTTGTTTTACTTAAATTAACTGTTGTCCCTGTAGATGAATAATTCCATTTTAATTCAAAAAAATTACCACCCCCAATAATAACTAAATCGTTTTTATTACATAAATTTATAAAATTACTACTATTAAAATCCCTATTGTTCCAAGATTGATAGAATTCCCTCATTTCAATTTCTGTGAATAATATCCCCTCGCCCAATATCTTTCGAATATTTGCTCTTAGCCCGTTATGATTTGCATTATCTCCAATATTCCCATTAAAGCTAGCTACATGTAATATATTCAAAATTCCACCTACCAATTTTCTACAAGTTATCACATATTAACTTAAGTAATCGGGGACTGTTATCCTTTAGAAGAATTATATAGCTTGAAAGAGGTAAAATGATTTGGTTCCCTTTTTCAATTATATTTTTCTCCTTATTTATTCTTTTAACCTCATTAGATAGATAACCCGCCTCTATTCTCATAAAAAGTGATAAAAAGTATTTATAATATTCATTTTTATTAATTCTATTATAAACTTTATTGAAATTTTGCAATTGAATAATAATTTTTTCTTCATTCTTTAATTGTAGACCATTTTTTATACCCATTAATATCCTATTCAGTTGGCTAGAGTACTCTAATAATTCCTCACAATTCTCCACCAATAAGTTAATATTTTTTGACATAGGAATGGTCCCTAGACTATTTTGGGATTCCCACCAATTATTCTTTTTTAAAGGTACTGTTAGATATTGATTTATGACCCTTTCAATTGGGAGGAACCTTGCACCTTTAATTTCTGCACCACCCTTAGTAGTATTTATATATTGCCCCTCCTTGTATTCACTGATATATTTTTCAATTGATTCCCTCATATTATTAAAGCTATCACTTGTTTTAATTTTACCACCAAATACATCCGTAGTTATTATTGAATTCTCAAGGGTTGCATCATCTATTTTCATGGGCTTATGCGCATAGTCTATTCCTTTTGCGAATCTCATTCCATCTAAATAGCCTAAATTTTGTCCAGCAAATATAACTGGACTACAACCCAGCCTGATGGCAATTTGAAGAGCCATTACGGCTATTGACGGAGAATCGGAAATTATATCGAAATCCAAATTGAGATGCTCATTTAAAAAATATAACGAGGTACTATCCTGTGAAGTTATAAAATGGATCTTAGGGCCCTTAAATCTTTCGATGGTTTCAAAACCGACACTTGAACCAAACACCATTGGAATTGTATCAATACCTCTATTATATATTTTCTCAAAAACCTTTTGGTTTCTTTGTTTGGGATCATAGGTAAACATTGCATCAGGATAAACATTATACTCTATTAAACTATTTATTGCAGAACCAACGGAAAAAATATATGCCAAATTATTATCCTTTATATAGCGGATGTGTTCTATATCCTCTGAAAGTGATGGTCCCGCTGAAACAATTATTGCTGGTTTGTTTTGGAAAACTGTTTTATCAATATCCTTCAGAATATTTGGAGTTGATAATACATATTTAAAGTTTTTAATGCTATTGATTACCCAACGATTTTGGAAACTATAGTTAGTATGTAGATTAGTCCGTCTATTTTTTACTGTTTCTTTAGTTTTACCAAAGAAGTTTTCATACTTCTCCTTGACTACATTTTCATAACTGGGCAAAGTTATAAAAACAATTTCTCTGTTTGTTGTTTTTAATTCATTGATATATGTGTTGTCTTCCTTATTATGTTGGTCTATATAAAGTCTGTGTAGCATTTTTGTCATAATTTTTTTAAGATCGCTATTTTCCATCATTCTCATGAATACTTCAGGTATCGGTTCATAAATTGAATAAGTATGTGAAGGATATTTATTCGTAAAAATTTCAATATGATATCCTAACCCTACTCCATAGAAAAACACATGGCTATTTTCCCGGATTTTTTCTCCATTAATGGCCATTAATTTTTCGGCCTCCTTGATAGGGGCATATAAACTATGTATCATTAACGGACGGGAATCATCATCCTTTTGAAATTGTAATGTTTTCTCACCACTTTTTGAATTCACTATTTTGTACAAATTTAAATTTAAAGCATCCTTATTTTCTAAAAAGTATTGACGAATAGTAGGATATCTCTCTCGTAAAAAAAGCGTATTATCAATTAACATTGTCAGGGTGCTCCTTATTTTCTAATGATTTCTCTATTTGCATTTTTAATCCCTCGAATGTAGGAACAATTTCATAACTGATTAAATCGGTTATTAATACTTGATCATTTGTTTCTACTGCTTCTAACAATTCGGGAGATAACCTTTCGCATTCTTTAAAAACCCTTTTAATTTCATCCCAGTTGTATGGGTGTTTCTTTGAGCGTCTGACAAATTCTCCAAATTGTAACATCCATTGTATTCCATCCGCAAGTTGTTTAATTCCCTGCCAAGTACCTTTCTTGAATCCTTCAAAACTATCCATACTTAGCTTTTCTAATTCGGGTATAGCTCTTTCTAAATAATTATTCACTGACTCCATTGTCTCCCAAATCATTTCATTGACGGACTTGGCAACGATTTCAATTTTCATGATTTCATTCATTCTATCTAATATATAATTTTCATGATTTTCATAAATATCAATATCATCAATTGTGAGATGTGAAAAAATCATATTTTCCCTCGAAATAATATCATTCACTTTTTCAACTACCATATTATACGCAGTATGATTACGGGGTAACGTAATTTCCCCATTTTCAAATTTTAATAACATTTTATGGCCTCCTCCTACTGAACTAGTAAGTCTCTCCTATTTATATTATCGGATGTTAATTTAGGAAAATCAAGGTTATTATTAAATAGGACAAAGTCTATTATTATAAAGAACATCAAAAAAAGAACCCTAACATTTTTGCTAGGGTTCCTCTCATCGTTGTTATTAACGTAATAACTGTAAAACACCTTGTGGTACTTGGTTGGCTTGCTTAGCCACTATGTCTTTCGACGATAGAATAGACTATATCTTCACCCTAAATTTGTTAGGGGCTGGGCGCTTCGAATGATAGTTTATCACCCTACGAATCTCATTGCCATGGCATATGCTTTAGGCAGTGCATTCTAGTCGTTGAACCTTCACCAAGGTTTCCCTACAGGTGCTGGGCTGCTGATTGTCCATTGTCACATCATTTTGTTTTTCAAACTATCACGTTGACTGTTTCCAGTTGCGTTGTAGTACAAAATGCTTTAGGATATCCCAGCAATTCACCCAGTTATCGCTCTAACCTATTACTAAGTTAGACGCCCGGTCAAATCATTATCCTAGAAGTTGTAAGACTCCCTGTGGAACCTGATTTGCTTGAGCTAACATTGCCTGTGCTGCTTGAGTTAAGATGCTGTTCTTCGTGAACGCCATCATCTCCTTCGCCATATCAACGTCTCTAATACGTGATTCTGCAGCTGTTAAGTTCTCACTTGATGCACCTAAATTGTTGATTGTATGCTCTAGACGGTTTTGGATGGCTCCTAATTCCGCACGTTGTGTTGAAACAACATTAATTGCATCATTAATAATTTTAATTGATGCATCTGCATGTGCACGTTCCGAAATATCAACCCCATTAATATTTTCCTCACTCATTAATAGCGCATTCGCATCGTATTCAAATGCATCACCATTAGCTGTTACAACACCATTTGAATCAATAGTTACATCACCTAACCCATAAAAGTTGCCATCGGATGCTTCAATGGCGACAGCAGTTGGGTCCCCATTTTCATCTCTTTCATATAGAATATTGAAGTCGTAGTTTCCACTTGTTGTAAGATTAGTTACATCAAGCCCACTAATAGCCGTCCCCGATGTGGCACTTCCGCTACTCACTGTAATTGTATGTTTTCCATCATAGAATTGCGTTTTTGTGATGGTTTCATCTAAATCAAATTCAAATGGGTTAGCACCAGAGGTTCCATCAATTACTAAACTACCACCACTATTTGATAATTCAATTTCCTCTATAGCATAGTACTCTCCGTCGCCTGCTTTTATTGCAACGATAACACCGTCATCTTCGAGAACATCAAATGTTCCACTAGTAATTCCACTAGGTAATTGTTGTAATCCGTCAACATCCCCATGGGAAACACCTGATATTTCGCTGAAACGTTCAAATTCCGTAGGTACTTCAACTGTAAATGACGCATTTAAGCCAATACCATTAGCATCCATTCCCGCAATATTTACGTTAATGTTTTGTCCTTGGTTCGCACCAATATGGAATACTTTGTTATTGAAACTACCATCAATTAATCTTTGGGTGTTGAATTCAGTTCGTTCAGCAGTTTGATTAATCTCTGCTACTAATTGTTCCAACTCTGCCTGCATTGCCGCACGGTCAACTTCTGATTCGTTTGTATCACTCGCTGATTGAACAGCTAATTCACGCATTCTTTGTAAGATAGAATGTGTTTCTTGTAGTGCTCCTTCTGCTGTTTGAATGAGGCTGATTCCGTCTTGTGCGTTTTTCTGAGCCATGTCAAGCCCACGAATTTGTGCACGCATTTTCTCGGATATGGCTAGCCCTGCTGCATCATCTCCTGCCCGGTTAATTTGAAATCCTGAAGAAAGTTTCTCCAATGATTTCGAAACCGCATTATTGTTTGCTCCCATTTGACGATGTGTGTTAATCGCCGAAATGTTGTGATTGATAATCATAATCAATCTACCTCCTTGTATTTTTTAGGTCACATCCTTGTGGCCTATTTATAATATCGGCGGGATTTTTTTATTGTTTAATATTTTTTATCACTTTTGTCCTATTTTTGTGACTTTTTAGTGAATAGGCTGGGATTTATCAAATTACCCTAGTTATTTTATCTGTTTTTTCGATTGGATAATTGAGCAATAATGATCCCCGAAATGATTAATAATGACCCAATGATAACGGAAGGGTTCATTTTTTCATCGATGATGAGACTGCTAAATGTTAAGCCGAAAACAGGTACGAGCATCGTTGAAATTGTTGCTGTGGCGACATCAATTTTAGTTAGGACGATAAACCAAAGTGTGTAGGCGACAGCAGATGCTAGTACCCCGGTGAACAGAATGTAAAATATACTCTCCCCATTGATGATGATTGGTTCTCCCCATTCTTTAATGACTGCCACAAAGATGATGGCGATTGTTCCAAACAACATTTGAAAAGCTGTCATTTGAGTTGGGGGAATGCTTTGGAGTTTGAGACGATAATAGACATTTGAAATTGACCAAGAAATGGCGGCTAAAGTAATTAATATTTCACCGATGATAATCTCTTGGCTTTGATTTGTCCAAATATCCCAACCGATAATGGTTAATAATCCAACGAGCCCGATGATGAGTCCGAGCAATTTTAACGGGGAAATCTTTTCACCGAGAAATTTGACTGCGAGAATGGCACTCCAAATAGGCATCGAAAATAAAAGGACGGATGATTTGCCCGCTTCGATAAATTGTAATGAATACATGACAAGACAAAATACGATGGCAGTTTGGAACAGGCCGATGATGGCGAGTGATAGCCATTGTGCTTTTTTCGGAATACCTTGTTTAAAAATTATGACGACGATTAAGAGAACGATAGCACCGATGAAAAATCGGATTGCGGTAAATGTGAAGGGGCTCATATATTGTAAAATTAATTTCATATATACCCATGCTAAGCCCCAAATAATCGTAATGATAAGGATAAGTAGCAAGTTAGTTAATTTATTTTTTAAAGGTTCGTTCAATGGGTAGTGCTCCTTTGGATGTGATATTTATTTGAGCATAACAGGAGCGAATGGAGTGTGCAATTCATTTGCAGATGTAATGGGGATGGGTGGACCCCCTCGTTCATCGTCCACCCACATATAGTTAACTCACTTTTTTTATTTTTGCATGATGGGCTGGTAGGTCATTTTTTGTTACGTAATGTAAGGCTAGGGCAGTGAATAGAAATCCAGCCAAGAAATTACCGATGGTGACGGGAATTTGATTCCAGAGCCACCAGTCAGCCATCGTGATGTTGGCTCCGAGCATCATACCAGCTGGTATCGCAAACATGTTGACGACAGCGTGTTCGAATCCTTGTGCGAAAAATATGAAGACGGGAATCCACATGGCAGCAATTTTTCCAACGGTTGATTTGGATGTAAAGGCCATGACGGCCCCGAGTGTGACCATCCAGTTGCAAAGAAGTGCTTTGACGAATAAGACGACCAATCCATCTGATCCAATCGCTTGATATACGATTGTTTTACTTTCTGCAACAGCAATAATTTTTTGAGCAATAAGTGAGTCAGTAATGTCGGCGTTGCCAAATTGGGTGACATAAATGACGAATAAACCTGCATAGAAAAGGCTACCGATTAAATTGCCAAGAAATGCCCAGAAGAAATTACGAAGCATTAATGATATGTTCGTTTTTTTACGTAATACTGCGATTGGGATGATAGCAAAAGAGCCCGTGACGAGCTCGAGATTCAGTAATAAAATCATGACGAACCCTGTCGGGAAAATAATGGCTCCGACAATATCAAAACCGGTTTGGGTGGCACCGGTAAAAGCTAGTGTTGTGGCATAGCCTAAAAAAGCACCTGAGAGAATAGCCTTAATGAGAATTTCTGCGACGGTTAGCTGTGCTTTATTTTTTCCAGCTGTGGCGATTTCTTGTACGACGGTTGTTGGTTTGACGTAATCCAATGATGTATCCCCTATCTATGATGTTTTTTGTATGTATTTTAAATGATAATATTTTTGGATAGGGTGATAAGTGATGTAAATCACTTTTCGTGTGGGGAATTGGGGGATTTGTGGCGAAGATGTGGAATTTCGGAGGGGAGAGTTGTGTAGTTTGAAAGGGGGTGTAGAAGTGGGACAACATAGTCTTTGGGGGTTTTTAACCTGTTTCGGGAATTTTTGTTGTATAATAGACAAAAAGGAGGGAATAAATGGGATTACAATTATATAAGCAACCTTTACCTTCGTCGGAACTGCAATTGTTGCGTTACTTGCGAAGGAGGATGCTGTTGTCAAATGATTTTTCTCGTGCATATGACAATGCAACGAAAGGGTATTTGGGGGAGAGGAAATTTTACCAAATACTGAAACAGCGATTATCCTCAGATTGCATCATTTTGTTTGATTTACTCCTCACTGCAAATGGAACAACCTTCCAAATTGATTGTTTACTCATTTTCCCTGAAACAGTTTATTTAATTGAAGTGAAAAATTATGAAGGCGACTTTTATCTTAAGAATGATAAGTGGTTTTCTGGTGCGACAAAGTCCGAAATACGAAATCCATTGTTGCAATTGGAACGATCGCATTATTTGTTAGAACGACTGATGCGGGATTTTCGTATGGATGCCCCTGTGCGGTCGTATGTCGTATTTGTACATGATGAATTTTTCTTATACAATGCTCCGATGAAGCTTCCGGTTATCTATCGACCGCAATTACGTCGATTTATCCAATCATTGAACAATTCTAGAAGTCGAACCCGTTTAGGGCAAAGGCACGTTAAGTTTGCGAAAATTTTATTGGACAGGCATATGGATGAGAGCCGATTTGTTCGATTACCTGAATATGAATTTGATTCTATGAGAAAAGGACTCGTTTGTTTCCGGTGTGACGGGGGGATGAAATTGATTGGGTATAAGCGGTCCGTCTGCTCTCATTGCGGTAGTGCTGAAGGTATTAATTCAGTCGTGATGCGTCATGTCGTGGAATATAGTTTGTTGTTTCCAGATGAGAAGGTGACAGTGAGTCGGATTTTTGAATGGTCTGGGGGGGAACTGCCACGCAACAGTGTTAGAAGAATATTAAAGAAGTATATGAAATTGGTAAGTAAGAGCCAATTAACTTATTATCAGTTTGATTAATTATTTAAGAAAGCGCGTCTTGGGATTCTGTTTTTATTCGTGATTCTAGCACGCGCGGAGGGAGCGCGTCTTAGATTTCTGTTTTTATTCATGATTCGAGCACGCGCGGAGGGAGCGCGTCTTAGATTTCTGTTTTTATTCATGATTCTTGCATGCGCGGAGGGGGCGCGTCCCACATTTCCGTTTTCATTCGTGATTCTAGCACGCGCGGAGGGAGCGCGTCTTAGATTTCCGTTTTTATTCGCGAATCTAGCACGCGCGGAGGGAGCGCGTCTTAGATTTCCATTTTCATTCATGATTCTAGCACGCGCGGAGGGAGCGCGTATTAGATTTCCGTTTTTATTCATGATTCTCGCATGCGCGGGGGGAGCGCGTCTTAGATTTCCATTTTCATTCATGATTCTAGCACGCGCGGAGGGAGCGCGTCCTAGATTTCCATTTTCATTCATGATTCTAGCACGCGCGGAGGGAGCGCGTCCCACATTTCCGTTTTCATTCATGATTCTCGCATGCGCGGAGGGAGCGCGTCCCACATTTCCGTTTTTATTCATGATTCTCGCATGCGCGGAGGGAGCGCGTCTTAGATTTCCGTTTTTATTCATGATTCTCGCATGCGCAGAGCAAATTTAAATTTTCCCGTCTATTATTTACTCAAATAAGCGCCGGATTTCCCGGCGCGCACCGCTTACTTTATTTAACTGTCATGACCTCGCCGGCTGTGAGGTTAACAAGTTCATCGGGTGTTAACGGAAATACTGCCATCGCATGACCGGCCGCAACCCAAATTTCATCGTACTTAAATAAGTCTTCGTCGATAATGACTTGCACTGGATTCGCATGCCCGATGGGAGGGACACCACCAATGGCAAAGCCGGTAGACTCGCGAACGAAATTGGCATCTGCCTTTCCTAATTTTTCTCCTAATTCGCCACCCAACCGCTTATCGTCAATTCGATTGACTCCACTTGCAACGACAAGTAACGGCCTACCAGAATCTACAAAACGAAAAACGATTGATTTTCCTATTTGAGCAATGTTACACCCGATAGCATCTGCTGCTTCTTGGGCAGTTCTTGTACTACTTGGTAGCTCGACAACTTGATTTTCGAAGCCTTTTTCCAGTAATAAATCTTGCACTTTTTGCGCTGATTTTTTCAATGGATTTACCATATTTTTATTCCCCCGTCCATCTGTCATTTGCCAAAAGTATAGAAGGAAAGCGGAACAAAATCAATTGATTAAGCAATTAAAAAAACCCTAGAAGACAAACTGTCCTAGGGGAAATTTGACACAACATTATGCTGAAACTTTATTTTTTTCTTCAATCATTTGTGAAATTTTTTTTGCGTAATTTGCGCAACGCACCTCATCATCACCATCTGGTGTTAAGTCTACTTTCAACCGCTCCTCGAGCACATTTGCCCCAAGATTCCTCGCCCGATCTGCCATTAAATCGATGGCCAGACCGAATGTATCATAAAATGAATCTGCGGAACCATATGCTCCAAAAATTTTCCCATCTATATTGACGTCCTCTAAGTCGATATAAAAGTCTTCCGCCTCGTAAGGGAGTTCACCATCATCCCACGTATAAGTACCAACGAGGACAGCATCATAATTGGCGATTTCATCCATTTCTATGACATCAAAATCAAATGATTTTACTTCAACTTCATGGCCTAATTGCTGGAGATTATCTTCAATGATATCTGTCACCATTTCTGTATTTCCAGATAAGCTAGCGTAAACCATTAAAATTTTCCCCATGAAAATCCCTCCATCTCTTTATATTATAATCAATAATGAGAATCGTTATCAACTAAAAAGGTTTAGTTTGAAATTTTCATTGATAAAATTTTAAACTGCTTCATATTAGGTTATGAATTTAACGACATCCAGGCACGGCCATTACGCCACTCCACGTGAATATTTTTACCATATAAATTCGTTAAGTGATTACTCGTTAATACATCGTGCCGCTTCCCTTGGGTAAACACTGTCCCATCTTTCAACAACAACGTATGGGAAAAAGTGGGTAGCACTTCTTCAATATGATGGGTCACAAAAATAATCGTTGGGGCATCATCTTGCTTCGCCAAATTTTCAATGGCCACCAACAATTCCTCCCGCGCAACGAAGTCTAATCCATTCGTCGGTTCATCTAAAATAAGCAATCGTGGGTTTGCCATCAAACCCCGGGCAATTAAAATTCGTTGCTTTTCGCCATGGGAACATTTTTCATAAGGATGACCAACCAAATACTCTGCACCTAATGAAGCCATCAACCCTCGAGCCCGCACAAAATCATCCTCAGTTGGATCCGCAAACACAAGTCCAACAGCAGCAAACTTCCCGCTGACAACGATATCCTCAGCTAGGTGCCGACCATTTACACGTTCACCAAGCGATGAACTGACCCAACCAATTGATTTACGCATTTCATGAATGTCCGTTTTCCCAAATTGGTTACCTAAAACAGAAACAGTCCCTGTCGTCGGCCAAATATATCCGTTGACCATGTTGAGAAGAGTCGTTTTCCCAGCACCATTTAAGCCCAGTACGGCCCAATGTTCCCCTTCCTGAACACACCAACTCATGTCATGTAAAATTTCTTTACCCTGTCTTCGCCAAGACACATTTTGAATATCAATTATTTTTTGCAAAAAATCACCCCATATGCTGTCGATAAAAATTGATTGGATGTTAATGATCAAATGAAATCACCCCGGTGTTGGATGATGTCGGTAACCATCTCATCCATTAATGCTTCTTGATATCCCGCCTTTTTTGTGGCACGCATTTCTACAGCAACCGCCACCAATTGAGGATGGTTTAGACGATTTAGTTTTTCCAAACGTTCAACGGTTAATGATTTCGTTGGTCCCGTTTTCCGGTAGGATGTGATATCCATGTGCCAAAGCGTAGCACTGTTGCCACAACGTTCTAATAGCCGATCAGCTATGCCAAGCCCTTCCGGATCAAAATCGCCCGCATAGAAAATTTGTGCTCCACCATTTACCAGTTTATCGATTAGCATCCACGTTGCAAGGGTGAACTGACCGTTAGTGCAAATGATTGGAACAGCAGGATTTGCATCAAGTAATGTTGCACAAACACCTGAATTTTCAACAATCCAAACAGTATTGCCAGTTGATGGCCAAACAGTCGTCACCTTTAACAATTCCCGTAGGGGCACAATTTGAACGGTATTCGTTTGGGCAGCAGAAGTCCAAACGGGATGATCTCCTTTATTCGTTTCCGCTAATAAGTTAGCACATGTGACAAAATTTAATAAATCATCACGGTAAATTCCGTATTGTTGGAGGAGAAAGTTAATTTCCTCTGTCATCGTCGGGACTTCCTCATCCCCTTGATGTACCGATAGTAAATGAATGAGCAATCGACCTAAATCAGTGTTTAAATCGAAGGCATGAGGGTCTGCCGTGATCCGTTGGCTAAATAACGGCAACCGTTCCACTGAGTCAGGAAAATCATTCAATGCATCGTGTAAAATTTTAACGTAAGTGGTAAATTGCCCTTTGTCATTATCAGCCAATTGAATAACCCAACGGGATGATTTACTATTTTCCAAGCAAAATTCCAACCAAAATTTGATCGACGGATATTGTTCCATTAATTGATGAAAAAAATTTCGTCGATTTTCTTCTTTCTGGAGTAGCTGTTCTTTTTTAGAAATAATCGTTTCACCAAAATAATTGTCTAATAATTCTTTTAAAGCAACGGAACTAAATTTCGTACGTTGGAGCTGTTCTTCAAAAGCAGCTAAAGAAATTAATTGTTTTTGCCGAAGAATCCCGGAAGGTTGTCCGAAAAACTTTCCTATAGTCTCTAACTCTTTATCTGAAAAGGAATTTGTGGAAACAGTCCCACCAATACGACCTAGCGACTCATACTTTTTTCGAAACGCATTAAAAAGCTTGTCGTATGTCTGTTCACTTTTAAAAAATTCAGTTGCTTTTTTTAATAGCTCACTCATTTTAATCACCTATTTATTCAATTGTTACTCTAAATGCTGTTCATTTTGAGCAATATACGATTACTTGCTGACGTTTGTGTGCAGTCCTGTTGCGTTTATGAGCGGTCCGGCAACGTTTATGTGCGGTAAATTCGGTTTATGTGCAGTCCGACAACGTTTATGTGCGGTCGGGCAACGTTTATGTGCGATAAATCAACGTTTATGAGCGGTCACTCCCGATTTATGTGCGATCAACACAGTCCCGTTGGAGTAGGTCTGCCGTTGCAACCCGGTTTTATACAACCGCATCAATCAATTGCCACTTATTTATTTATCTGACAATAAATCAAATTCCACCTGTAAATTACTGTATTCGGGTACTGTCTCTTTCCCTTCTTCATCTTCCAAGGCTGTGTCCCTACCTAATGCCTTTTCTTTATCTTCAACAGGCTCAGGCCCTTCATCTTCAATCGTTTCCGCTTCAACCGCTAAATCACTTAAATCTACGAGCTTTCTCTCATGTCCATCCCATTCATACCGTATGACAGTGACGAAGTCGGCATTTTTGGGACGGACGAGTTCACTAATCGCCAAGGATGAAACCGTTGAGTAATCTCCCCATAGCACTTGGGAATTCATCATGTAATCAAATCCAAGTTCCTCTACAATACGGAACATGGAACTAATATTTTCATCATCAACCCCTGCAAATGCCTCATCTAAAGAGATAATGTATGGAGCCTTTTCATCTGCTTCTAAATACCTTGAATAACAAGCAGTAAACAAAGGAATGTACATAGCCATCGCTTTTTCTCCGCCACTAAATTTGTGAAATGCGTTGTTTGTTAATTCTCGTTTTGTTTCACTGCCCCGCTGATAAGACAAGATAAAGGAAAACCAATAACGATAATCGAGCACATTTTTTAACACTTGCAATAATGTGTCACCAGAGCCTTCAACTTCAATAAGTTCCTTCGCTCGGTCAATTTTTGACCGAAAATGTTCCATTACTTTATTTAAATCTTCTTCCTTTAATAATCGTGGGTCTCGTCTTAACAGATCGACTAGATCTTTCGTATCTAATTCAACTTCTGTTTCCGCTGTACGTGGTTTCCATTGAATCGAAAATGAAATACCTGATGTTGAATCACTCTTTTTCATGAGCTTATCCATTTCTTTTGTCCATTGTTCTGCTCGGGTAATACGGCTCCTCAATTTGTTTCCAACCGAATAAAATAAAATTTCTTCGTATAACTGACGGTCTTGTGTATTTAAATAAGTTTGCTGACGCACACGATCTTCTTCAACTTTTTGCTGTACGTAATATGGGCTTAATCGTTGTCCTTGCATGTCTAATTGGATAATTCGACGTGTTGCTTTAGACTGCCAATTTTGTAATAATATTTGTTGATCTTCTAACCAATCATCCGAATCTACCCCAGCTACCTCAGGCATGCTAGTTGGTTGTTCAGTCATCCGGTATTCCATTAAATTGCTTTGTTGTTCAAAATATACTTTATTTAGTTGATCTTCAATTTTCATTGCATCATTTATTAGTGGTCGATATTCTTTTATAATCCATGTCAATGCCGATTCTTCATCTAACTTTTCCGGCACTTCAATAAATCCGTAATTAATTTCTTCCATATATGATGTTTGCCATGCATTGATTAACACTTGTGAAAATTTTAATTGCTGTTCTTGTTTCGTAATATCATTATCTAATATTCCTACTTGGGCACGTAACACTGGCAACTCATCCCGAATTGCTGACAACTCTTTATTCGTTACACCAATTTCCCGTTGTACCGTTTGAATTTGTTCGCGAATATCGTCCATTTCAGCTGTCACTAGTTGTTTTTCAATTTCAGCGATGTTATTTTCAGTTCGTGTTTTTTGATCTGTCAGCTGGTTTACTTCACCTTTTAATAAAGTAATTTCTTCTTCAAGTTCGTCAACTCTTTCTACCATTTGTAGTTTATTTGCCATTTCGTGTTGGTAAGTGACATGAATTTTTTCTAACTGCCCTACTTCTTTCTCATAACGACGGTGGATATGTTTCGCCTTTTGATATGCTTCATATGAAAATTCAACAGCTAACCCTCGGGTTTCATCATCTAACTGGCGTTTCACTCGGTGAAAATCTGTTAAAAAGTGATTAAGCTGTCCATCATCTGAAAGCAATTGTTTTTCTATCTGTCCTATTTGGAAACGACACGACTCAATTTCCGCAAAGGATGTTTGTAAATCCAAATCATTTGGAAAAACTTCTAAAGAATCCCTTGCGACAGAAATTTTCTCTTGTAGCCCTTCAATTTCGGCAAAAATTTCTCCAACTTCTTTACTTAGATGTTCAATTTCAGCTGTTATCAATTTAATTTGTTCCTCACGATAGCGTTGACGGGCATTTTTACCGATAAAGCGAACTGATTCGACAGGGACAGCGTGACCCGAAAGTAAACCAATTTTATACGTTCCATCAATACCGATTGTCGTTTCTGAATTTTCTCCATCGGCATCGACGAGTATACTCCGGAGCACCTCATCGACTGTCGAGCCAGCAATCAAATCATCTTCACCAACATCTGGTCGCAAATAATCTGCTAAAGTATGTGCCATCATATGGGCTTTTGGCTGTAAAATTCGGTCATGCTTCATGATGACATCACCTTCAACAATGAGCGCATCTAACATCCCACCATCAATTAATGCCGCCTCAATTTGCCGACGAACCTCTTCATCAACATGTTCATAAAATTCAACCGCTTCATAAAAAGAAATATGAGCTTGCTGTTTTTCCGTCAATTGTCGACGCGCTTCTTTCGTTTCTTCTCGTTGAAATGGTGGTTCAGGGTCTTTTTTTGCCTGCCATTCTGCCAAAAGTTCTTCCTGTTCTTTCACTTGATTTTGTAACTGTTTCTGTTCACTTTGTTTCGTTGCAATCGACTCGTTAATATGTCGCTCATAATCATTTGCCACTTGAACGAATGGTGTACGAACTGATTCAAATGAATGAGTTTCATATAATTGTCCCAACAGCCTTGATGCCTGTTGCAACACTGTTTCCGGCACATTTAAAAAGGGATGGTCTTCCACCCAATGATAAATTTCCGTTAATTTCTCTTGTTTATCTTTTTCAAAAACTGCCTCCCAATCCCTTTCCTCATGCTTTTTCTGATCAAGTTGTTGTTGACTGTCTGCGATGCGTTTTTCTACGACAGCAATTTGCTCTTTTAGGTGTTGAAACGTCCTTAATTTTTCCGAGACAGCATCTAACAAATCATAATGCTGTTCAGCTTCTTTTTTCCAAACGGTAAAATCAAAATCTACCAGCTTTTTCCGTTCAAAATCCTCCACATTTAATTCATGCCGGTCAAATGACGTTTCGAGCGCATCATTTGTTAAATCGTCTAACTGATCAGTCATTTCACTATCCAACTCAACTAGTTTAACATTCAATTCATCAACACGATTTTTCATTGTGAGTTGTTGGTTTGCTTTTGCCGTGACCGTTTGATCTTTTTGTGAAAAATCTGTCTTTATTTGTTGCAGTCGTTCTTGTTCTGCACTTCTTTCCGCTTCTAAATCCCACACTTCATGTTGTTCTAATCGCTTTTGTTTTTTCTCTAGCGTATCAGCAAGCTGTTCCAATTCGACAAAACGCTCGCTCAACGAATCCACTTTATTTTCTACAATTAGTTTTTCTTCCGCTTTTTGAGCTGAAATTTTTTCCTCTTTAGAAAATTTCCGTTTAGCTTCTCGATAATGGCGAGCTGTTTCTGCTAATCGATAACGATTGTACGTATCATATCTCGCCACCACTTCATCTAATGCTTCCTTTTCACGATCAAGTTGTTCAATTTGTTGCTTCGTTAAATCCATTTGCTCAATCGTATCTGACAAGTGACGTAAATCTTCATCAGTTAAAGGTGGTAATGCTGCTTCTAAAATTTCATAAATAACAGTCGGACGAAAATCTTTCGATAGTTTCGGGCTTCGTAATTGAATGAGAAGTTTAATTAAATCTTCATATGCTTCCATTTCCTCGAAGCCAAAAATATGTTTGTTGACAAGTTTTGCATAGTCTCCTTGAGTCCGAACTACTTGTCCACCATCCCCAATACGGTTTTCTAATTGAACTCTCGATAAAGGGATTTGTTGCTTTTCACCCGCTTCATATTCATGCTCATATAAAAATAAATTTTCACCAATCCGGCGATTATCCGTAATTACGAAATACCAACTATTTAAATTTTTATAACGGCGGGCTTGGAGACCGATACCTGTCGTTATATACTGATTTGTATCTTCACGTTTATATTCCAGAAATAAATAACCTGTCCGTTCATCCCGATCGACAATTTCTTTTTCTCCGAGTAAATAATCTTCCATTTTCCTCGCACGAGAACCGAAGGGGTCTAATCTGTCGGGGGATTTCCGACCATCGAGTAATATTGGTAAAATACTTTGCATCGTCACAGATTTTCCTGAGCCATTACTACCCCGTAACAGTAATTTACCATCAGAAAATTCAAAAATTTCGTCAGAGTAATACCAAAAATTAAATAATCCCGCACGATTCATTTTCCATTTATGTTGTTTCGACATCCTTATCCCCCTCCAATTCACGTAAAAATTTTTCTGGATACATCCCCGAGGCACGACCTAGTAAAGGTCGAATCATATATTCACCTGTCTCCTTATCAACGATCATCATTTCCCAATCTGTGAGCATTTCGATGAGTTCATTTGTTGTCGATTTGATCGATCCTTCTCGGTATTGTTTACTCCATCCTTCGCCATATAAATCATACAATTCTTTCACTGTCTGTTCGAATAGGACTCGAGTTAGGCGAATATTCCCTAATTCATTAGGGATAAATTTATCTAGGTGTTCACGTAAATAATGAGAAAAGTGGAGCACAATATCAGCCATTGCTAGTTGGTTAGGAAAAAGTGTCAACTCTTGTTTCCGTTCCTCTGAAACGAGTAGGGCTGCATTTTTAAACACTTCTAAACGGAATAATGTATGCTCTTCCAAATCTTCCCGCAATCGATTCCGGTATTTACGGATGTAATCAAAATCTGAGTCATCTTCACTTTCCCGATAAACAACAGGGGAAATCATTAATTTACGATATACCCGTTTCCTTCGTTCATCTGTTTCATGACGCTCCCATTCTGTCTGTAAAATATGGTCAACACTTTCATATTCAAATAAGTCTTTCGGATAAGAGCGCATAAAGTAGCGTGCATAAATGGTCGTTTCATACAACACTTCTAATTCCTCATCCATGGCGAAATGATCTATTTTTCCTTCGACTGTTTTGATGAGTGAGAGTTTTTCCATCATTTTGATGACACGGACTAAAGACCGACGATGATTGTAGTTCGTCCAATCAAGAGCAAGTTCCCCAGGATACAAATCTTTAATATCTTCACAAATATTTGATAACAAAAATTGTTCTTCGACAGCATGATTTTCGGTAAATGCTAAAGCACAACAAAATATCGCATAATCCCGTGGCTCTTGGAATGCTTGAATGCCCATCCACTTTTTTGTTTCAACAGGAATTTTTTCTAATTTAATAAAATGTTGATGAACGATTAAATCGAATCCAAACTTTTCATCGACATATCGTTTCAACATCTTTTCCCGTTCCCGGATGAGTTGGTATGATTCGGGATTTTCTAATCGTAAAATCCAGAAGTTTTCCATTAATAGTCTTAGTGCTTGTTGTGCTTTGTCATCAAAAAGCTGTTGTTCCATTGTGAAGTGCCTCCAATAAGGTCAGTTTATTTCGCCCAAAATTTACGAGGAGATTTTTTCATCATCTAAAAATTGAAAAACCACTTTTGGTAAATGAAGCGTGCCGTCTGTTGATCGTAATATCGTTCGTTCATCCGACATCATCGTAATACGTAATTTTCGTCCATGTTCTGTTTGAAATGTTCGGTCCTTTCGCATCATCGCTTTGCCGATCCAACTGAGTAGCATTTTTCTCACATACGGCTCAACGGTAGGAAGATTTTCCAAATGAATTTCATTACCTTCCATGTATTTTTCAATCGTTTCCCGCTCGATTTGTTTTTCTCGTAAAAATTGTTGCCTGACCGCTTCTATTTCTTCCCGTTTGTTAACGATGGCTCCGGGACGGGTTTTTTCTCGATATTGACGAATCCGTGGATTTGTTTCATGTGCCATCGGTTTTTCCTCCCAAATGGAAGTGTAAATATTTTCTGTCGGAACATGGTCACTAAACAGATGACGAGTATGGAGTACACCGAAAACAACTGCCGACAATTCGTGAGCTTCATCTACATGCTGGAACGAATCAAACCAATTGGCTAAATGTAAATAATCCTTTTTTCGACTGCGAAAGTAATGATGACGTTCTCCTAACCGTTGTACGACTCGGGTAATTTGACGGATTTGTTCATTCGTACGAATTTGTAGCATTTCTAGCTCACTTTCACCATGTTCGTTACCAAGAAACCAAATGGATAAACTTTTCCATTTATCCAATTCGGCTTCAGTCAGTTGCTCTTTTTCTATTGGTGTTTCTTCAAAACGTGGTGCTCCCTGTTCATAGGTGACAATTTGGTCGATGAATTCGTTTAGTTTTTGCTTATCAATTGATTTAATCATTTGCTGAATTTTTAATGACGTTTGTTGTAACTCAATCATAAAATCACGCAAGTATGTCGTAAACTGGTCTTTAAATGCAAGAAATGCCTCTGTTTGCATTCGTTCCTGGGCTTCTTCACTATTCAAATGAGCTATGTAGTCTGATGTATTTTTTCTAATTGTCCGGTAATAAGTAAAAACGTCATGCCACATTTGTGCACTATCTGCCGGGTTTGACAATGTCGATTGATGAATAACGGTTTCAATTTGATGTAACATTTGATACAATCTTTCAAATTGAGTTTTTTCTAAAGAGCCACCGAATGTTTCCCCGCTTTTTTCCATTTCCTCAAGCATCCGTTCAAATTCTACAGTATAAGGAGTGCATTGATAGCGAAAACGCTTTTTCTTAAATTCTTCAATTGATTTTGCCTTGCTTAATTCTTGGTGAGCAATTAGATTATTCCAGGCCTCAAGTTGTGCCAAATCTTGATGGAGCTGTTCTTCTGTGTAATCAGCAAACTCCGGCAGTGTGTGTAAGTGATCCAACACTTCTTCTGGAAATAAAAATTCCCGCATCCGCTCGTGTTGCACATAAAAATAACGTAATATTGCCCTGTAACTCCATGCTTTATCAACTGTTAAATAGGAGGCCTCTGTTACTTTTTTAAATGCGACCATCTTCTGTTCGGCACCCACTTTCTAATCGTATTGACTGATAATTGTTTATAATTGGGTAAAGGGATAGACTTCATCATTTCCCATTCGATTGCTAACCTATTCGTGATTTTTCTCTTTTCCCATTTTTCAACGTGTCCGTGTTTTTGGACCCCTGGGGATGAATTTGACATCCTCAATTTATTCAACATTTCCTCGAGGGAAACACTAGTCCTTCCAGTTTTACTTTTTCAATGCATCCACGAGGGTAACACTAGTCCTTCCAGTTTTACTTTTTCAGATTTTTCAATGCATCCGCGAAAGGATTGTTCGTGAATTCCTCTTGTTTTTTCATAAACTGGTGGACAGATTTTTTTGATGCCCGTGAATGGTTTTGTGTTTTTTTGCGTTTTTCAAAGGTCGATAATTTTTCCCGGTGTCCACAGCTACAGGTAAACATTTGTCCGTCTCCTTCGCCGTATAATTTGAGACGTTTTTTACAATTTGGACATCGTGCATTCGTATTTTTATAAACATTTTTCTTATAATTACACGATTGATCTTTGCAGCGCAGCATTTTCCCATGGCGATTTTCTATTTCTAGCATGAAACCATCACACTGGGGACATTTTGTTCCCGTAATATTATCATGTTTAAATGTTGTGTCTGCATGTTTAATTTCGTTCGTTATTTGCTGCGTATACTGTTTTATTTCCTTGATAAATTGATTTTTGTCTAACTTGCCTTGTTCAATTTGGAGTAATTTCTCCTCCCATTCTGCTGTTAATGCTGGGGAGCGTAAGTCAGTTGGTGCGAGTTCTAGTAACTGTTTTCCAGTCGGAGTTAAGTGTAAAAACTTTCCCCGGGCTTCAATATATTGGCCGTTAATTAATTTATCAATAATATCAGCTCTTGTTGCGACAGTTCCAATACCACCAACTTTTTGTAATGTTTTCTGATGATGTTTTTCATGTTGTGACATGTAGGCAGTTGGATTTTCCATCGCTTTTAAAAGGGCTCCCTCTGTCAGTCGATCCGGTGGCGCCGTTTCTCCGCTTGTAAGTTGTATGTCAGTGTCGATTATTTGTCCTTTGTGCGGGATGTTTTGTTGATTCGTTGCGATGTTTCCGTTAATCTCCTTCCATCCCGGTGAAATGACATTTATCGTTTTGGTGGTGAAATTTTCGTGACCGTGGGTCGCTTCGATTTTTATTTCTTCATATATATAAGGGTCTGATAAAACTTCTAAAAACCGACTAACGACTAGATCATAAATTTTCCGTTCGTTAGATCCTAAAGCTGATGTGTCAACAGGTTCCTCTGTCGGGATAATCGCATGATGGTCACTGACAGCCTGATCATTGACAACCGATTTTGGTAGCTTAAATTGCTTCCGTTTTAATTTATGTGCGATGGGGCGGAACTTTTCCGTATGACAAGCGTCGAGTCTTTCGTTTAATGTCGGCACGATATCCGATGTGATGACACGGGAATCTGTCCGAGGATAAGTAAGCACCTTATATCGTTCATACAACTGCTGTGTCGCCTGCAATGTTTGCTTGCCTGAAAAACCAAAAATTCTGTTCGCATCCCGTTGTAATTCCGTTAAATCGTATAGTTGGGGAGCGAATTGTTTCTTTTCTTTTTTTGTAATCGATATAATTTTCGTTTTTTCATTTGTTAATAATTCACGTAGTTTTTCTGCCTTTTCTTTAGAAAAAATCCGATCATTGCCTTGTTTATTTTGCCAATTAAGGGTCAATCCAGATTTTGTCTGTAATTGAATGTGGTAATATTTTTCTGAACGAAAATGGTTAATTTCTGACTCTCGTGTGGCAATGATGCCAAGGGTCGGTGTCTGCACTCGTCCAGCAGATAATTGGGCATTATGTTTTGTTGTGAGTGCACGGGTAGCATTCAAGCCGACATACCAATCTGCCTCGGCCCTTGCCATTGCAGCCTCATATAAATAGAAGTATTTTTTACCGTGTTGTAATTTTTGAAATCCATCACGAATCGCTTTATCTGTCACAGATGAAATCCACAACCGTTTCATTGGCTTGTTCACTCGGGCTTTGTCGATGATCCAACGAGCAACTAGTTCCCCTTCACGGCCGGCATCTGTCGCAATTATTATATCACCCACATCTTGACGAGTGAGTTGTGATTTTACTGTGTGAAATTGTTTTGTGGTTTTTGGAATAACCGTCGTCTTTAATTTTCCCGGCAACATTGGCAGATCCTCTAATCGCCATGTCGCCAGTTTTTTATCGTAAGTTTCCGGTGTTGCTAATGTGACAAGATGGCCGAGCGCCCATGTCACAATGTATTTTGTTCCTTCAAAGTAGCCATTTGATTTTTTTGAACATCCGAGAACCCGTGCAATATCTTTTCCTACGGATGGTTTTTCAGCTAGTACAAGCGTTTTTGCCATTTTGAATTTCTCCTTATGCGAATCATTCTAATCCTAGTGTAGCATAATTTAGGTGAAATTTTCGTGTCCGACTGTTTGTAAAATTGAATTTTAAGTAGATTTTTTATTGTAAAATTCGATTTTCAGACAATTCTGTATCTTTAGTTGCCAATAAGGATAAATTTTTATAAAATGAAACTATTAACTATAGAAAGGATGATTCATGAATTGAACAATCATACCCACGCCAAACCAATCCCCCCGACAGAACTACGCATCTATCAAATTTTGCAAAAGAGAAAAAAGCTTACAGTCGATGATCAGAGGAATGTTACCAATTTGAAGGTTGGTTATGAAGGTGAAAAGGAGTTTTTTGCATTTCTACATCGTTTGCTTCCAGCCGAGACATTATTGCTCCACAGTTTGCAACTTTCCCACAATGGCTCTGAATTCCAAATTGACAGTTTATTAATCTGGCAAAATACGATTTATCTATTTGATGTGAAGAATTTTACCGGCGATTTTTATATTCAGGGGAAGAACTGGTTTGTATCCCCATCGGGAAAGGAAATTAACAATCCATTGATTCAATTGTCCCGAGCGGAATCTCTGCTCCGCCAGCTTATCTTACGATTAGGATTTAATTTTGACATTCAAGCACATCTCGTTTTTATCAATCCCGAATTTGCTTTATTTCAAGCCCCATTGCACTTTCCAATTATTTTCCGTGCTCAGTTGAATCGATTTTTTAGAAATTTTGTTGGGGCTGTAGGCATTCCCCGAGGCGATTCCGTAAAATTTGCACAGGCATTAATTGATCAGCATCTGGTAAAATCATCCTACGAACGATTGCCACAGTATACATTTGAAGAATTAAAGAAAGGGATTTTTTGTCCAGAATGTTCAAAAAGAATGTATAGAATAAATCGTAATAATTTTGCTTGTGGAATTTGTAGTAAGAAAGAGGGCTGTGGAACCTTGATTACAGAAGCTGTCAATGAAGTCCAAACCCTTTTCCCTTCAATAAAAACTTCGACTAATTTAATTTATCTCTGGATGGGAGGACAGATATCACAAAATACCATATGGAGACATATGAAAATAAATAAATCATCGGTGGCTAGTAATTAATGCCTTTCCACCTCTAACTCAGGAAATTTTGCAAAAGATAGAAACGATTTACCAGATTACATCTCTAACTCATCAACATTTACTAAAGTTAGGAATAATTAATGCCTTCCCACCTCTAACTTAGGTAATTTTATAAAAGTTAGAAACGGTTACCTGATTACATCTCTAACTCATCAACATTTACCAAAGTTAGGAATAATTAATGCCTTTCCACCTCTAACTTAGGGAATTTTATAAAAGTTAGAAACGATTTACCAGATTACATCTCTAACTCATCAACATTTACTAAAGTTAGGAATAAATAATGCCTTCCCACCTCTAACTTAGGGAATTTTATAAAAGTTAGAAACGATTTACCAGATTACATCTCTAACTCCGGGTAATATATCAAAGTTAGTAACAATTAACCCAATTCTGTCTCTAACTCCAAGGTTTTTACATAAGTTAGAGTTCCAAAAGCCTGATACCTTAAAATTTCTAATAATGAAGGGGATATCGCCCGATATCCCCTCTATTTGACTATTCAATTGGTAGGCTATCGATTAAGTCGATAGCCCTCCGCCGTCTACCTATTTAAATATTACTCTTCCGGCGCAACAATTTTTTCGTGAAATCATCGAAAAATGTGTAGACAACAGGAATCAACAGCAACGTAAACAAACTTGACACTGATAATCCAAAGATAATGGTAATCGCCAATGGTTGTTGCATCTCGGCTCCCTCACCTAATGCCATTCCAAGCGGAATCATCGCTAACACCGTCGTTAACGTCGTCATCAAGATTGGCCGCAGTCGATTTTTCCCAGCTTCAATGATTGCCTCGTAACGATCCATCCCACGTCGCCGGAGAATATTAATATAGTCAACTAACACAATGGAGTTATTGACGACAATCCCTGCGAGCATGATAATCCCGATAAATGCTGGAATACTAAAGGATAATCCCGTCACTAACAAGCCCAATACAACCCCGACAACCGTTGCTGGCATCGAAAACATAATGATAAACGGAAACAAGAAATTCTCAAACTGAACAGCCATGACAGCATACACTAAAAATATTGAGAAAATTAACGCCAATGTTAAATCGCCAAAGGCATCTTCCATATCTTCTGCCTGACCTCCGATAGAATAATGATAACCCTCCGGAAGGTCCACACCAGCCAAATAATCATCAATATCTTTTACGACACCTCTCAAGTCACGTCCGGAGACCTCACTCGTCACATTCATTTGTGCTTGTTGATTTTGTCGAGTCAGTGCAACAGCCCCTTGGCGTTCGACAAAATCAGCCAACTCATTCAACGGAATTTGCACTCCAGATGGAGCCACAACCTTCATATCCTCCAAATCAGCAATCGTTTCTCGACTTTCCTCCGGGTACATTAATGAAACGTCAATTTCAGTTCCCTGTTCCTTATAAACCGTAACAACTTGCCCGATAAAATATAAATTAATTTGGGACTGGATGGCATTTGCCGTCAACCCGTACATTGCCGCCTTGTCGCGGTCAATATCCACTTGTAGCTGGGGTACACCTTCTCCAACACCAGATTCAGGATTATAGACGCCATCAATATGGTTAATATCTTTGGCAACTTTGTCAGCCAAATCCCTTAACACTTCATGTTCTGGACCGTTTAGCTGAATTTGAATTGGGTCACCCATTCCCATGCCAGCCTCCATTTCACTGACAACAATTTCAGCACCAGGGATTCCCTTTAATTCTTCATCTAATCGTTGCACTAAATCAGCCGTTGACATTGTACGTTCAGAGACGGGAACAAGCTGAACCGTAAAGCTTGCTGTGTTGCCACCTCCTGAAAACCCAGGCATACCACCCCCACCGATACTGACAAAACTAACATCAATAATCGAATCATATTCATGTAAAATTTCATTGACATCCCGCACAATTTCCTCTGTATGTTCTACACTCGTACCAGCCCTAGTTTCTACTGTTATGTCCATTTGACCTTGGTCACCAGCTGGAATAAACTCCGCTCCAATCATCGGTGTCAATGCAATGCTACCACCAATTGCAAGTAATGTTACCAATACCGTTGTTTTCCGAAATCTTAATACACCCCGTAATGCCGATGCATACCGTTCATTCACCCAATGTAACACACGATCAAACCAATAGCGTCGTCCATCTTCCATCGCTTTTGATAAAAGTTTAGAAGATAACATTGGCACCAATGTTACCGCAACAACGAGTGACGCTAACAAAGAAAAGGAAACCGTCAATGCCAATGGGGTAAATAAATCAGAAGCAAGTCCCTCAACATAAACAATTGGCAAAAACACTACTAACGTTGTCGTTGTTGATGCAATAACAGCTGGAGTTAATTCAGCAGCTCCTTTTGTTGCACTATCAAACAAACTATAGCCCCGCTGTCGATAGGAATAAATATTTTCCAAAATGACAATCGAACTATCAACCATCATCCCAATACCAAGGGCTAAACCACCGAGTGTTAAAATGTTTAACGTCTCTCCAGTAAAATACATTAACGCAAATGTTGAAATAATCGCGATTGGAATCGACAAGCCAATCACAACCGTGGCTCGAATACTTTTCAAAAATAACAATAAAACGAGAACCGAAATGGCTCCACCAATTAAAATGTTTGAAATAACGGAATCGACAGCTTCCTGGATAAATTCAGACGTATCGATAATCACTTTCAAACGAACATCCTCAGGTAAATTTTTCCCAACGCTAGCTAAACTTGATTGAATATTTGACGCTACTTCCACTGTATTTGCATCTGTCTTTTTATTAATGGATAAGACAACCGACGGTTCGCCGTTCACAAGTGTTGTCCCACTTGACTCCTTAAATGAATCTTTCACTTCAGCAATCTCTGCTAATTGTACTGATGCACCAGATTGCCCTTGTACAATGGTTTTGCGAATATCATCTATTGAGGAAAATTCCCCCGTAATCCGTACTTGCAAATCTTGAGTACCCTTTTCAATTGTACCAACAGAGGCGGCTGTGTTAGCACTTTGTACAGCTTGCATTACTTCCTGTGCACTCAAACCATATTGTGCCATATCGGCTTCATTTAAGATAAGTTGGATCTCACGAGTTTTTGCTCCTTCAACCGAAACAGAAGCCACACCTTCTTGCCGCTCAAAATATGGTACAACCTCATCATTTGCCATATCTGTGAGCAAGTTTGCTTCTTTTCCGGTTAAACTGACCCACATGACTGGCAATTGATCAGGACTAAACCGCATAATTCTTGGACTACCAGCCCGGTCTGGTAAAAAATTTTTAACCTGATCAATCCGTTCTCTCACTTCTAACAGGGCTTGATCTAAATCTGTTCCATTTTTAAACATCATGATAACAAGCGACGAATTCGACTGTGATTGTGACTGAATTTGTTCAATCCCCTCGACAGAACTAATCGCATTTTCAACTGGTTTAGAAATTAAATTTTCAACTTCCTCTGGTGCTGCATCCTCATAAGTTGTTGCAATGACAGCAATTGGCAAATCAATTTTAGGAAATAAATCGACGGCTAAATTTCGTACTGACACCGTCCCCAAAGCAATGATGGCCAACACAATCATGATAACCCCAACCGGACGCCTGACAGATAAAGATACTAATTTCACGATTCGTTACCTTCCTTTACTACTTTCACTTTATTTCCATCAACGAGAGTAAATTGCCCATTCGTAATAACCTCATCAGCTTCGGACAACTTACCACTTACTGCGGTAAAATCTGATTGTGTTTCTTCAATCTCCACCGCCACTTTTTTTGCCACATCACCATCAACTATATAAACGAAGGCATCCTCGTTTTCCATGACAATTGTTTCTGACGGCACAAGCAACGTATCTTCGACCCTTTTCTCTGTTAACATCAACTTCGCCACTGCACCTGGTAAAATATCACCGTGATTTTTCACCTTTGCTATGAGGGAAAATTGCCCTTGTTCATTTGGTAATACATCCATTGCCAATACTTTACCGTCATATTTTTTATCTTCTACTTGAATGAGTACAAGTTGATTTTTAGCAAACAAATCCCGCATTGTTTTTGTAATCGAAAAATTAGCATGGACTTCATCCAAATCAACCATCAGAGCAAGGGGATTTTCATTAGAAACCAATGCCCCTTCCTTCACTTCTAACTGGGCGACGACACCGTCCATCGGTGCCTTTACCTTCTGGTCTCCCATTGGTGTCTTTATCGTTGCAATATGATCATCTTCCTCAATCATATCACCATTTTCAACGAGCAATTCTTTTATTTCACCGGGCTGTTCAACCATAACTGGCTGTTGATTGATCGGTGATATGTTGCCATATATCGTCCGATCCACGAGTAAATCACCTTGAACTACCTTTGCAGTTGCAACGGCAGTCACATCATTTTCCTTATTTGTATCTGGCTGTTCATCAGTATTACAAGCAACAACAACGCTCATTAATCCCACCATTATCATACCTAATAAAAATTTTCGCATAAAAATTATCCTCCATTTTATGACGACACACGTCTCTTCCTTCTATTTATCTTTCAATACAGCTTTACGTCAAAATAACCTATCCTCTATCATACATGAAAAATACTGATAAAAAAATAAAAAACAACCACCGATAAACATACTAACTTTATAGATGGCTTCTCCCTATTTTATTGGCTACCAGAAACTCATTTTCCGGTCTATTTGCATTTGCATTCCGAACCATCCCCTATGTATAATCGGTTTTCCTAAGTCAGTTGTGACTGCTGTTTAGGCACCTTTTCCATTTAGAAGACTTATCAAACCCTAGTAATATAAAAAGCACAGAGTAAGTTCTGTGCTCATCACCTCATATGTTCTCAAAAGTTTCACAAAATCAACATTTAATCAACGAAACCTTGATCCAGAAAGGGAAACTCCCATTAACTATTAGTTAAGTATGTATCTTACCTGACGTATACACCCCGATAACTATTTCCGATTTTCCCTTGTCTGTAATCCCCAAAATAAATATCCACTTAAACATAACTGAATAACACTTAATGCAATAAATGGATTTGTGATGATATAAGTTTCATTAACAATCATACGATGAAATAGTAAACCAAATAGGAAAATTATTCCCATCATTGCAGAAGCATACCACGAGCGGCTATGGTTATTTTTAAAACTAAATACCGCTGCAATGATATTGCCTAATCCAAATATAACAATCGCAAGTATCCCCGGTAGTACCCAACTATCAAATGGAAGATTCGCGGCCCAGCTATCGGGGAATTTTTCGGCAAAAATACCACTATTTGACCTTACCATTAAGATTCCTAGCCAAATCGCACCTGTTGCCAAAAACAAATCATACATGCCTAACACTTTCGGTCTTATTTTTAGCATCTATTTTTCCTCCATTGTTTTTTCCAGTAGTGATTCTTAAACTGCTTATTTTCATAAAATACAACAGTTACATTTGAGATCCCATTCCCTGTTTTGAGAATATCCTTCTATATTCATGCTAAGTCATTGCAGTGCCTACCTAGCAAGAGACATACTCTCCTTTTCACTGATCGTTCGTCGTTGCCACTCACCAATCGCCTCACTAAAATTCACTTCATTAAAATCCGGGAAAAAAGTATCTGTAAAATATAATTCCGCATTCGCTGCCTGCCATAACAAGAAATTACTAATTCTTTTTTCGCCACCAGTTCGAATGAGCAAATCCAATTCAGGCAAATCTTTCGTATATAAAAATTGTTCCATTAACTTTTCATCTAAGTTATCAGTCGACATTCCATGAGCAGACATCTCTGAAGCGAGCTCTTTCACTGCTTGAATGATGTCAGCCCTTCCACCGTAATTAAAGGCAAAATTGACAATTAATCCCCGATTATTTTTCGTCATGTCAATTGCCTTCGTGATTGCATCCCTCGTTGCATCAGGAACTTTTTCCAAATCACCCGACACACGAATTTGGATATTTCGTTTCATAAATTCAGGCAATTTTTGATGGAAAAACCTTATCGGTAAAAACATTAAATAATTAACTTCTCTCTTAGGTCGAGCCCAATTTTCTGTCGAAAATGCATAAAGTGTCAATGCTTTAACATGATGACTAATACAAGCATCAATCACCTTTTCCATTGCCTTTACGCCAGCATAATGTCCTTCACTGCGCGTTAAACCACGACTCTTTCCCCAACGACCATTTCCATCCATCATTACCGCAACATGATTTGGTACAAATCTCATTCTTCTCTCTCCCAACTAGATTTTTCTGGTAAATCTAACTGACTGATTTCTTCCTTAAATTTTTCCCTAGCAAAATTAAACGATTGCCATGAACGCCGATATTCATTTTTTACTTGTCGTTTCAGATAAATCAATTCATCTTCCACTTCTTCAAAATCCTTGTCTTCTTTGTATAATTCAATTAATCCATTCCACCCTGTATAAGATAATGATCCTAAATAATAAATATCAATTTTACCTGTTTCTTCATAGCGTTCGAAATTTTTATCAACAATAAATTGTTCCACATTGAACACGTTAATTCCTGTGTAAAAAATAAGACCAACGATTAAGAAAAAATGAATGAGCGATATCCGTTCAATCCAAACACGAATCAAGGTGTAAGCGAAAATAATCATTAAATAAATCATGAAAGTGTGGGCTAATACACGGTCAATCGTAAATCCATAGGCTGCCTCATATAAACTGAGTCGTTGAAAAGCCGAGGCGAGCATAATTCCACTTGTCATAATAAGAAGTGAATAAAGCAATTGAAGAACTATTTTGGCCAAACGGGATTCTGTGTGAATTTTTTTGAAAAAATATAAGAGTATCGTCCAGTTAATGATCATGACGACGACTAATTCAGTAAAGCCCCGTCTTGCATATGACGCATATGTCATCCCTTCGATTAAGTTGCCACTAAAAAAATACTTAAATTGAATGGCGACAAACAAGACATATACGATGTTGAGCAGCAACAAAATCGTTATAGCTGTTAAACTGTTCCATGAAAGGATGGGGGGAAACATTTTAATCCCATTCAATTGTTCGGAATCCTTTTTTAATACTTGGAAAATTCCAAAAAACAATAAACTTGTTGTTACGATGAAGATCAATCGAAATCCATATTCCAGCACATTAATTTGGAGGATGAATTCGGGAACATGGATAACAACATCGTAAAACACGTCATCAGCTGACATTAGTAATCCCGTAATGAGAGCCAACAACGGCACCCCAATTAATAAACCAATGATGATTCCCCTCAACACGTAAGCTGTACGGGGATTCATTCCTTTAAATACTTGTTGAAAAACCTTTACGATAAATACGCCACTATGATGGATTCCTTTATTAAATATGATCAATACTTGCACGATAAATTTTGGTGTTTCCCATGTGAAATTATTTGGCCGGGTAATGAGGACAATGTGGGAAAACACCAACACCGGAATGACAAGGATATTTAAACTATGAAAAAAATCATTATCATAAAATACAAATGTGCTTGCTAGCATCCAAATGACTACCATCATTAACATACCAATTCTGCGATGTTGAAAGTCTAATCGATATCTCAGAAAGAACACACCATAAAATCCAAGAATAAATAATGGATAAGAAATGCCGATTCGGCCATGCAGAAAACTAATTTCTGCTAACCATCCTAAGCCGATACAGGCTATGAGAAATAACCATTCATTTTTTGATACATACTTTGTCATACTTGATCCCACCAACAAAATCAAATTTTTATTTTTCACATACACATACATAGATATTCTATGTAGATGGCCAAACTTTTCCCGCTATAAAATACATCACACGGATACTTTTCTTCCCCAATAATAACCTAGTAAACTAACTGGATACAATAAACCTGTTGCAATTACACAAACGACAATAAACGATGGACTTAATAATGACCCAAACCATTCATAAGGTAATAGTTTAAAAATGACTAAATACATTAAAATCAAATTAGGAATAATTGCGATAAGAAAAATATTCGTTAATAACCGACGCCCCCGATGGCCAAATTCTTTGCCGACTTCATAGCCAACTAAACCCCAAAATAGTATGTATAAGAAGAGAAGTAACACGGATACTTGTGTTAATTGCGACCAAACAATGTGGGCCCATCGCCATTCTAGAAAATGGTAACTAATTGTAAAAATAGCCCCCCCAATGAAAATAAATATATTTAACAACACAAATATCCACTGCGTTTTTTTTGGAGTAATTCCTGTTTCCTGTTTCCACATTTTTGCAATATCATGTGGGGTGCCTAGCTTTCTTACCAGTTGATCGTACGTTACCTGTTTATTCTCATGGCAAATGTCATAAACATGGGCTCTATACTCGGCGATAATATTTTCTTTTTGTGGCTCATTTTTTAATTCTAATCCTAATTCATTAATAAATTGTTTTTCCGCATCAGTCATAAGTCATTACTCCCGATTACTTTCGCCATCACCTCAACATAGCGATGCCATTCGGAAGTTCTTTCCTGTAAAATTTCCTTACCTTGTTTCGTTATTCGGTAATATTTTCTTGCTGGACCCTTTTCTTGTTCCTTCCAATAGGAAGCAATATATTCCTGCTTCTCCAATTTATGAAGCCCGGGATATAAAGATCCTTCCTTCATTTGTAAGTGATAATCACTACGCTTTTCTATTTCCTTCACGAGTTCGTACCCATACATATCCCGCTCATTAAGGAACTGTAAAACAAGTAATGACGTACTACCCTTAACTAATTCACGATTAAACATGCTGTTCACCTACCTAGAATTATTAGGTATCTTTAATATAAACGATTTATTTTTAATTGTAAAGGAAAAACTGGAAAAAACTTAGGGAGATTTTCTGAAATTATTAGCGTGGGTGATTTGGGGACTTGTTTTTTTATTGTTAGTGCTTCTTTATGAATATTTTTTCCATTCACGGATGATTCACCCGTTAACCGATTTTTGCAACATGAGAGCAGCCTTGCGTCGGGTTTTAATGAAGATGGCGATGAAATCCCAACGTGAGAAGTCCCTTGCGTCGGGTTTTAATGAAGATGGCGATGAAATTCCAACGTGAAAGCAGCCTTGCGTCGGGTTATGATGAAGGTGGCGATGAAATCCCAACGTGAGAACAGCCTTGCGTCGGGTTTTATTGAAGATAGCGATGAAATCCCAACGTGAGAATGCCTTGCGTCGGGTTTTAATGAAGATGGCGATGAAATCCCAACGCGAGAAGCCCCTTGCGTCGGGTTTTGATAAGGATGGCGATGAAATTCCAACGTGAGAGCAGCCTTGCGTCGGGTTTTAATGAAGATGGCGATGAAATTCCAACGTGAGAGCAGCCTTGCGTCGGGTTTTAATGAAGATGGCGATGAAATCCCAACGTAAGAGCAGCCTTGCGTCGGGTTTTGATAAGGATGGCGATGAAATTCCAACGTGAGAATGCCTTGCGTCGGTATTTAGGACGAAGGTGTAGCAAATTCCAACGTAAGAATGTCTTACGTCGCAAATTTCAGACTCTATATCGATTTTGGCAACGCAAGAACCATTCCCTATCAATCCTAACTAAAATAATCTACTATTGCGTCACCTATCCGCCGGGATGCTTCCCCATCACCATAGGGATTTTGGGCTTGTGACATTTCGCGATACAATTCTTCATCTGTTAACAATTCATTTGCTAGACGGAAAATTTCATCTTCTTCCGTACCGGCTAACCGTAAAGTTCCAGCTTCAATCCCTTCGGGACGTTCTGTCGTATCCCGGAGCACTAACACAGGCACCCCAAGGGATGGCGCCTCCTCTTGTACCCCGCCTGAATCGGTTAAAATTAAATAAGCCTTTGCGGCGAAATTATGAAAATCAATGACATCTAATGGACTGATTAATTGGATTCGATCATCGTTCCCTAAAATTTCATTAGCTATTTTCTGTACGACGGGATTTAAATGAACTGGATAAACGACCCGAACATCGTCGTGGGATTCTACTAATTTTTTTATTGCGCAAAACATATGGGTCATATTTTCTCCTAAATTTTCACGGCGATGGGCTGTCATTAAAATTAACCGATGATCACCTAATTCCTCTAAAATCGGATGAGAATAATCATTACGGACTGTCGTTTTCAATGCATCGATAGCAGTGTTCCCAGTCACAAAAATCGAGTCCACAAATTTATTCTCATTAAGTAAGTTTTTCTTCGATTGTTCTGTCGGAGAAAAATGCAAATCAGCCATCACCCCAGTCAATTGACGGTTCATTTCCTCCGGGTATGGTGAATATTTATTCCACGTCCGTAGACCAGCTTCCACATGACCAATTGGAATTTGATTGTAATAGGCCGCCAATGATGCAGCAAATGTTGTACTCGTATCACCATGAACAAGAACAATATCTGGTTTTTCCTTTTGAAAAACTTCATCCAATCCTACTAAAGTGCGATTTGTAATTTGTACTAAACTTTGCCCTTTTTGCATGACATTCAAATCAAAATCAGGAGAAATCCCGAACACCTCCAACACTTGATCCAACATTTCCCGATGTTGTGCTGTCACTGTAACAATAGATTCGAATTCTTCCCGTTTATTTAGCTCGAGGACGAGTGGCGCCATTTTAATCGCCTCGGGCCGTGTACCGAATATAGACATTACTTTAATTTTATTCATTAAGGTTCTCCTTCGTTAATTGGTGACAATTTTGCTTTAATCTATCCATATAATAGCATATGAAAATCACTTGTAAACTAATTATGTCACCTGTTTTTCAGAAGAATTACTCTAGAGCTATTTAAAAAAGTACAATCATTTTTACTAGGGGAAGGTATTGAAAAAAATTTGCTATTAGTGCACATCCCTCCCCTAGACACACTATTTATCACAGCCCCCTTGTAATTATTTGCATCATTTTATCATTTGACCTTATCCGGTAACATTCGAATCGTTTCATTTAACATATCAAGTTTTCCCTCAATACGATGCAATAAATAAAACGTAATCGCAATTGGAAATCCTAACTCAGTAATGAACGACACCCATGTTTCCATGCAATTTCACCTCCATAAAAATTATATATTATGTTGAAAATGGAACAGACCAGCGAATCATCTCACTGGTCTGCTAATTAACACCTACATTAAACGATATCAATAGTAGTGACATTTCGTTCAACAATTCGCGCAGCTTTTTTCTTTACGATGTCACCACCACTCGTGAAGAAAACATTTTCTTCAATGATAGCATCCATTGCCTCATTCACCGCTTCAGTATCTGCTGGTTCAACGGGATGGTCCAATGAGTAAGTTACTGTTTTTCCGTCCTCATTTTCAAAAATTAATTCGATTTTCTTCGCCATTAGAGTCACCTCCTTTTCGTAATCCTACTATCAATTAGCAAGGATCATTAATCCAAAACTTTCGTTCAATTATGCTGGTGTAATAATTGAACTGTCATTTCGCTCGACATCATGAAGGGTAAGTTGTTGCAATCCCTCAAGTGCATAAGCGACATTTAGCAACTGATCCGCATTGGCGTTTAATTTAACGTTGTTAAACAATTTACCTTTGTAAATGACTTCATTCGTTTCCGGATGAACGCCATTTTCGAAATATAAACGCATTTGCGACTTCTGTAATGTTGCGACTGCCATAGGTCATCACCTCCATTCACAAATATAATCGTTCATGTTTTTAAAAAAGTGGCAAGAAAAAACCAACCGGAATTCAAGTTGGTCATTTACTAAATATTTTTATCTATAAAAAGTTCCCTTAACCTGCCACAAAACGGGATTCAGAATATCCCAAAGAAATTTGCCATCTTTCCCTTAAACAATTCGATAATAATGATTGGAAAAAAATTGTCCAATGTCTTTTATTCAAAAACCGGTAAATCAATTTTCATCAATGGCTCGTCTAATTGTTGATAAAATGCTTCAATCGTTTCTGTTTGTTTTTCGGCCCAGCCAATATCTGTGGCATATTGTTTCCACTCGTTCCTATCTTTCATTGCTGGGTTCCATTTCATTTTGTACAACGTATTTTGTGAAAATTCATTATAAATATATTGTTCACTGACAAATTTAGCCCCATTAATGATTGCCTCCTCTGGATGAAACCATCCTGACTCATAAGCACGAATCGCACCACATTCTTCTGGACAACTATCTGCCGCACCAATGCCATACATATTATAGGTCATTTTAATTGCTGACAACCTTTCACGGTTTGTATCGGTAACGAGTTCCAATTCATCTGCTTCATTTTTGCCAACTTCAATCCCATTAGCTAATGGTGACGTGCCTCCTCCCGTTTCCAATAGGGAGTGGGCAATTAAATACGCATCATTTACTTGGTGTTTTTTAGCTGCTTCAACAAAGGTATTGCCGTGACCATCTAATATACCTTTTCCAGATAATATTTGGTCCACTTGTTCACTAGAAACCCCTGTCGGCTCATCAAGGCGTACAAATTGAAAAACATTGCCATTCTCGGGATTTAAATAAAATTCAATATCAGCTTTTTTCGGTATTCTCCAATATTGATAATTAATTTGTAATTTATTATTTTCCATATTCAACACTGGGAAAATTTCCCCCAAAGGTAAGGTTCCAAAAGTGTGGGCTTCATGATGAGGTTTATCTAACACGTCTATTTCAGAAACCACCTGGGCTTGAGGAAATAAAATATTGTTCACATGAATGTAATAACGTTCACCTTGATAAGCAATTTCATACCACAGGTCCTGACCTTTTACCTTTTCACCGGCTACTATATCGTTGATATATACTTTTGACATACCAAAAAATTGATAAACGGTTTTACTCGAATTTGCTGGTTCCTTTTTCACATCTATCAACATACCATATAATCTTGTCGGTTGTATGAACCTTATCGCCGATTTATCGATAAAGGCTGGTGTATGATGATATAAACTCGTAATCGGTGGTGCCCCGGCATTTGCTTGAATCTCAATGGCGTCATTCAATGATAGACCATAATCAGTTTCCATCATTTCTATCTTTTTCATCGGTGTCACATGTGATAGTTTTTCAATATAACTACTCGTTTTATTTTTAGAGTCACTAATACAGTCATCACCCACACACTCTTCACTCGCGTGGATTACAAAGGATGAGCAAAATAGAAAACTGAAAAATACGATTGTGTAGATTGACTTCCTCATCATTGGCAATCCTCCTCAAGTAAACTATCGGCATATAGTATACCATAATGGAAATCTCGTTATAAGAATAATAGTAATAACTTTAGCCACTAGATACTATGCATCACTTTCCAAAAGAAAAATCCTGCCTATGGGTATCGCAGGAAAATTCGTTAAATTTTTATGGCAGATTTCATTTAAAAAATAAATGCTTTGACAAAAATTCATGATTCAAGCGCTTTACGTCTTGATAAGGTTTCATTAAGACGATTGATCAGTTAATAGGTCGATGATACGTTATCATCGGTCATTTTCTTTGACTTGGTAAAGTGAGTATCCTTGCCAAATGATAACTTACACCAACGAACACAAAATGGCTTTTTGCACATGAAGGCGATTTTCTGCTTGGTCAAAGACGATAGAATTGTCACTATCTATCACTTCATTTGTCACCTCTTCACCACGTTTTGCTGGTAAACAATGCATGAACAAATAGTCATCTTTCGCATGGGCAACGAGGTCCTCATTCACCTGATAGCCAGCAAATGTCTTTTTTCTTTCCGCTAAATTCCCTTCCCATCCCATGCTTGCCCAGACATCGGTATAAATGATATCAGCATCTACAGCCGCTTCCTTCACATCATAGGTTTGCACGACTTTTGCGCCTGATAATGCCGCTTTTTCGATTGCAATTTGTAAATATTTTTCCTCTACTTCATTTCCTTCAGGAATGGCGATATAACAATCAATCCCCATAATCGCACAGCCCATCATTAATGAGTTTGTCATATTGTTGCCATCCCCTACGAAAGCAAATTTCAAGCCACGGAAGGAGCCAAATTTCTCATAAATCGTCATTAAATCTGCCATTACTTGGCACGGATGAGCAGCATCTGTTAGCCCATTGATGACAGGGATTGTCGCATTTTCTGCTAATTCCTCGACAATGTCATGGCCGAATGTTCGAATCATTAAAGCATCTACATAACGGGATAACACTTTTGCTGTATCACTGATCGTTTCACCGTTTCCTAACTGTAAATCATCTCTCGTTAAAAATTGAGCTGAACCACCAAGTTGAAACATCCCTGTTTCAAAGGATACACGTGTCCGTGTTGATGCTTTTTCAAAAATCATCGCTAATGTTTTTCCTTCTAAATAACGATGGGGTTGCCCAAGCTTTTGCATGTTTTTCAATTTCACTGCAAATTCAATTACTTCCATTAATTGATCATTTGTAAAATCTGATATTTTCACAAAATCTTTCCCTGGTAATATTTTTTTCATTTGTTGTACCTCTACGGGATAACTCATCTTCCATCCACTTCCTTAAAAATTTTTTTAAAGTGACATTAATTACTGATAAATAACTTCTTTTTGTAATGCATTAATTGAATGAATATCTAGTGATTCATGACTAATCATTGAAAATGCAAGGACGGTTTCTACCTCCGATAATACAAGTACATTTAACGCAATCGCCCGTCTGCGAATGTTACTCTCTTCATTCGCACAAAAAATAGCCAATGCCTTTTTTGATTTTAACCAATCTTCGATTTCCTCGGCTGTTCCACCTTGAGAAAAATCCTCGCGATATTTTACATGAATACCAATCGATTGGAATCGATCTTTCACTTGCAAAAATTGCGCATCTTGTGACATGATTAACACTTCATTTTCCGGACGCTGCATTTTCATCGCTAATGATTCATTCCAGAAAAATGATTTTGTTAAACTAGCTTTCAATGTTGATGCAACAGCCATAATTTCACCTGTTGAAGCCATTTCCGGTGAAAGTTTCGGATCGACGCCAGGGAGCTTTGACGTTGAAAAAATTGGTGCTTTCACTGTGTAAAACTCTTTTTCTTTTCCGAACTTCTCAGTCGTTTTTAACGGAAAACCGAGTAGCACGGATGTCGCTAATTCAATAAGGTTGACTCCAGAAACTTTGCTTAATACGGGAACTGTCCGTGATGCCCGTGGATTTACTTCTAACACATACAATGTGTCTTGATAGATAACAAATTGGATATTAAAAATCCCTTTAAAATCCATCCCTTGGGCAATTTTTTCTGTTGCCGAAACAATTGATTGCTTCATTGATTCCGCTAATGAAATTGGTGGTGTCACGGCTATGCTATCCCCTGAATGAACACCTGCTTTTTCAATATGTTCAAATATAGCCGGAATAAAAATGTTTTCCCCATCTGTGACGACATCAACCTCTACTTCCTTCCCCGGATAAAACGCATCAACAAGTAGTGGGAATACTGTTCCTGTCGTTTTGGTGACGTCTAGTAATTGTTCTTCTGAATGAATGACTTTCATTCCTTGACCACCAATGACATAAGATGGTCGCACTAAAATTGGATAACCAATTTTGTCAGCTTGTGAAATCATTTCTTCTAGTGAGTTGGCAGTATAACCCGGTATATGGGCGACATCAATTGATTGTAAATAATGGTAGAATCTTTCCCTATCCTCTAATTTATCAATCGTATCCATGGAGGAGCCTAATAATGTTACACCTGCTGCTTCCAACTTTTTTACTAAATTAATCGCTGTTTGCCCGCCAAATTGGATGATCACTTTTTCTATTTGTTCATGTTCGATGATGTTCAAGACATCTTCAAACGTAATTGGATCGACATATAATTTATCAGCGATTTCATAATCGGTACTGACGGTTGCTGGATTGTTGTTCATTAAAATAGCTTTCATGCGATATTTTTGTAGGGCCTTTACCCCTTGAACAGAACAATAATCAAATTCAAGTCCTTGCCCAATATGAATAGGTCCAGAACCGATGATAAGCACTTTTTCATGATCATCGTTGCGGGTTACCGGTCGTGGCGCCTCATCCCATGTTGCAAAATAATAGGAAGATGGCCCATTAGTTGAACTTGTGTACGCATGCACTTTTTCATACTGAGCAAAAATTCCATCACTTTTTAATTTTGTCTTTAAATGTTCCACAGAACAATGCCATATCGATGCTAATTGTTCATTTGTGAAACCAGATTGTTTTAATAGAAGTAATTCCGTTTTCGATACTTGCGAAAATGGTGTTGCTGTTGCATTTTTTTCCAACAAAACAAGTGAGGCCAGACATTCAAGAAAATATGAATCAATGGTTGTCATCTCATTTATTTCTGTGACAGTCGTTCCCCTTTGTAACAATTCTATAATAGCAAAAAATCTCCTGTCATCTACTTGTTGTACGATAGTCTTTAACGTTGCCGTGTCGATTGATTGTAATGATCGTAATCGTATTCCATTGAGTTTTACTCCTATAGAACGGATTGATTTTTGTACAGCAGCTGCTAATGTTTTTTCTAGTGCCATCACTTCGCCTGTTGCCTTCATTTCCGTACCAAGAAATCTTTCAGCCGATGTCAATTTATTAAAAGGCCAACAAGGAAATTTTACAACAACGTGATCCATTTTTGGTTCACATGCCGCCAATGATTTCCCAAGCCTCCCATCATACAGTTCAGCTAACGTATAGCCAATGCTTAATTTAGTTGCGATTTTAGCGATTGGGTAACCCGTTGCTTTTGAAGCCAATGCACTTGAACGACTGACGCGTGGGTTTACCTCAATGACAGCATAGCTTTTCGTTTCTGGATCATAAGCAAGCTGGACATTACAAGCACCGATAATCCCGATTTCCTGAACTATTTTCTTCGATGCTTGACTTAACACTTGAATTTCACGATTCGTTAATGTTTGAATTGGTGAAACAACGATAGAATCCCCTGTATGAACACCGACAGGGTCAAAATTTTCCATCTGACAAATGACAACTGTCACATTATTTTTATCCCGAATGACTTCGAATTCAATTTCTTTCCAGCCAGCAATGCTCTTTTCTACTAAGCACTGATGAATTGGGCTAGCGCGTAATCCCCGGGAAATCATCGTTTTAAATTGTGCAGCATTTTTGGCAATACCACCACCAGAACCCCCCAACGTATAAGCAGGTCGAATGATTAATGGAAATCCTACTTGTTCACTAAACGAAATTCCTTCCTCTATTTCGTGAATTAATGCACTTTCTGGGGTTGGCTCCTTTATGTGATCCATAAGATGTTTAAACTTTTCACGATCTTCTCCTTGTTTAATCGCATTGATTGAAGTTCCTAATACTTGCACATGATATTTTTTTAATAATCCTTGTTCAGCTAATTTAAAAGCTAAATTTAACCCTGTTTGCCCACTGACAGTGGCAAGCAGGCTATCCGGCTTTTCTTTTTGAAAGATTTTTTCCACTGTTTGAACTGTTAAAGGTTCAAAATAAACGTGATCAGCAACATTTTCATCTGTCATCATTGTCGCCGGATTGTTGTTTAAAAGAATTACTTCATAGCCGGCGGCTTTTAATGTAAGACAAGCTTGTGTCCCAGCATAATCAAACTCAGCTGCCTGCCCAATGACTATGGGGCCAGACCCAATAACGAGTACTTTTTTCATCTGTTTATCGCTGGGCATCTTTTTTTCCTCCTCGTAGAATTCTATCCGCCTTAACATTCATTCTGAAAAACTGACGCTAAAATGGTAACTGCTTTATCAATTTCTGTTTCCGTGACGGTTAACGGTGGTAATAAACGAATAACATTGTCACCTGCGACAAGTACGATTAATCCTTGATTTAGTAGTGTTTTAACAATGTCAATAACTGGTTGATTACATTCAATTCCAATCATTAATCCGAGTTGTCGGATATCAGTTACTTTTTTTTGTGATTTCAATTTTTTTATTAATTTTTCGTTTAAATAATGACCTTTCTGTTTAACTTCTAGTAAAAATTGATCATTAAACATTTCAGTTATGACGGCTTTTGCCGCTGCCATGGCGATGGGATTTCCCCCGAAGGTCGTACCATGAGTTCCGGCCTGAAAAATATCTCGTAATTCTTTTTTTGCAACCATTGCCCCTACCGGAATCCCATTTCCAAGCCCCTTCGCAATCGTCATCACATCTGGTTCAATCCCATAATGTTCATAGGCGAATTTTTCACCTGTTCGACCGATGCCGGTTTGGATCTCATCAACGATGAGAAGGATGTTATTCTCTTTACAAAGGGTGGATAATGTCTGAATAAAATCTTTGTCAGCTGGATGAACGCCACCTTCCCCTTGAATGAGTTCAATCATTACTGCTGCTGTTTCATTATCAATTAGTTCCTTCACTGATGGTAGATCATTAAATGTTGCATAAACGAATTTTGGCAACATATCCCCGAAACCTTGTTGAATTTTTTCTTGACCTGTTGCCGCCATCGTTGCAAATGTTCGCCCGTGAAAAGATTTTTCAAAAGAGATGATTTTATCTTTTCCCGTTGCTTTACGAACAAGTTTAATTGCCGCTTCATTTGCCTCTGCCCCACTATTACAAAAAAATACTTGATCAGCGAAACTGTTTTCTGTAATTAATTTGGCTACTTCCTCTTGAATAGGAATATGATACAAATTCGATACGTGCCAATATTGATCTAACTGCATTTCAACTGCTTTTTTAACGGCTGGGTTTTTGTGACCTAAATTACAAACACCAATCCCCGAACCAAAATCTAAATAAGTTTTACCATCCGTATCAGTAATGGTGACACCATTTGCTGATTGGACTTCTAAATCAAATCGATTGTATGTTGGAAATAAATTCATTTTACTGTAGCCCCTATTCTGCTATTCGTAATCGTTGTACCAATCAGTGTCCCATCAACGATAGGCTTACTTTTTTTCCCGTTAATAATCATTACTTCTTCCACATTCCCTCGTAAACCATGGAGGGCCGCTTTAACTTTCGGAATCATGCCTCCATAGATGATTCCTGCTTCTATCAAATTTTCAATCTCATATTCTGTTATATTTTTTTGTAGTTCGTTATTTATTAATATACCTGGAACATCCGTCACAAAGACGAGCTGTTTCGCCTTAAGTGAAGAGGCTATTGCCCCAGCAGCCGTGTCAGCATTAACATTATACGTTTCGGAATTCCCATCAATCGCAACTGGTGAAATGACAGGAACAATGCCATTGTTCAATAAAGTGTGAATGTATGCCGTATTTACAGCCGTCACCTCACCGACTAACCCATACTTTTCCTTATTTTTGGGTGACGCCATTAAAAGTTGATCATCAGAGCCAGAAACACCGACAGCCCTAATTTCGTGTTTATTGAACGTACGCGTTAATTGCGGATTAATTTTTCCCGACAACACCATTTCAACAACATCCATCATGTCCTGAGTCGTTTTTCGCAACCCATCAACAAACTCGAAAGTAAGATTTAGCATTTCAAGCTGCTCTTGAATTGCAGGCCCACCTCCATGAACAATGACAGGTTGCCAACCAACCTTAATTAACGAATGAATATTTAAGAAAAACTGTGTCGAAAGTTCATCAACAGAACTCCCTCCACATTTAAAAACGATAATTTCTTTCAATTTCAATTCTTCCTTTCATTTACTGAACTGATATGGCCGAGATTATAAGTGTTCGCACCGTGATTATGGGTGGTCAGTTCACTTTCATGAGCGGTCCGACACCATTTATGTGGGGGCAACCGCCGTTTATGTGCGGGCAACCACCGTTTATGTGCGGGCAACCACGGTTTATGTGCGGGCAACCACCGTTTATGTGCGGTAAACCGCAGTTTATGTGCGGTCAATCGCCATTTATGTGCGGTCCGACACCATTTAAGTGCGGTAAACACCGTTTATGTGCGGGCAACCACCGTTTAAGTGCGGTCCGACACCATTTAAGTGCGGTAAACACCGTTTATGTGCGGTAAACCGCCGTTTATGTGCGGCAAACCACCATTTATGTGCGGGCAACCGCCGTTTATGTGCGGGCAACCGCCGTTTATGTGCGGAAACCACCATTTATGTGCGGAAACCACCATTTATGTGCGGCCAACTACGGTCTAAGTATTGAATAACTATGCCACATTCAGGAGCGTATTCTTATGATCGATAACTTGCGTTGATTCGTACGTAATCATATGTTAAGTCACAGCCCCATGCTTTCCCCGAGCCACTCCCATCATTTAAATTAACTACAATTTTAATGAAATCATTTGCTAAATATGTGGATGCTTCTGTTTCTGAAAATGTGACTGGTTCACTTTTTTCCAGTAATGGAATGGCACCGATAAACATGTCGATTTTTTCCGGTTGAATTTTTACTCCACTATAGCCGACTGCGGCGATGATGCGCCCCCAGTTGGCATCGACACCAAATATGGCTGTTTTTACGAGGGAGGATCCGACGACTGATTTGGCCACTTTTTGGGCATCGATATCCGAGCTAGCCCCAATGACTTCCACTTCAATCAACTTTGTTGCTCCTTCTCCGTCATGGGCAATTTGTTTTGCTAGTGATTCACATGTTTTTGTTAATAATTCAACAAAATTTTCCCAGTCATTGTGCTCTGGTGTTAATGATTCGTTGCTCGCTTCTCCGTTAGCCATGACGATGACCATATCGTTTGTTGATGTGTCACCATCGACGGTGATGCTATTAAATGTTTTGTTTGTAATTTGTTTTAATAAAGGGTCTAAATATGTTGCTTCGATTTTAGCATCGGTTGTGATGAAGGCTAACATCGTTCCCATGTTCGGCTCAATCATTCCTGATCCTTTTGCGGCGCCACCCATGATGACCTTTTTATCGTCAATAACTGTTTCCATGCAACTTATTTTGGCAAATGTGTCAGTTGTCATCATTGCCTCACCAAAATTTTTAGCGTCGGTAAATGAATCGCCAATCTTCAATTTTCTGATATGCCCGGAGATTTTATCCATTGGCATTGGAAGCCCGATAATGCCTGTTGATGCGACTGCTGCATAGTGTTCTGGCACATTAAAATGTTTTGCTATTAATGTTCGCATATCATAAGCATCATGTAAGCCTTGTTCCCCTGTACATGCATTTGCATTTCCGCTGTTAACTATCAATGCTTGTAAAGTATTTTCCCTACCAATGCTCTCCTTAGTCACTGTTAATGGGGCTGCTTGTATTTCATTTAACGTATAAACAGCGGCTACCTGGGCAGGTTTTTTGGAAAAAATAGCGCCTAAATCATTCCGCTTCCTTTTTACTCCGGAATATAACCCTGCCGCTTGAAACCCCTTTGGTGAAACAACCGTTCCTTCAGTGACAGGTTTAACTTTGCCCATTTCCATCGATGCTTCTACCGTCTTTAATTTTGTATTATTTTTTTTATAGGCAACATAGCCTTTGACATCTTCTTCAATTTCAGCATAATTACTCACGTAAACTCTCCTTTGATTGCGTTAAAATTTTCCCAGAAAAACTTATTATGGATAAATTGGCATAAAATCCAGTCCCGTATTTTCTGCAATGCCAATCATTTTATTCATGTTTTGCACGGCTTGCCCTGAGGCACCTTTAACTAAGTTATCGATAACAGATACGACAGTCACTCGGTTAGTTCGTTCATCAAAAGTGATACCAATATCACAAAAATTGGAACCATATACTTCTTTTGTACTCGGAAAGTGGCCCACATCTCTAATTCGCACAAAAAAATCATCGCGGTAACTTTCCTTATATAAATCGATTAACTCTGTCGTTGTTACGCGCTCTTTCACCGTACCGTACATCGTTGCCATAATGCCTCGTGTCATTGGTACTAGGTGGGTTGTAAAGGTTACGGTACCAACAGCATCATTCCATTTTTGTAAAATTTGTTCTATTTCAGGTGTATGTTGATGTTCATTAACTTTATAAATTTTCATATTATCATTTGTTTCGGAAAAATGGGTGGCGGGAGATAACCCTTTCCCAGCACCACTTACCCCTGTTTTTGCATCAATGATGATAGATGATTCGTCGATGATTCCTTGTTGCACTATTGGGGCAAGCCCTAATAACACTGCTGTCGGATAGCACCCTGGATTCGCAACGATGTTCACCTTCGTCATATCAGTCTCTGTCCACTCCGGTAAACCATAGACAGATTGTGAAGCAAGATGACGTTCAGGAGCATCTAATCGATACCATTTTTTAAAAATTTCCCGATTTTCAATTCGAAAATCACCGGATAAATCAATGACTTTGACACCTTTTTCTATCAATGAAGGTGTTAATTTTGTACTAACCCCGGAGGGAGTCGCCATCAATACGATCTCAACTTCACTTGCAATTTTTTCTACGTTGACAGGTTCGATTCGAAAATCACCAAATGCCCCCATATGTGGATAAACATTTGCTAATGGCTCCCCATGCATACTTGTTGCATGAAGAGAATGAATCGTTACTGATGGATGATTCGTTAACAAGCGAACTAATTCTTCTCCACCGTATCCTGTTGCACCAATAATGGCAGTTTTCATTTTTTTACCCTCCAGTAAACTAACAATAAATACTATTATAATACGTATAAAAATAAAATCAAGTGCATATTTATAATTTCCCAAAATTAATTTCAATACTTGTGTTAATTGACTTCATTGTACAAACTCTTTTTATACATTATGCATTCTTTATGCATAATTGCTGTATAATTGCATATCATGTATCATCAAAAAATCTTTTGCTAATTTTTCTTCACATCATTTACCATTATTAAATCCTTGAAAAAACACCGAAGGTCGCATCATAAACCACATTAGCATCCCATTTTTTAAAAAAATTCATCCTTTTCTTCTATTAATATGTTACATTTAATATAGGCTTATATTTTAATGGGGGAGATGCCAATGAAACGAACGTCTTTTACGATAAAAACAACAGATGAGGTCACATTAAATGGTTATCAATGGGAAAATGACAATGGACAAGCCCATGGTATGATCCAAATTGCCCACGGGATGGCAGAACACATATTACGTTATGATGCTTTTAGTCAATTTTTAACAGACAATGGATGGATTGTTTACGGAATTGACCACCGGGGTCATGGGGAGTCGATTGCCAATATCGATGATAAGGGCTTTTTTGCTGAAACAAATGGCTTTGAAAAAGTCGTGCACGATATGAAATTACTGACAGATAAAATTAAAGAAAACCACCCCGACTTACCGCTCTTCATATTTGGTCATAGTATGGGGTCATTTTTAACACGGCGCTACACACAAGTTTTCGAAGAAGACATTGCTGGCATTATTTTATCTGGTACTGGTGGAAGTAAAGGACTGATCGGGAAAATCGGTTTACAAATTGCAAAATTTGAAGCATGGCGAACAGGCGTCCGAACACCAAGTCCTCTACTTGATAAGCTAACCTTTGGCCAATACAATAAAAAATTTAAACCTGCCCGAACGAAATTCGACTTTTTATCACGTGATGATGCTGAAGTAGATACATATATTGCCGATGAGTTATGTGGTTTTATTTGTACAGCAGGTTTTTTTGTTGATTTAATTAGTGGATTAAATACGATTCACGAAGCGAAAGAATTGGACAAGATGGACCGACAACTGCCTGTGTTTATTATTTCTGGGGATGAGGACCCTGTAGGAGATCATGGCAAAGGGGTAAAAAAAGTGTATGAATCTTTCGTTAAACGGGATCAACCGGTCACTTTACGATTGTATGAAGGGGCTAGACATGAACTCTTAAATGAAAAGAACCGTGAAGAAGTATATGAGGGTATTTTGAAATGGCTTGAACAAACGGTAAAGGAGGTAGTCAATTGACAAAAATGAACATGTATAAAAAAATTAGTACTTCACGTGACAACATGAGTAAATCACATCACATTATCGCTGATTATATTTTAGAAAACCCTCACAGTATCCCTTTTTTAACGATAGCAAAATTATCTGAATTAACAGGTGTAAGTGAAGCAACCATCGTCCGTTTCGCTACTTTCTTAGGCTATAAAGGGTATAATGATTTACAAAAACAACTCGCCGATTCGATTGAAAAACAATTAAATACTGTTGAACGACTTACAGAGTCCCATGACAAATATACTGAATTGGAAAAAGCAATCTACGGTAATTTTAACGAGGATATTAAAAACATCCAAACGACGATGCAACAGTTAAGTATAGAAGATTTCGAACGAGCAGCACAATCAATCATGGATGCTGAAAAAATTTACATTGTTGCCAATCGAAGTGCCATCTCACTCGCAACTTTTTTACAATATTATTTAAATATTATTTTCGGGAAAAGTCAGCTCATCCATACGACAGAGGCTGCTTTTGATGAAATACATGAGGTAAATAAAAAGGATGTCGTTATCGGTATTAGTTATTCTAGATATACAAAGAGTACACTGAAAGTCGTATCATTTGCAGCTGAACGTGATGCAACGATTATCGCCTTAACAGATCATTTCCGTTCACCAATTACTGCTTATGCCAATATTTCACTGTTTGCTTCGAGCGACATGAATTCTTTTTTAGATTCATTTGTTGCTCCACTTAGTGTCATAAATACACTTATTGCATATATTGGCAATATCAAAAGTGATAAAGTAAAGGAACGACTGGAACATTTTGAAGAAATTTGGGATGAATATAACGTTTTTTATTAAAAATTTATCTTACGGTATTTTTTGAAAAGTTTATTTCACTATTTTATGCGATAGAGACAGTCAGTGTCTCTATTTTTTATTGCTTGTGAAAGATATATTTCATTTATATAATAAATAAGAAAAAAGTGTTGCATTTATGTCATTTCTTGCTATACTATAAATAAGAACAAATTATGAACAAAAAGGAGATTTAAATAATGGTAAAGGCAATTGATGATCTTTACGTCTACAACAAAGAGAGTTCAGCAAACTTATTTCATGAAGCAGAAGAAGTAATTCCTGGTGGGGTTACAGCCAACATTAAACATTTTGATCCACATCCGATTTTTATGAAAAAAGGAAAAGGTAGCCGCCTAATTGATGTTGATAATGAAGAATATATTGACTATTCATTATGTTACGGTGCTCTTATTACAGGTCATGGGCATCCTAAGGTAATGGAGGCGACAAGCAAACAATTAATGGATTCTGGAACCGTTATTTTCGGAACTCCTCATGAATTAGAAATTACAATGGCTAAAAAAATAAATGAATTATATCCTAGTATGGAAAGAATCCGTTATGCAAATTCAGGCACAGAGGCCAACTTATTAGCAACTCGCTTAGCTATCGCCCATACACATAAGGAAAAAATCGCTAAATTTGAAGGACATTATCACGGTGGGTTAAATAATTTACTCGTCAGTGTCAATCCTAGTGAAGCTAATGCGGGACCTGCGACAACACCAGTTTCCGTTTATGAAACCGACGGTGTCACTGAAGAGGAACGACATGGCACAATTGTGCTACCATTTAACGATTTAGCTTCTACAGAAAAATTATTACGTGAACATGCTGATGAACTAGCCGCTATCTTTATCGAACCAATCCAAGGTGGATTTATTCCGGCGACACATGAGTTTATGCAAGGGTTAAGAAAAATAACGGAAGAATTAAATATCGTATTAATTTTTGATGAAGTGAAAACTGGATTTCGTGTCGCTCTAGGTGGGGCCCAAAGTATCTATAATATCAAGCCTGACATTACAACTCTCGGAAAAGTTCTAGGTGGTGGATTCCCTATTGGGGCCATCGGGGGTAAAAAAGAAATTATGGAAAAAAGTGCAGCAAACGCAAAAGGTGATGTGTTCGCCGTTGGAAGTGATAGTGCTGCAACAACAGATGTCGTTTTCCATAGTGGGACATATAATGGCCACCCAGTTGTTCTAGCTGCTGGTCTAGAAACGATTGAATTGTTGGAAAAAGACCGTTTAATCGATAATTTATTTGCAAATACAATGCAGTTACGGCAACGGTTGGAAAATTTATATGAAAAATATAATATTCCAATGAAAACAATCGGTGTTGGGAGTATTTTTAACATCGTGTTTACAGAAGGTGAAGTAAATAATTATCGTGATCTCTGGGAAGCAGATATGGATTTCCGCAAGGATATCGACATGGAATTACTTAACTTGGGCATCCATTTAAAACCTTTAAATCGTTATTCAATGTCAACAATGCATACATTAAAAGATATTGATGATACCGTGAAGGCCCATGAAAGAGCCATTAATAACATTTTCATTAGAAAAAACCGATATACAAAATAGGAAGTCATCATAGAAAAGTCATTCACTTCAAGTGGATGGCTTTTTTTGAGTGGAGGCATTACCTGGACAATTTTTAAATAACATTTAAATATGTTTACGATTTCACATCCTTGATTGTAAGCAAATGAAAATGACTTATAATGAAATAAATAGCATAAAGAAAGGAGTATAGAAATTGAAAAAAATAAATATCATCGAATTAGGTGGCACTATTTCAGGTAAAGGAACAGACCGATTAGATTTAAAGGACTATCAATCAGGGGTATATCGTGGCGATGATTTTTTACGAGAAATTCCTGAATTAACAGAAATTGCTGAGGTTCAGTTTGAATCATTCCTTAGTGTATCAAGCACCTCTTTACAAAGTAGTCATTGGATTCAATTACGCGAAAAAGTAACCGACTATTTGCTTTCTGATGATTGTGATGGGGTTGTCATCACCCATGGAACGAATACACTTGAGGAGACGGCTTATTTTCTGAACCTAACCGTCCCGACAGAAAAGCCAATCGTGTTCGTCGGATCCCAACGACCTTTTACTGCCTTGAGCACTGATGCCCATATTAATTTACTACAAGCCGTTCGATTGGCGGCAAGTAATGAAGCATATGGCAAAGGAGTGCTTGTCATTTTAAACGATGAAATTAGTAGTGCTCGGGATGTGACAAAAACAAATACCTATCGTTTAGAAACGTTCCAGTCAGGACAGCTCGGGTTTTTGGGCTTTATTGATCCTGATAAAAAAGTTCATTTTTATCGACAACCTACGAAGCGACATACGATTAAGTCGGAATTCGCTAATGAAACGTTGACACAATTACCGAATGTTGAAATCATTTATTCTTATGCTGGGGCAACTGGGCATCTTATCGAACATATTATTGAAACGGGGGATTATAAAGGGATTGTCGTTGCCGGTACTGGGGCAGGACTCGCCTCTCCCAGTGAACTCCAATCATTACAAAAAGCAACAGAACATGGACTTACCGTTGTCCGGAGTAGCCGTGTCGGCAATGGCCGTGTCATGGATGTTCTCCAATACGAAAAGTATCCATTTTTAAGTGGTGATAACTTACTACCACAAAAGGCGCGAATTTTACTAATGCTTTGTCTCCAATTCGGTTATTCCGAAAAACAAATCCAACAGGCATTTGATTCCTATTAAATTTTCACAACAAAAAAGTAGACCGTTGATTTTAAATCAGTTGTCTACTTTTACATTATTCATCGAAAAAAAGTTTTTCCAGTGTCAGTGGTGGGACAAATTCCCCTTCCTTATTATATACACGCATATTGCCACCAGATATCTCATCGATTAGCAAGATTTCACCTGATTGACGGTCACGTGCAAATTCTAATTTAATGTCGTAAAGTTCCAAATCCTTTCCCGCTAGTTCATCCTTTATAATGTCAGAAATTTGTCTCGTTAATTTTTTCAATGTGGCATATTCTTCATTTGTTAAAATATCTAACATGATAAGGGCATCCTTTGAAATTGGCGGATCTCCCCGTTCATCATCCTTCAACGTTATTTCAACGAAACCGTCGAGTGATTTCCCTTCCTCACAATAAGTACCATAGCGACGATAAAAACTTCCGACAGCACGGTAACGGCAAATGACTTCGAGTCCATTGCCAAACATGACAGCATCCTTGACAACGAGGGAGACCTCGTTAAATTTTTCTTCAATAAAATGCGTTGGCAAACCTTTTTCGCGTAATTTTTTGAAAAAATACGTCGTCATCTTTAAGCCAGAAAGACCTGCCCCTTCCATCGTAAGCCCAACTCTATTCGCACCAGGATCAAATTTTCCATCGACACCGGTCACATCATCTTTAAATTTTAATTGAATGTTCCCATCCTTTAAACGGTACACATCTTTTGTTTTTCCTTGATAAATGAGCTCCATGATGAAGCATCTCCTTAAAAATTACTGAAATATTGGTAGAGTAATGACAATTAATCCGCCAAAAACAATCGTTAAATAAAGCAAAGAAAAGTAAAACATTGAATTCGCATATTTTTCATTATCATCAGAAAATACGCCTCGAAATGCAATCCATAACCAAATAATATTTAACATCATCGCGATGACAACGAAAATGACACTTATAGAGCTAAGTAAAATAGGTAACGGCAATAAACAGGCAATATAAACAATATTTGTCCGCTTCGTCATTTCAAACCCATAAACGACGGGAAGCATCGGAACCTTTGCCGCCTTATATTCTTCGTAACGTCGCATGGCTATTGCAAACGTATGAGGGATTTGCCATATAAATAACATAAGAAAAAGGATGATTGGAACAATATGATAGGCCGAAGTGATCGCTGCCCAACCCATTAACGGTGTAAAAGCCCCGGACACACTTCCGACCACCGTATTTAATGTGAAGCGTCGTTTCGTCCAAAAAGTATAAAAGACGACATAGGTTACCCAGCCAAGAAGTGCGTAAATGGCAGTTTCAAGCGTTGTAAATAGTAAAAAAATAAATCCGATAATGGAAGAAGCAATTCCCAGATAGAGCACAAATGTTAATGAAAAGTTCCCTGTCACAGTTGGACGTAGCTGTGTCCGCTTCATTTCACGGTCCAAGTCAACTTCATACCAGTTGTTGATTATGAGTGCCCCTGCCATAAAAAGAGTACTCCCGATAGCTAAATAAAGAAATGTTTCCCAATGGTCGGAAAATGTCGTATTTGTAAAATATAATGCCAACCAAAATCCACTTAAAATTGGTAACACATTTGCTACTAGGACAAATCCCTTAATTAAATATTTTACATCCTGAAAAAATTGCGAAATTGAATTTTTTGTCATGATTTCCTGCTCCACTTTTAACAATTTAACACCTCTTACAAATAAATGTTACACTATCAAACAATTATAGCATGCTCGTCCTTTTGTTTCTATAATATATAATTTTTAACATAGTCATTGGCGTTATCCTTGGGCTAATATTGGCGTTCATTTTCGTTTGCGTGGGCATTTTCGACAATATGGTGACGGAAATTTTTGCAATGATTTTGATATGGGGGGCAATGCGAGAATGTTTATTAGTAACTTGATTTAATAGGACCTTTTTTTAAAGTTGCAAAAATATCTAATTCATTGTTATTTTGTTATAGTAGAAAGAGATTGTTTTCATTGGGATTTGGGGGGATCATTTTGCGATTATGGAAAGCTGGCATTCATTTTTACATTATTGGTATTATTATTTTAACATTCGGTATTGCCCTTTCTATCCAATCAACTTTAGGGACCTCTCCTTTTGACGCACTGCTTGTTGGTCTCCATCGGACAGTAGGACTAACAATTGGCAGCTGGGAAATTGTTGTCGGTGCCTCCTTCGTAATTTGTAATGCATTAATTGAAAAAAAGCGTCCACAATATTTCGCCATCATTACCTCACTTATTACCGGGATTGGAATTGATTTATGGATGCTATGGGCACGGGTCTACGTTGTGCCAACGACAGTTCTTGGAAAATCGTTTGTGCTCTTTATTGCCTTTTTGGCAGTTTCCTTAGGGATTGCGATTTATTTACAGTCAACTATTGCTCCAAATCCGATTGATCGAACAATGGTCATCATTATGAACAAGACCGGCTGGAGTGCTACTTATGCCCGAGGGGCCGTCAATATTGTGCTTGTGATCGTTGCCTTTTTATTTAACGGACCAATTGGCATCGGTACGTTAATTAATGCTCTTTTTCTTGGCATATTAATTAGTTTATTTCTACCATTTACAGCGTATTTGCGAAAAAAATCTTTCGGACGCAATCTGGAGCAGGAAAATGTCAGTTAAATAACATTTTTTGTGGTGTAATTGTGACAAAAGTGGAAACATGGCTAAATTTGGTGGATATATTGTTCAAACTGGTGGATATTCGACAAAGTTTAGTGGATAACAACACATATTTGGTGGATATCCAGTAAAAATTTTACAGATGTCACAAATTTTCTTATAATAAAAAAGAAAGGATGATGCCTTTGTACCAAAGATACAAACCCCATATATTGCTAGCCTATGAAGCCCTTTTTAGGCGATTGAAAAAAAGATATCGCACCAATGAAACTTTAGTATCTAATTATTTACGATATAAAGTTGGCTACCAAGGAGAATGTAAGGTAGACTATCAACTAGCACTTTTCCCGAATAAGGACTTTTATCATCTTCCTGGTTTACGCTTAAAAATGAATCAATATTTTTTTCAAATTGACTCACTGATCATGACCCCCAAAGTCATTTTTATTTTAGAGATAAAAAATATAAAAGGTACCTTGGAATATTCCTCACATTATGGCCAACTAATTCAAACGAACAATGGAAAAGAAATTGGCTATCAAAATCCCCTTACACAAGCAAATATCCAAAAAAATCACCTTACAAATTGGCTTAAACAATACAATTACGATATCCCAATTGAACCGTTCATTATTTCTACAAATCAACATGCAGTTTTCAGAAACATCCATAATGATCACACGTATAATCACCGCTTCTTCTCTATAGATAAATTATCGGACAAGTTAAATGCAATTTACGATTCCTTCTCTCGAAAAATTTTAACAAATAAAGATATACACTTCGTGACTAAAAAGTTAGAGAAATACAATACTCCCCTTGTATCGCGCCTTTTAGAACAACATCAAATCAAACAACATCATCTATTAAATGGAGTTCCTTGCTACAAATGCGAAAATCCCTTGAAGTGGCAATGGGGGAAATTCCGCTGTACATTTTGTCAAACAACCTTTAACGATGTACACAATCGGGCAATTTATGACTATTTTTTGCTTCATAAACCATACATAACAAACGAGCAATGTCGCCAATTTTTACAACTGCCAAATTCCAATGTTACTTGAGTAAATTTCATAATTCTGAGCCCTTATAGGACAAGGGTTTAAAACATTGAAA
>DAMCTP010000014.1:0-63563 GCA_032113595.1 Pseudogracilibacillus sp.
ATATTTTATAAACAGGTAGTTGTAAAATAATAAATAGTTAGAATAATTAAATTCCTATTGACAGCAACAAATGAAGTTGCTATAATTTTAATAAATTATGAAGCGTTCACTTTTTTATATTAATTTAAGGAGTATTCACTTTTCAATTTAATGGGAGATTGTAAGGGCTTTCCTTAGGTGAATATACATAAAATAATACTTGATTATTGAAATAATGAATACAAAGGTTATCTTTACCTAGTACCATATTTGAATGTACCGAAAATATCATTTAATAAATATTATTGGTCCTAATATACTTTGTTTAGACATTTGTTCGTAATTGATTTAGGGCCGGAACATAGATAGCGAATTAGGGTTTCCAAATATATAGATAAGGGGTAATTAACATGAATGATTTGAAGCCATTATTGTTGGAAATTAGGAATGCCTCAAAAACCTATGGTAATAATACCGTGCTAACAAATGTTTCGTTTCATTTAAAGGCCGGTGAAACAGTGGCAATAATCGGTCAAAATGGAGCTGGGAAATCAACGTTATCAAAAATTATAGCTGGTGTTATTGAACCTAATGATGGATGTGAAATTTCAATTGATGGAAAAAATGTTAATCTTTTTCCTCCCAGAAATGCATTGAACAATGGTATTGCCTTCATTCCACAAGAATTATCATACGTACCGGAAATGACTGTGGCAGAAAATATTATGTTGGGCAGGTGGCCTAAAAAAAACGGTGTTATATCCTATGATGAAATGTTAAGACAGACAAAAATGGAGGCAACGAAACACGGCATTAAATTAAATGTTGAAGAAAAAATGACTAATTTAAAACTGGCGGAAAAACAGCTAGTTGAAATCCTTAAGGCACTTACGAAAAATGCCAAAATAATTTTGTTGGATGAACCAACTGCCTCTTTAACAGAAAATGAAAGTGAAAATTTATTTAATGTGGTCAGTAAATTATCTAAAGAAAAAGGTGTTGGGGTCATATATATTTCACATCGAATGGATGAAGTATTCAAATTTAGTGACAGGGTCGATGTTTTAAGAAATGGCAAATTAGTGGCCTCACAAACAACTAAATTATCTGATCATCAAACATTGATATACCATATGCTTGGACAAAAGAGTGAAAAAATAAAGGCAGAATATAGTGGAAATAGAATGAAAGGCAATAAGGTTTTTTCACTATTAAACTGGTCAAGTAACACATTGCCAAAGTTGAATAATATAGGCTTTGATGTTTATTCAAATGAAATAGTTGGTGTGTTTGGTGTAAGGGGGTGTGGGGCTGAAGTTATTGCCGAAGGGATAGTTGGATTAAATTCTGAAATCAACGGGAAAATAGAGCTTCAAGGTAGACAGAGGGACCTGTTTAGAAATCCTATAGATGCTAAGTCTCAAAATATTGCTTATGTACCTCCTGATAGGAAAAAACAAGGTCTAGTACTGAATACTTCAATAAAAAATAACATTTCCTTGCCTATTCTTAAGTATTTATCCAAATTTGGATTGATGAATTTTAATAGTGAGAGAGTAAATGCACAATCATTTTCCAAAAACTTTAATGTTCGTTCAGAAGGTATCCATCAAAATGTAGATGAATTAAGTGGAGGTAATCAGCAGAAGGTACTTTTATCAAGTAGGTTGGCAATGAAACCTATGTTATTTGTACTACAAGAGCCAACTAGGGGTGTTGATATAGGGGCTAGATTAGAAATTCACAAACGTTTAAGAGAAATTGCTAAAGGGGGGACAGCCATTCTTGTTTTTACTTCAGATATAGATGAAGCTATCGATCTATGTGACAGATTAATCATTATAAGAGATGGAATTAAAACGGGTGAATTAATAGGCGAGGAAAAAAGGTCGAAAAATGCACTAAAACTTGCATCTAGTGATTGAAAGGACACTTAGGAGGTTAATATTTGATGGGTACAAAATTTATAAATAAAATAATAAATTCTAATTATAGTCCCGTTAGAATGTTAAGAAAAAGAAAACTAGGAATAGAAATGATAGGTTTATTTATATTCTATATAATTATCATTCTTTTCTTTAGTATATCTACGGATAACTTTTTTAGTAAATCAAATTTACTTAATGTATTAGATAACATATCGGTTCTTGGTTTTGTATCGATTGGGCAAATATTTGCCTTAATTGTTGGTGGTTTTGATTTATCAGTTGGTGGTGTAGTACCTTTAGCAGCTGTATTATATGTGACATTATCTAATTTGGGATACAGTACCTTTTTCGCTATGTTTATAGTCTTGTTAGTTGGTGGGGCAGTTGGTTTAGTAAACGGATTTTTTGTTACTAAATTAAAAATTAATCCCTTAATAACGACATTAGGGACGTTATCAATTACAGCAGGTTTAGCAAAATTAGCTTCTGGGGGCCTAACAACAATAATGGAAAATCCAGAGGCAGCTATGTTGGCTAAGAAAATATCGGGAATACCGATACATGTGGTTGTTTTGTTGATAATAAGTGTTCTATCCTATTTTATTTTGCGCTATACAACATTTGGTCGTTCTATTTATGCTATTGGTGGAAACCAAGAAGCAAGTAGATTGGCAGGTTTAAGGGTTAATTTAAATATTAATATAGTGTTTGTATTGTGTGGTACTTTAGCAGCCTTTGCCGGAATTGTTCTTGCTAGTCAGCTTATGGCTGGTTCAGGGACAATGGGGGCTGAAACCCACTTGAAATCTATTACAGCGGCTGTTTTAGGTGGGGCTTCATTGGCCGGGGGCCAGGGTGGTATCGTTGGAACGATGATTGGGGTTCTAATTTTAGGTACATTAACTAATGGTATGGCAATTATGCAAATACAAGCATTTTATCAGGAAATTGTTACGGGGATAGTTTTACTTTTAGCTATTAACTTTAATAACTTTAAAAATTGGGTTTCAAAATATGGAGGTAAAAAATGAAAAATTTAAAAAATTATATGATGCTAATTTTACTATTGGTTTCAATACTTTTAGTGGCTTGTAATTCCAATAATAATGAGTCTAATGAAAATAGTAATAACGGGGATAATAATGATGCAACAGTGGGAAATTCAGATAGTGACAAGCTCTTTTTTACTTATGCTAATGTAACGGAATCTGGCCCGTTGTTTGTACAGTTAGGCAAAGGGGTAAAGGCGGCTGCTGAAAAAGCAGGAATAGAATTAAAAATGTATAACAACGATTTTGATGCTCAAACAACATTAAATAACGCAAAACTCATGATACAAGATAATCCAGATTTAATTATAGAATATAACATTGTTGAGGGGCTGGATAAAACATTGTCACAGGAATTTAGTGCGTCCGGAATACCTTCAATTGCAGTGAATTTACCAATACCTGACAGTTATTTGTTTAATTTAAGTAATCAAGATATGGGATATGATACAGGGAAAGTGGTTGCAGAGATAGCAAATGAAAGAGGCTGGAAATCTGATGATATAACAGTGATCATTGCACAGAATGCCACCTCTGGTTATGAGGTAAATAACAGTGTTAGATACTTTTATATATCAGTGGCGGAGGAATTGGGGCTAGAAAAAGTTGAACCCGAGGAAATAATGCCTACAACAACTACTATCGGAGATCATTTAATTCAAGTTGATGGAAAATCTGAATTAGAACCGACTTATACAGCAGTGAAAAATGTGATCCAAACGTTACCGGAGGATAGAAAAATATTATTATTTACGGTTAACGATGATTCTTCTTTGGGTGCTTGGAGGGCAATTGAGGAATCCGGTCGTGAAGACAATGCTTTGGTTGCTGGTATTGGTGGAAGCGAAGAGTCATTGAAACAACTAAGAGAAAATCCTAACTGGGTGGCTGAAGGTAGCATTTTCATGGAAGATTGGGGTCAATATTTAATTGCCATGGGTGTAGCAATTGTAAATGGCGTTGAACCTCCAGAACTTACTCTTGCACCACAAGTTGTATTAACAAAGGAAAATGTTAACGATTATTATGGGGAAGGAACAACTGCTATAAATTTACCACCATTAGTTGAAGAAAATAAATACTTGGAAGATACCGGTATTTTACAGTTGTTTGAAAATATAGAAGGATTAAAATAAGTAATACAAGCAATTTCTTGCAAAAACTAGCAACAATTTTAATTAACCAATAATTGTACCATCATACTGTTATTGGAATGTATGGGCAAAGAAATACAAAAACTTACGGCTAATCGTGGCTTTTTGTAAATATAAATTGCCACGATAGTTTGTGAGTTAGAAGAGGACAAAAATAAAAACTTTATTGCATTATTGATAATCGTGGGATATATAATCAGTTTGGCCATTAAATTTAAATAATAACTGTTTTGAATTTTATTTGTACAAAATTACCTTTTCTTAGACAAAATTTAGTTACAATAACTCATATATTTTAATGAACCGTTTTAATAGGTATAGACATCGGAGATATTTCCACATAATAAATATCTGAAACAAAAAAATACTATATTGAGCAATAGGAGGAATTTAATATGGATAAATTAAAAAGGTGTTATAAGGAACAAATAATACCATTAATTGAAGATTTTAGTGGTGAGGTATCATTTTCAATAAAAAATATAAATTCCAATGAAATTATAAATCACCGGGAGGGTGAAATATTTCCTACCGCAAGTACCATTAAGATGTTTATTTTGGGTGCTATATTGGATGAGGTTGAGAAAGGAAAATATAACCTAAATGATTTAATAGAAATGAAAGGTGAACAACAGGCTGGGGGTACTGGGGTATTAAAAGAATTTACAGCGGGGACAAAATATACGATTCAAGATGTGGGAATGGCTATGACCATACTAAGTGATAATACAGCAACAAATATGTGTATTGACTTGCTTGGTGGAGTCTCTAAAGTAAATGAATATATAGAAAAATTTGACTTAAAACACACTAGATTATTTAATAGAATTGATTTTGAAGCAATTGGAACGGATGTTAACAATTTAGCAGTTGCAACAACAGAAGAATTTACACAATATTTAGATTTAGTGCTAAAGGATAAGGTGTTTTCTAATGATATTAAAGAAGTATTTTTAAAAATTATGAGTAGACAACAAGACCTAACACAATTTGCTAGATATATACCTTATAACCCATATGCTGAGGAATTGAATATGGAACAAAGTGTAGGACTTGCCAACAAAACAGGTACATTTACCGCGGTACGCTGCGATGTTGGAGTATTAAAGGTAGATAATGAAGAAGTTGTTTTTTCAATTTTTACTAAAGATTGTAAAGATGATGGATTTAATATAGATAATGAAGGGGCAGTATTTATAGGTAATATAGGTAAGGAAATTTATAATTGCTTGGTTAATAAATCTTAGTAGGGGGATATCAATATATGTTAGATATCATTATTAAGAACGGGATAGTATATGACGGTGCAGGAAATCCACCAACTAAATTAGAAGTAGGAATAAAAGATGGGAAAATAGTTAAGATTGATAATTTAATCAACGAAGAAGCAAAAAATGTGATTAATGCAAAGGAATTAGCAATAAGTCCCGGATTTATAGACACTCATTCACATTGTGATTTATATTGTGTGAAACCCGACATTTATAAAATAAGGACTTTACAAGGGATTACAACTGAATTATTGGGGCAAGACGGTATTTCAGTCGCACCGGTATCGGATGATACCAAGCCTTTATGGCAAAAACAATTAAAAGCATTAAATGGTGACATCGGTGACTGGCCATGGGAAGATATAGAGCAATATTTGAAATATCTAGAGTCACAACCAATAGTTGGTAATTTGACATATTTAGTTCCACATGGTAATGTACGGTCGCTTGTAATGGGATTTGAACAAAGAATAGCGACTGAAAAAGAATTATTAGAGATGCAAAAGTTAGTTGAGATTGGACTAAAACAGGGAGCTACGGGTGTTTCATCCGGATTAGTTTATCCCCCAAATGTCTACTCTAACACAAAAGAATTAATAGCCATTTGTGAAGTTGCCGCAAAATATAATAAAGTGTTTGTAGTTCATATTCGTAATGAAAGCGCTAATGCACTAGTTGCACTAGAAGAAATGCTAGATGTAGCTAGGGCAACTGGGGTACGATTGCATATTTCACATTTTAAGGTGGCTGGGAAAATAAACCGGGATAAATATAAACAATTCCTTGTTGAAATGGACAAGGCAAGGGAAGAAGGAATTGAAATCACATTTGATCAATATCCTTATACAGCCGGTTCTACGGTCTTCCATGGCATTTTACCACCGTGGATGCATGCCGGTGGGACAAAGGAAATGTTGGAAAGACTAAAGGATGAAACTATTAGGGAGCAAATTAAACATGAATTTCGCCATAATAAGGACTATGAAAATTGGGTATTAAACTGTGGTTGGGAGAATATTATTATAAATTCTGTGTCAACAGAAAAAAATAAAGATTTAATCGGCCTAAACATGATTGAAATTTCATCCTTACGAAACATCAATCCGGATGAAATGGCTATAAACTTATTACTAGAAGAAGATGCCAATGTAAATATGACTGTTCATTGGGGTGTTGAGGAAGATTTGATTTATGGTATGAAACATCCATTGCAAATGGTGGGGTCAGATGGTATTTTCGGTGATAAACCACATCCTAGGTTGTATGGAACATTTTCTAGGGTACTTGGAAAATATGCTAGGAATAAAAAAATATTTGATATTAGTGAGGCAATAAGGAAAATGACTAGTGCCCCAGCACAATTGTTACGATTAAAGAATAGGGGACTTATTCGTGAAGGTAATTGGGCAGACATCGTAATATTTGATCCAAAAACAATAAAAGATACAGCAACCTATCAAGATCCTTTACAAACACCAAATGGTATTTTCTATGTCTTAATAAATGGAAAATTAGTTGTAGAAAACGGGGACTTTAATGGGGAAACACCGGGAAAGGTCATTAGAAAGTAAATCCATTTTATTAATTTTTTTTGAAAAATACAATTATTAATTCACTTGATTAGTAAAACATATCTTAAATCTTGGAGGAATAAAATGAATATTATCATTGGTCAAGTTTCCCATGAGACAAATACATTTGCAAAGACTAAAACTACAAAGGAAACATTTGAACTGTTTGAATGGTCCACAGGCGATAATCTTATAAAAAACCATAAAGGTGTATTAGATTATTTAGGTGGTATGATAGATGAATGTGAAGAACAAAATATACAAATAATACCTGCCTTTTCCGCCTTTGCTTATCCATCTGGAATAATTACAGAAGAAACGTATTTGGAAATACAAAGACAACTAATTGACTCTATTAAATATGTTAAAGATGTTGATGCTATTTGCCTTTCTATGCATGGGGCAGGGGTAGCTGAAAATGTGGAAGATTTAGAGGGCTCGTTATTAAGGGCATTAAGAGAAGAGATAGGTTATGACATACCAATTATTATTACTCTTGACTTACATGGGAATATTACCAATCAAATGGTAACAGAAACTAATTTAATTGTAGGTGTAAACTACTATCCTCATATAGATTCATATGATCGTGGCAAAGAAGCGATACAATTAACTGCTAAATTAGTTAAAGGGGAAATTTCCCCAGTAATGCATTTAGTGAATCTTCCACTAATTATCCCAACTACAACAACAAATAATTCACCAGCAAAGGATATAAATGAAAAGTGTTGGGAATATGAATCTGAATCAAAGGTAATAGATTGTACTTTCTACCATGGATTCCCTTATACGGATATTTCACAAATTGGAGTATCAGTATTAGTTACGACAGATGGTGATGCAGAAAAGGCAAAACTTATCGCCGAAAGTATTTCTAATGATATATGGGAGAAAAGGGAACTTTTCAAGCCTAAAATACTGACGCCCGAAGAGGGAATTATGAAGGCAACTTCTAGAGATGAAATGCCTGTAGTAATTAATGAAACATCGGATAACCCGGGGGGTGGAACACCCGGAGATGGAACGCATTTATTAAGGGCTATGTTGAATGCAAATGTTGAGAAAAGTTGTTTTGGGTTTATATATGATCCATTAGTCGTGGAGAGTGCCTATTCTAGCGGTGTTGGGACAATGATAAATGTTAGCTTGGGCGGAAAAACCGATGATTTACACGGTAAACCTGTGGTAATTAATGCATACGTGAAAAGTCTTACCGATGGGAAGTTTATTCAGTCATCACCAATGTGGAGAGGACTGAATGTAAATTTAGGAAAATCAGTAAGATTAACAGTAGGCCATGTTGACATTATAGTTTGTTCAGTTAAAACACAGGTCCTAGATGAACAAGTATTTATATTACATGGGATAGATATTTCTAATTATAAAATAGTTGGGCTAAAATCAAGTCAACATTTTCGTGCAGCCTTTGAACCAATAAGTGGAGCAATAATAACAGTTGATTCACCCGGATTAACAACACTAGATTTCACAAAATTTAATTTTCAAAGTGTAAAAAGACCAATTTTCCCATTAGATGAGGTAGTGGAATTTTAGAGGGGTTCTTTTTACTTAAAACTATTAAACTATAAGTGCCCTGTTTGTTTAAAGGCATTATTATGAAAAGTGAAAGAGATATACAACGATAATATTACATTTACTATATGTAATTTTACAGTTACTTTATATTAAACTGATAGCGCAATTTATTATGAAAGTAATTGGAATAAAAGGTAGTAGGAAGCGGGGCTTTTTAATTTGATCATAAAGAAAATTAACATAAGACAAATGAAAATGAAACTAAAAAATCCTTTCACAACTAGTTTTGGAACGTTTCAGGATAAGGAATTTTTGGTCATTGAAGTGATAGACGAGTCGGGTAATGTGGGTTGGGGCGAGTCAGTAGCATTTCATTCACCATGGTATAATGAAGAAACTGTAAAAACCAATTTACATGTTATTAAAGATTTTTTAATCCCACTAGTACTTGATAGGAAGATAAATCATCCCAAGGAAGTTAATGAAATTTTTCATTTTATAAAAAGAAATAACATGGCCAAATCTGCAATTGAAGGAGCCATTTGGGATGTATATGCTAAGCGCGAAAATTTTACATTGGCTGAATTATTAAGTGGTACAAAAAATAAAATTGAAGTTGGTATAAGTATTGGAATTAAGGAAAATGTGGACGATTTAATTGAAAGTATTCAACTTGCTGTAAACAAGGGAAGTAAACGAATTAAAGTTAAAATTAAACCAGGTTATGACGTTGATGTTATACGTAAAATAAGAGAGCAATTTCCGGATATCCCCTTAATGGCAGATGCAAATTCCGCATACACTTTAAATGACATAGAGTTACTAAAACGGCTAGATGAATTTAATTTAATGATGATTGAGCAACCATTAGCTTCTGATGATATTATCGATCATGCAACATTACAAAAAAAGGTAAATACTCCAATATGTCTAGATGAAAGTATTCATTCGCTTGAGGATACTAGGAAGGCAATACAATTAGGAAGTTGTCAAATTATTAATATCAAAATTGGTCGTGTAGGTGGATTAACTGAGGCAATAAAAATCCATGACTATTGCATGAAACATGATATTCCAGTATGGTGTGGTGGCATGTTAGAATCAGGAATTGGTAGAGCACATAATATTGCATTAACGTCTTTACCGAACTTTATTTTACCTGGTGACACGGAAGGTTCTGCACATTATTGGGAAGAAGATATTATTTCACCTGAAGTGATAGTTGATAATGGATTCATTCATTTGCCAGCTAAGACTGGGATTGGCTACGAACCAAATAAGGAAGTTATGGATAGATATACCAAAAATATCGTACGTTTTAGTGCAAACTAAGATTCTCAACCATTAACTAATAGTCTAAATTTCACCTTTCCGTTTAATTAAGGAAAGGTGAATTAATTCCAGTATATTTAGATGAATTCTAAGTTACCTATATTAATATGTTCTTTAACCAGTCCAAAAATATATAAAATGATAAAAAAGTAGATTTAGAAAGTAAGCCCAACCTTATTTTAAAATGATTACAAAGTAAAGTATCGAGACAAATATTTATACATTATAAGACCAAGAGAAAGAAAGGATAAAAAAATGGAATACGTTAATGAACTAATCTCATTATTTCCAACAGAACAGGTAACTACAAATCCAAATATTTTAGCGCATCATGGGAAAGATGAGTCCTATCATGGATTTAGTCCCCCAGATGTTGTTGTTTTCCCGAAGAATGCTATAGAAGTAAGTAAGATAATTGAAATTGCTGGAAAACACTCCGTACCTATAACACCATTTGGTTTAGGAACAAGCCTTGAGGGTCATGCTATTCCCTACAGTGGTGGTATTTCGCTTGATTTCTCTTTAATGAATCGTATTATCGAGATTCTTCCTAATGATTTTTTAGTGAAGGTCCAACCCGGGGTGACTAGGACACAATTAAATGAAGCATTGAAAAATTATGGTTTATTTTTTTCTGTTGATCCCGGCGCCGATGCAACATTGGGTGGAATGGCAGCAACAAATGCAAGTGGAACAACGTCGGTCCGTTATGGAATTATGAGGGATCAGGTCAGGGATTTAGAAGTTGTTCTGGCAGATGGAACGATTATAAATACAGGTAATTTGGCGGCGAAATCATCCTCTGGTTATGATTTGAATGGGCTCTTCGTAGGTTCAGAGGGAACCCTAGGATGCTTTACAGAGCTTACCCTGAATGTTCACGGTATCCCTGAATCAATTGTAGCAGCACGTGCCTCATATCCGTCTATATCCCAAGCAGTTCAAGGAGTCCATGAAGTTATTTCAGCTGGAATTCAAATAGCAAGAATAGAACTAGTTGATGGACGCTCAATAAAATTAGTAAATGAAACAAATGAAACTAATTATGAAGAAACACCAACATTGTTTATGGAATTTCATGGGAACCAAGCAGGGCTAGAACAAGACATTTATTTTACTAAAGAAATTCTGAAACAATCAGGATGTCACGTTTTTAAGTTTGAAAAGGACAATAAAACCCGTAATCAACTGTGGGAGACCCGTCATAATTTAGCATATTCGTATATTCACAGTTCCCCAGGTAAAAAAATGATGGTAACAGATGTTTGCGTTCCAATTTCTAAATTATCCCACGGTATTGAATTTGCAATTCAAAAATTAGCAAATTATGACCTATATGGTGGTATTCTCGGACATGTTGGCGATGGAAATTACCATGTGTTACTTATGATAGATCCGGATAATGATCAAGAATTAAAGTTGGCAAATAGTTTTAACGAGGATATAGTTAAGAATGCCCTTAAATTGGGAGGGACATGCACTGGTGAACATGGTGTAGGTGTTGGTAAAATGAAATATCAAGAGCAACAACACGGGGAATCAATAAAAGTAATGAGGTTGATTAAAAAGGCACTTGATCCAAACAACTTAATGAATCCAGGAAAATTAATAGCTAAGTTAGATTAATGAACGAAAAAATATGCCAATTCCAGATGACTACCTTTTTTGGATAATTCACTAAACATAGGGACCTTATTCCCTATAAAGGATTAGGTCGGTTAAAGACGCCTTTTTAGTATCTCAGTTTCAGTATAGTGGCTGTTTTTTAGTATCTTCCTAATTACTTTATGACGTGGTTTGGGTTGTAATTAAGGCATTACTCTTGAATCAAGGAATTGGAATCATGTTCAAATGGGGGTGTAGGATAGAAATGAGGGTTTAACGACTAACAAATTGCCCGTAAACGTGGTCATAAGGTTGTTTTGAATAACCAAAATTAAAAGAAAGTAACATATTTATTGAAATTTATTTGCCTTATAACACTATTTAGCAAAGTTAATTGAAAATAAAAAAATAGATATAGATTTTCTAGGAGTGAATTCTTTATGAATCAAAAAAGAATTGTCTTAATTGGTGCCGGTATTATGGGTGCAACACTTTCAATGCTTATAAAAAAATTGGAACCAGACTGGCATATCACAATTTTAGAGCGTGCAAATGCTCCTAGTACTGAGAGCTCCAATGTTTTGAATAATGCTGGGACAGGGCATGAGGCTTTATGTGAATTAAACTATACACCTGAAGAGGCAAACGGTACAATTAATATATCTAAAGCACTTGAAATTTACAATCAATTTCAGGTATCTAAACAGTTTTGGTCATATTTAGTTGAAACGGGTGATATCGAAAATCCTAGTGAATTTATTAAACCATTACCCCATGTCAGTTTTGTTCAAGGGAAAAATAACGTAGATTTCCTGTCAAAACGATATGAAAAACTACAGTCTATTCATTCATTTAAAGGAATGAAATTTTCAAAAACAGCTTCAGAAATAAAAGCGTGGTCACCACTTATGATGAAGGATCGTGATCTAAACGATAGGCCAATTGCGGCTACTAAGATTGATAGTGGTACAGATGTCAATTTCGGTGAACTAGCAAAGAAAATGATTTATGCTTTAAAAAAAGATACAAAGGTTTCTATTAAGTTTAATACAGAGGTAACTAATTTAAAAAAATTGAACGGTGGGACTTGGGGCGTAAAGGCAAAAAATAAAACACTTGGTACGATTGAGGAATATCAAGCAGATTTTTTATTTATTGGAGCAGGTGGAAATTCGATTCCACTTTTACAAAAGTCAAAAATACCAGAGAGTAAACATATTGGTGGATTTCCAATAAGTGGTGAGTTTTTATACTGTGATAATCCAGAAGTAGTTAATAAACATCATGCAAAAGCGTATGGTAAAGAACCTAAAGGAGCTCCACCAATGACCGTGCCACATTTAGATAAACGACATATAGGTGGGAAAAAGGTTTTAATGTTTGGGCCTTTTGCCGCGTTCGGACCTAAATTTTTAAAAAACGGCTCAAATTTGGATTTCTTAAAACATTTAACAATAAACAATTTGTTAACAATGATTTCTGCAGGATTTAAAAATTTCCCGTTGATTAAATATTCAATTAGCCAAGTTTTAATGTCGAAGGAAGACAAGATGAAGGTGTTACGTGAATTTGTTCCAAGTGCAAAATCTGAAGATTGGAAAATAGTTATTGCTGGAAAGCGTGTCCAGGTAATTAAGGATACAGAAAAACAGCGTGGGATAATTCAATTTGGAACGGAAATTGTCAATGATTCTGATCATACACTTTCAGCATTACTCGGTGAATCTCCTGGTGCATCTATATCTACAACTGTTGCTTTAGAGGTATTAAAAGATAATTTCGCCAAGGAGTTTGAAGATAAGTGGCAATCTAAATTAAAAGAAATCATTCCTTCTATTGGTGTAGATATTAATTGTGATGTAGAATTACTTAAACAAGTAATAGAAAGAACAAATAAAAATTTAGAATTAGATAGATTAGTTAAAGATTAATGGAAAGCCCAAAACTTAAAATAAACCAAATGAAGTCTATTTTAAATTTTCCCCAGCCTCATTTTGTTTCAATAGACGTCCCCTAACTTTATAGTAATCACTTAACTAAAATGTATCCGTGAAATTATACAAACGTCAACCCTCTCAATTATCTCGGAGAGGGTTATTGAATATTAAATGGATTCAATTAGTAAACTCATTCATTCCATTATATTTAAGCCATTCTTTCACCAGTTTCTCTGTTTCCTCGATTCTTTCCATTTGCTCATTAGTCGGGTTTTTTAGTGACTTTATTGTTGATAAACGGATATGATCTACTTTTTCTCCTGCTGAATAGACAGATTTTCCTGTTAATTGTGTTAAATTCCTTGTTTCTTCAAAATGGTCATGTAAAATATTCATTTTCGCACTAATTTTTTCGGCATCTTCTGATTCCCTTTCAGTGATTGAAGCAATAAGATTAATTGATTCCTTTATTTTGTCGACGTAATCCATAATGTGGTCAATTGCCTTCATGGAGGAATCTGTTTGCCTTACATGAGAGTTTAAATTTTCTGATAAATAATCGATATCTGCGTTTACTTTTGCAGAATTTTGTTGTACTTCTTCAATTTCATTTGTAATATTACCGACAGAAACTTTCGTTTGTTCCGCTAATTTTCGGACTTCATTGGCTACGACTGCAAAACCTTGTCCATGTTCACCTGCTCTTGCTGCTTCTATTGAGGCATTTAATGCAAGTAAATTGGTTTCCTCAGCAATGTTTTTTATAAAGTCGACTACTTCAGAAATGTTATTTACTTTGTTTGTCAGTGCTTGGAAGTTTTCCTTCGATTGTTCAAAATCTTCAATCATCGATAAAAATCCCGATAATGATGCATCGACTAATTTTTTGTTTTCAAGTGTTTGTTCAACCATTAGATTTGTTTGTTCTGAGGCTTCATTAGCTGTCGCAGCAATTTCCTCTACAGCTAGATTTAATTGTTGTATATTTTGATTTGCCTCATTAGCTCCTTCAGCGGTTTGATCAACGACTGTCATTAAATGACCCACTTCATCAATGTTTGTAATAATATCCATGACATCACTAACTTTATCTATTAGCTTAAAGTCGTTCGCCTCCCGGTATGCTTCAATTACGATAATCGTATCAAAAGTAATAATTCGATTTAACGCAATTAAAATTTTAGCTAGCACTTGGGGCCGTGAGGAAAATTTCTTTGTGATATATGGAATTAAGTATTCATATACCCGCATATATGAGCCAATATACCACTCTTCGGTTAATTGAATATGACTATGTATTCTGCCGATCTTTTTCCGATATTGAATATATTCATTTGTAAGTTCTGGTTTTGTTAATTGTTTATAATAGTTAGTGATTGCTGGTACGTAACGGTCATATGTAGTAAATTTATTAAAAATTTCTTTAATTTGTGGTAATTCCATAATCATTTTATAATGTCTGTCTGCCATTGTTTCAGCATGTTCTTCCATTAAATAATCAATTAACTTAAGTGATTCTAAATCATCAGGTGTTAATTGTGATAGCTTAATAATTTCATGAATATGATTCGGTAATTCATTTGCTTTGAACTGACTATTTTCAAAATCCTTTATTAGTACAGGTTTTAATTTTTGAAAGATTGCCATTAAAGTATCCCCCCATAATATATGTCAATCTAAGAATATCACAAAATATATTCATAAGCAGGTTTTAACTATTGAAATTAAATGAAGGGGTAGAAGCGAAAATACCTTGTTAGACGACTTTACTAATAGATAAGATATGGAGAAGGATTTGATTACTAATTAAAAAAGTTTAAACGAGCAGGATTGTTAAATTTTAGCAGTTGATAAACGGTATTAGTTGATTTAACCGAATCATAGGCATAAAATAATATTCAACGGGACTAAAAATAGGTGATGATGCACCTAACTCTAAGAGATAGTAAGCTTAAATAGGAATGGGGAAATGGAATTGAAAAAAGTAATTATTATTGGGGCAGCTGGACGAGATTTTCATAACTTTAATACATATTTTAGGGATAACCGTGAATATCATGTTGTTGCCTTTACGGCAGCTCAAATTCCTGACATTGACGGGAGAAAATATCCTAGTGAATTAGCAGGAGATTTATATCCAAATGGGATCCCTATTTATTCACAAGATGAATTAGCGACATTGATTCAAAAAAATCAAGTAGATGAATGTGTTTTTGCCTATAGTGACGTAAGCTACCAGGAAGTGATGTCTGTTAGTGCGATTGTTAATGCTCATGGTGCTGACTTCAAATTGATGGGTACAAAGCATACTAGAATAAAAAGCAATAAGCCAGTAATCTCTGTTTGTGCTGTACGAACTGGAACAGGGAAAAGTCAAACTTCTAGAAAAATTATTGAAACATTAATGGAACAGGGGTTAAAGGTGGTAGCAATTCGTCATCCAATGCCATATGGTAATTTGGTGGCTCAAAGGGTACAACGTTTTGCCACAGTAGAAGATTTGAAAGAACATCAATGTACGATTGAAGAAATGGAAGAATATGAACCACATGTTGAACGGGGAAATATCATATATGCTGGCGTCGACTATGAGGCAATTTTGCGTGAAGCGGAAAATGATCCTGATGGATGTGACATTATTTTGTGGGACGGTGGAAATAACGATTTTTCATTTTATGAAGAGGATTTAGCTATTACTGTTCTTGATCCCCACCGGCCGGGTCATGAATTAAGTTATTATCCGGGTGAGGTGAGCTTACGAAATGCTGATGTCGCCATTATCAACAAAATCGATAGTGCTGATGAACAATCGATAAAAGTGGTGGAGGAAAATATTCAGTATGCAAATCCACAGGCAATCGTGATGAAAGCAGACTCTACAATTACAGTTGATCACCCTGAACTGATTAAAGGAAAACGTGTTTTAGTAGTTGAAGATGGGCCAACGTTAACACATGGAGAAATGAAAATAGGTGCTGGGACCGTCGCGGCGGAAAGATTAGGTGCAAAGGAATTTGTTGATCCACGACCATTTATAGTTGGTACCTTAAAAGAAACATTTGAAAAATATGACGGTATTGGAAAGGTACTTCCAGCAATGGGATACGGGGAACAGCAATTAAAGGATTTAGAGCAAACAATCAATCATGCCAATTGTGATGTAGTTATCATTGGCACACCAATTGATTTATCAAGAGTCATTTCTATTGAAAAACCGTGTACTCGGGTTCATTATGATTTGGATGAAATTGGCACACCCAATTTAAAGGAAGTGTTGAGCGACTTTGTTAAAAAACATGAGTTACAAAGGAAATGAGGCTACCGTTGGTAGCCTTTTCGCTTTTTTTGTCACTTGGAGTGGAAAAAGCAACTTTAGTAGTCAATTAAAATGTTCATAAATTTTTCATGTGATTTTAAAAGACTTTTGCACATAAATATTGTTATAATGAGTAATGAAAACAACCAATAAGGTGTGATTATAAGTGGGTAATGAACAAATAGGCCATGAATTATTTGTTGAAGTTTTAGAAAGGCTAGACAAGAAGTTAGTGGAAAGGGAATTAGAGTTATATCTTAATATTTACGGTGGAAAAGTAATGATGGCCTGTAAGGATGGACGTTCAAGTATGATTGATATCGATGATTTGTTTCAGACTTCTCCGCAAATCAATCGCATATTAACAGAAATTCAAAGAGAGTTTAACTTAAAAAAAGATTGGATCCATTTACAAATTAAGGAACCGTTAAAACATGTGACAGAAAAAAATGAAATTGAACTATTTCAATTTCAAAATTTGACAATCATTACACCGACAGCTGATCAAATATTAGCGATGAAGATTTTATCTGCCCGACCAGAACCATACAATGATTATACAGATGTCGCATATTTAATAGAATTTCTTAAACTAGAATCACTGAATGATGTCTTGGAAATATTTAATACATATTTTGGCATTCATCATTTGGGTGATCGTCAAAGGGCTTTTTTACAAGAAGTCGGGGAAAACTTAGGGTTTCATTGGACGGATTTTACGTTAAGCGATAAATAAATTTCAGATAGATTGTTTAAATGCAGGAATATATTTTTAGAGGCTGGGACAAAAAGGGTTTGATTCCCTCGTTTACTACTATTTATAGCAAAATGTTCAAGTACGAGCATTAACTATAGTAGTTGAGGGGCTGATACTTTGGTTTTGTCCCTGTCTCTATTTATTTAGGTTAATTTTCCGTTTGACCTTCTGCCTTTCGTTCGCAAAAGTCTAACGCTGGCGCTACTTCCACGAGTCATTCGTGTTAATCAAAAATAGTAAAATAAACCTCTTATATCAATATTATCTTTTTTCTATCCTAAATTTAAATAAATTTTGCTTAATTTCTGCTATCATAATCGCTGAAAATATTAAGGCTGCCCCTACCATCATTCTAAATGTGATGATTTCGTGCAAAATAATGATAGAGAAAATCATTCCCCATAAGGCCTCTGTCGATAATATAATCGCTGCTTTAGTTTCTGATAATATTTTTTGGGCAGAAGTTTGCAGTACATAAGCAACACAGGTAGAAAATAATCCTAAATAAATGACGGCGTAAAATGGTTTAGGTTCATATGTCATGACAATTTCGTTTTTAAAAATAAGTATCATGAATCCAATAACTGCTGCTGTCATTAACTGAATAAGGGTTAACAGTATCGGATCATTATTTTTAACAAATTTAGCTGTATAAATGATATGGAAAGCAAAACCAATTGCACATAAAAATGATAGGAAATCACCAAGATTAATGACACCTGAGAATTGTAAAGACATTAAACCAATTCCAAAAACCGCCAAAAATGCACCGATGATTTCATATCTGTCTAATTGTCTTTTATAAAATATAAATAAAATAATTGGAACAATGACAACATTAACGGCCGTCAAGAAAGCATTTTTGGAAGGTGTTGTATAAATTAAGCCAACAGTTTGTAGAGCAAAGGCTGTATATAAAATAGTGCCTAGTATAATCCCTTTTATTACAATATCTCTATTAATATTTTTTAATTTCTTAAAATAAATGGCTAGTAAAAATATCGATCCTACTAAAAACCTAATTGCCATACTTTGATAAGCCGTGTAATTCTCTAAAGAAATTGCAGTGGCAACAAATCCGCTTCCCCATACAATTGCTGTAATAATTAGTCCCATTTCCCCGTAGTATTTGCGCATGTCATCCCTCGATCAGATAAAATATAATGTTTTTTTCTATAAAAGAATAGATCATCTATGAACCTTATAATTATGTCATAGGTATTTTTCTATTATAGAGTATTATTTTAAGATATTCACCTAAATAGAAAAGTTGATGGATGATCATTTTTTCTGCACAGAAAAAAATTCAGAATAAAAATTCAAATAAGTAATGGGTAAAAATTGTTTTTTAAACCTTTTAATTGGAAAAATTGACGTGTAAATAGGTACAGGAATTTGGCGATTTTAATTGTGAAAACTTTGTGTCAAAATGGCTGAAGAATCAAATGAAAGTATCAAGAAATTTAAACTAGAAGACTAATCTTAATAAAAAAATGATGGGAATTTTATTTTAAACCTACTAATCTAACATAATTTATGGTTAAACATATGAAAACAATATTTTGATCGTATCCTTTACAATTGTAATAATTTGGACATAATTTGTTATAACCTATCATGTCAACGTTTGGGAGAGATTTAATACTAGTAGTTATATTTATTTAGGTGACAAATACAACAACTGTGATTTTAATCATATGTAAATATATTTAATACCGTATAATGACCTAAGGTAAATAAGAAGGAGGAAAAAAGATGAGCAATAAAAAGTTTTTAATGGTGATAGGTAGTGTATTGTTAACAGTTATTATTTTAGCCGGATGTAACTCTGGGGGAGAAAGTGAAGGGTCTGATGTTGCCCTATTTGGTGATGTAATCACTTCACACACTGTAGAACATGCTCCATGTGTTGTTACAAGTCGATTTGAACAAGGACAAAGAATGATTTTCCGTGCAAAGGTTGAGGATTTAGCAACAAAGGAAAACATTGAAGATGCAAAAGTGAAAGTTGTTCTCGGCACTGGTGAGGAATTTGACATGGCCTTGGGACCTCATGGTGAGGAAGGTACTTTACTTTATACAGTTCCATATGAAATTGCCGAGGATGCTCCAACAGGTCTACTTGAGTACACATATGTCGCTGAAGTTGATGGAGAAGAGTATACTTATGAACCATTCGATGTTGAACCATCTCTTTTAACGATTGTTGAAAGTACAGAAGGTGCGGCTGAATAACATGCAGAATTTCTCCAAGAAAAGGAATTTCCATTTTTCTATACTAATTACTTTTATAATTTTAATAGGACTTGTTGCCTGTTCGTCAGGAAGTGGCTCTAATAATAGTAGTCAACATGCAAATGGTGAAACTCCTGAACAATTAGTTAAAAAGCTTGAATTAGATAAGGTGAGTGGTCGAATTGGTGATGAAGTTACATTAACCGCAACCGAATTAAAACCAAATGAATCATTAACAGTTGTCTGGTCTGAAATGGATGGTGCTTATTTATTAGAAGATAATTATGCCTTTATCGGGACAACATATGAACCAGCTGATGTGGAGCTTTTAACAGATACTGCTGATAATAATGGTCAATGGACAGGAACAATTACCATTCCTGAGGGATTTGGTGATGATCACGATGTGATGGTCTACCAAGGTGAACAATTAATGGCAAAGGCAAACTTTTTTGTTGAGACAATTTTTACAATGGAGCCTGAATCAGGACCAATCGGCACTGAAATTACGGTTACTGGGGAAGGCCTAAGTTGGAAAATGTATGGCAGTCTGTGGCATTTGAATTATGACAATAAATATACCGGAATGATTACGGGAGTTTCTACTAAAGGAAAGGCAACAGCCATCATCCGTGCATCTGGTAATGTAGGTAATCATAGTATAGCCATTGAAAGCGGTGCTTCTGGTTCACCTTATTTAAATCGAATCGGTTCCTCAATCGATTATATTGATACGCAATATTTTAATTTTACTGTGACAGACGATGAACCAGTGAATCTCGATTCTTATGTAGAAGAACCACCTGAAATAGCGGCAAATGAAATAGAACTCCCCGCTCCTGAAAATGAAGAAGGAGTTTCGATTTCATTAAGCAAAGAAAGAGGCAATGTCGGTGATGAGGTGATGTTATCGGGAACAGGATTGCCTGGAAATGAAAATGTATCTATTGATTGGTACACGATGAAAGGTGATCGGGTATCGTTTGAGGGCTTCAGTGAAGAAGTATGGGAAATAGGTAAAACTGAAACTGATACAAATGGTTCCTTTGAATTTCCATTTGAAGTACCTGAAGACTTGGGTGGGTTACCTCATTTAATCGATATAAAGGTTAGTGATAAAGTATATGGACAGGCATATTTTAAAATATTACCATCGATTGTATCTATTTCACCCGAATCTGGACCGGCTGGAACACAATTTTATGTTGAAATAATGGGTTCTGGATGGACTGAATTTGATAATGCATTGGGTGTAACATATGACAACGCAAGTGTAGGGTATGTATGTGGATTTAATGAACAGGGAACAATTAAACTACCATTAATTGCAGCTGGTGACCCCGGTTACCATATCGTTGATATATATCCGGCAATTTATAAAGGACAACAAATTCAACCAGATTTATATATTAAACCACAGTTAACCTATCGTGAAGATCATCCAGGAACAAAAATTCCAGCACTTCGTGCATTATTTGAAGTGACAGAACAATAAAAATAAAGGCGAACCCTTTAGCATACTGGGTTCGCTTGTTTGTTTTTTGGGGAAAATTATTGCAAGGTTTTCAAATAGGCAATGACTTCCTCCTCTTTCCCATTAGCTGTTGCTGGAGGCATGGCCCCTTTTCCTTTGATTAGGATATCCTTCATTTCTCCATCAGTCATTGTCAATCCATATAAACTTGGTCCCATATCTCCCTTTAAATCACGTCCATGACAACTAATACAGCTCGTTTTAATAATTTTCTCTCCTTCCGTAGCTAGCTCAGTTAATTCGGCTTGTCCTTCATTTGACGAATTATTTTGACTACAACCAACAAGTAAGATTCCTAACCAAATTAGCAATGTAGTACTTCGTAATAGTGCTTTATTCAATGTGATAACCTCCATTGTATCTGAATGAAATTAATAATGAATACACATGATATTAAAATTTGATTTAAAGTTTCTTAATTAAATTATACAACATTTTTCAGTAAATTAAACAATAAAGAAAGCAATATTAATGATGTTCTTATCGTATATTATTTGATATAGTAGGTATATGGAATGTGACTAGGAATGGTTTAGTAACAGGGGTATTTTATTTTAGAGAATTAATAAATGATTGTATTAGAAAAGTTTAATAAAGGAGTTTTATGAATGAATGATAGTGTTTTCGTTACTGTTGTTGGGCAAAAGTTTTTTGAGCATTCAAATAAACTTCAAGTTGGAAACATCGTATTATTTGCTAAAGACTATGAAAATCAATTTGATGATGAAGCGATTGCTGTATTAATGAAAGGTGTTGGTCAAATTGGTTATGTTGCCAATAGTACCAGCACGGTCGCACGGGGAACTAAAAGTGCGGGGAGAATTTATGATACATTTGGTGAAATATGTTATGGTGTTGTAAGATTCATATTGAAGCAAAATGCAATTATTGAGTTATTAGATCACCATGAGTATTTATTTGAATTTGAGGATATGAAACTGGAGATAAATTTCCTATCTTCCAATAACAAAAGTATTCAATAACATAAGAGGTGAAATGATGGTTTATGAATTAAAAGTAACATTAAAAAATGTTGGTGTCCCTGTTTGGCGTAAAATTTTGGTGGAAGAAGAAACAACCTTTGCAGAATTACATCACATATTACAAATTGCATTCCAATGGGAGGCAGCACATTTACATACATATAGGGTGGAGCAATCAAATGGTGTAAAAGCGGAAAATAACGAGATTACACCAATTAATTTAATAGAAGATGAAGGACCATCCTTCATTCAAATAGAACAATATGATGAAGATACTGAATTTTTAGATGATTGGTTCATTGAGGTTAATGATAAAGTTACTTACATATATGACTTTGGTGATGATTGGCAGCATGAAATTGTGTTGACGAAAAAAGTAAAAGATGATGCTGAACTTGATTACCCAATTTGTATTGGGGCAAGGAATTTAGCACCAGAGGAAGATAGTCGATTTGAATTAATTAGTGGTGCTGTTGATTTAACTTATGAACATTCTCAGGAAATCATTGATGAAATTAATGATGAATTTGAGGAGTTAATAGAAGACTTTTCTCTAGAAAATTCGCTTGATTTTTGGCCAGAAACTTTACAATTGGCTAAAGAATTTCATCGTTTAAAACCTTGGGAGTTTATGGGGGATGGTGATATAATCGGTGTTTTAGACCCGATTACAGGAACCATGATGTATTGTACTATTTTAGGTAGTGCCAAGGAAATGTTTGGACTAGCCGTTTATGTTGATTATGATGGGTTTTTCTTATTATCAAATATTTTAAAAGGAGAAGCACCTTCTCGTTTTGACATTTTACAATATCAAAACAGTATGCTACTCAGTTTTGAGGATAGAAATGATTTAGAAAAAGAAGAATACCATTTAATTAGGGAGTATGATATACCATTCCGTGGCAAAAAATCATGGCCAAGTTTTCGCAGATTTAGACCGGGTTATTCTCCTTGGTTTATGGATAATCAAGATGCTCAATTAATGATTTTTGCACTTAGTGAAACATTGTATGTAGCAAATGAATTGAAAAAAGGCTTAATTTTGCCCAATATTCAGGAGGACAATCAAATTCTCATAAGAATTCCATCCGAAAACAAAGATATATTCAATTTTGAAAGTAAATATGTTGAATTAGATCAACTTTTTACATTAGAACCTGAGACCCGTAATGAAATTTCTGAACTAGATCTGAAAAGAATCAGTAAAATTAAAAATTTGTTGCCGTATCAAATAGAATATGTCATTGCCTATGTCGACTTACCAATTTTAGAAGAAAATGACGAAACTGACATACCCCAATTACCTACTTTGACGATGGCAGTTGATTTAGGAGAAGGAAGGGTAATTGAGCATGATTTAAGCATGGAGACCCCGGAACCAATGGAGGCACAAATGATGTTCATTGCACTCCTTCAAAAATTGAATGGTAAGCCGTCATCCGTTATAACAAATTATAAAACGGGTATAATGATTGGTCCTTTGTTAGACGATTTAGGTATCGACATGGAAATTGTCAATGACTTACCATTAACATCTAAAATTATCGGAGATCTTATGGAGGATATAGATAATAACCGATATGAATAAGTAGTCATATTATTTATATTATAAAAACGGCAATAATTTTGGGGGAATTGAAATGAAACAAGTACAAATTATTAAATCAAAGTTAATCCCGCCAATGCCCTCATCAACTTATATGCGTCGTTCTTCCTTTATTAAAAAAATGTATACTGCTTCAGAATATCCGTTAACTATTTTACAAGGAGGGGCCGGATATGGAAAAAGTTTAGGTCTTGCTCAGTTTTTTCGAGACTCAAAAAACCCATATAGCTGGTATACAATAACAAGTGAAGATGATAGTATTATTCCTTTCATTTCTTATTTGAGTTCTAGTATTCAACAGGAAATCAGTTCATTCGGTAAAACATTTAAACATTTTTTGTCACCGACAACTTTTTTAAGGGAAGCAGATCTACAACAGTGGATTGGCTTATTTATTAATGAGTTATTTGAAATTCAAGATGATTTTACCATTATAATGGATGATTTTCATCTAGTAGATCATGTGTTTGAAATTAATTATACATTGGAAAAAATTATTACGTTACTTCCTCCCCATATCCATTTAATTATTGCAACTAGGTCAAAACCGAAATGGACAAACTTAGTGAAATTTAGAATGGAAAAACAATTATTTGAGCTAGGAAAGGAAGATTTAGTCTTTTCTGAAGATGAAACGATTGTTTATTTGGAAGATTACTTTGATCTTAAAGTAACTGAGGGACAGATAAAAGAAATAGTAACAGTAACAGAGGGCTGGCCGATTGCCATCAACTTAATGGCATTACAATTATCGGATGCTGATGAAGCTTTTAGTCGATTAATGCAACCCGTTTTTGCTAATGTTTTTGATTATTTATCTGAGGAAGTTTTTAAACGGTGGACTGAAAATGAACAGGAGTGGCTCTTGTTATTTGCTATATTTCCGACGTTTTCCAAGCAACTCATAGAGGAATTTTATCAAACAGAAGGTGTTCATACATTACAGCAATTTATTGACAGACATGGTTTTATACAGTCTTTGGGGGAGGATGGGACATATCGTTTCCATGCTCTTTTTCAACGTTTTCTAACGAATAAATGGTTAGAATTAGATCGGGTAAAATTTATGCAATTACATAAAAAGGCAACACAATATTATGATGATAAAGGAAACTTTGTGCAAGCAACATACCATGCGTCACAATCGCGGGATCATCATTTTTTAAGTAAGACACTTGTAAAAACAGCTCAGCAATTAATTGAATCGGGTCAATTTGACTGGTTCTTGGAACTGTATGAACCTTTGGATGAATTTAATAAAAATCAATTTTTTACGCTTTATTTTTACGAAGGTGAAGTCCATCGATATCGAGCATTTTATAAAGAAGCCCGAAATGCATACGAGAAATGTGTAGAATTAGCTACCGAAAATGACGATTCCTATTATTTAAGTCGATCTTACGCGGGAATTGCTCATATTTTTCTCGATACGATTCAACCCGCCTATGCAGAGTCATATTTAAAAAAAGCGATTCAATGGTCGCAAAAATCGAAAAAAATGAAATTAAAGGAGAAAAACTTACTGAAAAGGCAATTTGCCGAAAACCTAGTTAATTTGGGTAGGGCCAATGATGCCAAAAACTGGGTTGAATCCGAAAAGTTGCCTGAAAGTATTTTAAAGGAAGGAAATCTCGAGGCTAGAATTTTATTGCGAATGGGGAAATTAGTTGATGCCAAGCATGTTCTCCATGAATCAATTTACGAACATACAGTGTTGCCGGAATCACATCGGGAAACAGAAGTATTGCTTTCCTTAATTAATGGGATGATGGGAGAATTAGACGCTGCCATTAATAATGCACATAAAGGAATTGAAATAGGTAGACAAGTCAACTCAAGATTTATTGAAGCAGTTGCATTTACGCGATCCGCGATTGCAAAATCTGTTGCCAACCCTTTTATGTTAATGGAAGCTGAAGAGGACTTTTATTATGCGATTGATATGATGGAAAAAATGAACGTTTCAAGGGTCCAAGCCGAACCATACATGGGATTAGCTATTTTAAAGGCAAAAAAAGGTCTCATTCATGAAGCGATAAATGATGGACAATTTGCCTTAAGAGAGACTGAAAAAGTGCATGATGATTGGATGACAGCATTAATTCGTTTAAGTTTAGCAATCATCTATTTTTATTATCACGATTATAATTTTTGTCGTTATCATTTACTAAAGGCCAAAAGAAATTTCCGTATTTCAGGTGATTTATATGGGGAAATGGTCACATCCTTTTGGTTAATGCAGGTTTATGCGAAAGTTAAAAATAGTAGGAAATTGAAATTTGTCGCTAGACGATTTTCGAAGATATGTATTGAAGAAAATTATTTATTTTTTTTAAAAAAAGATACGATTTTTGGTCCTTTTGACCGGCAATGTATCTATCCTTTGTTATCAGAGGTTCATACCTATTTACCTAATGACCATTACATGGAAAAGATTAATCATGAATTGGAATTAACCCAATTTGTACATCATCCTGGATATGCTATTTATGTCAACTTACTCGGACCTTTTCAATTAAAGTTAGGTCTGCACAAAGTGAAAAATAATGTGTGGAAACGTGAGAAAGCAAAAGAGCTGTTAACATATTTTTTAATTCATCGCGATCGATTTATTCGAAAAGAAGAAATTTTGCAATCTCTTTGGGGAGATGTTGACAAAAAAACTGCCGATAGAAACTTTAAAGTAACGATGAATGCCCTACTTAAAGTACTCGAGCCTGAAAGGCAAGCGAGGGATCAGTCGTTTTTTATTATTCGCAATAATACGATGTATCGTTTTAACCCTGATGCGGTTGTTGTAAGTGATATTGATTTATTTAATCAATTGGCTCTATCAGAATTAAGAGGAAATAACAACCAATTGAATATTAACTATTTATTAAAAAGAATTGAATTTTATCAAGGGGCACCATTTGAAGAATTAATGGGTGTTGAATGGGTAAATCAAGAACAGGAAAGAATCATTGAGAAGTATTTGCAGCTCATAGAAAGGCTAGCTTTTCTTTATCTTAATCAGGCAGAATATCAGGAAGTCATTGAGTGGGCGGAGAAAATAATAAAAATAGATAAAACGTGGGAAGAAGCATATCGACTTATCATGTTAGCCTATCAACACATGCAGAAACGTTCCCAAGCAATAAGATGGTATAAAAAATGTTCTGAAGCATTACATGAAGAGTTAAATATAACGCCTTCAGAATCAACAAATGAGCTTTATGATATGTTAATCAATCCAGAATGAAACTACTATAGAATGTTTCAATTAACGCTAAAAAAACAAATTTTTGGGCGTTATTCTTTTTGTAACTAATTTGTAACTCATTTTATGTATAGTCAAATTGATAGCGTTATCATTTTTAAAAAGGGAGGAATACATACATGTGGAAAAAAATATCTCTCATTTCCATATTATCAGTACTGTTACTCATTTTTGTCGCCTGTAGTAATGCTAGCAATAGTGAGGGCGGAGAGAGTAACAATGAAAATGAAGAATCAGGAAATACAGAACAAGCAAATGATGATGAGACTGGGGACACAATTAAAATTGGTGTTTTAGCCTCTTTAACAGGTGCTCTGGAGTCTTATGGTAAACAAACGAGCCAAGGTTTTGAACTAGGATTAGAATTTGCAACGGATGGGACGATGGAAGTTGCAGGTAAGAAAATTGAAGTTATTTTTGAGGATACTGAAACAAAGCCGGAGGTAGCAGTACAGAAAGCAACAAAATTATTAGAAGATGATGAGGTTGACTTCTTAGTTGGCTCGTCAAGTTCTGGTGATACTCTAGCAGTACTACCTTTAGCAGAGGAATATGAAAAGATTATGATTGTTGAACCTGCAGTAGCAGATAGTATTACTGGTGAAGAATTTAATCCATACATTTTTAGAACAGCTAGAAACTCATCTCAAGATGCTGTAGCAGGAGCTGCTGCTATCGCTGGGCCGGGAGTAAAGATAGCAACTTTTGCACCTGATTATTCATTTGGATGGGATGGAGTTGCGGCATTTACTCCAGCAGCAGAGGCACTAGGGGCAGAAATAGTTGCGGAAGAGTATGCAGATCCAGAAGCAACAGATTTTACTTCCCATTTACAAAAAATAATTGAAGCTGATCCAGATTACTTATTTGTCGTTTGGGCGGGTGCTAATTCACCTTGGGGTCAAATTAATGATATGAAGCTCCAAGATAAGGGCATAAAGATTTCAACTGGTGCACCAGATATTCCGGCATTAATGACGATGGATGAACTAATTGGAATGGAAGGTTTCTCAGTTTATTATCATACATTACCTGATAATGAAATTAATGATTGGTTAGTGGATCAGGTTAAGGAAAAATATGATGAAGTTCCAGATTTATTTACTCCTGGTGGGATGAGTGCTGCAATTGCGATTGTAGAGGCTTTGAAAGAATCTGAAGGAAGTACAGATGCAGATCAATTAATTAGTATCATGGAAGGAATGTCATTTGAAACACCAAAAGGAACGATGACATTTAGGGAAGAAGACCATCAGGCACTACAAAGCTTATATTCTATTAAACTAGAAGAACAAGAAGGAGTACCATATCCGGTTCCGGTTCTAATTCGTGAGCTAACACCTGATGAAACAGAACCACCAATTATGAATTAGTTGTCAATATAGTTTGCAAAGGGATGTTTGGGGATTTGTGTTCATGGTGCAGTTCCCCTCATCCTTTTGAGATTATTTTATAAGGAAAGGAGAAACGAATTGAAGCCGATTATAAGTACGAAAGATTTAACGATTCGGTTCGGTGGGCAGGTGGCTGTCGACCATGTCAGTTGTGACATTCCGGAAAAACATTTTAAATCAATTATTGGTCCAAATGGAGCTGGAAAAACAACATTTTTTAATTTAATTAGTGGTGAATTAAAGCCATCTAAAGGAGAAGTGTTTTTAAAAGGTCAGCCAATCACATCGTTATCCCCCTCTGAAAGGGCCCGTAAAGGGATCGGGAGATCTTTCCAAATTACTAACGTATTTCCCAATCTATCAGTAGTAGAAAATGTTAGGTTGGCCATCCAGTCAAGGGAAGGGATCTTTTATCAAGTATTTCGTTTTTCTAAAAGCTACCAATCATTAATTGATGAATCTGTAGAAATTTTAAAACAAGTGTTATTAGATAACAAGAAAAATGTGATTGCAAGTCAATTAGCCCATGGGGAAAAAAGAAAATTAGAGCTGGCAATGTTGATTGCTTATGATACAGATATACTACTTTTGGATGAACCAACAGCCGGTATGTCTTTAGAAGAAGTGCCAATTATTTTAGATGTGATTAGAAATATTAAGGAAACAGGCGAAAAGACGATTTTACTTATCGAGCACAAAATGGATTTAATATTGGATTTATCGGATTCGATTATGGTGTTATTTAATGGGCAATTATTAGCAGATGGCACCCCAGAAGAAATTATGAAAAATGAACAAGTTGAAAATGCTTATTTGGGAGGGTTATACAATGACAGTCTTACTTAAGGCAAATAACCTCCATACATATATTAATCAGTTTCATATTTTACAAGGAGTCACTTTTGAAGCACATCAAGGAGAAGTAAGTGTTCTTCTAGGGAGAAATGGGGCGGGTAAAACGACAACATTAAGGACAGTGTTAGGCCTTTCACCCGCATCAAAAGGGGAAGTCGTTTTCCGTGATCAAGATATTACAAGCAAGCCTACTTATGAAATTTCTAATATGAAAATCGGTTATGTTCCGGAAGACCAAGCGATTTTTGCTGGATTAACAGTCGAGGAAAACATGCGTGTTGCAATGCGTAAAGAAGATGATGTGACATTGGAAAGACAGGAATATACATTATCATTATTTCCAGATTTAAAACAGCACTGGAAAAAAGATGGGGCATTACTGTCTGGTGGACAAAAACAAATGTTAGCGATGGCACGTGCTTTTGTTAATGAGGCAGAGTTGTTGTTAATTGATGAACCTTCAAAGGGGCTTGCACCAATTGTCGTTGAAAAAGTGATGGAAGCATTATTGGAAATGAAAAAAGCAACAACGATTATTTTAGTCGAACAAAACTTTTTAATGGCGAGCAAGATAGGGGATACATATACGATCATTGATGATGGTTCGACAGTCCAAACAGGGAAAATGGTTGACTTGGTTGCAGATAAGAAATTGCAACAAAAATATTTAGGAATTGGTTAAAGATTGGGGGCTAGCACGTTGGAATTATTAATAAATTTAACAGTAAACGGTTTGGCGACTGGAATGTTAATATTTTTATTAGCCTCCGGATTAACGATTATTTTTGGTTTAATGCACGTGTTAAATTTTGCACATGGAGGATTCTTTGCGTGGGGTGCTTATGCTGGGGTTTGGTTTTATGCACTAACATCGAGCTTTACCGTTGCTATCATTTGTGCAGTTTTAACAGGTGCTCTGCTAGGGCTATTTACTGAAAAATTAATTATTAAACCTGTCTATGGAAATACAGTCCAACAAATTTTAATTACTTTAGGCTTAATGATTGTCCTTTCTGAAATGTTAAAAGTAGTTTGGGGTCCAAATCAAATTGCTGCAAAGGTCCCACCAGCTCTTTCTGGGAGCTGGGAATTTGGGGATGTTTTAATTATTAAGTATCGCTTTTTTATTATTGTTGTTGGCTTTATTATCTTTGCTATTTTTCAATATATTTTAAAACAAACAAAAATTGGCTTAATCGTTCGGGCCGGTGTGTTAAATAAAGATATGGTTGAAGCACTCGGAATTAATATAAAAAAGGTTTTTCTTTTTGTATTTATGTCAGGCTCTGCCCTAGCAGCATTAGGTGGGGCATTAATGGCACCATATTCGGGCGTCATTTATGCAGAAATGGGAATGGACTTTGCGATACTGGCATTTATCGTTGTTGTCATCGGTGGTATGGGGAGCTTTCCAGGTTCCTTGTTTGCTGCCGTTTTAGTTGGGCTTGCTGGTAGTTATATGGCGTATTATGTACCAGATTTATCATTGGCAGTTAACATGATTATTATGGTGATTGTATTAATTTTCCGACCTCAAGGAATTTTTCAGGTAAAGGGGTGAAGACGTGATGAAAAAATTAAAGGCAAATTACATTATATTTATAGTCATTGCGATATTGCTAGCAGTATTTCCATTTATTTCAGATTCAAGAACATGGACGATATTATTAACACAAATTTTAATTTTCGCGATATTAGCAATGAGTTATGATATTTTACTTGGATACACAGGAATTGTTTCATTTGGACATGCGATGTTTTTTGGAATCGGTGCTTATTCGACCGCCATCATCTTGAAAAAATTCGAACCAACGATGCCATACTTTTTGTTATCAATGGTGATTGGTATGGTTTTGGCGGGGATAGTGAGCTTATTTATCGGTCTTCTCACTTTACGCTTACAAAGTCACTTTTTTGCAATGTTTACATTAGCTGTTTCTGGATTATTTCTTGTGGCGGCAGAAAAATGGCGAACATTAACGAAAGGTAATGATGGATTTACTTTTAAGGCACCAGAATTGTTTGCAGACAGAACAACATTTTATTTATTTGTCTTAGTGATCACCATCATCGTCTTTTTAATGCTTCGTTTATTTGTTTCATCACCGTTTGGTGCAGTATTAATTGCAGTAAAGGAAAATGAGAGAAGAACGGCTGCATTAGGTTATAAAATCGTTTATTATAAAGTCATTTCTTCTGTCATGGCTGGTGTTGTCGCAAGTGTTGCTGGAACGTTGTATGCCGTATCACTTCGTTTCGTTAATACGAGCGTGATGGCAATTGATATTACTTTAGATGCACTTTTGATGACGATTATTGGTGGAGTAGGTACATTGATTGGACCTATATTTGGTGCAGCTATTATTGAATTAGCTCAACATAATTTGTCTAATTTGGCAAAAACATATCCACTTTTTGAAAGATGGATTATATTTTTTGGAATCATCTATATTTTAGCTGTTATCTTTTTCCCGAAAGGTGTTATCGGCACACTTAAGGAGAAATTTACTAAGGATAAATCTTGATCATCGGTGAAAGGAAGCGGATAGGTTGGAAGTAGGAATTGTAAGTACAGGTATCTATTTACCTGAAAAAAAGATGACTGCTGAACAATTAGCATTAAAAGCGGATTTGCCATTACATGTTGTTCGGGAAAAATTAGGAATTATCGAAAAGCCAATTCCGGGTGAAGGTGATCATACAGTTCAAATGGGCGTGTGGGCCGCTGAAAGGGCTTTAAATAAGGCGAATATGGACCCTAAAAGTATAGATTTAATTATTTATATTGGTGAGGAATATAAAGAATATCCGTTATGGACTTCAGCGATTAAACTGCAAAAAGATATTGGTGCCTATCATGCCTGGGGATTTGATGTTGCCCTTCGTTGTGGAACGACAATCATGGCGATAAATTTAGCAAAGTCATTAATGATGACTGATGCTTCTATAGAAACTGTTTTGCTTGCTGGTGGTTACCGTAATGGTGATTTTATCGATTATAATAATGCGAATACTCGTTTTATGTTTAATCTAGCTGCTGGTGGGGGAGCAATGATATTACAAAAAGGGTATCACAAAAATATAGTTTTACAATCAGATTTACTGACAGATGGTTCATTTTCCGAAGATGTCATTATTCCTGTCGGGGGTACGAAAAACCCGTTAACAAAAGATCATTTAGAACAAGATTTGTATTATTTCGATGTCCCTGATCCAGTTGGTATGAAATCAAGATTAGAGCAAAAGTCGATGCAAAACTTTCTAAAAGTCATCCACCAAAGTTTGGTGAAAAGTAATTTAACCGAAAAGGACATTGATTATTTAGCCATCCTTCATATGAAACGATCTGCACATGATTATGTTTTAAATGAGTTAGGTTTACGGGAAGACCAATCAATTTATTTAGATCATTATGGCCATATTGGACAAATCGATCAAATCTTATCATTAGAGCTTGCTGAAAAGGAAGGGAAATTAAAGCAAGGTGATATCGTCGTACTAGTGAGTGCAGGCATCGGTTATGCATGGGGAGCAACGACGATAAGATGGGGATAATGATTTTAAAGTTAATTTAAATAGGAAGGAGATATTTTTAATGTCATTAAAACAAGTGAATTTACCAAATGGTGAAACGATTGCCTACCGTGAACGTGAAGGTGGAGAAGAAGTGGTTATGCTTGTACATGGAAACATGACATCGTCAAAACATTGGGATTTATTGATGGATGTATTGGACCCAAAATATAAAGTATATGCTGTGGATTTAAGGGGCTTTGGTGGGTCGACATATCGAAATAGAATTACTTCAATAAAAGATTTCTCTGATGACTTAAAGGGTGTTGTTGATCATTTAGGCTTGGATGAATTTTCACTGGTTGGCTGGTCAACAGGTGGGGCCGTATGTATGCAATTTGTGATAGATTATCCTGGATTGTGCGAAAAAGTAGTTCTTCTAAGCTCCGCATCAACGAGAGGTTATCCAATGTTTGCAACGAAAGAGGATGGCAGTGCTAATTTAGAACGACGACTTGTGACAATTGATGATATTGAAAAAGACGGAAGAACAGTTGGCATGCAATATTTATATGATAGTAAAAATCGTGATGGATTAAAAGATGTTTGGAACGCAGTTATATACACTCATCACCAACCTGATTCAGAAAAATATGATGAATATGTCGAAGACATGTTAACCCAACGCAATTTGGCTGATGTGTATCATGCGTTAAATACTTTTAATATTAGTAATCGTCATAACGGTGTTTCAGAAGGTACGAGTGGCGCAAAGCAAATTACCATTCCAGTTCTTAACCTTAGTGGAGATAGGGATTTTGTAGTGATCAAACAAATGACAGATGAAATTGATGAAGATTTGGCTCATACAGTTGAATCAGTCGTTTTAAAAGATACTGGCCACTCCGCATTAGTAGATAATTTAGAAACCTTAAAGAATGAGATTGAAAATTTTTTAAATTAGGAGAATGAATGATGCGATTAAAAAATAAAACGGCTATTATCACAGGCGGAGCAAGTGGCATAGGGCTCGCTGCATGTGAACGTTTTATGCAAGAAGGTGCCAATGTGGTGATAGCTGATTTTAATGTTGAAGAGGCAGAAAAGCAGGCTGAAAATTTTTATGAGAAGGGTTTTCATCCGTTCGTTGTGCAAGTAAACGTTGCTGATGAGACCAGTGTGAATGATTTAGTTAAAGCAACATTAACTAAATTTGGCCAAATAGATATTTTAGTAAATAATGCCGGAATTACTGTAGATGCCACTTTGGCAAAAATGACATCTGAACAATTTGAACAAGTGATAGATGTGAATTTAAAAGGGGTTTTTCATTGTACAAAGGCTGTTGTCCCCTCGATGGCAGAACAGCAAAAGGGAAAAATTATTAATACCTCTTCTGTTAGTGGTGTCTATGGTAATTTTGGGCAAACAAATTATGCCGCTTCTAAAGCAGCTGTCATAGGAATGACGAAAACGTGGGCAAAAGAATTAGGACGTAAAGGAATTAATGTCAATGCAGTAGCCCCGGGTTTTACAGCGACAGCAATGGTACAGAAAATGCCTGAAGAAGTAATCAACAAAATGAAGGCAAATGTTTCTTTACAAATACTAGGTAAGCCAGAGGATATCGCAAATGCCTATTTATTTTTAGCAAGTGATGAATCTGATTATGTACATGGACATGTATTACATGTAGATGGCGGCATAATGATGTAAAGGGGTTTTAAGACATGATACAACCAAATTGGCTCATCCAACGAACACATCTTTCTTCCAATAAAATAGCATTAATCGATATTGATACAGATGAAGAAATGTCTTATAAAGATTTATACATTAGTACGATGAAATGGGTGGCAATTTTTAAAAATAATGACTTTAAAAAAGGTGATCGAATCGCAGTTATTTCATCAAATACGATAGAGTTATTTCCTATCCTATTTGCTTGTGGAATAGCGGGACTTATTTATGTTCCCTTAAATTTCAGATTAAGTCAGGTAGAATTAAATGAATTGGTGAATGATTGTCAAGCAGCTGGGGTGATTTATCATCATTCATTTGACATGATCGTCAATTCACTGCAAGTATCGAAAAAGATTTGTTTAGGAGAAGATAGAAAAGTAGTTCCAAAGAATTTTGACAGTGGTGGAGATAAAATTTCAATACATAGTGAAGATCCATTTTTAATGATCTATACTGGTGGTACAACTGGGAAGCCAAAAGGGGTTGTACTATCTCACCGGGCAGTTAATTTTAATGCGATGAATACGATCATTAGTTGGGGATTAAGTGAAGAAGATAAGACGATTAACTATATGCCGCTTTTTCATACAGGGGGAATCAATGCTTTATGTATGCCAATTTTAATGGCAGGTGGAACAGTTGTGATTGGAAATACATTCGATGCAAACAATGCCCTTGAGGCTACTGACAGATTCGAAGCGACGATTTCACTGTTTGTACCAACAATGTATCATGAAATGGTGCATCATCCCTATTTTAAAACATCAGATTTTTCTTCGATGAAAGTATTTTTATCTGGAGGGGCACCGTGTCCTGCTAATATTTATAAGCATTTTCAACAAAAAAACCTTCAGTTTAAAGAAGGGTATGGACTGACTGAAGCGGGCCCAAATAACTTTTTCATTAGACCAGAGGATGCCGAAAAGAAAATAGGTTCTGTAGGGAAAAATATGTTATTTAATGAAGTGTCGATTTTAAATGAACATGGCAACCATACCCGAATAAATGAAGCTGGCGAACTATTAGTTAGAGGTGCTCATTTATTTACCCATTATTGGAATAATCGGGAGGCAACTGAAAACTCTTTTTATGATGGATGGTTTAAAACGGGAGATATTGCCAAGATTGATGAAGCTGGTGATTATTATATACTCGGAAGAAAAAAAGATATGATTATTACCGGCGGGGAAAATGTTTATCCGATAGAGGTAGAACAATGTATATTGACTGTTGAGGCTGTGGATGAAGTAGCCGTAGTAGGAATTCCCGATGAAAAATGGGGTGAAAAAGTCGTTGCCTATATTACATTAAAGTCGGGTGAACATATAGATGAAGAAGAATTGAAAAAATATTGCAAAAAATACTTAGGGACCTTTAAAATCCCCAAAAGGTTTTTTATATTGGAAAATATGCCGAAGACCGATGTCGGTAAAATTGATAAAAATAGTTTGTTATCAAAGGAATTTTAGCCTAGTGAACAACATGCTAGGCTTTGTTTTTTATGTAATGGAAGGGGTCGTCAATTAATGGTTAAAAATAGGGCAGTTTTTATTACAGGGGCAGCAAGTGGAATTGGGTTAGCCATCGGAGAAAAGTTTTTACAGGAAGGGGCTAAAGTGATTTTCACAGACATTAATGAGGCTTCATTAAAGCAAACAGTAGCTAAATTACAGCATGATGGATTTGATTGTTGTGGTATATATTGTGATGTGACAAAAGAAGATGATATAAAACAAGCAATTGAGAAAACGGTAGAACAATATGGAAGATTAGACATTGTTGTCAACAATGCTGGAATGCAACATGTTGCTTCAATTGAGGATTTTGCCACTGATATTTTTGAAAAAATGGTCAAAATGATGCTCACGGCTCCATTTATCTCAATTAAGCATGCATTTCCGATTATGAAACAACAACAATTTGGTCGTATTATTAATGTTGCTTCGATTAATGGACTCATAGGTTTTGCTGGGAAAGCTGCCTATAATAGTGCCAAACACGGTGTCATCGGATTATCAAAAGTGGCTGCTTTAGAGGGGGCGACTGACGGAATAACGGTCAATGCGATTTGTCCAAGTTATGTCGATACACCACTCGTCCGTAATCAATTGGAGGATTTGGCGAAAAATAGGGGAGTATCTATGGATGAAGTCTTGGCAGAGGTTATTTATCCATTGGTACCACAAAAACGGCTGTTGGATGTTGAGGAGGTCGCTGATTATGTCTTGTTTTTAGCGAGTGATAAAGCAAAAAGTGTGACAGGACAGGCCGTTGTCATGGACGGAGGGTATACGGCGCAATGAAGAAATAAACTTTTCGATAAATTGGAGGGACAATGCTTAATGGATTGAAAATTGCTTATCCTTTATAGATTAATCATACTAAATTGATTAAGTTATGTTATTATTGAACTATATTTCAATAGGTATGTTAGATTAAGAGCATAGTTTGATGTATGTTTTTCGGAAATTTTAATCAGCGTTTACAATATTAATAAGTTTTTATATGGAGGCCGTCACAGTGGAATCAAATAAAGATCGAAATCCGAATACTACTATACAGTTAAAGACACGTTGGACAGATGAAATTGATCCGGAAAATGTATTACCAGCATATCCACGACCACAAATGGTACGGCAAAAATGGAGAAATTTAAATGGATTATGGAATTATGCCATTCGGCCTATCGATGAATTGGTAAAAAACTTTGATGGAAAAATCCTTGTCCCATTTCCGTTGGAATCGTATTTATCTAGTGTTCAAAAACCATTGCAGCCAAATGAATTATTGTGGTATCAAACGACGTTTACTATTGATGAAGATCATCAAAATGAAAAAGTATTACTTCATTTTGGTGCTGTCGATTGGAAAATGACATTGTGGATTAATGATAAAAAGGTCGGGGAACATATTGGTGGCTACAATCCGTTTTATTTTGATATTACAAATGTAGTAGTCATTGGAGAAAACGACATAAGGATTAGTGTTTGGGATCCGACAGATAGTGAAAATGAGCAAAGAGGAAAACAAACTTTAAATCCAGGCGGGATTTTTTATACGGCAATTTCAGGCATATGGCAAACAGTCTGGTTAGAATTTGTTCCACAACAACATATTACTTCGATTAAATTAACCCCAAATATTGATGAACAATCAGTCACCATAAGTGTTGAAACCAATGTTGATAATAATGGATTGGCATATGAGGTAGAAGTTTTTGAAAAAGATAAATTAATAGCTTCAGAGAATTCATTTATTACTAATCAGTTAACCATCCCGATTCCAAATCCAAAGTTATGGAGCCCTGATGCTCCTTTTTTGTATGATGTAAACATCAAACTTTTAGCTGATGAAATGGTTGATAGTGTTAGTAGTTATTTTGGTATGAGAAAGTTTTCTATTGAAAGAGATAATGCAGGTAAAAAAAGATTATTTGTTAACAATAAGGGGCTCTTTCAACACGGTATTCTAGATCAGGGATATTGGCCCGATGGTTTATATACAGCACCTACTGATGCTGCCTTGGAATATGATGTCGTCACTGCAAAAAAACTAGGATTTAATATGATTCGAAAACATATCAAAGTGGAACCAGCTAGATGGTATTATCATTGTGATCGGCATGGGATGATTGTTTGGCAAGACATGATTAACGGTGGAAGTGGTTGGAAAAATTACTACCATTTTATATTACCGAATTTTTTGCGACGGGTACAAGTTGACGATACGAAGGAAAAAGTACAAAAAGATTTAGGACGGAATGATGTGGAAAATCGACGACGATATAAAAAAGAATTACAGGAAATGATCGATGCTTTGTATAATTTTACGAGCATTGCCATGTGGATTCCTTTTAATGAAGGATGGGGACAGTTTAATGCCAAAGAAATTTACGAATCGGTCAGAGAATATGACCCGACCCGTTATATTATTCATGCAAGTGGTTGGTACGATCAACAAGTTGGTGACATAAGAAGCACCCATATTTATTTTCGCAAATTAAACATGCCAAATAATATACTAGATCGATCAGTCGTTATTTCTGAATATGGCGGTTATAAGTTACGATTGCAACAACTGCATTTTAAAGCAAAGAAACAAATAGGTTATAAAGAATTCAAATCAAAAGATTCATTGCTAGATGCCTATAAAAAGTTGATTAATGACCAATTAAAACCCCTTATTCAACAAGGACTATCAGCATCCGTTTATACTCAATTAACGGATGTAGAGGAAGAAGTGAATGGGTTCATCAGTTACGATCGTGAGCAAATAAAATTAGACGAGCACACATTACAATCCATCCACCAATCTCTCATTAATAGTGCTAAAGGAAATGACAACGGAGGAGCTATAGCATATGAAGCAGGAAAAGATGATTAACAAAGAGATACCGACAGGGGTTGAGATAGATCATCCTGAAGATTTGATGACACTCGAAGATATTTCCAGAAAAAATTGGTCCTTATTGTGGATTCTTGGAATTATCGGACAAATATCCTGGAACATAAAAAATTCCTGGGTGAATACATTTGTTTATGACAAAATTGCAAAAGATCCAGCGATTGTCACATCAATGATAGCTATAACTGCTGTCGTGTCGACCCTAGCGGTATTTTTAATAGGCACATGGAGTGACAGGGTAGGAAAACGTAAACCATTTATTGCTTTTGGTTATATGGGATGGGGTTTATTCGTTATTTTATTTGGGGCAACTGAATTTTTACCGAAGGACCCGTTAATCATAACGGTTATTTTAATTGTTGTAGCGGATTCGATAATGAGTTTTTTTGGATCTTCAGGATATGATGCTGGTTTCAGCCCATGGACAACTGATATTTCAAATCCAAGTAATCGCGGGAAAGTTGGTGGTGTGTTAGCGGCTTTACCAGTGATGGCCACAATGTTTGGGGCTGTAGTAGCCGGGATTGTCATTGATACATTTGACTTTTTCCCGTTCTTTGTCACGATGGGGACGATTGTGTTTTTCGCGGGGATTTATTCCTTCTTTTCACTTAATGACCATCCACAATTGAAACCTAGGGGAACATCAAAAAGTTATTGGCATCAATTCGCTGAAGTTTTTCATTTTAAAACAGTAATGAAAAATAAAGAATTATTTTGGGTATTTGTTGTTTATTGTGTTTATTTTATCGGATTTAATGTTTACTTTCCTTACATAACGATTTATTTAAATAATTATTTGGAAATGAGTTATTCTATGGCTGGTATTTTGCAAGGTGTCGGATTAGTTTTAGCAATATTTTTAACTATTCCGGCCTCTAAATTAATTGATAAACAAAGAATGTCACCGGTCATCATTTTTGCTGTGGCTACAAATTTTGTCGGGATGATGATTATTACGATGATGGACCATGTTTTGGTCTTACTTATTGGGATTTTTGGTGCTGGTGTTGGTTTTATATTAGTGACACAAACGTTAATCGCTTGGATTAAAAATTTATTTCCCGCAGACCAACGGGGACAATTTGAAGGAGTTAGGATGATTTTTGCAGTCAGTTTGCCGATGATCTTTGGGCCGATGATTTCCAATGTGATTATTAAAAACTTTGGTATTTATATGGAAATTGACGGTGTTGCTGGAATGGTGCCTACAGAATCGCTATTTTTCAGTTCTGCCTTTATTAGTTTAGTAACATTGATTCCACTAATTCCAGCAGTTAAATACGCAAATAAAAGGCTTCAGAGTCATTAATCATATGATGGGGGGGAAATTGTTGCAGCAACAAATAATTGAACAAGGTCCATTATTAAATAATTCAGGTGTTCTTACCCAGCCTGGTTACAGTACTGAAGGCATATTATCTTATAATCGCCATCAAATTAAAGCGAGGCCATGGCAAATTAAGGAATGGGACTTTTATCAAATTTCGAATGATGAGTACTGTTTACAAATGGTCATTGGCCATGTGTCTTATGCAGGAGATGTTTCAATTTCGTTATTTGAATTTGCGACAGGGAAAAAATATAATGTGTCGAAAATGTTAGTGTTACCATTTAACAAACTAGGCATGCCTGCCTCGGCTGAAGATGGTGATTTGCATTATCGTCATAAGGATATCGAAATGTCGTTTGAAATTAAAGGAGATAGTCGGCGACTTTGTTGTAAGGCCGACGCAAAAGTTGATACGCCTGCGGTAGATATCGATGTGACACTACATCAGCCAGATAAAACTTCCATCGTGATGGCAACGCCGTTTAATGAAAAAGAAACTTATTTTTATTACAACCATAAAATTAATTGTATGCCAGCTAAAGGAAAGGCTAAATTTGGGGATAACACTTTTTCCTTCGAACCCGAAACTGCATTCGGCTTGCTCGATTGGGGAAGAGGTGTTTGGCCATTTAAACATGAGTGGGTATGGGGAAGTGGCAGTACACTTGTTGATGGTAAAAGATTTGGTTTTAATTTAGGCTTTGGCTTTGGGGATACTTCACAGGCAACGGAAAACATTTTATTTTATGATGGTGTCCCTCATAAATTGAATCATATTGATGTTGATTTAGCTGCAGGTGGTTATATGGCCAAGAAAAACTTTACTAGTGATGATGGCCGATTCGAAATGGAGTTTACACCTGTACATGACAATTATACAGAAACAAAAATGTTATTTGTCGATAATAAATGTCATCAAGTTTTTGGTAAATTTAACGGGAAAGCCATTTTAGATGATGGAATGGTTATTGAAGTGAAAGATATGATGGCCTTTACCGAATATGCAGTTAATCGCTGGTAAAAAAACTATGATTAAAAAAAGATTACTTACCACTTTTGGAGGGTGTGATAAGTAATCTTATTTATTATTCTTGTTTCTTTTTTGTAAGTCTTCTTATTATGAGGCCAATTATTGTGCCAATTATACCTAATAAAATAATGACGGGAATGTTTCCGACAAGTAAAACAAATAAATTCGAAAAGGCTGTAATAATAAAGTTTGTGCTTTTCATGAATTGTTCTTTTGTTTGATCCCAAGTGTTTAATTGATCCTTACCTGGACTAGTTAAATTGACATTCTTCTCGAAAATATAAATAGTTACCGTTGCCAAGTCCGTTTTATTATCTAAGTATTTTAATTTTCCCGTAATTTCTTCAATTTCTTCCTGAACTTTTGCTAGGTCATTGGAAATTTTAAGTAAATCCTCTGTTTTTTCCGCCTTATCCATAAATTCAACTAATCGATCCTCGACGATTTGTTTCGATTTTAACCGGGACTCTAGATCAATATATGCTTCGGTTACATCTTGACCTGAGGTTGAGCTTTCTAATACTCTGCTACTGCCATCCTCCACTAATTCAATAAATGATTGAAAATGTTCTTGAGGAATGCGTACCGTCATTTGTCCATTTTTTAATTGATCTTCCGGTTCTGAATACATCGTGGATTCAATAATATAACCTTGAAGTTTATTAATCTCTTTCTGAATGTCATTGACAGTCTTTTGGTAATCTTTTACCTCAATGTGAATATCCGCATTGTAAATGACTTTTCTAATTTGTTGTACATCGATATTACTTTCATTTTCCAAACTTGTATCAGAATCCGCATCCATACTATCATCAGCCATTTCCATTTGGGCACCACTTTCGGAACCAAATTTTGAATGGGTCTGTATTGCCGAATTATTCGCATCATGGTCAGAATATTGACTCCCACAAGCTGTTGTAATGATTGTCATAAATAAAAGAATGAAAATGAATATTCTTTTCACGGTAACACCTCACTTTTCATCCTATTGTAGCATATATGCAGTTTAAACATGATAAAATTGTGAAATTAAATTTTTAAACAACTTACACAGTAGATGAGTTTTGCTGGAAATTAGATTTAGTAGTCATGAGCGTCCTCCTCATGGCGAGGGTTCTGCTAGAAATCATATTTAGTAGCCATGAGCGCCCTCCTCACGGCCGGAGTTTTGCTAGAAAACAGAATTAGTAGCCATGAGCGATCTCCTCATGGCAGGAGTTTTGCTAGAAATCAGATTTAGTAGCCATGAGCGTCCTCCTCACGGCCGGAGTTTTGCTAGAAATTAGATTTAGTAGCCATGAGCGTCCTCCTCACGGCTAGAGTTTTGCTAGAAATCAGATTTAGTAGCCATGAGCAATCTCCTCACGGCCGGAGTTTTGCTAGAAATTAGATTTAGTAGCCATGAGGCAATCTCCTCACGGCAGGAGATTAAAGAAATCCAAGAAAGTGGAGCCATGAAAACACCGCTCATGGTAAGAATTTGTAGCAAATCCAGAAAGTGAAGCCATGGAACAGAATTAATTTAAAATCAGTCGATAAAAGTAACCTATCGGTCAGTTGTTCATCAGTTTGTGAGAAAAGTGACCGATAAGAAAAATACAACGGGTTCTGGCCATGGCAAAATTGTTTAAGTTACTATTATAATCGAAACAGAATATATCAAGCCGTGTTAGGTTATCCATCCATTAAGAATTCGTCGCTAATACATCTAATGGTCCATTTTCAGCAATAATATTTTGTAAATCAAATACTGAAATAGGGAACATCGGAAAGCCAATGTAATACGGAGATAATTCATATTGTTGAAAGTAAATGACTAGTGCCTTATCAGCAATATAGAAATCCTGATCACGTCTTATCCCTGTAAATTCATCCAAAACTGGAATATCTCTTTCTTCAATTTGTTCAGTAATCATTGATGACAGAACATCGACATAATTGCTATTTTCCTGAAAAAGATCTGCCAAAGTATAGGTTTGACCGGTTTTTATATTCATCGTTAATGATTTCATAAATGTTAATCCATGTGCTGCATGATTAACAATGGCATAATTGGATAATGATAGACTTAAAATATTCCTTTCATTCGTTTTTATTTCATACGTGCCAATCATTTCGGCAAATTGATCAGAATTCTGCTGTTTATGTTGTTCCTCTATTAACCACTCTACCAAATTGAATATAGTTTCGTTCATTGATTGCTCAACATCTACCTGTTGCATGCCAAAAATTTGTGGATAATAAATTGTCATGCCATTTTGGTGAATTACTTTTGTTCGAATCATAACCGGTAAAGAATCAACTAACATTGAATCAGTCCTTTTTTATTGTTTTAAAATTAGTCTATTCAAAAGAAGACTAAATGCTATTCAAAAATCACTTTTTATTCAATTAAAATAAGCGCACAGCATATAGAAATATTCAATTATTAGCAAAAATCAGTTACAATATAATAAATAGGTTAGGATAGGAGTCGACATGGTTAAACTAATTAGAATAGGCCTAGTAGTTATCATCAGCATGTTAATTTCTGGTTGTTCTGAAGTGAATGACGGGGAAGGGAATCATGACATCGATCAGGAAAAAGTTAGTTTCCAGGCAACAATTTTAGAAAACCAAGGGACGTATCTTGTTGTTCAACCAGATAAAAATAGTCAAGAAAACTCTTCAGCAGATATTATTCATGTTTCCGTTTCTGAAGCAAAATTGTTAGATGAAAAAGCTGAAGAAGTAACGATAGAGGAATTTGAAATAGACATGGAAATTAACATCCAATATAATGGGATGATAGCGGAGAGTTATCCAGCACAAATTCATAAAGTATATGAAATAAAAATTTTATCTACAAATTGATTGACGAAATGTGGTGAAGTAATGAATGAGGATAAAGATGGACTTAATCGACAAATGAAAGATTTGTTCCAATTTATTTTGAAAAACGTCGATAAATCAAAAGTGTCTGTTAAAAACAAAACATTAATTAGAGAGGAAATTAAAAGTTTGCAATCTTTTGTTTTAGGTGCAAGGCCCGCTAGACTAGCGATAGTTGGTAGAAGGGGTGCCGGGAAATCGAGTGTCATTAATGCCTTTTTTGGAGAGTTAAAAGCCGATGTTGGTGATTATAAATCACAAACAGGAGCTGGAAAATGGTATTTGTTTGAAAATGAACTCGGTGGAATTGATATTTTAGATACAAGAGGGTTAGGGGAGTCACATGCTCCAGATGAGTCGGTGGAAACGCAAACGCCAATCGAGGAAGTAAAACAATCGATTAAAGAAAAATGTCCAGATGTCATCTTGTTTTTGTGTAAGGCAAAAGAAGTTGGAGCCCGAATCGACGAGGACCTACACCAATTATTACAACTGAAGAAAGATGTATTAACGATACATCAATATGATGTACCAATCGTGGGAATCGTTACCCAAGTAGACGAACTGGCACCAGTGTCAGTCAGTACACCACCTTTCACAGATGAGAAAAAACAAGAAAATATCCAAGCAACGGTACAATTACTTCAAGAGAAAATTACAGAAATTATTACAACACCGGTATCTGTCATACCAACATGTAGTTATGTTGAATATAATGATGATGGCTCAATATCCTATGATCGCCGTTGGAATATTGATATACTACTTGATTATTTAATGAGGAAATTGCCGGAAGAAGCCCAAGTAATCTTAGCGAAGTTATCCAAAGTGAAATCCGTCCAAAAAAAATTAGCAAGAAAAATTGGTAGGAGTATAACAGGTGTAACGGGTTTAGTAGCAGCCACTCCTGTACCAATAGCAGACATGCCAGTCATTACTGGACTTCAATTATCAATGATTGGCACCATTGCGATGATCAGTGGAGAAAAATTAAACCGAAAAGCATTAACTAAATTTTTAGGAGCAATGGGTGTAAATGTTGGGGTAGGATTTGCCCTAAGGACGATATCAAGGCAATTAGTTAAAGTTTTTCCCGGGGCTGGAAATGTCATTTCGGCAGGAATTGCTAGTGCGGGAACTTATGCCCTTTGTGAAGCAGCTATTTCTTATTTTATTGATCGAAAATCAACTGAAGAAGCAAGAAAGGTATTTGATGAAGAATTTGTAAAAAATAAACAACAAGAAAAATAATGGAGGATCATAGATGATACAATTTGATGATTTTATGAAAGTAGATATGCGGGTTGGAACAGTTTTAAAGGCTACACCTTTTCCAGAAGCGAGAAAACCAGCCATAAAGTTAGAAATAGACTTTGGTGAATTGGGAATAAAACAGTCCTCGGCTCAAATTACAAAACATTATGAACCAGAACAATTAATTGATCGACAAGTGGTTGCTGTCGTTAATTTTCCCCCTATGCGAATTGCTGGATTTAAATCAGAAGTGTTAGTACTCGGTGCCGTACCGGGGGAAGAGGACGTTATTTTACTTTCTCCGGATAAAAAAGTAGCTAATGGGTCGAAAATCTCATGATGATGATCATCAAGAGGCTTCCTTTTTTGTACAAATGAGGATAATTCATAGGTCTTTTAATTTTTGCAAAACAGTAGCTGTTAATCAACGATTATTTTTATCAATCGATGCCATTGATGTCGCAATAAAAAACTGAGCACCATAATATGTCGTCATCACGTAAATTCCCGATAAGGAAATTGCTGCAACAAACATATTCCACGCAAGTATTGCATCGGAAATGACAAATAATACACTTCCAATGATGGAATAGCGATTACCGGTTAAAATGGCAATGAAACACATCGTTAGAATAACAAAAATATAAAGTAATACGGGAATAATTAAAGGGGATTCACCTTGTGATAACAGGCTTTGGACAAGCCGAAATCCCATCCAAACACCAAAAGGAACGAGTGCTATAAGGGAAAGTATTTTGGGCATACTAACAGTGGCAACCTTTCTAAAAGCACCAATGTAAAAAAGATGCCCAATAAGAAAGGCTGTCAATCCGATGACAAACCAACGTAATGTTGCATCACCAATTGTGGAAAAGAATAAGCCGATTATAATTAAATAATGAGTACTATTTTTCATAGAAGGCATATGGTTAAAGGCATACATGATAATTAATATCATTGGAATGACTTTAAAAGTTAGCTTCAGCCATTCAGGGTCTGTAGGGATGATAAAAATATACAAAAAGCCAAAAATAAAAATCAACATTGGTAATAAATATTTTTTCATTTGAGCACCTCGATTATATATTCGATGACGATTTCTATAATTCCTTTTTTTATTATACATCTCTAGTAAATGTTGCACCATTATATTTGTTTATTTTATCGTCATTTGAGGTAATTGTATAGGTAATAACAAAAAGGGGAGGTATTAAAATGGATGAAATTAAACGTGGTAATCAAAAATTTTATATAGGGGACAATGAAGAACAGCCAATTGCCGAAATCACTTTTCAACCGAAAGATGAGCAAACGATTATTGTCGATCATACTTACGTATCAGAGCAATTACGCGGACAAGGGATTGCCGGTAAATTAGTCAAAGTAATTACTGATTTCGCTAGGGAAGAAGGGAAGAAAATTGTCCCCGAATGCCCTTATGTAGAAAAGAAAATGAATCATAATAAGGAGTATCATGATTTAATTGCAAAGTAGGCGAAAAATGGGTAATCAAAAAATAGTGTGGAAGGAGGGATAAAAAGTCCCCTCTTCCATTGCTTTGATTAGTATGAAAAATCAGTATCATAGATTTTTTTCGTACATTCATAGCCATATTTTTCCTGATATCGTAATGTTTAGACTACATTTTTCCAAAGTAACCCTTGTTTTTTGCGATAACATTATGTGAAAATTCTAAGTTACCTTAAATAACATCATAGTTCATTGCGTAGACAAATTTGGCTTCATAATTGTCAAACAAAATCCCTTTTAACTTATAAAATGCTAGAAATTTATCCGGCAAAAATCATTAAGTTACTTTACGGAAGCATTTATGGGTTTTTACAGGTTGCCAACGCCCTAACTAAATCATAACGGATTTTGTATTTATTTGATCGTTGCAATTACTGACTTTGCATGCTTTCTCGCTATAGCTTTTTTTTCTTGTATTGATAATTTATTAAAAGTCTGTCCTTCGGGTAGTACTACATAACTTAAAAATATTCCCCCTAACTGTCTTGCACAAAAATCCGCATCAACTGGCTTCCCTTTTAATTTAAAATGGTATTCTAACCCCTTTTTTAAACTAGAAAAAATCATATTAGGTAAATCAACATCTTTTGAGAGATTTCCTCTTAAACTTTCAGATAACAGCATTCTTACTAGATCAGTATTTTTTGATAATAATTCTAATCTATCTTCAATAATTGTCATTAAAAATAATTCAGTATCTGTCTCTTTTGCACTTTCAAGAATATGGGAATCAAACTTTTTTTCTAATACATTTTTGATTACAGTAATAAATAGGTTTTCTTTAGTAGAGTACCTTCGATATAATGTTACTTCTGCAACTCCCGCTTCCTTAGCCACCTCTAGTGTTGTCGCCTGTAGTCCCTTTTTTATAAACACCGAGAGTGCCCCTTTAAATATTTGTTCAGTTACATCACGCACGATTCATCACCTTCACTGAGTTTTATTAAGAAATAATTATGTTGTTTGCCTTATTTTCACATATTTATCCAAAACAATCAAAATAGAAGGTAAAACGATTACTGTCGAAAAAAGTGCAAGTGATATATTAATTAGAGTCATCAAACCAAAATCACTTAAGATAACAAAGTCAGAAGCAACCAATGCACTAAATCCCCCGATATTTGCTAGTGCTGTTGCAAAAATAGCTTTTCCAATCGTTTTATTCGTAGTTTGCATAGAATTAATCTTAGAATGTCCTTTTTCTCGTTCCTCAAAGTATCGTTCCATGACTAAAATAGTAAATTCAGTACCAATCCCAATAATGAGAGCCCCTAGTGTCGCTGTTAATGGTGTATAATTTAAACCTAGAAAATGCATCATCATCCCTGACCAACCAATAATTAAAAGAATTGGTAACAGTGGGATAAAGGCTTTTACTGGATGTCTGTAAAGAAGTAACAGCCCTAAAAAGACAAATGCGGCTCCTAGCAAGGTCATTTGATACCTTCCACCTGCTAATCCGTCAATCATCTTAACATCTAATACGGATTTGCCTGTAATAGTAGTGCCAAGTGAAGCTAAATTATGATTATGCAAATAAAGATGAAGATCACCTAAAAATTCTTCGAGAGCAGCTGCTTCTAAATGCTTAATACCTACTGTAATAATTCCTTTTGAATGATTTTCATTGATAAAAAGCTTTGATTGATTTTCAGGCATATCTGCAATTTGATCACGGATCTCACTACCATTTGGCAGTTCATTATCGTTCATTTGTTTAAGAATACTTGTAATTGATTTTGTTTCGACAACAATATTAGGAAATTCTTTGGGTAAGGCTTCTGTTACTTCTTCAACCCAAATAAGGGATTCATCACGAAGCACATCCTCTCCCTGATAGATTAGTGATACTTGATCGGTTGTACCTAAAATATCACGTAGTTTATGAATATCTGCTAGTTCCTGTGAGTCCTGTGGCATAAACGTCTCTACATCCGTTTCTACGTCCGCATCTAAGTCGACAAATATCCCAAATGTCGCAGCTGCAAAGGCTATAATAATGATTCCCCATCGATAGTGGAGTGTTTTTTTTGTTAAGAATTTTAAAAAACGATCGATGATAATAATCCGTTTTGCCTTTTTGGGTTTACTGATTTTATCTTTCGTCTTTGGAGTAAAAAAGTAATCTCGGGCAAAAAGAATTGGTAATAGGAAAAATAATGCCAATATAAAACTTATGATCATCCCTATTGTTAGCATTTTTCCAAAATCCTGAATCATCGGTACTGGTGAGGTTGATAGTGCGATAAATCCTAATACAGTCGCTGCCATTGCTGTGAAAATAGCTGGTACCATTTTTTTAATTGTTTTATTTAAACTTCTCTTTGCTTTCACGTTATCATTTTTTGTATTATTCATCGGTAACCTCCTCGCTGTTCATTTCTTCAGTGTAACGATTTTGAAATTGAATGCCGTAGTCAATTCCAAGTCCAATTAAGATTGGAAATACTGCCATAGAGACCATTGTAATAGGAATGTTTAGCCAACCCATTGCACCAATTGTAGCAATAACTGCAGTTAAAACTGTTGCTAAGGATAGTAAGCGCCATCTAACATTAAATATTAAAAATAATACAATAATCATAAATACTAATGCAAGGACGAGCATGATTTGCATACTTTCTTGCATAGATGAACGAATCGCATTATCAAGAACAGGCTTGCCAGATACAAGTGTTTCTATTGAGTCAAGTTTTTCTGCATCCAAATAATCGTTGATTATTCCAACAACTTCACTTTTGTCAGTATCTGTTGTGTTTCCTTCAAATCGGATCATCATCAACATGGATTTATCATCAACGATAACCTCTTCAAACATAGGTCTGAGTTCACCATCATCATAAACCATATTATCAAGCGTTGCTTGTTTTGTTGGTATTCCAGGTGTCATTATGTCTGAATAACTATGGATCGTTTCCATATTCTTGCCAATCGTTTGTAAATTTTTGCCCATTTCCTTTAAGCCTTCAGAAAGTGTACTTAAATTTTCGGCTTGTTCATCCATCTTTCCTTGCATCTCTTCCTGAAAATCCTGCATTTCTTTTTCTTTTTCATTCTGCTGACTAAGCATTTGATCTTTTATTTCTTCCTGTTTTTGTTTTTGTTGACTTTTCATTTCCTCTTGCATTTTCTTCTGCTTAGTAAACTGTTGTTCCATTTCCTTCTTCATCTGTTCTTCTTTCAAAGTTTGCTCTTGTTGCAACTTTTTCTGTATTTCTTCCTGCATCTGCACTTGTTTTTGTTGCATTTGTTCTTGTTGTTGCTTCTGATCATTTATCTGTTTACTTAATTTATCTTGTATATTTTGAAGCCCATAAATTGTTTGTGTCGAAATGCTTGGGAGCTGGGATGTTTTTTCTGATATGCCTACCATTTGTTCTGATAATTGATTTAATCCACTGCTAATTTCTAGAAGTTGTTGTGCTAGTTGTGGCTTATCTTTCATCTGTTCAGCTATAACACCCAAGGTACCCGCTAATTCACTCGTTTTTGTACTAAATTGGACATACCCATTTACTAAATTTTCTGTACCGTCACCTAAATTTTCTTGGGCATTCATCAATTGGGCAAATCCTTTATTCAACTCGCCTAGCTGTCCCTCTATATCGGGTAGTTGAATCTCACCAAATTTAGGAAGCTCTGGATTTTCGAATTCTGGAAGTTTAATTCCTTCAAATTCGGGAAGTTTCGTACCTCCGAGATCAGGCATTTCTATGCCTGTTTGCTCTGGGAATTCAAGCTTTTGATTACTTTGTGCGTTTTCGCCCATCTCTGTACCAATCTCAATTAATTTAGTACCCATTGTATCTAAGCCATCAATGATTTCTTCAATACCTTCTTGAAATTTATCTGCTTGTTTATTTGCAATTTCCTCAACAAGCGTAACAGGGCTTAATATACTGTAAATTGAATCACTCATTTGTAAAGTATTCTCTAGCCTTTTCATATGGGCTAAGTTTTCGGGTGTTAGTAAATGGTCTGACTCGTATAACACGATAACGGATTCCCCACCAAACTCTTCCTCTAACATTAAGTTATCCTGATATACATCCGTGCTACTTTTCACTAACGTATCGTTTCCTGTAGCCATAAATACATTTCTTACGCCAAATACTAATAAAACCACAACGATAATCATAATAAATATTGATTTTATTGGAAAACGCATTAATAGATTTGCTAGCCTGTTTAACATTTTCAAGTATTACCTCCCTTAATATATGTGAGTAGCAACTACAAAAAGTATACTTTTATAATGAAAGTTACCACTAACATTCATAATAACAACAAAAATTTAAGTTGTAAACAAAAAGGAAACCTTAAGGGGAATTTTAAAATTCTTCAACATGATTTTTCGATTTATGATTCCATATAAACTGTTTTTAAAAAATGTATATAATCAAAAAAGGAAGTTTTTTAATGATAATTTTCAACAAATTAGTGAAGACAAGCAATAAAGAATAATTTCAAAGTGAATTACGTTATACTAAATATAGTTAAGCATTTGGGGGAGTTTATTTGTTTTCAACGTCAGTAATTAGTAAGCTTGGATATTTAATATTGAGCTTCATAATCGGAGTGTTATTTTTTTATGTAAACAATGAGGGAGAAAAGTTAAATAAAAAAAAGCAATTAGAAATGATCTTTTCACTACTTATTAATTTTATTATTTTTATGTGGATAGGCAAGGTCATTCTACATTTTCCTTTATTATTTAAAGATCCGATTGCTGTATTAGCTTATCCGATGAATTCATATACTTTTTATATAGCAACATTTCTATTAGTCATTAATCTAGTTTATTTAGTGATTCAGAAAAAGGAAAAACTTGTTGATATTTTTCAAACATTTTTACCAATATTTTTAGCTAGCTTATTCGCATTTGAGTTTGTTAAGTTAGTCATAGAGCATCAATCCCAACAATATTTAGCTTTTATTTTACAGTTATGTTTATTATTAATTTATCTTTTTTATGGAAATAAAAATATGTCTGTGAAAAAAATTATCTTTATGATTTGGATTGTTGGAAAATTTGTGATATCGATTATTTCACCTTATACAATGATATTCAATATCATGATTTCTCCATATTATTTTGGCAGTTTATTAGTCCTAATTATTGTTATTAATTTATATAATGGAAATAGGAAGGTGGCGTAATTGATGGGTGGTATTGGGGCAGATACATTTTTGCTTTTTGGTATGGTACTAGCCTTAGGTGCTGGGGCGTTATCATTTTTATCGCCATGTGTTTTACCAATATTTCCGGCCTATTTATCTTATATTACTGGAATTAGTGTGAAGGAAATTAATGAACAAAAAAATAGTGAAATTCGAAAAAAGTTGTTAAGTCATTCGGTGTTTTTCTTACTTGGTGTGTCCCTTGTATTTATTAGTCTAGGTGTCGGAGCATCGTTTTTAGGAAAATGGATTCAATTAATTATTACTGGACCATCTGGATTACTAGTGCAACGACTAGCCGGCTTATTTATTATTATAATGGGCCTGTTTGTTGCCGGCTGGTTAAACATCCCTTTTCTGATGCGTGAGAAACGTGCTCAATATAAAAAAACAAATGTTAGTTATGTAGGAACCTTTTTTGTAGGAACAGGTTTTGCAGCCGGCTGGACACCGTGTATAGGTCCTATTTTTGGCTCGATTTTAATATTAGCAGCAACGAATCCTGGGCAAGGCGTTTTTTATACCTTCATGTATGTGATTGGCTTCGTCGTTCCATTTTTATTATTAACATTTTTTATCGGATCAACGAGATGGATTGTCCAAAAAAGTGGCATTATCATGAAGGTTGGTGGTGTAATCATGATTGCTATGGGGCTTGTCTTATTCACAGGTCAAATGCCGAGAATAACCGAATTTATGCTGGATTTAGTTGAAGACACATGGATGTCTAAATTGGGCTAAATGATGTAATTAGTGTGTGATTAAGTGTTGCGTCTTTATGTGTTATTAAGTGTTGCGTCTTTAAAGGGGGAAATTAGATATTGAAGAAATGGATAATTGCTGTCATCATTGTTGGCTTAGCCGGATGGGCAGTGTATGATTTTGTTTTATCATCTCCGGGTAGTAGTAAAGTAGGCATTGAAAAGGGGGACATAGCACCTGATTTTGAATTAGAAACGATTGATGGGGATGTGTTGCAACTTTCAGATTTACAAGGACAAAAGGTTTTGTTGAATTTTTGGGCAACTTGGTGTCCGCCATGTAGGGTGGAAATTCCTGATTTGCAAGCATATCATGAAAGTCACGACGATGTAATGATAGTAGCAGTAAATGCAACTGAAACCGAAAATAGTATTCGTAATGTGACAGGTTTTGTTGAGGAATATGGCATGACTTTTAATGTCGTTCTTGATGAAAACACTATTGTAACTGATAAGTATGAGGCATATAGTTTGCCTACATCATATTTATTAAATTCCGACGGGACAATTTATCAGAAAATTATTGGCCCATTAAATTATGAATTAATGTTGGAACAATTTTCTGAAATGTATTAAAAAATTCCCTCAATTAAATGGTGATAATTAATCTGATGAACAACAACTCGGAGCTTCAGTGGGGTGATTAAGGGGACAAATACCGACACCGGAACGTCGGGTTCACCGGGGGTCTCTTGAGCGGGGGATAGATTGGATCGATTGGATAACGTACCGACTTTCCACTTGATATAATGCGGGTAATGGTAATTATCTGTGCTAAGAAAAATGGTTGTTGGAAGATGAATTTACTTAAAAGTAGATTTAGAATGATGGGTATTTAATAGAAAAATTTGAGATGCATTGTGGGATAATTTGACTGCTTTTAATTCAATCGTTCAGTAGTAAACCCTGCCTATGCCTAACAATGGCTTTCATTTTCCCTGTCATGTAAAATGAAAATAGCACTACTAAGGGGATGATGACAATTGAAATGAAATTATCTTTTTACTTATATCAAATTATTGGCATCGGTATCATTTGGATTGGAATGACAATATTTTTGGAAAAAATTGATGATACCGGTATGATTATTTACTATGTTGTGACATCTTGGCTATTATTTTTAATCGTTTTGGCAGTGAAGAAATTTTTAAGAGATCGAGGTAACAGATCAGGGAATGAATGAAAAAACGGGAAATAACATTTCAAAGAATCACGAATAAAACATTATTTAATATTTTTGTGTAAACGATTGAACAATTGTCATGATTGTTTTATAATTAATTTATAATAACGAAATCGCGTTTCACTCAGTGAAACGTCGAAAGAGAACGGTTACATAACCAATAAAATGACAAGATTTTGATGCTTTTTAGGGGGTGTTTCTCAATATTAATGTAACTAATTTTTTTTTGCACAAAGGGGACAATAAAGTTGCCCTATATTGTAAAAAGAATGGAAAAGATTTTTTTCTGAACAATTGTCATGGGAACTTTTGTCATTAAAAGAGAATAGTTTTCTATTTTTTAAGGTCATCAAATACGGTATATTATTTTAAATTTAAATAGGAGGATTTTTATGAGCAAACAATTATTAAACATTAGTGAGTTGAAAAACTATATTGATGGGGTTTGGCAAAATAATGTCACAGATTTTGCCTCTGTCATAAATCCTGCAACGGAGGAGGAAGTTGTTAAGGTTCCTTTATCGGCAAAGTCAGATGTAGATAAAGCTGTTCAGGCAGCCAAAACGGCGCAAAAGGAGTGGGCATTAACACCTGCACCTATGCGTGCCGAGGTACTGTTTGAAGTCGGGAATATTATGAAAGAGCGAAAAGAACATTTATCCCAATTATTAACGTTGGAAAATGGGAAAGTGCTAGAGGAAGCCCGTGGGGAAGTTCAAGAAGGCATTGACATGGCATTCTATATGGCTGGAGAAGGAAGAAGAATGTTCGGTCAAACGACTAATGCCGAATTAAAGGATAAATTTGCCATGAGTGTTCGGGCACCGATTGGTGTTGTTGGCATTATTACACCATGGAACTTCCCAATAGCAATTGCTACATGGAAGTCTTTCCCAGCAATTGTTGCTGGAAATGCTGTCGTATGGAAGCCGGCAACAGAAACTCCGATTATGGCATATGAATTGGCGAAAATTTTTGAAGAAGCAGGATTACCTAAAGGTATTATTAATGTTGTCTTTGGTTCTGGTAGCCAAGTAGGAGATGCAATGGTTCACCATCCTGATATTAGGGTTATTTCATTTACGGGATCAAATGAAACAGGACGAAATATTGCAACTGAATGTGGTAAACAGTTGAAAAAGGTATCGTTAGAAATGGGTGGAAAAAATGCTGTTATCGTCATGGATGATGCCGACTTACAGTTAGCTGTTGAAGGAATTTTATGGAGTGCCTTTGGAACGAGTGGTCAAAGATGTACCGCATGTAGTCGTGTGATCGTTCATAAAGATGTGAAAGAAGAGTTAGAAAAACGATTACTAGAAGAAATGAAGCATTTAACAATCGGTAATGGACTCGAAGATGGTATTAAAGTTGGACCAATTATTAATCAGGCTGGTATGGAGAAAATAAGTAGCTATATCGAGATTGGTAAAAACGAAGGCGCAAAATTGTTAGCGGGTGGTCATGTATTAAATGAAGGGGATCATTCAAAAGGATTGTTTTTCGCCCCTACATTGTTTACTGATGTGAAAATTGATATGCGGATTGCTCAAGAAGAGATTTTTGGGCCGGTGGTTTCATTAATTGAAGTTGATTCATTTGAAGAAGCAATCGAAACGAATAACAGTGTTGTCTATGGACTATCCAGTTCCATTTTTACAAAGGATGTCAATTCAGTGTACAAGGCACAACGCGATTTAGACACAGGAATAGTCTATGTTAATGCTGGTACAACTGGTGCAGAAATCCATATGCCTTTTGGTGGAACAAAAGGAACAGGTAATGGGCATAGAGATTCTGGAGTGCAGGCATTAGATGTGTTTACAGAGTGGAAAGCAATTTATGTCGATTATAGTGGCAAATTGCAACGCGCTCAAATTGATGTAGAGTAAATTTTTATTTTCATTCAAGTGATTTTTTTTAGAAACGAAGGGGGAAAAGTAATGAAAATAGGTGTATTAGGTTCAGGTTTAATGGGGAAAGAGGCAGCTAGAGATTTAGCATCAAGTGAACAAGTAAGTGAAGTAGGGTTGGCAGATATCAATATTGAGTTTGCTCAACGAGTATGTGATTCCCTTAAATCAGAGAAGGTAACAGCCTATCAGGTAGATGCATCAAATGAAGACAATCTAGCGAATTACATGAAAAAATTTGATGTGATTATTAATGCTTTGTTTTACTCGTTTAATGAAATTGTCGCAAAAACAGCGATAAAAGTAGGGGTGAGTAGTGTTGACTTAGGCGGCCATATTGGTCATATCACGGACAAAGTATTACTGTTACACGAAGATGCACAAGAAAAGGGTGTAACAGTTATTCCCGATTTAGGTGTTGCTCCTGGAATGATTAATATTTTGTCAGGTTATGGTGCAAGTAAATTAGATGAGGTTCAATCAATCAAACTATATGTTGGCGGTATTCCCGCCCATCCTGAACCACCATTAGAATATAAGCATGTTTTCTCAATGGAAGGGTTATTTGATCATTATACAGATAAATCTGTCATTTTACGTGACGGTAAAGAGGTTGAAATTGATTCACTTTCTGAAAATGAGCCAATTCGATTTGATGAGTTTGGTGAACTTGAAGCCTTTCATACTTCAGGAGGTACCTCTACATTACTGAAAACTTTTTCAGGCATCAAGACGTTAGAATATAAAACGATTCGTTATCAAGGTCATGGTGAAAAGTTTAAATTGCTCGTCGATTTAAATTTAACCCGCAAAGACTATGAAGTAGAAGTCGATGGAATGAAAGTAAATCCTCGTGAGGTGTTATTAAAAGTTTTAGATCCTATCGTTGAACTTGGTGATGAAAAGGATGCGGTATTGTTACGTGTCATTGTTTCGGGTAAAAAGGGCAATGATACAGCAACTTATGAGTATGAAATGGTTACTTACAAAGATATGGAAAAACAGGTTACGGCTATGGCTAGGGCAACAGCCAACACGATTTCCATTGTTGCTCAATTAATTGGTAATGGTACAATTGAAAAAAGGGGTGTATTACCTCCTGAATTAGTTGTACCTGGTAAGCAATATATTGAGGAATTAGCTAAAAGAGGCGTTAATATCGTAGAAACTGTGAAATAAACTTGAAAAATTACTGTCAGATTGAATGAAAATAAAATTTATTTTTTAAAAATCACTATTGAAATCTCCCTCCACGAATTTGTGGGGGGGATTTTAGAAATTTCAAACTTTCAAACAAAAATTGGAGGGGGGAAATTCATGAATCAAAGTGTTGCTAAAGCGATGGTGTTATTAGATTTATTTCGGGATTATGAAGAATTATCATTACAAGAAATCACAAATATGGCTGATATTCCGAAATCTACAGCATACCGACTGTTAATGACGTTGGAATCGGCACAATTATTAGAAAAGGAAAAAACGGGAACACATGATAGTCGTTATCGACTAGGCTTAAAATGGTTACAATTTGGTGAATTAGTTGCAGAACGGCTTGAATTAAGAGATGTCGCTTTACCATTTATGGAAAAATTAGCAGAGGATTTAAATGAAGTGGTCCATTTAGTTATTGTCAACCGTTCTGAAGCCATATATATAGAACGAGTAAATAGTCGAAGGGCGTTAAGTCTAAATACGCAAATAGGTAGGAAAATGCCTTTATATGTCGGCTCTGGTCCCAAGCTATTGTTAGCGTTTTTGCCGGAAGAAAAACAAAATGAAATACTATCACACTCAAACATGTATACAATTCCCGATAAACAACCAATTGGCAAAGAAAGTTTAAGGAAAGAGCTAATAGCAATTCGTGAAAATCAATTTGCATTTAGTGTAAGTGAACAGGATGATGACACAACCGGTGTCTCTTTTCCTATATTTGATTTTAAAAAACAAGTCATTGCTGCTTTAGCAATTAGTGGATTGACAAATCGTTTTCAAGGAAAAGCATTAGAAAATATTAAATTAAAAGGATTAGAGACAGCAAGGTTGATTTCACAACAGTTGGGTTACATAGAATGATAAAATTATAGAAATGTCACTTTCATAAGGTTAAGTTACCAAGTGATCCTTAAAAATTTACATTAAATTGTAAGGAGTTGATAGAATGAACACGATTTTTATTGCTGGTCACTCTAGGCTTCCGTCCGGAATGGCTGCTAAAAATATGTATGATACACTGACGATTACGGCGGAACTTGATAAAAAATATGGGGTGATTGTATCGGCGAGCTGTACGTTGGCAACAGAACATGCAAGGTATTTCGTGGAACAATTGTTGCGTGGACATAGTTTGGAAGAAGGCATTGAATTTCCTTTGGAAAAGGTTCGAGGTCATTATTTAGGAAAGGCTGGAAGTGCTATTGAATCTGCTTTGAAAGATTTATATAAACAATATCAATATACAAAGGAAAAAGGAAATAAATAAAATCAGCTCTGGACCCTAATAAGATAGGCAACAGAGCTGATTTTGCTTTATTTGGGTTAGGACAAAGTCTTTAGATTCTAGGCAAAGTGTTTCTTGTGTTGACGCCGAGGTGGATTTTGGGCTGATTGCCGTGTCAAGGAGCTTCTTGCGTCGGGTTTTGATGATGGAAGTGTTGGAATTCCAACGCGAGAAGTTCTTGCGTCGGGTTTTAATGGGGATGGTGTTGAAATTCCAACGCGAGAAGTCCTTGCGTCGGGTTTTGCTGAAGATGGTGTTGAAATTCCAACGCGAGAAGTCCCTTGCGTCGGGTTTTGATGAGGATGGTGTTGAAATTCCAACGCAAGAAGTCGCTTGTGTCGGGTTTTACTGAAGATGGTGTTGAAATTCCAACGCGAGAAGTCCTTGCGTCGGGTTTTTCTGAAGATGCGATTAAATTCCAACGCGAGAAGTCGCTTGCGTTGGATTTTGATGAAGATGGAGTTGAAATTCCAACGCGAGAAGTCGCTTGCGTCGGGTTTTGATGATGGAAGTGTTGAAATTCCAACGCGAGAAGTCGCTTGCGTCGGGTTTTGATGACGATGGTGTTGAAATTCCAACCCGTGGGCACCTTGCGATGATGGGGTAGATTTTGCGCAGATCACCCGTGTTAAGGACGTTCTTGCGTCGACGGCGAAGGAGAATTCAAGCTAATCACCGTTGCACCCCCAACTCAAGGTACTTAATCACAAAAAGAGTAAAGTTTCTGTGAATACTGGCTTCACAGAAACTCCTACGGGAAAACAGGGTAGTCGAAAATTGCGATGATACTGATTCGGTTAAGATAAAATTTTAACTTAACTATTATCCCAGGCTGGTAACATTTTATTTAACGGTTTATCCTCACGGTAGCCTAGGACATATTCGGCTTGCATGACAGTATGAATTTCCCTTGTTCCTTCATAAATAACTGGTGCTTTTGAATTTCGTAAATATCTTTCGACAGGATATTCATTTGAAAATCCATATGCACCATGAATTTGAACAGCATCATCTGCTGCTTTATTCGCAAAATCGCTTGCTTGCCATTTAGCTAAGGAAGTTTCCCGTGTATTTCGTTTTCCAGCATTTTTAAGTTCACCAGCACGATAAACGAGTAAACGACTCATTTGCAGACCCGCTTCCATGTTAGCAATCATTTGTTGAACGAGTTGATGTTGGCCAATTGGTTTGCCAAATGTTTCACGCTCATGACAATAATCAACACTCGCTTCAATACATGCCATAATTTGTCCAACAGCACCAGCAGCAACAGTAAATCTGCCATTATCTAATGAAGCCATGGCAATTTTAAATCCTTCGCCTTCTTTGCCGAGTAAATTTTCTTTCGGTACTCTTACATTGTCAAAAAATAGTTCACCAGTATTCCCGGCACGGATACCTAATTTCCCTTTAATTGCTTTAGAAGAAAAACCTTCCCATTCTCTATCAACGATAAATGCGGAAATCCCATGATGTTTTTTCGATTTGTCTGTATAGGCAAATACTAAAAAATTGTCCGCCATATCACATAAAGAAATCCAGGTTTTTTGACCATTTAAAATGTAGTGATCACCATCCTTAACCGCTGTCGTTTGCATAGCAGCAACGTCAGACCCTGCACCCGGTTCAGTTAATCCAAAGGCAGCGACCTTTTCTCCTTTTGCTTGTGGGACTAAATATTTTTGTTTTTGTTCCTCTGTCCCCCATTGTAAGATTGACATACTATTTAGTCCCGTATGGACAGAGACAGCCGTACGAAAAGTAGTATCCCCTCGTTCCAGTTCCTCACAGACGATGGCTAAAGAGTTATAATCCATGCCACTTCCGCCATATTCTTCGGGAATGCAAACCCCCATCAGACCAAGGTCTGCTAACTGTTTCATAATGGCAGGGTTAAACTTTCCTTCACGGTCCCATTCGGCAATATGTGGCATAATTTCTTTGTCGACAAAACCTCTAACTGATTGACGTAACATTGATTGTTCCTCTGATAAATTAAAATCCATTGAAATCATCTCCTAAAATTTTTTTAACACAGCGACTTTCATGGTGCATTTTTAATCATTGTTTTTAAAACTTCTTCATTATGTTCCCCGTGATTTGGTGGATAATGACGATAAGATACGGGGGTCCTTGATAATTTTAAAGGACTGCCTATCATGTTAATTGTTCCAGCAGTAGGATGCTCTGCTTTTATAAACATTTCGCGATGGTTTAACTGTGGGTCTTCAGTTACTTCGGCGATATTATTAATTGGTCCACAAGGAATGTGCCTACTGTCACATTGTTTTTTCCAATAGGAAGTATCTTCTTTTAAAAATTCAGTTTGCAATTGCGGAATTAATTCATTTCGGTGTTTTACCCTTTCAGGATTTGTCCCAAATCGGGTATCTTCGTATAAATCATCACGTTTGATGAGCTGACATAAGTTTTTAAACTGATTGTCATTACCAACAGCAATGACCATTTCCCCATCCTTTGTAATAAAAGTTTGATAGGGGACAATGTTGGCATGGGTATTCCCTAATTGTTGGGGAATATTGCCACTCATTAAGTAGTTACTGCCAATATTAATAAGGGAACTTACAGCCGAATCATATAACGATAAATCGATTTTTTGCCCTTTTTGTGACGTTTCTCGTTCGATGAGGGCTGCTTGGATTCCTATTGTTGCATATAATCCCGTCAGCACATCAACGATGGCAATCCCGAGTTTTTGTGGACCAGATTGATCTGTTCCAGTAATGCTCATTAATCCACTCATCGCTTGAATAATAAAATCGTATCCGGCTAAAGCTTTATATGGGCCGGTTTCACCGAATCCAGTAATAGAACAGTAAACAATCTTTTTATTTATTTCCGCCAATTCGTCATATCCGAGGCCGAATTTTTCCATTGTTCCCGTTTTAAAATTGTTAATGACGACATCTGATTGTTTCACTAATTGCTTAATGGTATTAATGCCTTCCGTTGTTTTTAAATCAACTGTGATACTTTTCTTGTTACGATTGGCACTTAAATAATAGGCACTAACGTCATATTTAAATGGTGGTCCCCATTTTCTTGTTTCGTCACCATTTGTTGGAGACTCTACTTTAATCACTTGAGCACCTAAATCACCTAATATCATTGTACAATACGGTCCAGCTAACACTCTTGATAAGTCTAAAATTTTGATTCCATCAAGGGCTCCTTTCATTTTTTCAACTCCTTCCTTTTAAATAGTATCACTATTTATATTTTGAAAATTGGAAATATAAAATACGGGAATTCTGTAGGAATGACCTGATACCTGAATTCAAGGCCGTGAATACAAATGCTTTTATCAACAACAAAATTGAACAGAGACAAATTATTAAAAAAAAGCCAATTCAAATTAACTTAATGTTCTACGAAAAAAGATTTTTCGCTCATAAGCTAATTTAAACTGGCTTTTACTTGTTGGGCCAATTTTGGCATAAAATTGGAAACAAATTAGGCAGTTATTTTGTAAGGATAGGTTCAACCTATCTAACCCTATTATATAGATAAATAGAAAAATGTAAATAACTTTTAAAATTATTTTCTCCCAAGATGCGTTCGGATTCTCAAATTTTCTTATCTAATAGAAGGGGTCTGACTGTATATCTACCACATTATCATCCCACGCCCGAGGGCATGGGCTTTGTCGCGTATAGATTCTGTAATACATATGTTACGGTATTGAAACTTTTGTAATATAAGCCCATGTTTGAAAAGTTGTCAATAGCCTTTTTCACGTAAAATATGGTAACAATGGTAACTGAAACTTGTATTACATGAAATTCCCTTACAAAATCTCGTTATATATCAACAACTTTTACATAAATATTATAAAAATTCATCTATTGGGAAAGTCTGGTTTAATTGTTACAAAAAATAGCTGATATGATGTATTTATCAAAAAAAACAAGGAGTGTATTTAATGGGTAAGTTTAATAGATTAGTAGCCGTTTTTGTTGTTATCATTATGATAGGAGGAGGCTATTTACATACGATCAATTCTTCGGCAAGTGTAACAAGTGGAAATGATGCAACAAAAGTTGATCGTCAAGCAAAACAAGATTATAAACGACACGATGGATATCACCATCGATATATGGAACGTCATAAATCGAAAAGGTTTCATCATTGGAGATACAACTATCGTTCGAATTATTTTGGAAATAAAACAGATGTAAACAAAGGGGAAAATAATCAATCTAATAAAAATAATAAGGAAGAGAACAATCAAGCTAATGGAAATACAAATCAACAAAACAACCAACAGAATAAACCAGCTGAAAATCAAACGAGTAAAGAAGCAAATGATTTAGGAAACGTGAGTGAATTTGAAAAACGTGTTATTGATTTAACAAATAAGGAAAGAGCAGCCTATGGCTTAAAACCATTACAGGCTGATTATGAGTTAGGTAGAGTCGCTAAGGAAAAATCTCGTGATATGTTAAACTATCAATATTTCGCCCATAATAGCCCTGTTTATGGTTCACCATTTGATATGATGGATGCTTATCAAGTAAAATACCGAACAGCTGGTGAAAATATTGCAAAAGGGCAACGTTCACCTGAAGAAGTAGTCAATGCGTGGATGAACAGTGAAGGACATCGTGCGAATATTTTAAATGGTAGCTTCACACATATCGGTGTTGGTTTTGTAGAAAACGGTAATATTTGGACACAACAATTTATTGGAAAATAATGAAAGCATTTATTCTAAACAAAATAATTTAAATTGATAATATCACCCTAGTTGACATGAAAAGTTGATCTGGGTGATTTTTTTATTTATCCTACTGCTTGTTTATGTAATTTCTCGTACAGTATTAAAGTTTGATTAATTTAACTAGAGAAGTGCTAACAGTTCCCAACGGCATTGAATGATAAGTTGATTGGTCACTAAAGAGTGCTAACAGTTCCCAACGGCATTGAATGATAAGCGGATAGGTCACTGAAGAGTGCTAACAGTTCCTAACAGCAATGAATGATAAGCGGATAGGTCACTGAAGAGAGCTAACAGTTCCCAAC
>DAMCTP010000015.1:0-60794 GCA_032113595.1 Pseudogracilibacillus sp.
CCTCAAGGAGTCGGGAAAAGTACGCTTATTGCAAGGCTTGGTGGTGAATGGTTTTCGGACAGCTTAAGTTTATCGGACACAAAAGATAAGACAGCTGCTGAGAAATTACAAGGTTACTGGATCATTGAAATCGGAGAACTTGCTGGACTTAAAAAAGCAGAAGTAGAAACACTGAGGAGTTTCCTTTCACGACAAAACGACATTTATCGAGCGAGTTTTGCAAAAAGAGTTACACCACATTTAAGGCAATGTGTATTCTTTGGAACAACTAATGCTGAAAAAGGTTATTTAAGGGATACGACAGGTAACAGACGATTTTGGCCTGTGAAAACTCCAGGCGATGGAGTAAAGAAATCGTGGGAAGTAACTGAAGAAGAAGTGCTGCAAATATGGGCAGAAACACTCGAATACGTGAAGCAGGGTGAAAAGCTGTACCTTGAACATGATATTGATCAGTTAGCAAAAGAAGAACAGCGAATGGCGATGGAATCGGACGAGCGAGAAGGGTTGGTTCGTGAATATTTAGAAACTCTACTTCCTGATGATTGGGACGATATGGACTTATTTGAACGTAGAGCATTTATCAATGGAACTGAATTTGGTGATAGTCCAAAACAAGGTGTTTGGAAACGGGAGCATGTTTCTAATATGGAGATTTGGTGTGAATGTTTCCAAAAGGAACGTTCCAATTTAAGACGGATAGATGGTAACGAAATATCAACCATTATGGCCAGCATTGGTGGCTGGACAGGTTTATCAAAGAAAAAGAGACTTCCCATTTACGGAACGCAGTGGGTGTATGAATTAAAAAAGTGACGTTCCAAAAAATCGAGTTTGGAACAAAAACATCACATTGGAACAGAATATTATGTTCCTGGAACAAAATATAAGAAGTTCGTCACATAGTTAGGAACAGCAATCAACCTATGTTGTATAAGGGTTTGTGAAAAACTTGTTCCAATGTTCCAAGAAAAATATGATATTAGGAAAATATAAGAATATAGGGTTAAATCACGCAAATACGCATATACGCGCGTAAGAAAGTTTAAAAACGTTTGGAACAGGAGAGTTTGGAATGCGGGAAAAAACTATCGAGTTAAAGTTAAGTGAAGCAGTTAGAAATATGAAGGGTTTATCTATTAAACTTACATCTCCGGGTTTTGATGGATTGCCTGATCGGTTAGTGTTACTGCCAAACGGAAAAATCGGCTTTGTTGAAGTGAAGGCACCTGGGAAGAAACTCAGACCGCTTCAGCAGAAAAGAAAACAGCAGTTAGAATCACTAGGTTTTATCGTCTTTTGTCTAGATGATCCTGAAAGTATTGGAGGGATGTTGGATGAAATTCAAGCCACATAAATATCAGGAGTTTGCAACAAATTTTATTATAGAAAATCCTATAACGGCAATATTTCTTGAAATGGGTCTCGGTAAAAGTGTGATTACACTGACTGCTATTTATGAATTGATGTTAGAACGATTTGAAGTTGATAGGGTTTTAGTAATCGCACCGCTCAGGGTTGCTAGAAATACGTGGCCAGAAGAAATTGAAAAATGGAGTCACTTGAAAGGATTAACTTATGCAGTTGCTGTTGGGACAGAAAAAGAGCGCTTAGAAGCACTATATTCAGATGCCCACATTTATATCATTAATCGTGAAAATGTAGAATGGTTGATTGCTAGAAGCGGTATCGATTTTAATTTTGATATGGTCGTTATTGATGAATTATCATCGTTTAAATCTCATCAATCAAAACGCTTTAAAAGCTTGATGAAAGTGAGACCTAATATTAAAAGAATAGTTGGTTTAACAGGAACACCTTCATCGAATGGCTTAATGGACTTATGGGCGGAGTACCGATTACTTGATATGGGTGAAAGATTAGGGAAGTTCATCGGACGTTTCAGAGAATCATACTTTGATCCTGACAAAAGAAATCAATATATGATTTTTTCATATAAACCAAAACCAGGGGCGGAAGAAGCGATATATGAAAAAATAAGCGATATCACTATCAGCATGAAAGGGACGGACTATTTAAAACTACCCGATTTAGTCATGAATGAAATGCCTGTTTCGTTAAATCAGAAAGAAAAAGAAACGCTTGATGTCATGAAACGTGATTTGATTACAACGATAAAAGGGGAGGACATAACCGCTTCAAATGCAGCGGCTTTATCAAATAAACTTCTTCAAATGGCAAATGGTGCAGTTTACGATGATAACGGTTCTGTCACTCAAATACATGACCGAAAACTCGAAAAGCTAGAAGATATCATTGAAGCAGCAAATGGTAAACCAGTATTAATTGCTTATTGGTTTAAACACGACCTGCTCCGAATACAAAACCGATTTAAGGTAGAAGTTTTAACAAGTAGTGATTCGATTAAGAAATGGAACGATGGAAAGATTCAAATTGCAGCCATCCATCCAGCATCGGCAGGACATGGTTTAAATTTACAAGCGGGTGGTTCAACCCTCGTATGGTTTGGACTAACTTGGAGCTTGGAGTTATATCAACAAACAAATGCAAGGCTGTATAGGCAAGGACAAACAGACACAGTGATTATCCATCATTTAATCGCTAAAGAAACAATGGACGAGCGTGTGATGGATGCTTTAAATAAAAAGAATAATACGCAGTCAGCACTCATTGATGCGGTGAAAGCAACGTTAAAAGGGGGAATTCCTGTATGAATATTGTATGGCACTACCTAGATAAACGAGCAGCAACGATTGATGTGATAAAAGATTATAATAGTATGAAACACATTATAGATAATACCGATGACGACATTGCAATCCTCCATGACGGAATGTTGTCCCCAAGTGCACCAGTGAATGATGGCATGCCTTCCGTACACAATCCAAAAGCAAATGAAAATCGTATTGCATATAGCATCGATAAAATTGATGTGCTGAAAGAAAGATTAAGACAGGCCATCGAATATATGAATTGGTTCCAGCCTGCTTGGGATGAGTTAACGGAAGATGAACAGTTTGTTCTGTATGAATTTTATATGGTGGAAGACCAAAGACGAACCGATGCTGTGCATACGATTTGTGATTACTTTAAGATTGAAAGGTCATCTGCCTACAACAAAAAGAATAGAGCGTTGGATAGGTTGACACTACTGCTTTATGGCAAGTGAGTAAAATCGCGGATGCATTTAGACATTACGCAGGTTATAGTGGTAGTATGGAAAAAGTATCAAAGTGAATCAAAATACCCTTTGAATTTTCAAGTGAGTAATATTGCGGACGCTTTTTGACTTTGAGCATGTTATGGTATTAATATAGACGAAATATCGCAAGCCTTCGTGGGAGAAATCCTGCGGGGGCTTTTTTGTTTGGAGGTGAAAGTTATGCCAAGGAAACCAAGGCGACCTTGTTCACAGCCAGGATGTCCTGAGTTAACGCATGAACGCTTTTGTGATGAACACCGGAAGGCAGAGGCGAGAAGATATGAAAGGTATCAACGTAATCCAAACACCGCCAAGCGATACGGACGTGCATGGAAAAGGATACGTGACCGTTACGTTGCAAAGAACCCGCTCTGCGAGGAGTGTAAGCGAAACGGGAAGCTAACTCCAGTCCAAGAAGTACATCACATCCTACCGCTGTCACGTGGTGGAACGCATGACGAAAGCAATCTGATGTCTGTTTGCACACCTTGTCACTCATCGATTACCGCGCGAGATGGTGATCGTTGGCGAAGGGGTAGGGGGTAATCAATCTCTACAACTTATTATGTGGACAACGGGCGGGGAACGTCACGCAAAAAGTCGCGATTTCAAACAGGGTATATAGGGGGCGAGCGGAAATGAGGTGTTGAAATGGCCAAAGATGGAACAAATAGGGGCGGTGCTCGGGTTGGTTCTGGGCGAAAAAGAAAGCCATTATATGAGAAGTTAGAAGATGGAAATCCAGGTAGACGAAAATTAGAAGTGCTTGAATTCACACATGCGCCTAACCTTCAAGGACAAGAAATGCCACCACCTAGAGAAATGCTATCTGCTACTGAAAAGGACGGTTCAACTCTTGAAGCGGCAGAAATTTATGAAGAAACGTGGAATTGGTTAAATGAAAGGGACTGTGCTCATTTAATCATGCCGCAACTTTTAGAAAGGTATGCTATGAGTGCAGCAAGATGGATGCAGTGCGAGGCGGCTGTGACAGAGTTTGGCTTTTTAGCAAAACATCCAACAACGGGAAATGCTATGCAAAGCCCCTATGTTGCTATGAGTCAAAACTTTATGACACAAACCAATCGACTCTGGTTAGAAATTTATCAAATTATAAGAGAAAACAGTGCAACAGAATTCATTGGTGCGAATCCACAAGATGATATGATGGAGCGTTTATTAACGATGCGTAAAGGCAAATAACGGAAACGAGGTAATGTGATGACGATTAAATATTTAACAGCAGAAAGTGTATGTGCAGGCCACCCAGATAAACTTTGTGATTTAATTTCAGACAGTATTTTAGATGCTTGTTTATTGAAAGATAAATCTTCACGTGTCGCTTGTGAAGTATTAGCAACAAAAGGAAGAATTATCGTGGCGGGCGAAATCTCCTGTAGCGAAAAGGTAAATATTAAAGAGGTTGTAAAAAGTGTATTAGTAGATGTTGGATATGCACCTTCAGACTTTAAAATATCTGTATATGTACAGAAACAAAGTACAGATATTGCTGAAGCGGTAGATACAGCACTTGAAGTTCGTCAAAGAATCAAAGAACCTTATGGAACGATTGGTGCAGGTGACCAAGGTACAATGTATGGTTATGCAACAAAGGAAACAAAAGAAATGTTGCCTTTACCATTAGTTCTTTCACATAAAATTGTAAAACGATTAGATGAAGTCCGCAAAGGAAAAATTATTAAAGGTTATTTTCCGGATGGGAAAGCGCAAGTCACGATTGAATATAAAAATAATCAACCAGTTAGGGTAAAAACAATCGTTGTTTCTGTTCAACATAAGGCTTATAAAAGACAAACAGAAATTGAACAGGATATTATTGAAAATGTTTTATGGCAGGTTTTTGAAGACTTCCCGTTTGATGAAAATACAGATATTTTAATCAATCCATCAGGGCGATTTGTTGTCGGAGGACCAACAGCTGATACAGGATTAACTGGAAGAAAACTGATGGTTGATACGTATGGTGGTTTTACCGCACATGGTGGAGGAGCGTTTTCAGGAAAGGATCCGACAAAAGTCGATAGAAGCGGTGCTTATATGGCAAGGCATATTGCAAAGCATATTGTGTGGTGTGACTATGCTGAGAAATGTGAAGTAAGCATTTCATATGCTATCGGAAAGGCGAATCCTGTCGCATTTTCAATAAATACATTTGGGACAGGAAATGTTTCTGATTCAATACTTGAACAAGCAGCACTGGATGTATTTAACTTAAAACCAGCAGTGATTATTGAATACTTACAGTTGCGAGATGTTCACTATGCCGATACAGCAGTTTATGGCCATTTCGATAGTTGGTTATTCCCATGGGAAGATGTGAAAAGGTATAAAGAATTTAATCAGGCGGTGAGTAAATATGATAATTGAGAAGATTGAAGTTGAGAAGCTTATTCCCGCTGATTATAATCCGAGAAAAGATTTACAGCCAGGCGATAGTGAGTATGAAAAAATAAAACGGTCACTTGAAGAGTTTGGATATGTTGATCCCGTTATTTGGAATAAAACAACTGGAAGAGTAGTTGGTGGACATCAGCGATTGAAAGTTCTAGCAAGTATGGGACGAACCGAAGTCGAATGTGTCGTGGTCGAATTAGACGAAGAAAAAGAGAAAGCATTAAACGTTGCTTTAAATAAAATTAGCGGTGATTGGGATAAAGAAAAATTAGCTGTACTTATGACAGATTTAGATGCAGCAGATTTTGATGTTTCACTCACAGGTTTTGACGCTGCTGAAATTGATGATTTGTTTAAAGATACACTTCGAGATGGAGTAGAAGATGATGACTTCGATGTCGATGAAGAACTTCAAAATCCACCAATAACAATGCAAGGTGATGTATGGATTTTAGGTAGACACCGACTTGTATGTGGGGATAGTACGAAAAAAGAAACGTTTGATAAGTTAATGGAGGATAAAAAGGCAAACTTGGTTGTCACTGATCCACCTTATAATGTTGATTATGAAGGCAGTGCGGGGAAAATTAAAAATGATAATATGGCGAATGATACATTTTACCAGTTTCTATTGGATGCTTTTAAGAACACAGAAGATGCGCTTGCGAAAGATGGCAGCATTTATGTGTTTCATGCGGATACAGAAGGGCTTAATTTCCGCAGAGCATTTGAAGAGGCTGGTTTTTATTTATCTGGAACTTGCATCTGGAAGAAACAATCGCTTGTACTTGGCCGCTCACCGTATCAATGGAAACATGAGCCGATATTATTTGGATGGAAAAAGAAAGGTAGACACCGCTGGTATTCGGATAGAAAACAATCAACCATTTGGGAGTTTGATAAACCAAAACGGAATGCCGACCATCCAACGATGAAGCCAATTACATTAATCGCTTATCCGATTATGAATTCAAGTTTAACAAATAGTATTGTACTTGATCCATTCGGTGGTTCTGGTTCGACTTTAATCGCATCAGAACAAACTGACCGAATATGTTACATGATTGAATTAGACGAAAAGTTCTGTGATGTGATTGCGAAAAGATACATTGAACAAGTTGGTACAGATGAAGACGTGTATGTCATTCGAAATAATAAAAAGATTGCTTATAGCGAACTTGAGGTGAGTGAAAGTGCGTAAACTTACTTTAGGTTCGCTTTTTGATGGTTCTGGGGGATTTCCACTTGCAGGTATCATTTGCGGTATTGAGCCAAAGTGGGCATCTGAAGTTGAACCATTTCCAATTCGAGTTACATCAAAACGAATTCCTCAAATGAAACATTTAGGGGATATTAGTTCAATTAATGGTGCGGAGATTGAACCAGTTGATATTATCACTTTTGGTTCACCCTGTACTGACCTTTCAATTGCTGGGAAACGTGCAGGACTAGACGGAAGTCAGTCCTCTTTATTTTATGAAGCGATGCGAATTATAAAGGAAATGAGGTGTAAAACAAATGGTGAATATCCAAGATATGCAGTGTGGGAAAATGTCTGTGGAGCCTTCTCCTCAAATAAAGGAGAAGACTTCAAAAGTGTCATCGAGGAATTCAGTAAGGTCAAGACCGAGAAAGTTGATATCCCTAAACCGGATAAATGGGAAAACGCAGGAGAAGTGTTGGGAGATAACTACTCAATTGCCTGGCGAGTCCTTGATGCTCAATATTGGGGAGTACCCCAGCGAAGAAAACGAATCTTTCTTGTCGCAGATTTTAATGGAAGAAGTGCATCCGAAATATTATTTGAGTCAGAGAGCTTGCGAGGGCATTTTACGCAGAGCAAAAAAGCGGGGCAAGGAACTACCGGAGATACTTCAAAAAGTTTTAGAGAAACAAGCAATATCTGCTTAAATGACCAAGGTGGTAGCCGAATGGATGTAACCAAAGGGGTAACAGCAACTTTACGTGCGAAATCAAATCATCCACCACTTGTATTTGATAATCATGGAAGGGATGCAAGAATTAAAGGACCAGTTGATGTTGCCCAGACCGTTGTGTCGTTATATGGAACTGGTGGAAACAATCAGCCATTTGTTTTAGAGAAACCGAGAACCTTTGATATTCGTTTGACATCTGAAGGAACGGTTAACGTTCGAGCAAATATTTATGAAAGTGATGTGTCAAGAACAATAGATACATCTGGTAACTCACCAAACAGTAATCAAGGCGGAATTGCAATTGTGAGTAGTAAAGATGAATTAAGAAAAGGAAAACAATCAACCTATTCATCTAGTAAAAACTCACATTTTACAAGCGCAGAAAAAGAACTCGCTAGTACGCTTGTTGCTACCGATTATAAGGATCCGCCATTAGTAAACGTAGAAGATTTAATTGTGAGGAGGCTCACCCCTACTGAATGTGGTAGATTGCAAGGTTTCCCAGATGGATGGTGCGATAACTTAAGTGAAGACAACCCAACGGATGACGAGGTTAATTTTTGGGAGAAAGTGTGGGAAACGCACCGACAATTGATTAGTAAAAATAAGCGACCTAAAACTCGAAAGCAAATCGTCAAATGGTTAAGTCAGCCACATTCTGATACAGCTGAATATAAAATGTGGGGAAATGGGGTCGCACTTCCTTGTGTTATATATGTTTTAACTGGAATTGCCATACAATTAAATAAAGATTAGAAAGTCAGATGGAATCTGTTCAAAACACTTGATATAAACACCTTTTAGAGTGATATATGTATGTACCAAAATTGAAAGGTGGAATAAAAAATGATTGTAAAATTTAATGTGAAGGGAAAAGAACGGAAAAAGTTAGTGGAATCTGTAAGCGAACATTTGAATATTCCTTTTGATTACAAAGGAACACCAAGCTTTGCATACCAGATTGGCGATTATAAAGTTGATAGGTTTGGCACATTGGAAGGCCCGACTAATGAAGAGTTAATCCATACATTAGAAAGTAAATATAACTTTGGAGCGGATCGGGATGAGTCAAAGGAAACGTTCATACTTTCCATTGAATATCCCCGAGACCCCTTCGATGAGCAAACAATAGAGAATTTAGAAAAACTGATTCAGAGTAAAAATACATTAATTAAACAGGCACTAGCTATTGAAACAACTAAAATTGCACTAGAAGACGACCGTATCATATTCCCTTGGTTTGAAAGAGAATTGACACCAGAGGAACTAGAAACATACACAAAGTTTATTGTCGCATTATGCGAAACAGCTCTAAAGCAAAAACGAGTGACGGCAGTTGAAAAACAAGTCGAAAACGAAAAATATGCATTTCGATGCTTCCTGTTAAAGCTGAATTTTATAGGCGATGAATATAAAGCCGACAGAAAGCTTCTGATGTCAAAGTTGTCAGGTGATTCTTCATTTAAAAGAACAAAAAAGATGGAGGAAGCTTCATGAACAACATAACGAAAGAATCGCTGACCAAGTTGAAAAAACAATATAAGACGGGAACAAGGGTACGTTTAATTGAAATGGATGATCCATATTCAAATCTAATTCCAGGAGATGAAGGAACAGTTTCTTTCGTTGATGATATTGGAACAATACACATAAAATGGGATAAGGGAAGTTCACTCGGAATTGTATTTGGAGTTGATAAGTGTCTAATCATCGAACAATAAAAATACATTCAAATAAGTGTAGATAACACTTGATATATAAGGCTTTTAGAGTGATATATGTATGTAACGAAAACACACATACACTCTAAAAGGGGATGATAAAATGTTAAACGAAAAGTTTGGAATTGAAATTGAATTTACAGGAATTACAAGAGAAAAAGCAGCGAAGGTAGCGGCAAAGTTTCTTGAAGGAGAATACATCGAAGGTGGAACATATTACGATGTAAAGAAAGTGAAGGCTCCAGACGGACGGATATGGGAATTTGTTTATGACGGAAGTATTCGAACGCAAGTTAGTCGAAGCGGCAGAAGGGTTAATGCAAACAGAGATTACAGTGTTGAAATTGTAAGCCCAATTCTAACCTACCGAAAAGACATTGACACTTTACAGGAGCTTGTTCGAAGGATGCGGAAAGCGGGAGCCTTTACCAATTCATCTTGCGGCATTCACATTCATTTAGACGGGAGTCCACATACACCACGAAGCATACGAAACTTTGTAAACATCATCGCAAGTAGAAACGACTTATTTTACAAAGCACTAGAAATCAAGAATGAGAGAATGCGTTATTGCAAACGGATGGATGACATTTTGGTTGAAAAGATGAACCGAAAAAAGCCAAAGACGATGCGAGAAATTGAGGACATTTGGTATGAAGGCTATGGCGAAAGCAGAAGTAGACACTACCACAATAGTCGATACCATTTCTTAAATCTACACAGCTTTTTCAGAAGAAACCGAACGGTTGAATTACGTGGCTTTAACAGTGTCCTTCACGCAGGGAAAATAAGAAGCTTCATCGTTTTATCCCTAGCAATCAACAATCAAGCATTAACACAGAAAAGCGCTTCATCGAAAAAACCGCAAGTTGAAAATGAAAAATTTGCCATGCGAACATACCTCAATCGAATCGGATTGATTGGAGATGAATTTGCAAACTGTAGAGCGCATTTAACTAAACCTTTATCAGGGTCAGCAGCATGGAGATTCCGGGTTGGTTAAGCCACCTGGGATCATTCAAAAGTAAATTGTGAAAGGATTGAAATGATGGTGAAATTATATATTGCCTACGGATCAAATTTAAATCTAGAACAAATGGCAAACAGATGTCCAACCGCAAAGGTAGTAGGAACAAGTGAAATAAAGGACCACAAACTTGTTTTTAGGGGGCCACACGCGCATGCTGTTGCAACGGTTGAACCATGCAAGGGAGAAAGCGTACCAGCCCTTGTGTGGCAGATTACGCCCAATGACGAAAAGGCACTTGACCGTTATGAAGGATGGCCCCATCTATATAGAAAAGAAATGATGAAAGTTAAAGTCGATAAAAAGACAGTAAATGCGATGGTCTATATTATGAATGAAGGCAGACCACTTGAACAGCCAAGTTGCTATTATTATTCAACCATTCTAGAAGGATATAATAGTGCAGGTTTTGATGCTGAATACTTAAGTGAAGCTGTTAAGAATTCTGTGGAACTGTTGGAAGATAATATAACGGAAGAATAAGCAAGCATCATTAATAGATTGATGGAACCTCTTTATAGGGGTTCTTTTTTATTTGGGAGGTGGGTATTATTAGAAAGCTTGAAGTATATAAACCTACGATTTTTACAGCTGATCAATCTTATTATGATAAAGATGCTGCTGATATGGCAGTAAACTTTATAAGTTATTTAAAACATACAAAAGGTGAATGGTTTGGAAAAAACTTTGACTTGATAGATTGGCAGGAGCAGATTATTCGAGATGTATTTGGAACGATGAAGCCGAATGGCTATCGCCAGTTTAATACTGCCTATATTGAGATAGCCAAGAAACAAGGAAAGTCAGAACTTGCCGCTGCGGTTGCCTTACTTTTAACATGTGGTGATTTTGAACATGGTGGAGAAGTGTATGGATGTGCTGCGGATAGGCAACAAGCATCGATTGTATTTGACGTTGCTGTCGACATGGTGGAACAATCACCCGCACTTAAAGCACGATTTAAACCAGTCCTTTCACAAAAGCGATTGATTTATAAACCATTGGGTAGTTTTTATCAAGTGCTATCTGCGGAAGCTTATACAAAACATGGATTGAACGTTCATGGGGTTGTATTTGATGAACTTCATGCACAACCGAATCGAAGGTTATATGATGTTATGACTCATGGTTCAGGGGACGCAAGGAAGCAACCATTGTACTTCTTAATCACAACTGCAGGAAATGACCAACATTCAATATGTTACGAAGTACATCAAAAAGCAAAAGATGTATTGGAAGGAAGAAAGATAGATCCAACTTTTTATCCTGTTATTTATGGCGCAGAGGAAGATGATGATTGGACAGACCCTGAAGTTTGGAAGAAGGCAAATCCATCACTTGGAATTACAGTTGATATTGAAAAGGTTGAACAAGCATGTGAAAGTGCCAAACAAAACCCAGCTGAGGAGAACTTGTTTAGGCAGTTACGATTGAATCAATGGGTAAAGCAATCTGTCAGATGGATGCCAATGGAAAAGTGGGACAGATGTGGTTTGCCTGTTGACCCTGAAAGTTTAATTGGTAGAGAGTGCTATGCGGGTTTAGACTTATCATCGACAACAGATATCACAGCATTTGTTTTAATCTTTCCACCAGAATATGAAGATGATAAATATGTGATATTGCCATACTTTTGGATACCAGAAGAAAACATCAGACAACGTGTGGATAGGGACAGAGTACCCTATGATGTGTGGGAACAACAAGGTCATATGCAAACAACGGAAGGAAACGTTGTTCACTATGCTTATATTGAAAAGTTCATCGAAGAATTAGGAAAGAAATACAATATAAAGGAAATAGCATTTGACCGTTGGGGTGCTGTTCAGATGACGCAAAACCTCGAAGGATTAGGCTTTACTGTAGTTCCTTTTGGACAAGGTTTTAAAGATATGAGCCCATCATCAAAGGAATTAATGAAATTAACATTAGAAGAAAAACTTGCTCATGGTGGACACCCAGTTTTACGTTGGATGATGGATAACATTCATGTTCGAACGGATCCAGCTGGAAACATTAAACCTGACAAGGAAAAATCAACGGAAAAGATTGATGGTGCGGTGGCAACAATTATGGCACTTGACCGAGCGATAAGAAGAAGCGGAACAAGTGATTCCGTTTATGATGATAGAGGATTGATTGTGTTCTAACGTTGAGGAGGTGATGTTCATATGCGGTGGTTTACAAATTTATTTAAAGCAAGAGATAAACCACAAAACTATTCATTTGGGAGCAATTATAGTTTCATCTTTGGAAATTCTAGTAGTGGAAAATCCGTTAATGAATTTACAGCAATGCAAATGACTGCAGTATATTCGTGTGTACGCATATTAGCTGAAGCGGTAGCTGGTTTACCACTGCACTTATATAAGTACACAGATACAGGTGGGAAGGAAAAAGCAATATCCCATACCTTATATTTTTTACTTCATGACGAACCAAATCCTGAGATGAGTTCATTTGTGTTTAGAGAAACATTAATGACTCATCTTTTATTATGGGGAAATGCGTATGCTCAGATCATTCGCAATGGAAAAGGGGAGGTTATTGCACTTTACCCACTTATGCCAAATAAAATGTCAGTCGAAAGAGATGCGAGAGGTAATCTGTATTATTTATACACAAAAACATTTGAGGAAATGAATGGGTCAGAGAAGACAACTATTGCATTAAAAGCTGAAGATGTACTTCATATACCCGGACTTGGTTTTGATGGTTTAGTTGGATATTCACCAATTGCGATGGCTAAAAATGCAGTGGGTCTAGCAATGGCAACTGAGGAATATGGTGCAAAGTTTTTTGCTAATGGAGCGGCACCAGGTGGTGTCTTAGAACATCCGGGAACTATCAAGGACCCCCAAAGAGTAAAGGATAGTTGGAATAAAGCTTATCAAGGTTCAAGTAATGCCCATCGAGTTGCTGTATTAGAAGAAGGGATGAAGTATCAACAAATCGCAATTGCACCCGATCAAGCACAATTTCTTGAAACAAGAAAATTTCAGATTAACGAGATTGCTCGAATTTTCCGAGTGCCACCTCACATGGTAGGTGACTTGGAAAAGTCGAGCTTTTCTAATATAGAGCAACAATCGTTAGAATTCGTTAAATACACACTTGATCCATGGGTTATTCGGTGGGAACAAGCAATTAGTCGTTCACTATTTACTAAAAGTGAAAAGAAAGCGTACTTTGTGAAATTTAATGTGGATGGATTGCTTAGAGGTGATTATGCTTCACGAATGAGTGGCTATGCAACAGCAAGGCAAAATGGCTGGATGAGTGCTAATGACATTCGTGAACTTGAGAATTTAGACCGGATACCGGATGAACTTGGGGGAGATTTATATTTAATCAATGGGAATATGACGAAACTCCAAGACGCAGGTGTGTTTGCAAAGAAATATGAAAAGGAGGAAACCGAAGATGAAGAAGTTTTGGAACTGGACAAAGAATAATGAAACTGATAAACGAACCCTTCATTTATATGGGGCAATAGCAGAGGAGAGTTGGTTTGATGATGAAGTCACACCATCTGCCTTTAGGGAAGAACTCGTGCAAGGCAAAGGCGATATTGAAGTTTGGATTAATTCGCCAGGGGGTGATTGTATTGCAGCTGCGCAAATTTACAACATGTTGATGGAATATCCAGGTGATGTCACTGTCAAAATTGATGGGATTGCCGCATCGGCAGCATCTGTGATTGCGATGGCAGGCACTGAAATTCAAATGTCACCAACGTCCCTAATGATGATTCATAATCCATTTACTGTCGCAATTGGTGATAGTGAAGAAATGAAAAAGACGGTGCATATGCTTGACGAAGTAAAAGAAAGCATTATTAACGCATATGAAATTAAAACAAGTTTATCAAGAAATAAACTATCCGAATTAATGGATGCTGAAACGTGGCTTAATGCACATAAAGCAATTGAACTCGGATTTGCGGATGCCATTATGTTCGCAAATGGTAAAGATGAAAACCAACCTGAGAACAGCTTTGTTTTTAGTAGACGAGCAGTAACAAATTCATTAATAAACAAGATACAAAAACCACAAAAAGGTCAATCGGTTGATCCGCTTTATGAGCGGCTTAATTTATTGAAATATTAGGAGGAAACCAATATGAATAAAATTTTAGAATTACGTGAGAAAAGAGCAAAAGCATGGGAGGCTGCTAAAACTTTTTTAGATACTAAACGTGGAAGTGATGGTTTGGTAGCGGCTGAAGATGCACAGATGTATGATCGTATGGAAGAGGATATTATGAATTTAGGCAAAGAAATTCAACGATTAGAACGGCAAGAGGCTTTAGATGCAGAATTAAATCGTCCAATAAATACACCTATCATTGGAAATCCATCTGTTCCAGGAATGGAAACAAAGAGTGGACGAGCTTCTGAAGGTTATACAAAGGCATTCTGGAATGCGATGAGAAGTAAAAATCCAACACAAGAAATTATGAACTCACTATCAGTGGGAACAGATTCAGAAGGAGGATTTTTAGTTCCCGATGAATTCGAGCGTACACTTGTACAGTCATTAGAAGAAGAGAACGTATTCCGAAAACTTGCTAAGATTGTAAAAACGTCCAGTGGCGATCGTAAAATTCCAGTTGTCACTACTAAAGGTTCAGCGGCATGGTTGGATGAAGGAGAAGAATTTGAAGAAAGCGATTCAGTGTTTGGACAGACTTCAATCAGTGCTTATAAGTTAGGTACAATGATTAAAGTTTCGGATGAATTATTGAATGATAGTGTATTTAATTTAGAGAATTACATTTCAACTGAATTTGCTCGAAGAATTGGAGCAAAAGAAGAAGAAGCGTTTCTTGTCGGTGATGGAGCAGGAAAGCCGACTGGAGTGTTTCATGATACTGGTGGTGCAGAATTAGGAGTTACTGCCACATCAGCAACAGCTATTACTGCAGATGAAATTATTGACTTAGTTTACTCTTTAAAAGCACCATATCGTAAAAATGCTGTATTCATTATGAATGATGCAACAATAAAAGCAATTCGAAAATTAAAAGATGGTCAAGGTCAGTACTTATGGCAACCATCACTAACTGCCGGTACACCAGATACGTTATTGAATCGTCCAGTATTCACTTCAGCTTATGCACCGACTATTGAAACGAAAGCAAAGTCTATTGCCTTTGGTGATTTCGGATATTATTGGATTGCAGACAGACAAGGTCGTTCATTCAAGCGTTTAAACGAACTTTTTGCAACAACAGGGCAAGTTGGTTTCCTAGCAAGTCAACGTGTCGATGGAAAGTTGATTTTGCCAGAAGCAATTAAAGTCTTACAACAAAAATAAATAAAGGAGTAGAATGCGATGGGGTATAACGCTAAGAATTATACGGAACAAGGCGGAGAAAAAACGGTGATTGGCGGGGAACTTGTTATTGAAGAAGGGGCGAAGGTCACTGGCCTTCCTTCTTCTTCAAATGAAAAAATGGCAAATCAATCGGATAGTACAGCAGAAACAATAGAAGACTTAGTTGCGGATTTTAATGCATTACTATCGAAATTAAAAACATCTGGTTATATGTCAGAAGAATAAAGGTGGCGAAAGTGATGACATTACTAGAAAAAGTAAAGGCTAATTTAATACTCCAACATGATAAAGATGATGCTTTAATAGAAATGTACATCACTGCCGCCATTTCTTATGCAGAGAGTTATCAACATATTAAAGAAGGCACATATTTAGATGAGAATATGCCCGCGACAACGGAACAAGCGGTTATCATGTTGGCATCACACTTTTACGAAAGTCGAGATGGCAGTACAGGTGGATTTTTCGCAGATAGCGCACTTGCTGGAGAGCAAGTTTGGAAAACAGTCAACCTTTTATTAAGGCTAGATAGAGATTGGAAGGTATAGCGTATGAGTTTTGGTAAAATGCGTACATTTATCGATATCGTAACACGTGAAATTGTAAAAGATGAAGAGTCTTTCAGTGAAGAAACCGATAGAATCCTAGAATCTGTGACAGCATACAAAGAAGAACGCTTTGGTAGTAAGACTTGGGCAAATAGGGCAGCCTTTTCTGAAGCGAATGCGTTATTTCGTTTTAGAAACATTCCCGATTTAACCATTAAACCGAAAATGTTTATTGTATGTGATGATGGGCGATATGAAGTAGTAAGCGTTGATAATGTGAAAAATAGAAATATGTATATCGAGGTTTTAACAAAAAAGGTGGTGGCATCAGATGGCTAAAGTTAATATTAAAATGCCAGAAGAATTCTTGATGAAGATTTCAAGATTGGGAAGTAAAACAGATGAAATCGTTCCGAGGGTTCTTGAAGCAGGTGGAGAAATTGTATTAGATAAAATGAAGTCTAATTTAAGCTCGGTTATTGGGAAGGACACAAAACTTCCGAGTAGATCAACTGGTGAGTTGGTATCTGCATTAGGAGTATCACCTGCCTTAGTTGACCGAAGAGGAAATCATAATGTTAAAGTAGGGTTTAATGAACCACGTAAAGATGGGGTTAGCAACGCTAAATTAGCTAATATAATCGAATACGGAAAATCGGGTCAACCTGCAAAGCCATTTTTAAAACCAGCAAGAAGAACATCAAGGCAACCTTGTATGGATGCGATGATTAAAAAATTGGAAGAAGAAGTGGAAAGCATATGAATGTATTAGCCGAAGTAACTCAAATTGCGGAACAATGTGGTATTCCAGTTGAAACAGGTATCTTTTCAGATACTGCTCCTGATTTATACATTGTAATCACACCAATCGTTGATATGTTTGAATTACATGCAGATAATATTCCAAAGTATGATGTACAAGAAGTTAGGGTTTCGTTGTTTTCAAAAAAGAATTATACATCAATAAAAAATACCTTAGTCCGCACTCTTTTGGGTGCGGACTTTGTTATTACCGACAGAAGATATATTGGTCACGAAGATGATACAGGTTACCATCATTTAGCTATTGATGTAGCAAAATATTATGAATTTGAAATGGAGGAATGATTTATGGCGACTATCGGGCTTGATAGGCTTTATTATGCAAAAATAACAGAAGGGGAAAACGGTGATGAAACCTATGAAACTCCTAGTCCTTTAGCAAAGGCGATTAGTGCTGAATTATCTGTTGAGTTAGCTGAAGCGACTTTATATGCAGATGATGGCGCGGCTGAAGTAATTAAAGAATTTCAAAGTGGAACACTATCGCTTGGTATTGATGATATTGGTGTGGCTGCGGCTAGTGATTTAACAGGTGCAACAATTGACGATAATCATGTACTGATATCCACAAGTGAAGATGGCGGTGATCCAGTTGCAATTGGTTTTAGGGCGAAAAAGGCAAATGGGAAATACCGATATTTTTGGCTATACCGAGTGAAATTTGGTATTCCAGCGACAAACCTCGCAACAAAAGGGGATAGTATTACCTTCTCTACACCAACAATTGAAGGTACGGTTTTACGGAGAAACAAGCTTGATGGTCAAGGAAAGCATCCATGGAAAGCTGAAGTAAGTGAAGGTGACGATGGTGTGAATCAAGAAATAATTACTGGTTGGTATAGCGAAGTGTATGAACCAGTATTTGCTGCAGGGACTGAAGGATAAAAGGAGCGATCAATTATGACGAATGAAAGAAGTGCTAAGATTACGATTGGTGGTTTGGAATACGAGTTAATATTAACAACTAAAGCGACAAAGGAAATTGCAAAAAGGTATGGTGGCCTTGAAGATTTAGGTGAGAAGTTAATGAAGGCTGAAAATTTTGAAATGGCTTTAGATGAGATTGTCTGGCTTATCACCCTGCTTGCCAATCAAAGTATCTATATCCATAATCGATTGAATGAAGAAAAGAAAGAATTGTTAACGGAAGATGATGTGGAACTGTTAACATCTCCTGTTGAAATGGCAACTTTTAAAGATGCCATTATGGAAGCAATGTTTAAAGGGACAAAACGATATATTGATTCGGAGGAAACCGATACAAAAAACGAAGTGGTCGAGTAAACGATGAAGAAATGTTTGCTCGACTTATTTATTATGGAGTTACACAGCTAAAAAGGACTGAAGAAGAAGTATGGTTGATGCCTATTGGCCATCTACTTGATCAATGGGAAATCCACAAACAATTCATAGGTCTTACAAAACCTAAAAGTGACCTATCGATTGATGATGTAATTCCGTATGGCATTTAAATTTAAAGTTTCTACTAGCATCTCAAAACAATGAGGTGCTTTTTTACTTGCTGTGGATGGGAGGTGGCAGTATGGCAGACAATTTTGGGCTTAAAATTGGTGTTGAAGGAGAACGTGAATTCAAGAAATCTCTACGGGAAATTAACCAAAGTTTCAGAGTGTTAGGTTCTGAAATGAAATTAGTGACATCAGAATTTGATAGAAATGATAAATCGATTAAAGCTATAACAGCGAGAAATGCAGTATTAAATAAAGAGATTGATGCACAAAAGGAAAAAGTATCAACACTAGAAAAGGCTCTTGCCAATGCTGCTGAATCCTTTGGAGAAAATGATAGAAGAACACTTTCTTGGCAAACCCAGTTAAATAATGCGAATGCTGAGTTAAATAACTTAGAACGTGAACTGAAGGACTCACAAGAAGAAGTAAAGAATCTTAATCGAGAAAAAGTAGAAAAACTTGTGAATGGTTTAAAAACAGCGGGTGATATTGCAGGTAAAGTATTAGTAGCCGGTTTAAAAGCAGCGGCTGCGGCAATGGCTGCAATCGGAACTGGGGCAGTCGCATCAGGTAAGTTTATAAAGGACTCTTTAAATGTTTATGGCGAATATGAAGATGCCATGAAGCAAGTTCAGGCAACGATGGGACTAGCCGGTGAAGAAGGGGAAGTAGCCTTCAATAAATTATCTCAAGCAGCAAAAGATGCGGGAGCAAGTACACGTTTCTCAGCATCAGAATCAGCTGAGGCATTAAATTATCTTGCTTTAGCGGGATATGATACAGAACAGGCGATAGGAGCACTTCCAGGTGTGCTTACACTTGCTGCGGCGGGTGATATGGATTTAGCAAGAGCATCTGATTTGGTTACAGACTCCATGGCTGCTTTAGGCCTTGAAATCGCTGATATGGACATGTACATGGACAAAATGGCGAAGACGTCACAAAAGTCAAACACAGATGTACAGCAATTAGGTGAAGGAATACTTGTTGCGGGAGCGACAATGAAAAATGCTGGGCAAGATTTAGATACTTTGAATGTGATGTTGGGAGTCCTAGCGAACCGCGGGATAAAAGGCGCAGAAGGTGGAACGAAACTTAGAAACATCATTATGTCTTTGACATCTCCCACATCGGCTGCTGCAAAAGAATTAGAAGGTCTGGGCATAAGCGTCACTGATTCATCAGGGAATATTCGAGATATGAACGACATATTTACTGATTTAAATAAAGAACTTGATGGATTGTCAGAAGCAGATAAAATGAACGCATTAAGTAATATTTTCAATAAACAAGATCTAGCGGGCGTTAATGCATTACTATCTGGAACTGGCGATGAGATGAATAACCTATATAAGGAACTTGAAAATGCTGATGGTGCCGCACAGCAAATGTCGGATACCATGGAAAGTGGTTTAGCAGGTTCAGTTCGGAGTCTAAAGTCAGCTTATGAAGGACTACAAATCGTTATCGGAGAACAGTTTGCAGAAATGGCCCAAGGGGCAGTTGGTGATGTGACAGAATTAGTTCGAGATATAACTGAAATATTAAATGATGGATTTCAAGAAGGTGATATTACCGCTATAGGCGAGAGAATATCATCTTTTTTAATTCAAGGAATTAATCGAATTACAGAGTATATCCCGGGTGCCATTGATATGATAGCCACAATGCTAACAGAGCTGGTGAATGTATTGGTAGAACTTTTGCCTACTTTACTGCCACCTTTATTAGAAGGTGCGATTGCTTTATTAACAGGAATTATTGAGGCGATTGTAGGGAATATCGAGCCGTTAGTTGAAATGGTCGTATATTTAGTAACAACTGTTGCGGAATTTATTATTGAAAATTTACCTATTTTAATTGAAGCGGCCATCCAAATTGTTATCGCATTAGCGAATGGGATAGCAGGTGCCTTGCCACAGCTAATTCCAGCGGTTATAGATGCAATCATTTTAATTGTAGATACGTTAATCAATAATTTAGGACAAATATTAAATGCGGCTCTTCGAATTATTATGGCTTTAGCTGAAGGTATTGTTGCAGCTTTACCTAGATTGATAGCTGCCTTACCACAAATAATAAATTCCATTATTAACTTTATTACCTCAAACTTACCGATGATTATCGATATGGGGATCCGTATCATTTTGCAATTAGTAGTTGGCATAATTAAAGCTATACCTTCCCTGGTCGCTGCTTTACCACAAATTGTGATGGCATTAATTACGGGAATAGGAAAAGCAGCAATTGCAATTGTCGATATCGGTCGAAATATTGTACGTGGTCTTTGGGATGGAATTGCCTCTATGGTTACTTGGATCAAAGATAAAATCAGTAATTTTGTTGGTGGAATTGTAAGTGGAGTAAAAGGTTTACTTGGTATTAAATCACCATCAACTGTATTTGCTGGTATTGGTGATGATATGGCTCAAGGTTTAGGGGTTGGTTTTGATAAGGCAATGAGTCAAGTATCTGAAGATATTCAAGATGCAGTTCCGACAGACTTCGACATTCAATCAAACGTGAATGTTGGGGCAAATGGTATCGCAACGAGTCAAGATGGCTATGGTTCCTTAATTACAATCCAACAAATGATTGTCAGAAGTGAAGATGATATTAGAAAAGTTTCACAAGAATTATATAACTTAATTCAAACAGGGTCTCGAGCACAAGGAAGGTTCGTGCCAAGTTAGAAAGGAGTGGGATAATTGGGGTTTACGTTTGATGGAGTTCATTCAAAAAACATGAAAATCACCGCAAGAATTGTTAGTTGGCAAGTTTCTCCCGCTCCTAGAAATGCATTTGAAGTTATACCTGGTCGAATGGGAATTGCCGATCTAGGTTCAGATACATCAGAAAAATATATCAAAGTGATTTGTAATATTTTTCCTCAGCATTCATTTACCGAAGTGATTCATCTGTTGGATGATGTAGCTGAATGGTTGAACCCTAATTTAGGATTAAAACAATTAGTGCTAGACGATATTCCAAACAGATATTTTTTAGCACGTTTAGTAGAGGAAGTGGATTGTGAACGAATATTAAGAAGTGCAGGTTCCTTTGAACTTACATTTGTTTGTCCAGACCCTTATGGTTATGCGATTACAGATGAGCAATTTACGATTAATTCTACTGGTAGCCATGTAGTTGAAAGGGAGTTAGGCAATATAGAATCTTTCCCGATATATCGAATGAAAGGAAATATCAGTAGTTCAAGTTCAACATTTTTAACGGTTACCACAAATGGCGAAAGTTTAAAAGTTAATGGACCATTATCATCAAATGAAATATTAATCGTTGATAGTGGATTACTAACTGCAAAAATAACAGATACAAGTGGAAATACGGTTCGGAATGGTTTATCTGTTTTAGATGAGTTAAATTTTCCAGTTTTATATCCTGGTAGTAATGAAATAAAAGTAAATGGTACAGGAGCAGCATTTACGGAACTTCATGTATTAAGTCAAAGTAGATGGAGGTGATTTTATTATGGCGATTAAATCGGTTGTAACATCTCAAACAGATTTTACTGGTGAGTTTCCGATTCATGATGAAACAGTTGCATTATGGCGTTTTAATGAATCACAACCAAATGAAAGTAAGCTGATAGATAGTGGCACAAATAATCATCATTTTACTATATCAAATTGGTCTGGAACATCTGCCAGTTTAGTGGCAGGGAAGTTTGGGCGATTTTTCAGGCAGAATATTGTCAATCCAACAAGTGAAAAGACGTATCTCACCGCTACCAATGATGGTAGCTTTTTTACTGATTTAGGGGAGAAAATTGTTGTCGGTGGCTGGATAAATCCAACAACCTATTCAATCGGTCAAACATTTATTCCTATATTTAGTACAAGAAATGGACCAGGACAACCAATTTTCTATATATCTTTATATCAAGGTAGACTACGATTAATGCTTTATAACAATGCTGGGACATTAATTTATGATACATCCGAGACACCAAGTATTAGCTTTGTAAATAATGGTTGGTATTTTATCACAACAATCATAAATAAGGCTGATAAAACAATTCAAAACTTTATCGGCGATCGCTCGAATGGGGCAACTTGGCAATCACCTGTAAGAAGTTATACAGGTGTATTGAATGGGGAATGTACCGCTGATATTGTGATGGGGATGTTACAAGATACGTATTACTATGCAGGTGGTTTCGATGATTGGTTTTTTGAGAAAGATTCAAAGTTAACAATGGAAGATATACACCTATATTTTAAATCTTCTATTCAAGCAAATGGTGCGGATAGTGCAGCTCAAGTCGATGCATTAAAAGAGCCAGGTGCTGTTGTTTTAAAGCAAGAGGATAACAAATATCCAAGTAGTGGTGTGCTCTATACAGTACCTAAAGAGTGTAGTTTAGGTGGCAATGGTAGAGTTTCAGTAACTAGTGAATATATTGCTGGAACAACTGCGATTAGTTTAGTAGAAACATCCACATCAGATGACCTTGAGGATTGGACTTCGTGGCAAACAATTGGACCAACAGGTGAATTAATTTCACCTAATAGAGCCTATATCCGCTATCGAATTACTTTAACGACAGAAGATGAAACGAAAACACCGAAACTAATAGAAGTTGTATTGCATGATATCCCAAAACCCGCCTATGAAAAGCTTGGATTTGCTAGGCCTGTCGTTTTGGATAGTAATGGAGCATGGGATGCAGTTTTAGAAAATGCGTTTGATGTCATTGTTACAAGTGAAATTAATGGTGCTGACATCTTAGAGTTTAAGATTCCTTTTCATGATTTAAAAAGGGAAAGTATTGAAAACGAAAAACAAATTCAAATCGTAGACGATGTGTATCGCATACGAACGATAACGGATGAAAAAAGCCAAGAAGGTAATATCATCACTCACGTATATGCAGAAGCAGATTTTTATGACTTAGCTTTTAGTACGGACAAACAGCCTATTGAATTTAACGTGGATACTGCTGATGTCCCAATGAAATATGCGTTAGAAGGAACGGAGTGGTCTGTTGGAAATGTGAATGTAACTACAAAGCGGACGTGGGAATCAGAGGAGAAAAATGCATTATCTATATTACGAGAAGTGCAAAATATCCATGGTGGAGATTTAATTTTTGATAGTGCGAATCGTTTAGTTCATTTACTGACATTTGGCGGGAAAGATAGTGGTGCGTTATTTAGTTATAAAAAGAATATGAAAAGTATTCAAAGAACAGTGGATACAAGAAGTTTAGTGACAAGATTATACGCATACGGTAAAGATGGCATGACATTTTCATCTATCAATAATAACAAAGCATATGTAGAGGATTATAGTTTTACATCGGAAGTTCGAATTGCAACACTTGATGCCTCATCATTTAGCAATCCTTATCAAATGTTGGAATTTGCAAGTATGAGATTAGGACAATATGCAAAACCGAGAGTGTCGTATGTTTTAACAGCAATGGACTTGTCTGTTCTAACGGGTTATGAACACGAAGAGTGGGATTTAGGAGATATCGTTACGGTAAACGATAAAGAATTAAACTTACAAGTGAAAACTCGTATTGTACGCAGACAATATAACTTACAAGAACCATGGAAAACAGTGATTGAACTGTCAACGAAATTAAAAGAATTAGGTGATTCATCAGCCCAGTGGGATAAGGCTGCAGATATGCTACATGACACAGATGTGCTTGATCGGCAGGAAATAAAAGATTTAGTACCGTTTAATCATTTGAGAAATTCAAGGGCAGATGATGGATTTACGTATTGGGTGAATTCTGGTTTTACAGTTGACTCTAATAACGGTGCAAGTGGTGATGCTTCATTTAAAGCTGAAGGTGTTTTGGGAATGACGAAATCTATGTATCAAACTGTATACCCAGCAAATCGAAAGAATTATACAATATCCGCACAAATAGGTTCTGAAAATCTAGAGAAAGGACCAAATGGGCAAGTAGGGATTGAAGTGGAAATTGAATACGAAGATGGATCGATTGAAAAGAGAATTATTGATTTATATTAGAGGTGCTTAAAATGGTGTTTTTAACTCAAACTGCACATGGAATAAATCCTAAAGGTTCAGGAAAAATTAGAAGAATCACAATCCGTTTATTTGTAAGAGATTGTACTGGAACTGTATATTTTACGGATCTTCTATTGCAAGGTGGCTCAATCGCTACTGGGTGGGTTGGGCATGTATCAGAAATAAAGTGGACTCTCGATGGTTAGGTGATTTGAATGGCGATACAATTTACTCGATTTAGTGAAACGATACGTGTGAAAGAAGATAAAAGGATCGTGAATATTACAATAGAATTATTCGTAACTGATTGTACCGGGTCAATTTATTATACTGATGTTCAGCTTCAAGAGGGCGATAAATTAACAGGCTATGTCTTAAATACAGAAACCTCACTTGAAAAGTACAGAGAAGAAAATGCTATTGTCCCAGTTCGTTTTTATAACGGAGTGGTTAGAAGTAAAGAAACGATTGTTATATTTAATCTGGGAACAACATCTGCAGGACTGGATTGTCATATCACGCCCCTTCAATCGATGAAAGCGGGAAGTATCAAACTTTCGCAAGGATATGGATCCCACTATATGAAATTTAAAGCTGCAGCAAATCCAGATGACACATTTTCATTATTGGCTTCAAGTAGACAAGCGTTGCGAAATCAAACCAAAACAGAAAAAGAAGGGTTCTATCAATATACCGCAGCATCTGATAGTAAACATATTGTAGAACTCGAAGAAGGAAAAGCAGCACGAGTTTTATTTGAATTCCAGGAAATGCAAGAAGGAAGTGGCAAGCAATGAGTCAATATCTAGAAGGCAAAAAGACAATGGTGTGGAGTTTCATGGGAAATGCAAGAATGTACGAAGCATTAAATAATTATGGTGATAGGCTTGATACGGTCGGTATATTTACATTCGAAGTAGATATCACAGGAACAATTAAAGAAACAGGTACAAGCATATTGAGCATGATGCCATATGTCAATAAATGGCCGCATATAAAGTGGTTGCTAACAATCATGAATCATGGAACGGCATCTATATTTACAGCAATCAGAAATAACACAAATGGTGCAAAGGATAAGTTTTTATCTGAAATCGTTCGAATCATGAATAAGTATCCATGGTGTGATGGTGTTGATATTGATTTGGAACGTGGTGGTGGTTATGAAAATAAAGATGCTGCGAACCTCCTGTTTAAAGATATCTATCAAACTGTCAAACAACATGACTCATCAAAACTAGTCAATATCTGCTTACCTGGAATGACAGGGATTCAAGGTTCGGTGGGTGGAGAAAACTGGTGTGTTTATGAAGACTTAGATCCTTATTGTGATACGGCTGCGATTATGAGTTATGGGATGGCTTGGGCAGGCTCCGCTCCAGGGCCCGTTTCTCCTCGAGATTGGTTGGAAGGTATTTATAATTATGCAACAAGCGTCATGTCTCCAAAGAAGATATTCTTAGGTCTTCCAGGTTACGGTTGGAACTGGCGAATTGATGATACTCCACAAAATTTAAATAGGGTTTATCGTGGTACATCTAATACGTATTATGCAGCACAGCTTTGGATGACAGGTGGTTATAATTTTACTAATGATGCACCACCGCAACCGATGATTCCTATCATTGCTTATTGGGATGATTACGATAAAACCCCATGGGCACTGCCGCATGTTTATGATTATATGGAAGGTCCAGATGCGATTGCACGAACCAATCCATTAATTGCAGAAGATTATAACAGAAGAAGTTTTTTAACAGCATATAGTAAACAACAAAAGACAGAGTTCGGAAATATATTTATTGAACGTCTAGGGAGTAATTATGATAGTCATGCGGGAATTGTATCTGATTCCTCTCAGATGGTTACTCTTGGAGAGAACGGTGAAACGACCTATAATTTCACTTTGCAATCTAGTGGAACTTATGACATTGCAGTGAGAATTGGTTTTCCCTTTTGGGATAAAAATACAATTAAAATTTCAATTGATAATGATGAAACAACTATTAAAGAGAGTAGGCTATGGTGGCCTTATTGGAGAACGACTTGTTGGTTAACGTTAAAGAAGAATGTATCCTTATCAGTAGGTACACATACGATTAAAGTTAAAGCAGGAATTCCTGGTGTTCAGTTTTATGGTTTTAGAGTCTGCTCAGACTTCAGGCAATCATCCAGTGCAGGGGAAGCGGAATTCTTACTTGCTCCGAGGAAATTTAAAGGGGTAAATGGTCAACTGGTGGAACCCGATCAGGCATTTAAATTAACGACTGAAGTGTTGAGAAGAAAGCCAGACTCAGCCCTCATTTGGTACGAAGATTTCAGGGATGAAAATCCGCTGCCTAGCAATTATTGGACAACCCTAAGCGGTGAATGGGAAGTATGGAAAAAAGATGATTTTAACAATCCACGTCCTTATGCACAGCTTGATGGAAAAGGTGAATTGACATGGAGATATTCAGATTTTAAAGATATACACATTAGAGCAAGAATTGGATTCCCACAAAACGGAAGTGGGAGAGCAGGAGTTTTTTGTGGAGATTTGTTTTGCTGTTTAAATTATACTTCTCAACGTCTAGAGTTGTATAAAAGTAATTCATTACTGGGTAGTTATAATGTTCAAATTGAACGAACATCAAACGCTAATTTACGAACTGCTCCTAATCTGTACACGATTGAAATGCGAATTCGTAATAATTCTGTCAGGGTGTATTCCGGGGCAGCAAACACATTCAGATTTAAAGTGGATATAAATGATTTCAGTGGAGGCTCTGCAGGAATTCGTTCAGATAACCGCATGATATCTGACTTACTTCGTTTAGGAGATGCATGGACATACGAACCATATGAAAGTGTAGATATAACTTTTCCAAATGGAAACACAGTAGAATTTGGAAGAATACCAAGAACAGGTGTTACTTGGGATAATGAGTTCCAAGTCTTTAAAGTAAATAATGATGTGGAAGAGATAAGCACAAGAAATGATGATATATCAATGGATTATGATTTCTTTCACTCACAAGAATTACCACTAATTGCGGGAAATGATTATACCGTCAAAATAAAACCAAAGGACATTAACCTTTGGATATCACGTTTATTTTTAGGAGATGCGGATGGTTTTTCAATTCTTTATTATCAAGATGTTGATAGCTTGGTTTATTGGGCAAATGAGGCAGCTTACAGGTGGAAATTACGAGGCATTGCCATTTGGTCATTAGGGCAGGAAGATATGCGAGTGTGGGAAGCATTACCCATACAAATATGAATAATTCAAGGGTGTCTACAAAATGTGGACACCCTTTTTATATAGATGTTTTAAAACTGAAGGGGGAAATATTCTATGAAGGATATATGGAACTGGATACAAATCATCGTTACAGCACTAGGTGGATTTATTGGTTGGTTTTTAGGAGGGCTAGATGGCTTTTTGTATGCCTTGATCATATTGGTTGTTGCTGATTATATCACTGGAATTATGTGTGCAATTGTTGATAAGGAACTGTCTAGTGAGATTGGTTACCGAGGGATATTTAAGAAGGTATTAATTTTTATACTGGTAGGTGTCGGGCATATGATTGACACACATTTAATAGGGGATGGCAGCGTTCTTAGAACAGCAGTCATCTTTTTTTATTGCTCGAATGAAGGGATTTCCATGCTAGAAAATGCTTCACGCTTGGGTTTACCAATACCTGAGAAGTTGAAAAATGCACTTGCTCAGTTACACAATAAAGGAGGAAATGAATCATGAATTTAAAAAAGTTATATTTAACGAAGAATGAATGTTACAAAGCTGGAAGGAAAATCACACCAAAAGGAATTATGGTTCATAGCACAGGGGCAAACAATCCGAATTTAAAGCGTTACGTTGGCCCAGACGATGGATTGTTAGGAAAGAATCAATACAACAATCACTGGAACCAGCCACGTCCAGATGGCAGACAAGTGTGTGTTCATGCTTTTATCGGAAAGTTAAAAGATGGGTCGATTGCAACATACCAAACATTACCTTGGAATCATCGTGGATGGCATGCAGGTGGTGATGCGAACAATACACATATTGGTTTTGAAATCTGCGAGGATAATTTAACGGATAAAACTTACTTTAATAAAGTTTATAAAGAAGCGGTTGAACTTGCTGCTTATCTTTGTAGTCAATACAAACTGACGGAGAAAAACATCATCGGCCATTATGAAGGGTACCAGATAAAAATTGCTAGTAATCATGGTGACCCACGTCATTGGTTTTCAAAGCAGGGTAAGTCAATGGATACCTTTAGAGCTGATGTGAAGAAAGAATTAGCGAAAGGTACCTCAACGTCTAATCCATCAACTGATGGTAAGAAATTATATCGGGTTCAGATTGGTGCGTATAGTGTTAAAAGGAATGCTGATAAACAGTTGGCAAAGGCAAAGAAGGCAGGATTTAAAGATGCGTTTGTGAAGTATGAATAGGTGTAAATAGTCGAGGGATACAAACACTCCTCGACTATTTAATAAGTATATTATGAAAATAAGTTTTTTGTGTCGGCAAAAATCTTTATTCGCTCGCCAATTTCATCACGTACTCGTTGGAACTCTGACCACTCTTTTCCAGCTGGATCATCGAAACCCCAGTGTTCTCTTCGTACATGTGGGGGAGTGACAGGGCATTTATCAGCAGCATCTCCACAAAGTGTGACCGCCAATGTTGCTTGATTTAATATGTCTAAGTCAATGATATCTGATGTTTGATTAGATATGTCAATCCCTACTTCATTCATTGCCTTAATAGCATTGGGATTTACCCCGTGTGCTTCAATCCCAGCACTATGGACTTCCCACTCTTCCCCAAGAATTTCTTTTGCCCATCCTTCAGCCATTTGACTTCTACAAGAATTCCCCGTACATAAAAAGTAAATAATTTTTTTCGACATAACCTTCATCTCCTATTATAAAATTAATGTGATATAGAGTCCTAACAATGTAATAAATAATATAGGTAACGTTAAAATAATTCCTGTTTTAAAATAAGTGCCCCATGAAATTTTTATTCCTTTTTGAGACAATACATGAAGCCATAGTAATGTTGCGAGTGAACCGATAGGTGTAATCTTAGGGCCTAAATCTGAACCAATAACATTTGCATAAATAAGTGCTTCACGAATTACACCAGTTGTGTCTGTCTCTGCAATAGCAATTGCATCTATCATGACAGTAGGCATATTATTCATAATAGATGAAAGAATTGCAGCAATAAATCCCATTGAAATCGTAGCTACGAATAAACCTTGTTCGGCACTTGTTTCAATAATTCGTGCTAATACATCTGTAAGACCGGCATTCCTTAAACCAAATACAACGACATACATACCGATGGAGAAAAAAACAATCGCCCATGGTGCACCAACTATAACTGATTTCGTATTAACAGCACTACTGTTTCTAGCAATGAATAAAAATAAAATGGCAACAATTCCAGCGACAATCGAAACAGGGAGTTGAATGAATTCACTTGTAAAATATCCAACCAATAATATTGCTAACACATACCAAGACAGACGGAATAATTTCATATCCTGAATCGCTTCATGTGGCTTTTTCAAGTCGGAAACATCGTAGGTCTTCGGAATACTCTTTCTGAAATAAATTAACAATACAAAAATTGTTGCAGTTAATGAAAAGATATTAGGTATGATCATTTTAGAAGCATATTCAATGAAACCGATATTGAAAAAATCTGCTGATACGATATTAACTAAGTTACTTACAACAAATGGAAGTGATGTCGTATCTGCTATAAACCCACTTGCTATAATAAATGGAAAAATCATTTTTTCTTTAAAGTTCAAGTTACGTACCATAGCAAGGACTATCGGGGTAAGGATTAATGCAGCTCCATCATTTGCAAAAAGTGCTGCAACAATTGCTCCTAAAATACTGACATAAATAAACATTTTTATACCACTACCTTTAGCTATGCGTGCCATATGTAATGCTGCCCATTCAAATAAGCCAATCTCATCTAAAATAAGCGAGATTAAAATGATAGCAACAAATGCTAAAGTAGCGTTCCATACAATACTAGTTACCTCAATTACATCACTAAAATCCACGACTCCTATGATCAAGGCAATAAGTGCTCCACCACATGCAGACCAACCAATTGACAAGCCTTTTGGCTGCCAAATGACTAAAATGAGTGTTAGGAGAAAAATGAGTGATGCAAGTATAATTGATGATGACAAAATTAATTCCTCCAATCAATTGCACTGAATTCGTGTTCCATTAAGTTCTAATTTCTTTAATTTTTCATTTTGACATGGTAATAAATTTAACAATTTGATAAGAAAATCATAGTGTTCATATTCTTTGTTTAAGGAATAGAATATCCACTGACCTCTTCTTTCTTCCTTAATTAATCCACTATCTTTTAGCTTACGAATATGTTGACTAATTGATGGTTGGGTCGCTTGAAATATTTCAACAAATTCACAAACACAACAATCATGGTCGTCTAATATTTTTAACATTGTTAGCCGTGTTTCGTGACCTAATAATTTAAAAATATCGGAAGCCATATCCATTTCGATATTTATATTTAACACATGGAGCCCTCCTATCTTTTAAATGATTATATAAGCATATACTTATATATGCAACGAATTATCTTTCAGAACTTAAGAGGGTTCGAATCCCCCCTATTTTTCGCATATAGGTAGAAGACTATCTAGGAGGAAAACCATATGCGATTAAAACAACTTACATCCAGTAATCAAACGCTTTCAAATGAGCCACTAAAAATAACGGATGAACAACTTCAAAATGAACTTAATTTTCATCTTGCTGAAAAAACACTCATAAAATTACTTGAAAAAGAACTCATTTCACAGGAAGAATTCAATCAAATAAGCAAATTAAATCGTCAAAAATACAATCCTTTATTAGGTCCGTTAATGTGCGATAACCCTTGATATAACAGCGTTATAACGCTAATATACCACGTACAAGAAAGGAGGTTGAGTGGATGAGGAAGATAACAACACTTGATGTGACAACATCTTCAGCAGTAAAACCGAAACAAAAGGTTGCTGCCTATATACGTGTATCAACATCAAATGAGGATCAATTGATTAGTTTAGAAGCGCAAAGACGACACTACAAAACTTTAATTGAAAATAATGATGAATGGCAGCTAGTTGATATTTATAGTGATGAGGGTATTACAGGAACGAAAAAGGATAGACGGCCAGAATTGCTTCGCTTAATATCTGATTGTGAAAAAGGAAAGATTGACTTCATTTTAACAAAATCTATTAGTCGATTTGCGAGAAACACGATTGACTGCCTGGAACTTGTTAGAAAATTGATGGACTTAGGTGTGCACATTTATTTTGAAAAAGAAAACATCAATACAAATTCTATGGAAAGTGAACTCATGCTTTCAATCTTAAGTAGCCTTGCAGAAAATGAATCATTGTCACTTTCTGAAAACAGTAAATGGTCGATTAGACAACGATTCAAACGTGGGACTTACAAATTGTCATATCCGCCATACGGTTACGATTATATCGATGAAATGGTGGTTGTGAATGAAGAACAAGCACCAGTAGTCAAGCGGATATTTAATAGTGTGCTTAAAGGAATGGGAACAGAACGAATTGCCATGCAGTTAAATGAAGAAGGAATTCCAACAAAGCGAAACGGCAATTGGACAGGGTCTACGATACGTGGAATTGTTAAGAACGAAAAATACACGGGAGATGTGCTGCTTCAAAAAACTTTTACCGATGAGCATTTTAATCGAAAGGTTAATCAAGGTGAACTTGATCAATACCTAATTGAAAATCATCATGAGGCGATTATTACGCATGCTGATTTTGAAGCAGCTAATCGAATGTTAGAATATCAAGCAAGCCAAAAGAATGTCGCTGCTGGCAGTAGAAAATATTTAAACCGCTATCCTTTTTCAGGGAAGATTGATTGCATGGAATGTGGAGATACATTTAAAAGAAGAATACACACTTCCACGCATAGTAAATATATTGCCTGGTGCTGTTCTACACATATAAAAAACAAAGATGAGTGTTCGATGCTATTTATAAGGGAAGAACGTATTCATCAAGCTTTTATTACAATGATGAACAAATTAAAGTTTGGCTATAGTTATGTATTAATACCACTATCTAAACAACTAGAAACGTCAAATCAAGATGAAAACTATCAAATGATTTCTGAAATAGAAGCACAACTCGAAGTTACAAAAGATGAACTGAATACATTAATTCAATTAATGACAAAAGGTTTTTTAGAACCTGCTATTTTCAATCAACAGAAAATTGAATTGTCCCAAAAGAATATGAAGCTAAAAGAAGAAAGAGAGCAGTTACTGTATTTAATCAATGACAGTTCAAATCAGCTAAGTGAAGTAAATCGGCTCATTAAATACTTTAAACAAGGAATATTTATAGATGCATTTGATGAAGAATCTTTTCAAGACATTGTAAAAAAGATAATCGTATATTCACCAAATGAGATAGGATTTCATTTGAATTGTGGCATTACACTTAGAGAAAGGATTGATCGCTAATGGCACATACACCTTTTGGATATGCAATAGTAAACGGAAAAATTGAAGTTCATGCCAAAGAAGCTGAGCAATTAAAGCTTTTAATCGCATCATACTTATCGGGCCAATCTTTAGCTAATGCAGCAAGGGAATCTGGTATTAATCGGTCACATGGCGGAATTACTAGAATATTAACAGATGAAAGGTATCTAGGAAATGAATTGTTTCCGAGATTAATTTCAAAAGAACAATTTGAACAATTAAAAAACGAAAGATTTAAACGAGCGAAAAAACTAGGACGATTAAATAGAACGAAAGAGGAAGAGTCATTTACACCATGTTTTGAATTTACGATCGGAGAAGTGGAAGACAAATACGACAATCCAATTAAACAAGCAGAATATGTATACAGCTTAATTAAAGAAGAGGTGACTTAAAATGGCTTTAGCAAGAAGCGTAACAGTTATCCCAGCTAGGAGAAGAACGAGAAATGTTGATGCAGAGGATAAGAAAAAATTAAAAGTGGCAGCTTATTGTCGTGTATCAACAGATAGCGAAGAACAAGCAACTAGTTATGAAGTTCAAGTGGAACACTACACTACCTATATTCAGAACAATCCTGAATGGGAACTTGCAGGAATCTATGCAGACGATGGCATATCTGGAACAAACACAAAAAAGCGTGAGCAGTTTAATAAAATGATTGAAGATAGCATGAATGGAAAAATCGACATGATTATTACAAAATCCATCAGTCGATTTGCGAGAAACACGCTGGACTGTTTAAAATACATCAGGCAATTGAAAGATAAAGAAATACCTGTCTTTTTTGAAAAGGAAAACATCAACACAATGGATGCCAAAGGCGAAATAATGCTCACCATCATGGCTTCTCTTGCACAACAAGAAAGTCAGTCACTTAGTCAAAACGTAAAACTTGGCATTCAATACCGATACCAGCAAGGTGAAGTGCAGGTAAACCATAATCGTTTTCTAGGCTATACAAAAGATGAAAACAATAAACTAGTAATTAATCCAGAACAAGCGAAAATTGTTAAAAGGATTTACCGAGAATATTTAGAGGGATCCAGTTTGGTTCAAATTGCACGTGGCCTTGAAGCTGATGAGATATTAACCGCAGCTAAACGAACAAAGTGGCGGCCAGAGTCGATTAAAAAGATATTGCAAAATGAAAAATATATTGGGGACGCATTACTTCAAAAAACATATACCGTAGATTTTTTAACGAAGAAACGAGTTGTCAACAATGGTCACGTTCCACAATACTATGTAGAAAATAATCATGAAGCCATCATTCCAAGGGAGATTTATCTACAAGTTCAAGAAGAAATGATGCGAAGGGCAAATATACGAAATGGAAAAACAGGAAAGAAACGTGTGTATAGTAGCAAGTATGCATTGTCGAGTATTGTATTTTGTAAAGAATGTGAAGATGTTTTTCGAAGGGTTCACTGGAATAACCGAGGGTACAGGTCCATTGTATGGCGTTGCGTCAGTCGACTAGAAAGAAAAACACATCTTTGCAATGCAGAAACAATCAGAGAAGATGAACTACACCAATCCATAGTACAAGCCATTAATGAAGTCTTGGGCAACAAAGATAATTACTTGAAATTATTAATAGAAAATATTGAAACAGTTTTGCATGAAAATGCGGATAAACCAACAATTGATATTGACGAAAAGCTAGAAGAACTACAAATGGAACTGCTTAGACTCGCAAATTCAAAAGAAGATTACGATGATGTAGCGGAAGAAATATACCGATTGCGGGAACTGAAGCAGGAAGTTATGATGAAAAATGCAGCCAGGGAAGGACTTAGGCAGCGGGTTGAAGAAATGGCAAAGTTTTTAAAAGAGCAACCGCAGCAACTTGAAACGTATGATGATGTGTTGGTTAGAAGGTTGATTGAGAAAATAACGATCCATGAAAGACAATTAACGATTGAATTTAAGTCAGGAATTGAAATTATCAAAGAAGTATAATATGAATACCCAACGAGCCCATGTCGGAAAAGGCATACCATGCGGAGACAGTTGTGAAGTTGGGGAAACGTTTGTAACACCAAAATAAACATTTGTTAGTTAAAATAATCTTTTGCTAAATCCACCACCAATACTTTTCATAATACACATTTGCCATTTTAGTATAAAACTCAACAAATACTCTGGTTTTTCTAATTAGGATACCGAATATTTTTATGTGTTTTTCAATATCTTTTCAATAAGGTTTTCAATTTTAGGAAATCGATATTAATATCCATAAGGGTGGAAGTAGATAATCTAATGAGAATGAATTATCTACTTCCGAGTATTGTTTATTTATTACAGAGTGTTTTTAAATGATAATTGATTACTTCCTTCACCTTTTCAGGGGTATAAATATCAGGTCTTATCAAAGCATGGAATGACAGCCCTTCAATTAATGCAGATAACCGACTGCTTTCTAAATCTGTATTAACTGAATCTGATAATATACCTTTTAGATTTAATATCTTAATCATTGAATTTGCTAAATCATATGTACCATTAGTCATTTCGTCTTTCTTCTCTTTTAATACATCACTCGTTAGGGAACGGAGGGCAAAAATCCACCAAACACTGGCTTCAATTTTCTTTTCTTCGTCGATTGGTACAAGCTCCAGTAACACTTCCTCAACTGCCTGTAATGGGTTTTTTGACCAATTTTTCTGATCAGAACGCTTTTTTCCTTCTTCTATGAAGTATTCTATAATAAACAGCAGCATTTCATCTTTCGTTGAAAAATAATGTCTTAACGCACCAGGGGACATTCCTGCTTCAGCTGCGACTCTTCGTATGGATACTTTCTCAATACCTTCATTCTCAATAATATTCCATGCAGCTTCAGCAATTAACTTTCGTTTCTTGTTATGATTAACAAATTTTGACATGGATAAATATCACTTCCCTTTCTTAGCACAGTGTGTTATTATCTTTTTAGCACAGTGTGTTATTTAGATGATATCACAATTTAAAAAGGGGGACTAATTATTTGATTGAGATCATTGAAGCTATGATGCCTTCTTCATCAATAGATATGTCCGTAGCTCTACTTATCATTTCCATTTGTGCCTTAATTGATATATTAAGTCCTGGTGTGCTGGCTATTACGGGCTATTTATTACTTACACAACCTAATCAGCTAGCTTCCCGTCTATTGGTATTTTTAATTGTTATTCAGTTAGGTTATTTTATGATTGGTTTATTACTGTACTTTGGTGGAGATCAATTATTGGGATTGATTAACAGTTTATCTAAATTTGATTTTATCAATTGGTTCTATACTGTTACAGGAACACTTCTTGTTTTAGTTAGCTTCATAAAACCAAAAGAGAACACAATAGAACGTCTTACGTCATGGATTCCTAGACAGACAACAATAAAGGGAATTATTATTTTAGGGGTTATTGTGTTTCTTATTGAATTTATAACGGCATTGCCTTATTTCTATTCGATTTTTTTATTAAATCATCTGTCCATCCCTTCGGTTTCATCTATAGCTGTATTAATTGGGTATAATCTTGTAATGGTGCTTCCTTCTCTATTATTGATAGGGATTAGTATTGTTTTTAAAGATAAGTTGCAGCATTTTTTGGACAAAATAAAAACAAAGTTAAATGAAGCACCGATTTCTTCACTATTAGTAGCAATAGGTGTAGTAGGAGCTGTATTTTTTAATATTGGTATTAGAGGTATTTTACATTAAAAAAATGAACGAGGTGTTTAATATGAAAGAAATTATTAGTGGAATGAGTTTACTTTTCCTAATCCAAGGAGTAGGAGGTTTGATCAATCATTTGACAAATGGTGGAAAAAGCTGGTTTTTAGTGAATTATATTGATGCGTTCCAAGGTAGGGAAATTGCGATAGACATTTTATTAATTGCTATTGGTGGAGTTATTGGCTTATTATCCATGAAAAAGTCAAGTCCATCTAAAGATGGTAAATAAAGAGCCTTATCTCTATTCACAGCTTATCGTAACAAAAATTGAAAACTTAGGTAAAAAAATGTTTGTCTAAGCGTTATGAGTAGCCAATGTTAGACTAGAAATGTAACGGTGATGTCATGATAAAAGTGAAGCAAGTTTGCTGTACGAGAAGTGAGAAAATGAATCAAGAGAAAAAACATTACAAGGAGTTCAGAAATCATTCCAGAAAGATGGCTCGGGAATCTCTTAAATTGTAGCTCCCATCCGATTAGTTATTTTCGCTTTGATCAGACTAAGTTTTAATTTCTTATCTAAGTAAAGCATAGAAATGTTGACAGAGCCATATAGATAGTTTATATTGAGATTAAATTATACGGGAAAGGGTGTTATTTTACCACAATGGACAATTAATCCTATTTATTAAAGAAAATCAACATAAAATAGTAAATCAATAACTTAACCTAGGTTATTTGGGGAGCGTTTTATGTATAATTTTCAGAATAGGATTGTATTGTGCAGTGTGGTTTACCCTAATTTTGTAATGTTTTTTTAGGTGTATACTTATAAATTTTACTGACCTCCTATTCTGAATGGAATTAGGGGGTTTTTTATATCCCCTCAAAATAAGGAGATGGGATTATGCTATTATTTGAAGGAACATCAATCAAAAAACAATTACAAGACAGATTGCTATTTGATATTGATTTAATGCAAGTGCATGATAATCAACGTATAGGTTTAGTAGGTAGGAATGGAACAGGAAAAACAAGCCTATTAAAAATTATTACAGGTGAAGAATTACCTGATGAAGGTAATATTACTCCTTTTACCTCTGTGAAATTAGTGCCACAATTTAAAGAATCAAGATTGGAGAAAAGTGGTGGCGAAATAACACAGCAATATTTACAGAACGCTTTCAATGAGAACCCAGGCCTGCTTCTTTTAGATGAACCAACAACACACTTAGATACGGAAAGAATTGCTTGGTTAGAAAAAAAGATAAGAAACTATCAAGGAGCAACTGTCGTAGTATCGCATGATCGGGCATTTTTAAATAATGTATGTACTGAAATATGGGAAATTGAAAATAATACGTTAAAAATATTTAAAGGAAATTATGATGAATATGCAAAGCAAAAAGACTTATTGAAAAAACAAGAACAAACTGAATTTGAAAAGTATGAACGTGAGAAACAAAAATTAGAAATAGCAATACGTCAAAAAGAAGAAAGAGCTCAACGCGCAACAAAAAAACCTAAGAATCTTAGTTCATCTGAAGCGAGAATACTGGGTGCTAAAACCCACTACGCCAACATACAGAAAAAGCTGAGAGGTTCTGCAAAGGCTTTAGAAACAAGACTGGAACAATTGGATAAGGTTGACAAAGTGAAAGAGCTACCTGAAATTAAGATGGATATGTTAAATGAAGAAAAATTCACAAACCAATCTGTGTTACGTGCTGAAAATGTTAAGGGAGAGATTGGCGGAAGTAAGCTCTGGGATCCCTTTAGCTTATATTTATATGGCGGCGATAAAGTTGCTATCATTGGAAAAAATGGCTCAGGTAAAACAACTTTGCTTAAAAAAATAGTTAAGCAAGACGAAGGAGTTACAATTCCAGAAAAAGTTAAGATCGGTTACTTCTCTCAACACTTAACCATCCTAAATGATGAGAAATCAATCATAGAAAATGTACAATCGACCTCTAGTCAGAATGAGACATTAATAAGAACAGTTTTAGCAAGAATGCATTTTTGGGATAAAGATGTCTATAAAAAGGTGGGCATATTAAGTGGTGGTGAAAAAGTAAAGCTAGCGTTAGCTAAACTATTTTTAAGTGACGTGAATATGCTCGTTTTAGATGAGCCGACTAACTTTTTAGACATTGCATCTTTAGAAGCGCTAGAAACATTAATGAAAAGTTATCATGGAACGATTCTATTTGTTACTCACGACCGAATGTTAGTAAAAAATATAGCTACAAAAATAATTGATATAAAAGATGGTAAGATAACAGTATTCGATGGATCGTACGAAGCATATGAAGAGTGGCTGGAGAATAAAACAAAGTCTAACAATGATGACCAACTTTTACTAATTGAAACTAAAATATCTGACGTTCTGGGTAGATTGAGCTTGGAACCTTCGCAAGAGTTAGAAGATGAATTTCAAAGATTATTGAAAGAAAAGAAAGAACTGACTAAAAAACTATAAAAACTTCTATTGCCCGTATGAAACGACATCGACATAAAAGGAGTAATGCTAAATACTAGAAAAGGTATGCATATTGAAATGTTAAACATTTAATTAAAAAGATAGTGAATCAAAGTAGAGAATTAACCATGAAATTTAAAGTGGAAATATAACAAGGACATCTAACAAGCCCGTGTCGGAAACGGCATGGGCTTTTGCTTCTGTTAAATTGACCGAAAATTTTAATAGTATAAAATATAAGTAAACGAAACTAGATGGGGTGGTATTTTTGTTATCAATTTCTAGACGAGATTTATATGGTGAAATCTGGTCTGTTGGAATGACGAAAGCAGCTAAGAAGCTTGATATACCTTATGATAAGTTGAAAAAGGCATGTGTTAATCATGATATTCCACTACCAACTCAGTCTTATTGGAGTAAATTATATATGGGAAATGAAAAACCATCTCAACCTGAGTTGCCTAATGCAGAAGATAATCTAGTGATTACAATTAAAAAAGCGAAAAAGCAACAAGTTAAATTAGCTCCAAAAAAGATTGTTAAGTCCACAAAACAAAAAGAAAAACAAGAATCACCACCATTAAAAACAAGTCACGGCAAATTATCAGAACAGGAAAAAAGTTATTTTTCTTACTTTAAACAAGATGAAGATAGGTTAATAGATATTTATAATAATTTAAAAATAAATAAAACACTATCTTCAAAACCACATAAGGCGATAGTTGGGTATCGTAAAAAAACTCAATCCTATCGAGAGGATAAATTGAGAATTAAATCGGCATCTGGAGAAATATTCCCGGAAGTTTTACCTTTTATTGATAGTTTATTTAAAGCCCTTGAAAAAGCAGATGCTAAGATTGTTCCCAAATATGATGAAACTGAAGTTATACTTAAAGATAAATATACTATTACCTTGAACTTTAAACTACCTTGTAGAAAAATTAACCTATCAACAGAAGATGAAAGATATTCTACTTATCATACATTTGAATATGAAACTAAAGGAATAATAAATGTAGAAGTTGGATATAAGTTATCTTGGTATAGTTGGGGTAGAAGTGAAAAAAATATTAATCAAACAAAAAGAATGACTACAGAAGATCTTTTAAGAAAAGTATTTGTATATATATTTTCCTTGCCTAAGATAATAGATGAAGAAGAAAAGGCTTATATAATTAGAGAAAAGCAAAGGCTAAAAGAGGAAGAAGAAAGATTAATCTTACAGGAAAAGCGAGACAATGAATACACAAAAACACAGCAACTCATAAACAATTCCTTGAATTACTTCTATTCTAAATTAGTTCAGGAATATGTTGCAGCTGAAATAGATGAAGAATCAGAGGAATACAGATGGGCGATAGAAAAGGCTAATTGGATTCGTGATTCAGAAAAACATCCTGATGAGTTGTTAAGGGAGAATGAAAAAGAGAAACTGTTTAATAAGAAAACCAACCGTACGAACTTTTGGTGACGAGTTTATTTTTAGGGGAGAAACACTATGAGTTTATTTAAAAAAATATTCAAGAAAAGTAAAGAGAATCACAGTAAATCAAATAAGGGTTTAATGAATGCTTTATCAATAATTCATTTTTTATACTTAAATAGTTTTTGTATATCATGTACACTAATATTGAAGTTTATAATTTATAATGTCTTCAATATGAAAATAAGGTACTTTTGTGAATAGGAAGGAGATATCCAAATGAATATGAACATCTTTATTATTGAAGATGATCCTCTTCTATTAGAAGCTTTAAATGAGGGGTTAAGCCAATGGGCATATGAGGTAAGTTTTCCAAGTGATTTTTCTAATGTACTGGAAGACTTTGTAGCGCACAGGCCCCATCTAGTCATTATTGATATACAACTTCCTAAGTTTGATGGCTTTCACTGGTGTAGAGAGATACGTAAAGTGTCTAAAGTTCCTATTATTTTTCTTTCTTCAAGAGATCATGCCATGGATATGGTCATGGCCATGAATTTAGGAGCAGATGATTACATCCAGAAGCCATTTAATATGGATGTTCTTCTGGCAAAAGTACAGGCGCTTCTTCGCCGAACCTATACCTATGAAGAAGCATCCTTCGATATAATTGAATGGAATGAAGCAATTATTGATTTAAGGAGTGGAGGAATTCGTAAGGGTGATAAAACTGTCGAACTTACGAAAAATGAATTTTTAATTCTCTCGGTGTTAGTCAAATCAAATAATAACATTATCTCCCGTCATGAATTGATGAAAATACTCTGGGACGATGATCAATTTATTAATGATAATACCCTAACAGCTAATATCACAAGACTACGACAAAAGCTTTCTGCACTTAATTTAGAAGAAGGAATTGTGACAAAAAAGGGACAAGGGTATATGGCCGTTACACTCTAGGAGGGTGCAAATTGTTTATCACTTATCTTATTTATAAAAAAAGTTGGATTGCTCTAATTATGCTGTTTCTTATACTTACTAATGTTTTAATTATATTTGATGGGGGGATTAATGTGGAGCCCTCTTCACTTATTTATTTAAATGGGTTGTTTCTAATAATTTTTGCTGTTTTTTTTATTTGGAGATACAAAAAAGAGACCTCCTATTATAAATCTCTGCTTAGACTTTTTAGAGATTTGGACGATGATTGGTTTGAAAGTATTTCTCCTCCTCATGTCCATTTTCCAGACAGTATTGTATATACACTTTTACAAACAATCCATGAGTTTGAGCAAAACAAACGTCTCGAGGATCACTACTCTCAACAAATGGACCATAACGATCTTTCATCATGGGTTCATGAAATGAAAACTCCCCTTACAGCCATGAAGATTACCATTGATGCCCATCCTTCCAATGAATTAGCTCAAAGACTTGATTCAAATTGGTTAAAGTTACACTTATTACTAGATAGACAGCTTTATATTTCACGATTAGATACCCTAGAAGCAGACCTATTGCCACAAAAACTAGAAGTCAACGCTCTGATAAGACAAGAGATTCGTGAGCTATCAACCTGGTGTATGGAAAAAAATATAGCCATTGATTTACTAGGTGATAAAAGGTATACGTATACTGATAACAAGTGGTGTGGGTTTGTTATAAGACAGCTTTTAACCAATGCAATTAAGTACAGTCCAATAGATGGAAATATATTCATTAACATTGGCCTCTATGAAAATGAACTCGTTATGGTAAAAATTAAAGATGAAGGGCCTGGTATTCAAGCACATGACCTGCCGCGTATATTTGATAAAGGCTTTACTGGAGAACAGGGAAGAATCCAACGCTCATCTACTGGAATGGGGCTTTACCTTGCAAAGGAAGTTAGCAAGAAGTTGAATATTCAACTTGAGGTTGATTCAGTTGTTGGTGAAGGCACATCTTTTTCAATGATATTTACTAGTGAGAATCCATTTGAACGTATTAGGCGATCATATAAATCAGACATACTGAAGTAGTTAGGTTATTGAAAACCTAACTACTATTTATTTTATTAGGTGACAGAAATATCACATTCGCTTTCGTTTTATCACCTAAAGCTTACGACATAGATCCACAAACATACTACAATATACATATAACTTTATTGGAGTGGATATGATGAAAAAGCAAAATACATTGCAGACCGTTTTACTAGCTGAGGATGTACGTAAATCTTATGGCACAAAGGGAAATGCTCAAGAGGTCTTAAAAGGAATAAATCTTCGTGTTATAGAAGGTGAGTTTGTTGGTGTCATGGGTCCTTCGGGTTCTGGTAAGACAACACTACTCAACACCTTAGCCACAATTGATCGTGCCACAGGAGGAAATATTTTTATAAATGATCAAGAGATTTCAAAAATGAAAGATACCCAACTATCAAATATTAGGCGAAAGCATCTAGGCTTTATTTTTCAGGATTACAATTTGCTTGATACATTAACGGTAAAAGAAAACATATTGTTACCTGTTTCTCTAACAAAAATAAGTAAAGATGAGGCCGAAAAAGAGTTTAATGCAATTTCGGGGATGTTAGGAATCAAGCAGTTGGCCAATAAATACCCTTTCGAAATTTCAGGAGGTGAAAAGCAACGAACTTCTGCAGCGCGAGCGTTAATTCACTCACCTGCAATTGTTTTTGCTGATGAACCTACTGGAGCCCTTGACTCAAAAGCAGCTTCTAATTTATTAGAAAAGTTATGTGAGATTAATAAAAAACGCCAAGTCACTATAGTTATGGTTACTCATGACCCGTTGGCATCGAGCTATTGTAATCGGGTAATCTTTCTAAAGGATGGAAGAGTTTTTTCTGAATTGTATCAGGGAGAGAAAACGAGAGAATACTTCTTTAAGGATATTCTCGATATGCAAGCTGTTCTTGGAGGGGGTAGCTAGAAATGACTATAAAGAAATTAGTGACTCGCAGCATGCGAAAGAACATCAAAATGTATTATCTCTATTTTTTCTCGATGATTTTCAGTATAAGTTTGTATTTTATCTTTGCTACCCTGCAGAATGACCGAACTATTATGAATATGGCCAATGATAGTACCCTCTTCTCTACGGCCTTTCAAGTGGCTGGATTATTACTTATTTTCATTACCATTGTTTTTACGATGTACGCTACGAGCATCTTTATTAGAAGGCGTAGTCAAGAAATTGGATTGTATCAGTTAATTGGCTTGTCTAAGGCTTGGGTAGCTCGGGTATTAATCTTGGAACACACTATTCTTGGTTTAGGAGCTTTACTTATTGGAATGATCGTTGGAGCTTTGCTCTCGCGACTCTTTCTTTTACTTTTTATGAACCTGATAGGTCTTGAAGCTATGGCTGGCTTAACCTTATCCAGCCAAGCAGTCATCCAAACAATTGCAGTTTTTACTTGCTTAATTGCTGTCACATCATTACAAATTATATTGACGGTTTATCGCAGAACACTAATACAATTGTTTAAAGCAAATAATCAAAATGATTACTTTGTCAAGCGTCCAACTATCCTTTCAAGCATTTTAGGGATAGCAGGATTAAGTTTAATAGGGTTTGGCTATTATGTGTCTACCTTGATTGTAGAGCATGCAGATTTGCTGATGTTTCTTATGTTAGTAGTCCTAGCTAGTACCATACTGGGAACCTATTTAGTCTTCCATACGACAATAAGCTGGATATTAAATGTTTTTCGAAAAAAGAAAAATGGGAATCTGGGCTTGTATAATAGCCTGTCGGTTGCCCCATTAATGCACAGAATGAAAGGTCACGCCAATTCCTTAACCTTAATCACTGTATTGTCTGCTGCAACCATTACGATGATTTCACTTTCATATTCCTTATACTATTCAACGGAAAAAGATGTGAGATTGGCTATGCCTTTTGACTTTGCAGTGGAAAATATGCAGGAGGAAGCCGCTATTATATCAAGTAGGTTAGAGGAGGAGCAAATTGGATTCGAACATTATCAACTAGAAGCCATGCGATTTAATGGCACATGGGTAGAGCAGGATTCAAGTGTAGATAATCGCCATAGAAGGTTTATGCTTTTTTCAGCAGAGCAAATGGACCAGGCTGGATTAGATGTTCAGATTCCCCAAGATGGTGAAGCAATCTACTATAATACACGAGCCATTATAGAGGGAATGGATACCTCATTTCCAAAAAAAGTGCAGTTTGCATCAAAACATCAAGCAAATTCACTAACAGTCTCCAAGTTTAGGCTTGAAAATGTGATGAATTACAGATTCTATGGCGAACAATTACTTGTTTCTAATGAAACCTTCGAGAAAATGAGGGAAAGCATCCTAGAGGACGAGCACAAAGAACTGTTGATATTTGATGTGTTTCACTTACTAGATACTGAGAAATCAGATATGGCTTCTAACATCTTTCTAAGGAATGTGGATAGTGACCTATATATCACTGACTTTTATTCCACATACGAGGGATCCCGTCAAACCTTTGGTATACTTATTTTCATCGCCGGTATTTTAGGCTTTGTATTTATCCTTTCAACAGGAAGTATTTTGTACTTTAAACAAATGACAGAGGCTGAACAAGAAAAGAACCATTATCGAACCCTAAGGCAACTAGGATTTCGAGTAAATGATATTATGAAAGGGATCATTCGTAAACAGCTCTTTGTTTATTTAATTCCTCTGGGAATTGGGTTAATTCATGCTGCTTTTGCTCTTAACGTAGGTTCTGTTCTCATGGCTGCAAGCATGATCATCCCAATCATTATTAGTATGGCAGCATATATTGTCATCTATCTGATGTTTGCCGTGTTTACCATTCAATATTATAAAAGCATTGTCACAAATGCTCTATAGAAAGGAAGAAAAGTTATGAAAAAGTTCTTAATATCCTGTATTGTTGTAGTCGTTGTTTTTGGAAGCCTATATTTCTTCTTTCGCGAGCCATTCGATCGTTTTAATCCATTGCTTGAACAAGAATATGTCTATATTGAGATTCAAAATGAACCTGCAGATGATAACGGAAGATATAAATATAAGGAGGAGGGTGTCACTGAAAAAGGAGAGACTAAACAAGTGGTATTTACGACCAGTACTAGACTTGAGGAAGGTACACTCTTGAAAGTACTCGCCAAAGGTGCATACACACAAGAATATAAATTTATAAATGAGATTGAAATGCCATAAAACCCAAGTTAATAGTCTTCGTAAATGGTACAAATGGTGGATATGTTTCCACATACGACCATTTCACTAAAAATCGTAAAAACATCAATTGTATCAACTCGTCCCATGTTGAGGTGGTAGCATTGATGTCTAGGGAATAAACATTGATATAACAACGATTTAAGAAAGAACATCTATTTTGTCAACTCGACGAAATAGATGTTTTTTGGTTTGTGGGAACAAATCATCATACTACAAAATAAGAATATGTTGAGTTGACAGAAGCAATATCTGATGAGTGTGTAGATAGAATAGATATTAATTTAAATTAAAGAGTTTATTATTAGAATACATACATGAATTAAACATAATTATGTTATAATAAAGACATAATTATACTGTACGGGGGGATTCATATGCCAGAAATAAGACCGATTAAAGACTTAAGAAATACAAATGAAATTTCTAAGTTATGTCATGAACAGAATGAGCCTGTATATATTACGAAAAACGGTTATGGGCATTTAGTTGTCATGAGTATGGAAACGTATAAAGAAAAGTTAGCGAAAGCAGATCTGTATGAAAAGTTAGCAGAAGCAGAAATGGAGCTTAATAACAAAGAGGAACTTTTGGATGCTGAAATGGTTTTTGAAAAACTTAAAAATAGGTACGGAGAAAAATAATCTCTATAAATAAGGAAAATATAAAATAGACAAGGAGAATATCATGAGAGATATACAGTTTTTAGTTTATGACTTTGGAGAAGAAGTTGAGGTTATTGTACGTGACGAAACAATTTGGGCAACGCAAAAATCAATTTCAAAGTTATTTGATGTTGGAGTTCCAGCTATTAGTAAACATTTAAGTAATATATTTCAAACAGGAGAATTGATTAAAGAAGTGGTTGTTTCCAAAATGGAAACAACCACTCAACATGGTGCAATAGAAGGAAAAACACAAACAAAATCTGTGAAATATTATAATTTAGATGCAATAATTTCTATTGGTTACCGGGTTAACTCAAAAAAAGCGACAAAGTTTCGTATTTGGGCAACAGATGTCTTGAAGGAGTATATCCAAAAAGGCTTTAAAATTGATGTTGAACGTATGAAGCAAGGAGAAAATGCTTTTGGAAAAGACTATTTTCGTGAATTAATTGAAACTGTTCGTTCGATTCGTGCTAGTGAAAGAAGAATATGGCAACAGTTATCAGACCTATTTGCGGAAATATCTTATGATTATGATAAAAACTCAGATGTTACTAAAAGATTTTACGCAACTGTACAAAATAAGTTTCATTATGCCATCACTGGAAAAACGGCTGCTGAAATTGTATATAATTCAGCAGATAAGGATAAGGAATATATGGGATTAAGTACATGGAAAAATGCTCCTGATGGTCGTATCTTGCAATCGGACGTTACTGTTGCAAAGAATTATTTATCTGAAAAAGAAATTCGCAGTTTAGAACGGAATGTCTCCTCATACTTTGATTATGTCGAAAGATTATTAGAAGATGAAAGATTACTTGGAATGAAAGATTTTGCGATAAGTATAGATGAATTTCTAAAATTCAATCGGTATGAGGTTTTAGAAGGACATGGAAAAATTACACAAACAGCTGCAAAAGCAAAGGCTATTGATGTGTATAAAGAATTTAATAAACACCAAATGATAGTTTCTGACTTTGATCATGAAATAAAGAAAATGAAATTCCCTAAAAGGTAAAAATTGTTAGCATAAAATGATTGGGGAATTACTGAAGGACATCCTGTATAACAATGTTATATAAACTAATATTCTATAAATAAGAGGTATTCAAATGAACCTGATTAATTTATTTCAAAAAGCAGTAGATATAGGTATGAAAACCGTTGAATCTTCTGTCTTTTATGAAGCACCCATAGGCATTCGTTTTGAGATTGGTGGAGAAGATGATGATGAGAATATTAAAAAAGGTATTTCGAGAAAATTGTTTCCTAATCCTGACTATGTGAATAAAGCTGTTGAACGGGCATCAAAAATATTTAATGTTTTACCAAAGAAAGACTGGATATTAAGAATTGATTTATACGATTATCAGGAAATAAAGAAAATATTAATTCGATGGATGCGTAAGGGGAGGTGGTGCTTACTATTATGGCATCGCTTGCCCAACAAGAAAGTCAGTCACTTAGTCAAAACGTTAAACTCGGGATTCAATATCGATATCAACAAGGTGAAGTGCAAGTAAACCATAATCGATTTCTTGGTTACATGAAAGACGAAAATAAACGTTTAGTAATTGTTCAAGAAGAAGCAGAAATCATCAAACGTATTTACCGAGAAAACTTGGAAGGTTCTAGCCTAAACAAAATTTCAAAAGGACTTGATGCAGATGGCATTTTAACAGGAGCGGGAAGAAAGAAATGGTATAGTGGTTCACTTCATAAAATTCTAACGAATGAAAAGTATATGGGAGATGAACTTCTTCAAAAAACCTATACCGTTGATTTTTTATCGAAAAAACGAGTGAACAACGATGGAGTTGTCCCGCAATATTATGTAGAAAATAATCACGAAGCTATTATACCAAAACATCTCTTCATGTTAGTACAAGAGGAATTGAAGAAACGAAAAATTGCTCACATTAGTAAAAATGGATAAAGGAGAAATTACAGCAGTAATCACAGTTTAGCTCAAATTGTCTTTTGCGAAAACTGTGGGGAGATATTTAGAAGAGTCCATTGGAATAACCGAGGCAAGAAATCAATTGATTGGCGATGCGTCAGTAGGCTAGAGAATACTGGGGTGTTTTGCGATGCACGAACCATCAGAGAAGAGGACTTAAAGCAAGCTGTTATTCAAGCAATAAATGAACTGTTTAAAAACCGAAACAATTTTCTCAAAGTATTAGAACAAAATATTGTCCAAATATTATCCAATCATTTACATGATAAATTGGTGAAAGTTGAAAAAGAACTGGAAGTGTTGCAGCATTCTTTAATCGGTCTAGCCAATTCAAATAAAGATTATAATGATGTTGTCGATAATATTTACAAACGAAGAGAAGAAAAACAACAACTTCAACTAGAGATTGCAGTACAGAATAATGGGAGGGAACGATTAGAACAAATATCAGCATTATTAAAAGAGCAAACATGTGAACTAGAAACCTATGATGAGCAGCTTGTCAGGCGGATGTACTGGGATAAAAATGGTTTTTCAAATATGTCGTCAAATAATAATTGGAAAAGTGTAGCTAATAGAATAGGCACAATTATGGGGCATACAAATAGTAGTGGGGTATCTCGTTCTAAAATAGTTCCTGGATTACAAAAATATATAAAAGAACGTGGATATGCAAATTCATTTACTATCTCTAGAGATACATCCCTAAGTTTCAGTAAAATGAAAACATTAATTAAAAATGGAAACCCTAGTATGATGAGTACGAATGGATGGATAACACAAACTGGTGGACATAATATAACGCTTGTCGGTTATGAAGAATACTATGCTACTTTCAAATTCAAATGGTATAGATCGGTAATTGTAAGAGATAATTGGAAGAGTACCCCAAAAGATGTGTGGTTCTTGTATGGCTCTGAAGATGTTGATGATATATACTTAAATAGTAAGATGATGGGGGCTTTTTAAAAATGAACAAACTAATTATCATGGGGCTATTAAAACTATGTATAATTTTATCACTCTTAACAACCCTAATGTTAGTAACCGGATGTAAACCGAAAGAAACCACCTTGACAGAATTTTACGAGAGAGATTTATCCAAAGTAACTAAGATAAAGATTGTCGATGGAAGTACGGGTTATGATGTCCTAACTACTAATAATGAACAAATGGACGAATTTATTAGCGATATTAAAAATATTAAATTTATACCTGATGAAAATCAAGAAAAAAGAGATGGATTTAAATATTCGATTAATTTTTTTGAGGATGATGAGATTACTTTTCAATTTGGGCTAACTAAAATAAATGGATACTATTATTATACCGAACCCGATATTGAACCAATTGTTAAAGACTTTTTTAAAATGTTAGAATAATGGAATGATATTTAGGAGAGAAAAAATAGCTAAGAGTGGCAGAGTGGCAGTTTTCTAAAAAAAGTAGAAACAGTAAGTGTTGTTTCGCCTCACTGAATTAAGAATGAAGGATATAATGAAAACGAATTGTGTTTAACATAAAGGTAATTTAATTTGCCTATAACGATTAATTGATTTGTTCCCACGTACGTACACTGTTGGTCGATATGTTACCGCAGACGTACCCACTCATAAAAAAGCCCAAGACATCAAGCTTGGTGGCTCATCCCATGTTGAAGTCGTACCATTGATGTCTAGGGAGATGTCCCCGTAAAATAAAGTCTTGCTTCTTTCCGAGTTTTATTTAGTGTTATTTCATGTAGAAAATAATCCTGGAAAGGATCATTGTTTTTGAAAATTGATAAATTTTCCTGGCTTCTTCATCGGTTTTTTCTTCGTGAAAAACTCTTTTTACGTAATCATTTTTTCATTTCCTTATCCTTTTCTTAATCCGCTTCAACTTTATTTCTTACAATTAATAAATTAAGACTATTCTGGGATAGAAAAAATCATTCGATTTTATAATGACCAAAACCCTTTAAAACTTAATTTTATTAAAATATATATAATATAAGATTTAATGAAATTATATTAGATATTAGATTTTATAAAATCATATTAAATTATATTAAATATTATTAAACAACATTTAAAATAGAAAAATAGTTTCTTCCACCAATCCCTACCCCGTTTTTTTTCGTTATTTCTTATCTGAAATAATCGTTTATTACATCATTTATTTCTTACAATAGAGTTTCCAAGTTATTTCCTTTAAAACTTACTTTTAATTAGCAAAGATATATTATAAAAATCATGTTAAAACATTGATTCAAAGCCTCTTATTAGAGAAAAACCGTTCTCATTTCCCTCCATCCTCCTTCCCTAACAGTCCAGCTATATGGAACAATCACTTGGACAGTTAATTGGTCATTGCCTAATTATCTTTTCCCTTAACTCAGAAAGGCTTTGTTTCAAGCTACCTTAGTTGCTTCTCGTAGTGATCCTGTTCTGAAGGCCTTCTATGACAAGAAACGCTTTGAAGGAAAGCATCATCTAACATCTGTTGGTGCTGTGTCTCGAAAACTCTGTTACATCATTCATGCGATATTAATTAAAAATGAACCTTACGAAATTCGACAGTAAGTGAAAAAAACAAGGTTTTTTGATGATTATTTGGTATGTCTTAATTTCATATATTTCTTATTAATTTAATTTGTTTTTTCACTTGACTTTATATAGTTAGTCTTTCCCTTTACTCATTCATTAATAGGGCTTATCACTTTAACTTTTTTTTAGATATCCCAAACAATTTTGATTAAATATTAGGTTATAGGTATGATTAGAATAATTAGAATACTCAATAAGTTAATTAAAACCGAAATGCTTAATTCGGTATCTAACAGGAATGTGTTATGAATACAAAGGAAGGAGGAGTTTTTTTGAGAAACTACAATTTTCATGGATTATTAGAATGGCGAGAATTTGAACTATTAGTTTGTGATTTAGTACAAGTTAAAGAGGGAATTATTCTGGAAACATTTAAAGAGGGAAGGGATTATGGGATTGATGGATTATATCAGGACGAAAAACACAAAATTATTGTTCAAGTTAAACGTCATAAACCAGATTTAAATCGCTTGTTAAATCATTTGAAAAACAATGAGTTACCAAAAATAGGGAAGTTAAATCCAAATAGGTATATATTAGGGCTATCAATGGATTTGAAGCCCGGTGAGAAGAAGAAAATAAAAAAGTTATTTGAGGGATATATTCAGGTAGAGAATGATATTATAGATCAAATTGATATGAATAATTTGTTAAGTCTACCTCAATATAAACATGTTGAATTATCATGTCTTAAGCTCTGGGTCCCAAGCATTAATGTTTTTCAAAAGACGCTTAGAGAAACTGTACATAGTGCCTTATACAAAGAATCGGAAATGGAGTTTCATGAAGCTATTAAAAGGTCAAAAACTTTTGTACCGACCAGAATTTATCGTAAAGCGTTGCAACATTTTTATCAAAAAAATGTGATTATTTTATCGGGAGAGCCAGGTGTAGGGAAAACAACCATGGCTCATTTATTGGCTTTGGCTTTTCTACAACCTAATAATTTAGATGGATACGTTTGGGCGAATTCAATTAAGGATGTATATACCCTAATACAAGATGATCAAGTACAAATCGTCATATTTGATGATTTTTGGGGTAGTATTTTTGAAAATGAAAATAGGCGAAGGAATCACGGAAATCAACTAAAAACACTTTTAAATCTTATTATAGATTCAAATGGCAGACATAGATTAATACTCACGACTAGGGAATATGTCTTACAACAAGGATTACAAAAAAATCTATTATTGAAAGAGACCCTAGAACAATATTCTATGATTTTTACAATAGAAGAGTATGGATACGACGAAAAGGCTAGCATGTTTTTTAACCATATTTACACGTCAACGCTTGAGTATCCTTATGTTGAATACCTGTATAGGCGAAGTGATAAAATTATATATCATACGAATTATAATCCACGTGTATTAGCCACATTCTTAGACAGGGAACGGAAAATAGGAATTACTCCCGAGGATTATTTTTATGAATTATGTTCTTATCTTGATTACCCTACCGCATTTTGGGAGGATGTATTTATAGAGTTATCCGAAGAAGCAAGGATAGTAGCGATTCTTTTGTTTCTATCATCTACCCCGATGCTTCTATCAGATATAGAAACTTGTTATCAAAAGTATATTAATCGTAGTATAAATAAAACTAAAGTTAAGAATTTAGGTGTGATTGTATAGCCGAATTAGAGAAAACAATGATTAAGTCATATTTTAATGAAGACATTGAAGAAATTGTAGTAAAGTTTACCATGCCCGCTATACAAGACTTTTTATTCGAATTTATTATTAAGAATAGTGAACAATATATACCATTAATTTTACAAAGTTGTGCATTTTTTAATCAACTTCAAATTCTACTTGAATACGTAGCAGAGAAATGTAGTGACAAGATAACTAATATGATAACTCAAGAATGTATTATACATTATCATGATTATCCTTTCAGTTATATGGAATATAATGAAGGATGGCATAGCGATTTAGCCTTAGATATTATTTCATACGATGAATTATCTAAGTTCTATCATGTGCTTCGCTGCTGTAATCCACTAAATCATCCCGAATTGTTCGATTTTTTAGAGGTGAAGATAAAAGAATATTGTCAGACAATGGGTGGGGGGGACTTAGTTGCACAATATACTGATTTACATAACCTACCTAGTATTATTGTTAGTTGTATTGAAAAAGGAATGGTTTTTAATGGAGATGAAATAATCACAAAATTTGCTGATAATGCTTTTAGTGTTAATCATTATATAGAAATGGAAAAGTTTAATAAAGTTTTTCCAAAGGATTTTTCAAATTTCTATGAGATAGAATTTAAGGGGATTAAAGGTAAATTAAGGGACATTATTCTTGACGAGATAGAATTTTTAATAGTGTATGGAATGGATATAGAATTAGATATCCTAATTGATAGGGTGCCAGAGATACTACATGAATTCAACTTACGATATACCCAAAAATTTGGTGACAAGATTTATTTTTTAACCGGGAGAAGACCTCAAATTATATCTAAACATCATAGAAGTAGCCAATATGATTCAAAGTATGTTGATGATGATGAGGAGATAGAAGTAAACGTCATTAAAAAGGAAGCGGAAAAGTGGCTTTTTGGACCGGTTGAGACATATCTTGAGGAGACTGAGATGCTGACAATCATATTGGAAAGTCAGTTAGGTTTTTCCAAGAAGACAAGTCTGATACAAAATATAAAATTAGATAAATCTACATATCTCGACGAGTGGATGAATACTAAAGAATCCATTGATATATTGCTTGGGGCTATTCAAGAACTTGAGGATGAAATTCCCAATAACGAATCAAAGATTGCAGTGTTAGTGCTATATTATCTGACGGAAAACGATTTGGAATTATTAAAAGAATTGATTAAATTTTGTGCGGAAGCTTTTATGCTGTTTATGCATCAAGAAGAACCTATTATCCGATGGACAGAGTTTTATACTAGTGAAGTTTATGAAGAGTATTTAAAAAAGAATGAAGTGCTAAGGGGTCTAGTTTTAGAAAAGTTAATTTTGGGAGATGGAGAATGGGTACGTTTTGTCCAACTTCCAATATTTATCTTTTGTAATGCATTTATTATTGTAATGGGAAAACAAGATAAGAAATTAGTTGAGCTATATAACAGAATTTTTGGGGATAATATTTTTAAAATAAAACTAAAAACAAAAGTAGAAAAGAAGTGTCAAAATAAGATTCTATATATGGATTTTGGTCCATATTACTTTAAACGATTTGATTGGGAAGGAATGATGTATCGTGCCTATCAGGAATTGGCTCCATTCCATTTTAACCAAAATTTTGTTGCTCCTAAAATTAAACATTTTTTAGATCTATTAGGTAATGGACATATAGATAAGAAAATTTTAAATTATATTTCACATTGTGAATATCAATTTGAGTATACTACTTTTGGAAATGCTGAATCTGTAACTTCCAAAATAGGGGATGAATTATCTATGATGTATCATTTGGGTATATTTGGGGAATTAGATGTGTATCCACCCGATGTTCCGATGAGTTTACTGAAGCGGCTAAATAAAAATGGGGAAATTTGTAATAAGGTCGACAGAACATGGCGAATAAATGTCAGTAAAATTAAAGATATCGGGTTATTACGGGAAATAGGAGTTTATGAACAGGTATATAATCTAATAGAGCAGATAGAGAGTATTCATAATAGATTTTTAAAGGGTGATTTTTTCATAACTAAATTATAAATGATACTATAATGTGCAAAAATGGTCATATAGATTTATGTAATTTAGGTATTAGCATTTTCCCAGCTACGTCAAAAACAGTAGTCAATATGTTCCCGTACACGGTCGTTTTATTAAAAAATGTACATGCATCAATTTTATTTATAACGTGAAACTGGTTATAAATATCAAGATAAGTGTGTGCTCTTTTGGCTATATAATAGTGGACATAATGTTATTCAAGGTTGGAAAAGTAGGTTGACCACCACCCATAATTTCTTTACTACTTGAAAATATTTTACTATCACTTTCTAATTTTATGTATTGTTACGACTCTGTATAATATGGTCCATTGCAAATGTGACAAATATTTTTCTGAATTTGTATTATTACAAAGTTACTTGCGATAATAATAAAAAATTTAGGAGGAGCTACATGTTATATTTGGAAACAGATTTAGAAGGGAAAAGAATGGAGTTTGGCTATGCCAAAAAATTGCTAAAAGGCCATGGCTTTGATATGGGGGGGAATTGGGAATATCATAGCGGTTTTTTTGATGGTATCATGCATCGGGAGAGAGAAAATGGTGAAACGATTTATGCACGATTGCCTTTTCGCGTATTAGAAGGAGAGTTGGATCACAGTGATGCGTTAATTGAATTCCAAAAGCCATTTGTTATCAAACATGTTGTGAATATAGGTTTGGATGCTGACGGGAGCTCCTTACTTGATGCATCGACTAATGTTTTTCGTTATGATTATTTCTATATTATTTGCTTCACAATCTTTAATCAGACGATTAATTGTCAGCATCCTTGGGAAGTGTTGTGGATTAAACGAAATGCCTAAAAAGCATTCAAACTCCCAGGAGACGTTGCAGAGGTCATTGTGAATGAGGAAAGTATTATGGTGAACAGAATACAAAGGAGACCCTTGGGGTAACTCTTTAGTCCTAAATTACCATGATAACAGCCATAACTTCACAGTCTATTTTTTGGTTGATTTAATTTACAGAGACGGACGAATAGAGGAAGTGTTGTTCGAAACGGTAGGTGACGACAGTAAGTTTAATAAGGAAAAACAACCCGAAGGTATTTTAAGAATTGGTATGTTCACACCCGATACCGTGGTTCCAACCTTCGAACACGAAATAGAAGATTTGTATGGTTATGAAGACCATTTTGTATCACTGGATTGGATAAAATAGACTTAATTGTTTGGGGTTAGTATTTTAGAATAGTTTGAAATTATAATTTTTATACAATTAACCAGCTCGAACTACACTTTTATGAAAAATTGCATTATTAAATATACAGTGTGAGTAGATGAAAATAATATTATTTTATTTTATATCAATTGGAGGAATTCATTTGGGAAAGAAAAACAATCAAAGCAATAAAAAAAGATTATGGATAATTTTTGTCATTCTCTTCATTGCAGTCATCATCCCAGTCCTTATCATTTTCAATCAAAATAGCGATACGATAGCGATCACTGATGGAACAAAAAAAACAGACGAAAATGTTGAAATAAATGATGAAGAAAATGTAACGGAAGAAGAGTTGAAAGAATATCAACATGAATTATATAAGATATCACAGGAACTAATTTTACTTTCTAATGATGAAAGAGAAGAAAGAATTGTAGAATTAATAGACAAAATAGGTTGGACCAAACAAGAGTATGTTAAATTATATAACAATGCCTTAGAATTAAGGGAAAAATCAAAAAATGAAGACATAAGCCCAAACAACAAAAGAAAAATTAAAAAGAATTTAGAAAAGGCTTTAAAAGAAATTGGATTAACTGAGGGTGAAATAAGAAGACTTGAGGCAGAAGCCAAAATAGGGGCTACAAAGGGAGAGAACGTAGATTTCTCTGTTGCCGAACAACAATCAAACATGACGCCAGGCGAAAAGTTCGAATACATCAAAGAAAATTTAACTGAAAAGGACATAGAAAGACACGAAGCTTATACAAAAGATAAAGAGGTATATGAAGAAACATTATCGTGGCTTAGAAGTGAAATGAATGAAGTATGGAAAAATGCAAATGGATTTAAACGTATTAAGTTACCAGACGGGGTCGAAGAAATAACATTGGATGAAAATAGGATATTATTTACTGAATTAAAAGGAACCCCATCTAATCCGAATAGAGAGTTGATTCCAGAGGAATTCCTAGGTGGTCCTGATTTAACTATTTACAGTATGGTAAAATTTATATTCGAAGATGGGAAAGAGGAAGATGTGTTAGTAGAGTCACTTGCACTTGATACAGATTTGCTTCCCAACATTGAAGAAGATGATGGGGACTTCCCACGTATTACTATACTAGGTGTTACAAAGGACGCAAATGTGGAACATCAAATTGAAGGGTGGAAAGGTTTCGAAAATAGATTTATTTTAACAGACTGGATGGATTAGAAATTGAAAATTAAATAGAAAGAATAGGCAAAACTTCGTTTTTATATTCAGAACGGGGTTTTGTTGTTTTGTTTTATTTTTTATTGAGGGAGAAATGAGAGTTTTAAAGTATAAAAAAATTAATTTATTAAGCCTTTCACCAGCCTTTACAATACGGAAATCAGAATAAGTGGGATGTACTAGGAAAACCAATATAACGTATCACCTGGAAAAAGAACTGTTTTTAGTACAATAACAAAGACCTGAAACTTACCCAATAGTAGAAATGGCATATACTAGTTTAGGTACGGGAAAGTTAAGTGAAAAATCCGGAAGCAAGGCAAGCGGAACCATAAAGTACAGTGGAGATATAGTAATAATACCAGATTATCATTCTGACGGAACCTCTTATTTTATGCATCAGGTTGATAAGGTAAGAGCTGAATCCTACTGGGTAAAAAACGTGAATGTCGGTAATTCTAGCAACACAAGAGAAACAGATAGTGCTCCCAGAATTCCATCATTCACTGCATTTGATTCGGGCACCATTACCGGCCTCTACGGGGCTGAATTTATTTTTGAGTAGCCTGAATAATTTGTTTTTGTGGTATTAACTGCTGACGCATCCTTTAATGGGATTATTAGCATTTTATCTTATAATAAATATTCTTTTGGATTTTTTTGTACCTCTTTGTTCTTTTGGACATATTGTGTTTAACCACTGCCATCCTTGCACCTTTTTCCATATTATTGTTGTACAAATTTTTCAATTCGCGTTATTATATCCAAATTATTTCGTAAAAGAATTAAATAATACCCAATTTTTTACCATTAAGTATTTTTGTTTGGTACAATTAATTAGATTAGGGAATATTTTAAATACTTCATTATCAATAAGTAAATAGAACATTTTGTAAGAAATAGTATTATTAGATATAAGAATAATAGAATAATATTTTTTAAAATTAATGATGTTTTACTATTTTACAGGGGGAATTTACATGAATAAGGAAAAAATACCAAAAGGTAAAAAAGGATTGTGGATAACGCCCATTTTGTTATTGATAATCACTATCCCTGTTTTTATCTACCTTGGACAAAACAGGGAAGCAATAGCTGGTACTGAAAATAACGAAGAAGTAGAAAACTCCGGGAATAATCAAAATGGGGAAGAAAATAATGCATTAACAGAAGAAGAAATATTGGAGATAAAAAAAGAAATATACGAGATAATAGAAGATATTAATTTCATCGAAGATGAAGAGGAAAAAGATGAAAAGATTGCAGAGTTATTAGAAAAAATAGGTTGGACTTTAGATGAATATGCTGAGAAACTAAATAAAGCGACAGAACTCGGACTTTCTGTATCAAGAAAAAAAGCCTCAACAATGGAAAAGAATGCAATGAAACAAAGTCTTAGTGATGAGTTATTAGAAGATATGAATGATGACAGTCCTGAAAGTATAAAGAAAGCAGAAGAGGCTTATCACCAAGCATTGCTCGAAATTGGTTTAAATGTTGGGGATTTAAGAAGATACGAAGCAGAAAAGGCAAAAGGTAGTAATGTAAGACTGCCTTATGAAAACGATTTCCCTAATGTAACCCCTGCTGAAAAATTTGAAATTATTGAAAATAATTTAACAAAAGAAGATGAAGAAAGAAATAATTTATATAAAAACGACCCTAAATTGTATGAAGATTTAAAAGAAAAAATGAGAAGAGTAATCGGAGAGAGATGGAAAGCTGTTAATGGTTTAAAAACAATTAAATTACCCGACGGTGTTAAAGAAATCAAAGTAAATGAGGAAAAAATAGTATTCACTTCTTTTAAGGGTGACGCAGAGTCAAGAATATTTTTTGGCGCCAGAGCAGAAGAGGGAGTATTTTTCACTATATTCGCATTAGTTGGCTTTATTTTTGAAGATGGAAACGTCGAAGAAGTGTTAATCGAAACAAGTGGGGTTGATAGAAACTTTGAAACGGAGCAAATGAAACAGGAATTCGAAGAACGAAGGAAAGAAATGCCTACGTTACAATATCCACCAAGGCTAGGTGTATTAGGAGCCAATGGTGAATTTGGCCAGTTTAATTTTGAGCATCAAATTGATAATTGGGAAGGACAACAAGGCAGATATATTATGACAGATTGGATAAAAGAATAAATTGAGAGAAATCATAATAAAATTTAATAGAAATTTTGAGATGCTCCGTTTTTAATATTAATATGGGGTTTCTTATTATTTTTTTATAAAAAGGTAAATAAAATTATGACGCTAAAAATTACTAAAAACTTTATTTTCGGATTTATTTTATCAATATTGTTTATTAGTTGAATCAATTTCATAATTACCCTTTTTAAAAAATCATACTTTAACAAAATTTCCAATTGTAGATTTAAAAATTATTATTTTCTGTGTTAACCATCTTCACTTCGCTTACCACAGGCAATGCCCCAACTAACTTAATACGTTTATTGACGTATTAAATGGATTTTCGGCTTTTTCCTGTAGGAGTCTACGTGAAGCCGGTGTTCACACAGATTTTACTCATTTACTTTATTAAGCATCTTGTGATTGGCTTTGTAATTCTTTATTTAAACGATCTACTGCTAGTTTTGATGCATTATATACTAGGTGACAATGCCAAATTGTATCTTGGCACTTTTTCCTCTTTGATAACGAACATTATTTAATTGAAAAAATTCTTTTAAATAGGCATTGACTCTTTCAACTGCAGTACGTTGATTGTATATCTTTTTCCAAGCCTTGAACCTCTTGCTGGTGCATTGTAGTTTCTTAGGTCTTTGGTGATTTTCATTTTAAATATTTTTTGGCGGATTTCTTCATTGATCACGCTCGGCTTTGGATTTTCTGCCACGTTTCTTTGGTTCCTTTGGCGTCTCTTCTTTTTTCTTAGATGGTGCTTTATCACGGGCTTCAAAATGTGTCACATTAATAGCAACAGTATTATCGATTATAAATCCTTCTTTTATAGCTTGAACAATAAATTGCTCTTGAACTTTTTCTAAGCTGTTGGATTCACTCTGTCTAGTCAAAAGCCTAGAATAAGAAGCTTCTGGAGGTACAGTATCTGAAACAAAAAACACAGTTAAGTTTAAAGCCAATATCATCATCGAGACGTTTAATAAATCTTTAATCGTTGGGATACGTTCCACGTATCGAATGAAAATAGAAATAATCATCGCTGCATAATTAAGTTATGTTGGTGCACCTAGTCTAGATTTTTTAGTCACTTCATAATAAATCGCATCCAAATTAATCGCTGCAATGATGGCATCATACTTTTGGGTAGGTTGCATGTCATAAAGTTCCAGGATGCTAAATAAATTTGATTGTCGTGTAGTGGTCATAGGAAGTATTCCTTCAGTCTTTTTGGGTAGTATTGGTACACTACCATTATACAAGATTTGGGGAGGTACTTTCTTTTTTAACTTTTTAAACCTTTGTCGCACTTGGGCTTGGAGTTATGAATTTTATTCGAATTAGTAAAAATGAAAAATTATTAAAAAACTATCGATTCGAAATTATTCAAGACTTTTCAACTCTTCAGAATATTTCATTGGTATAATAAATAAAGAAGTAATTATGATAACGTAAACAATCTTGGATAATATTAAATAAGTTAAA